>NZ_NASD01000014.1 GCF_002142155.1 Gilliamella apis | reverse complement strand
CTACATTATAGGTTGGGCAGGTTGTGTGTTGTGTGTTGTGTGTTGAAAATTATAATCCATATCAGATATCCTTGTCAATCCAATTTTATGATTTATTTAAAATTTTAAGCCTAATGGCATAAAATTTATCCATTCGTATAAATATGCTATAAAAGTATAGTGATTGCAAAAAACCATGCAACTTTTTTTGATGGTTTTATTGTTAACTTTTGTAAAGATTAATGTAATATTATGTCTTAATTACGCCCTTAAAACCAATTTCGGAGAAACTTTAGGGGGATTTTTGGGCTTCAAAAACCCCTTTCCTCAAATTTTTTTGATTCTTTATTTTTTGGGTTGTTTGAGTTTCGGACGTTTGTTGTTTGGTGGCTAGTTCTATACGGTGATTACGTCCGAGTTAAGAGGGTTGGCGCCAACCCTCTTTACAATCTCCCGCGGCGACCACGCAAGTGGTCACGATGTGACTGCCTTCCGCCTTCGTTCGCTCTTAACGCACCGGCTGTGATTTGTTCCTGACAAAGCACCGCCTTGGCAAACATCCCTGTTTGCCATGCTAACCTCTCTCAGTTGTCAGCACATTGCGAATGTCGCTAAATGAGAAGCATCAAACTGATTGATAAAAATATACTTTAATTATTGGAACTAGCTGATGTTATAACTAACGTTAGCGATTTATTGGATGGATTTTGGCTTTAAAAACCCCTTTCCTCAAAATTTTTTAGTTCTTTATTTTTTAGTTGTTTGAGTTTCGGACGTTTGTAGTTTTGGGGTTGTTTCTATACGGTGATTACGTCCGAGTTAAGAGGGTTGGCGCGAACCCTCTTTACAATCTCCCGCGGCGACCACGCAAGTGGTCACGATGTGACTGCCTTCCGCCTTCGTTCGCTTTTAACGCACCGGCTGTGATTTGTTCCTGACAAAGCACCGCCTTGGCAAACATCCCTGTTTGCCATGCTAACCTCTCTCAGTTGTCAGCACGTTGCGAATGTCGCTAAATTAAATACACCAAACTTATTTGCCAAAATACACTTTAATTATTGGAACTAGCTGATGTTATAACTAACGTTAGCAATTTATTGGATGGATTTTGGCTTCAAAAACCCCGTTCCTCAAAATTTTTTAGTTCTTTATTTTTTGGATTGTTTGAGTTTCGGACGTTTTGTTGTTTTGTGGTTGTTTCTATACGGTGATTACGTCCGAGTTAAGAGGGTTGGCGCGAACCCTCTTTACAATCTCCCGCGGCGACCACGCAAGTGGTCACGATGTGACTGCCTTCCGCCTTCGTTCGCTCTTAACGCACCGGCTGTGATTTGTTCCTGACAAAACACAACCTTGGCAAACATCCCTGTTTGCCATGCTAACCTCTCTCAGTTGTCAGCACATTGCGAATGTCGCTAAATTAAATACACCAAACTTATTTGCCAAAATAAACTCTTATGTTTATAGCGAGCTAATTTTAGTTTTAAAACCAATTTCGGAGAAACTTTAGGGGATTTTAGGCTTTAAAAACCCCGTTCCTCAAATTTTTTTGGTTCGCTGAGTTTCGGACGTTTTGTTGTTTGGTGGCTAGTTCTATACGGTGAATACGTCCGAGTTAAGAGGGTTGGCGCCAACCCTCTTTACAATCTCCCGCGGCGACCACGCAAGTGGTCACTACGTGACTGCCTTCCGCCTTCGTTCGCTTTTAACGCTCCTTGCCAAACATCCCTGTTTGCCATGCTAACCTCTCTCAGTTGTCAGCACGTTGCGAAAGTCGCTAAATGAGAAGCATCAAACTGATTGATAAAAATAAACTTTTATTATTGGAACTAGCTGATGTTATAACTAGCGTTAGCGATTTATTGGCGGGATTTTAGGCTTTAAAAACCCCGTTCCACAAAATTTTGAGGAACGGGGTTTTTAATTGGCTAATGTATTCTTGGTTGTTAGCTTATTGATGGTACTAAAACTGATTCTAAATTTTATTAGCGATGATTAAAAGAAGTTTTCATAGATTAATTTGATGCTCATGATGGTTGAAACGGTAATTAACATTGGTCTTATTAATTTTCGTCCTTTAGCTATAACCATTTTTGCCCCTAATCTTGCGCCAATAAATTGGCCAACTAACATAACTAAACCAATTGACCATACCACTTCACCGCCAGCAATAAAGAAGATTAATCCTGCTAAATTAGAGGTAAAATTGAGTACTTTGGTATGAGCGGTTGCTTTAGTTAAATTGAATCCCGCCAGAGTAATATATGCGAGTGCATAGAATGATCCGGCACCGGGCCCAAAAAATCCATCATAAAAGCCAATAATCAGCGCAGGAATCAAAGCAAATTGTAAAATTGAAAGCCGACTATTACGATCACTATCTCCGATTGTTGGTGATAGTAGAAAATAAAGTCCGACGCTGATGGTTAATATTGGTAATAATAATTTTAAGAAATCCGCTTGTATATGCATGACTGATAATGTGCCAAGAGCGGAACCAATGAATGCACAAGCAATCGCCCATTTTTGCTGTTTTAAATCAACCATACGCTGGCGAATAAAATAGAAACTAGCAGAAAACGAACCGCCACAACTTTGTAATTTATTAGTAGCTAACGCACTAGCTGGTGGTAATCCTACAGCTAGTAGTGCCGGTACCGTTAATAGTCCACCGCCACCAGCAATTGAATCAATAAAGCCTGCTAACGTCGCAATTAAAAAAAGTAAAGCCAGTAATTCGTAACTCATGATTATTTTACATCACTACATTGGGCCCGATAGCGAAGATAATGATCCATTAATACGATAGCGACCATTGCTTCAGCAATAGGCACTGCTCGAATACCGACACAAGGATCATGTCTGCCATGGGTTGAAACTTCGACACTTTCGCCATTAATATTAATTGATTGTCCGGCAATTTCAATACTTGGGGTTGGTTTTAATGCTATGCTGCTAATGATAGTTTGACCCGAGCTAATTCCCCCCAAAATACCACCAGCATGATTTGATAAAAATCCTTGTGGGGTTATTTCGTCACGATTTTCACTACCACGTTTATTAACCGCAGCAAAACCATCACCAATTTCAACCCCTTTTACTGCATTAATGCTCATTAATGCATGGGCAAGATCAGCATCTAATTTATCAAAGACGGGCTCACCTAAACCTACTGGAACATTTTCAGCAACAATGCAGACTTTAGCGCCAACTGAATCGCCCTCTTTTTTGAGCTGTCTTAATAGTTGATCAAGAGCCTCTAGTTTACTTTCATCTGGACAGAAAAAAGGATTTTGATCAACTTGTTGCCAATCATTTAATTGGCACTCGATATCACCCATTTGCGCTAAATAACCACGAATGGTAATACCTAACTTTTCATGTAAATATTTTTTAGCAATAGCACCGGCCGCTACACGCATGGCAGTTTCGCGTGCCGATGAGCGACCACCCCCGCGATAATCCCGAATACCATATTTTTTTTGGTAGGTATAATCGGCGTGACTCGGTCTAAAAATATCTTTTATTTTGCTGTAATCTTGTGAACGTTGGTCGGTGTTTTCAATTAATAATCCGATACTGGTACCGGTAGTCACACCTTCAAATACCCCGGAGAGGATTTTTACTTGATCAGCTTCTCGACGTTGCGTAGTGTAACGAGATGAACCAGGACGACGGCGATCAAGATCGTGTTGCATATCGGATTCGCTTAAATTCATCCCTGGTGGCACGCCATCAACAATGCAACCTAATGCAGTACCATGTGATTCACCAAAGGTTGTGACTTTAAATAATTTACCGATTGAATTTCCTGCCATAGTTCTTATTCCAATTTTTTATTTTATAGTTAATTTATTTAAAATAGTGCTGATAAGTCTTCAAGTCAGCCTGCGTAATTGCAAATACGCCAAATCCACCATGCTCAAAACTGATCCAGTTAAAGGGTACATCTGGATATTGTTGTTGTAAAGACACCCAGCTATTACCAACTTCACAGACTAATACACCATCAGGTGTTAAATAATCACAAGCATCGTGTAAAATTCTTTTTGCTAAGTCTAATCCATCAAATCCTGCTTCGAGTGCTAATTTTGGCTCATATAAAAACTCGTCGGGAAGATCATTCATATCTTCATCATCGACATATGGAGGATTAGTCACAATTAGGTCATATTTTTTATTCTCTAATTGATTAAATAGATCGGATAAAATTGGTGTAACTTGATATTGCATATCATGCAATTCAATATTAGTTTGCGCGACATCTAACGCTTCTAATGAAATATCGGTAATATCAACTTGAGCATCAGGAAATGCATAAGCACAAGCAATACCAATACACCCACTACCGGTGCAGAGATCTAAAATATTTTTTGGTTCACTGCTAATTATATCTTTAAACTGATTATTAATCAGTTCACCAATAGGAGAACGTGGGATTAAGACTCGTTCATCAACGTAAAAACTATGACCACAAAACCACGCTTGATTAGTTAGGTAAGGTGTTGGTAAGCGATCATTAATACGTTTGTTGATGATCTCATTTAGTTGTTGTTTTTCATCATTAGTCAGATTTGCAGCATAAAATTCTGGAGGAATAAATAGTGATAAGCCGAGCGTAGCTAAGATAAGTTGTTTAGCTTCATCGATAGGGTTATCGGTGCCATGGCCTAAAAAGATGTCTGATTGACTAAGTTGCGAAGTGGTCCAGCGTATATAATCCTGAACAGTGCGTAAGTTTTCCATAGTAACTCCGAAAGATCGTGGAGAGGAAGAGATTAATCGTCACGTCAGGTCATTAAAGCTGAGGTAAATGCCAAGACCATATTAATAGATTTTGTTGGCAATGCTAAAGAACCTAATGGCTCTTTCCTTCGATGACTGAATAAATATTCATGGCGGTGAGGAAGGGATTCGAACCCTTGATACGTTGCCGTATACACACTTTCCAGGCGTGCTCCTTCAACCACTCGGACACCTCACCTTAATTTAGCCCTGCTTTTTGAAAGCAGGGTGCATACTATAATTATCTGCAAACAATTAATCAAGTGTTAATTCATGTAAACGATGGTTCCGAATACTACAAAAATAGCTAAAATAAGAACCGTTGCAACTAAAGCATATTTTAAATTAATACTCATAATACTTATTCCTTACTTTTTGTTTATAACTACTCAATTGGTTTATCTAAAGAAAGAAATCCACCTCTAACCTTACTAGCTTCAAGATTAGGATAATTTGGTATTAAATCAAGTAAGATTTCGACTGCCTCATCTAGAAATGCATCAGGCTGTTTATAACCTTTAGGTAGATCTTTTAATTTAGTAATTGGCGCTAAACCAGCACGGTTTAAACGTTCATTCATTCTTTTTAAATCACGATCATCGTTAGTTTTTTGTTCGGTTTCTCGCTCATTTTTATTTAAAGAAACCACATATTGATCATCTTTTTTATCATTAAACCGCTTAATATCCTCTTCTATATAATTAAATTCAGGATTATTAGCAATTCGAGCTTGATGCTGTGATTTTAAGTTAGCTAATAAAGGTTTAATGTTAGCAACAGTGAGATAATCAGCTGATGGGATTTTATCCCACGGCATGGCATTATCTAAGAATCGTTCTCCCATTTCATCGACATATTGGCTTTTTGTCATTTCGATATCAGGTACAACACCTTTTAACTGAGTACTGCCACCATTAATACGGTAAAATTTTTGTACCGTGTATTGTGCTCCGCCAAGTTCTGGCCATTTAGGGTGTAATCGCGCATCTACTGGATATGAAATGTTACGAGAAGTTTGTACTGTTCCTTTACCATAAGTCGTTTCACCAACAATAACTGCTCGGCCATAATCTTGCATCGCTGCTGAAAAAATTTCTGAGGCTGATGCACTATAACGATTGATCATGACAACAACTGGGCCTGTGTATTCAATACCTTTATTTTTGTCATCGTAAGTGGTGATCTTTTGTAAATTATCCCGTACTTGTACAACTGGACCACTGTCAATAAATAATCCTGTTAATTCAATAACTTCAGCTAATGAACCACCACCGTTATCTCGTAAATCAATAACTAGACCTTGTAGTTTTTCACTATTGGCTTCGAGGATTAATGATTCAACTTTTTTGGTCAAGCCAATATAAAAACTTGGTATTTCAATCACACCGATTTTTCCACGGCTATTATTGATAGTTTTTAATTTAGCTTCACGATCTTCAAAATGAATTTTATCACGAGTGATTTCGATCACTTTCGGTTTACTATTATTACCCGCTGGTAAAATTTCTAATTTTACTACGGTATTTTTAGGTCCACGGATTTTGTCAACAATATCATCTAAACGCCAACCGATGACATCTTCAATAGCAGAATTACTTTGCCCTACACCAATAATTCGGTCACCGACTGATAATAATTTACTTTTCTCAGCAGGGCCGCCAGTGACAAAAGACATAATAACAGTATAATCATCTTGTTGGCTAAGCGTTGCACCAATACCTTCAAAAGACAGACTCATTTCTGAATCAAAATCACGTTTTTTACGTGGTGCTAAATAACTGGTATGAGGATCGATTTCTCGCGCAAAAGCATTCATAAATACTTGGAAACAATCTTCATTATTAGATTGAACAATCGTTTTTAATACTCGTTGATAACGTTTAGTTAGAACTTCACGAATTTGGCTTTCATTTTTACCAGTTAAAGATAGATTTAACTCATCATATTTAACTCGTTTATCCCAATATTCATCGAGCTCTTTTTCAGAGGTTGGCCACGCCATATCTTCACGTTTGAAATTTATTTGGTCTTTAGTATTAAAGTCCATAGGACGTTGTAAGACCTCAAGCGCGTATTGATAACGATTGTAGCGTTTTTGCAAGAAAAGGTTGTAAATATCGTAAGCTGTTTTTAAATCGCCATCAATCAGTTCTTGTCCCAATTGCTCTTGGCGATCACGGAATTTATTTACATCATCTTGCAGAAAGAGGGTTTTATTACCATCTAATAATTTGAAATAACGATCGAAAATTTTAGCAGAAAAGGCACCATCTAACGAAAAGTCACGGTAATGTGACTGGGTAAAAAAGTTGGTCACACGTTTAGCAACCACTTGATGTACTTCGTCTTGCTTTAAAACAGGAATTTGTTCAGTCGCCGGCGTTTTGGCCTGAGCAGTTGTACTAATTATACATAAAATGAGACCGAATTTAACAAAACCTTTCAGTAGCTTATTCATATAAATTCTCTATCTATTAATAATATGCTCAGGTTTAACCATTAACTCCATTCCAGCACCTACTTTAACTTTGATATGTTCCTTTTCAATTGTAATGATTTGTCCTTTTATTGGTTTATTACCAACATTAACTTTAACAAAATCACCTAATTTCAAAGTACGAGGTTTTCTAGCTGGTTTTGGGGTCGCTTTGCGTTTTTGTTTCGCACGTTCTTTAGCTTGTTCTTTGCTTTCTTTCAATTGCTGTTGTGCATGTTCCATTTGTTCTTTGGTGATAACTTCAGTTGGATTACCATTTAAATCAACGCGATGAGCACCTTCTTTTATACTATATAGGTAACGCCAACCCATTGTATAAGCTCTTAATGCAACACGGAGTTTGGTTTTACTAAGTATTTCACTATTTTCAAGATGAGAAAGGATATCTTGAAAGATGCCAATTTTTAAAGGTTTGGCTTCCCCTTCAATTGTAAAACAATTCGGAAACTGTTGAGCTAAATAAATAATAATCTCTTTACTATTCGTTAATTGAAACTTATTTTCCATTGGTTATTCCATTGTAGCAACTAAAATTTTCTGACGTTAGAGTATATATCAGCTTATACAATAACACTAATTATCTTTTTTATGTTTATTAATAAAGGTAATAAAATCCTTAATGCCGTTACGCATTAGCCATGAACTAACAATTATTTGTTCTTCAGTAGATAACTGTTCAAATGCAGTCATCCAAAGTTGTAGTGGATCTATTGGCGAAACTACATAAGTCGCACTTTCTTCTTCAAGACATAAAGCTTTTTTCACATCTATCGATAAACTACTTATATGATATTCAAGTGCTTTACCACGAACACCAGATCGTTTTCGAGAAGTCCACTTTTCAGCTCTTGCTTTACGGTTAATCCCTTGCGTTGTTGAAGGCATTCCAGCAACGCTTAATAGTTCTTTGGGAGAGAACCACTCTTTCATTTTAATTACCCTATTTTTAAGAAACAAGAAAAAAATTACAGAAATTAAAGAAACTTTGTTACAATAATAAGAAACAACTTATTAATGATGTTAAAAGTTAAATTATAAACTTACTGGTTTTAATAACATGAAAGCATAACATAGATATTTAATGTTATAAACTACGAAGGAAGAAAAAATGGAAATAAAATCTAACGACTGGCACAAAGCAGATATCATTGCCGCATTAAAAAAGAAAGGGACTACACTGGCTGAATTATCTCGTAAATCAGGTTTGAGCTCATCAACATTAAGCAACGCATTAGTGAGACCTTGGACCAAAGGAGAAACTATTATAGCCAAGGCACTTAATTTGAAACCTTCACAAATTTGGCCAAGTCGTTATATGAATTCCATGACAAAACAACCAATTAAGCGAGTTTTAAGAAAAAAACGAGACGATAAAGCATAAAACAATAACTAGAGATAAACATCTTATCCACTTTTCAAAAAATGGAAACATAAAGAAACAAAAATGTTTCCATATATTCATTTTATCGTTTTATATCAATTATTAAGGTTAATTATTATTATTGAAATTTATGATTCGGTCATTTTCTACAACAGTAAAGCTATGCTATGATTAGCTATCTTTTGTTATAAATCATAAATTAATAGGCAAGAATCCATGAAAAATCTTAGTAAAATTTTGGTCGTTCTTTTTTCAATATTGGCATTAGCAGCATGTTCACAAAAAAATTATTTTGAACAAGGAGCCCCTCTAAGTCACGAAAAAGTGAATAAAATAGTAGAAGGTTCGACCACTGAAACACAGCTTTTACATATTTTTGGTGAACCAACAGCTAAAACCGTTATTAATAGCAATGAGACTAAATGGACTTATAAATATCTTAAAAAGAGTTCAACGAATAATGTTTTATTAGGTGAAACGCAATATGATATTGTCGAAGGTACTTTAGAAGTCATTGTTAACCAAGGTGTAGTTACTTGGTTTAATTATGATCAAAATAATAAACAGAAAAAATGGTAATTCTCATTACTGATTAAGTAAAGCACATCAATTGATGTGCTTTTTAGTTTATGTTCTCTAAACCACATAGAATAGTTAAACTTACTTATTCATCAAACGTCAATTTTCTTATACTCAAATTAATGCTTTTGCACAGATTGCAACCATAATCCCTATTCTGTTCTGGACAAAAATAACGATTAGGTTATACTCTTTGCCGAAATTAACCAGACAATCGCTGCTTTGTTGTAGTCCTTTGCAAAAAGGAGACAAACAGAGGGGAGGAAAGTCCGGGCTCCATAGGGCAGAGTGCCAGGTAACGCCTGGGGGGTTTTGGCGCGAGCTAAAATTCACGACTAGTGCAACAGAGAGTATACCGCCGATGGCTTAGTAATAAGATCAGGTAAGGGTGAAAGGGTGCGGTAAGAGCGCACCGCGCAACTGGTAACAGTTGTGGCACGGTAAACTCCACTCGGAGCAAGGTCAAATAGGGATTCATTGGCGCGGCCCGCGTTGAATCCGGGTAGACTGCTTGAGCTAATGCGTGAGTATTAGCCTAGAGGAATGATTGTCCACGACAGAACCCGGCTTATCGGTTAATTTCGCTCTTTTACTTTTCTGTTGTATCTTGTTTCACTTGCTTTTTATTATTCAACCAACGTTTAAATGCTAGCCAAAGTGTAAAAAGCAAACCTAATAGCAATAAAATTACCGGTATTAACATAAGTAATGACATGATTTGCTTTTCATAGGTTTTGAAAATCGGTGATAAGCCGAATAAATAACCTAATGTAACAATTAAGAAAATCCATAATGTCGCACTGATCCAGTTATAAATATGAAATTTGCGACTATGTAAACCGGATAATCCCGCCATCATCGGTAATAAAGTACGCACAAATGCAATAAATCGTCCGATAAATAAGGCTTGTAATCCGTATTTATGAAATAAAACTTCCGATTTACGATGATATTTTTCGGGTAAATGCGCCATCCAATTTTGCACAATTTTGGTATTGCCAAGCCAGCGCCCCTGCGCATAACCAAGCCATGTACCAAATGCGGCACCCGCAATTAGAATTAAGTTTATTAAACCAAAATGAAAAACATTTTGACTAATTAATACGCCAGTTAGAAACAATAAACTATCACCCGGTAAAAAGGCTGCTGGTAACACACCATTTTCTAATAAAATGATAACAAAAAGCATGCCATATAATATCCATAACACATTCGGATTTGAGAGTGTTGCAAGATCCATATGAACAAATGCTTGATAGAGTGTAATGATTGTATCCATTTAGCTTAATTTCTCATTAATGTATTATTGTTAGTGGTTAATAGTACCACCTACCGTTAAATTATTCACTTTTAAAGTCGGTTGTCCAACACCAACCGGTACACTTTGCCCGGCTTTACCACAAACGCCAACACCTGAATCTAATTCTAGATCATTCCCTACCATTGAAATTTGTTGCATAGTTTCAATACCTGAACCAATAAGTGTTGCACCTTTAACTGGCGTAGTAATTTTACCTTTTTCAATTAAATAAGCTTCTGAAGTTGAAAAAACAAATTTGCCTGAAGTTATATCAACTTGACCACCAGCAAAGTTAGGGGCATATAAACCATAATCAACACTTTGAATAATCTCATCAAAACTCGATGTTCCGGCAAGCATATAGGTATTTGTCATTCTAGGCATTGGTAAATATGCGTAACCTTCACGACGGCCATTGCCAGTCGAAGAACAATTCATTAATTTTGCATTGAGCTTATCAAACATATAACCTTTTAAAATGCCATTTTCAATTAATACCGTTTTTTGGCTAGGTGTGCCTTCATCATCAATAGAAAGTGAACCACGACGATTAGCAATAGTACCATCATCAACTATAGTACAAAGTTCTGAGGTAACTTGCTGACCAATTTTACCGGAAAATACCGAGCTATTTTTACGATTAAAGTCACCTTCTAATCCATGACCAACTGCTTCATGTAGTAATACACCGGGCCAACCTGCGCCTAACACCACCGGCATTGTGCCTGCAGGTGCTGGCTTAGCTGAAAGTAATACTAAAGCCTGTCGCACCGCTTCGCGAGTATAACTATCGATATGGCTTTCACCAGTTTTAACGTTAGTTGTTAAAAAATAGTCATAACCAAATCGGCCACCACCACCACTGCTACCTCGTTCACGTTTACCATCTTGTTCCACTAGAACAGATACCGATAAGCGAACTAATGGGCGAACATCAGCACTTAAGGTACCATCAGTAGCTGCGATTAAGATATCTTCATAACTACCAATTAAGCTTGCCGATACTTCAATTACTCTTGAATCGATCGATCGGGCTAACTTATCCACTTGCTGTAATATGGCAATCTTTTGTTCCTGAGCAAAACTGTTTATTGGATTTATCGAAGGATAGAGCGTGATATCTTGCGCCGTTTTAAAAGGTGTAACTGCTATAGGTGTTTGCTGTTTAGTAATTGAATTAGCAGCCAATACACTCTGTTCTAAGCGAGCTAATGACAATTGATCGGTATAAGCAAATCCAGTTTTTTCACCAATAATTGCTCGCACACCAACACCTTGATCACGATGGAAAGAAGCATTTTTGATTATACTATCTTCAAGTGACCAACTTTCATAATAACCGGATAGAAAATATAAATCACCAAAATCAATTTTTCTTGAACTTAACATATCAAGTAAATTAGCTATATCTTGTTGATTTAAGTTATTTGGGTGGAGTAACCTTTCACTCACTTGAGTTACTTTCATAAATTCCTTAATTTATTGATAAAAAATAAAAAATGTTTTTCTGACAATCACTTATCAATTAGGTTTTACCTATTTTTATGGTTAATACAGTTAAACTAATCACATAAGTACAACATCATACTGTTCTTGTATATACAGTGGTTCAACTTTTACTTCAACTCGTTTGCCTACAAAGACTTCAACTTCGGCTAAAGCATGAGACTCGTCATTGGTCAGTGCATTGGCTACTGCGGCAGATGCATAAACTAAGAAGTACTCAGAGCGATGAGCTTTATAAACACGGACAATCTCACGCAATATTTCATTACATACTGTCTCGACAGATTTAACAATACCTCGACCTTTACAAGATGGACATTCTTCACAAAGAATATGGCCAATACTTTCACGCGTACGTTTACGGGTCATTTCGACTAATCCTAAACCGGAGAAAGTATTAACAGATGTTCGTGCTCGATCTTTAGCTAAAAAATCTTGTAAAGATTGTAATACCCGTTCACGATGAATATCTTCTTGCATATCGATAAAATCGATAATAATAATGCCACCTAAATTACGTAATCTTAATTGGCGGGCAATGGCAATCGTTGCTTCAATATTGGTGTTGAAAATGGTTTCTTCTAAATTACGATGGCCGACAAATGCACCGGTATTAATATCAATGGTAGTCATGGCTTCGGTTTGATCAATAATCAAATAACCACCAGATTTTAATTTAACTTTTCTATCTAGCGCTCTTTGAATTTCATTTTCAATATCATACAGATCGAAAATTGGAATATTGCCACGATAATGGGTTAGTTTGCTAGTTACTTCAGGCATAAATTCCTGAGTAAACTCAACTAACAAGTCATAAGTTAATTTTGAGTCAACTAATATACGTTCGATTGGATCACCAACAAAATCTCGTAATACTCGTTGCGATAAAGCTAGCTCTCCATATACTAAATTTTTACTAACCGGACGAGCCATTCTTTCTTGAATTTTTGTCCATAGTCGTTTTAAAAAATTAGCATCTTGTTCAAGCTCATGGGCATTTGCCCCTTCTGCAGCTGTTCTTACAATAAAACCGCCTTCATCAGAGACATACTGCTCAACGATTTTTTTCAGCCTTTCTCGCTCTTCTTCAGATTCAATTCGTTGTGATGTAGCAACATGGGTCGAATTTGGCCCCGGCATTAAAACTAAATACCGTGAAGGTAATGTAATGTCAGTGGTCAACCTAGCTCCTTTAGTTCCTAAAGGATCTTTAACCACCTGAACCATTAAGTCTTGACCTTGGCGAACCAGTTCAGAAATATCTTTAACTTGAAATTGTTCTTGATCACTATCAGAGACACATTCAGTATGTGGCATAATATCTGAAGCATGCAAAAAAGCAGCTTTTTCAAGACCAATATCTACAAAAGCGGCCTGCATACCAGGTAAGATACGAATCACTTTTCCTTTATAAATATTGCCAACAATTCCTCGGCGCGATTCACGATCAACATGGATCTCTTGTAAAATACCGTCTTCAATATAAGCAACACGAGTCTCTGAAGGCGTCACATTCATTAATAATTCAACAGACATAATGATTCCTTTTTAATTGATAGCAAAGTTCCGTCTTATTATTCGTAAAAATAGATAAATCACTATCCATAATACCCCATCAACACAACTAGATATTAAAATTAAAGGCGAAATCGTTATGGTGTGATAAATAGTAACCTGAAATAAAAATATTAAAAAATTGTAACAAAGCGATACAACAAAGATAACAATTGCTTGCTGCCAGAGCGCTAAATTACGAATCAACTGAAATTTAAACAGCAGCAAGTAAGCTATACAGGAAAAAATAAACGCATGAATACCAAGAATAGATCCGGAAAATAGATCCAAGACTATGCCTAATATAAAGGCCATCCCCATTCCAATACGATGAGGAAGCGCTATTAACCAATACGCCATGATTAACATTAATAAATGCGGTTTAAGCATATTATAATCAGCTGACCATGGAACAATCTGTAAACATAAGCCTATCAACAGTGTTAACCAAATAATCAAAATACTAAATCGACTATTCCCCCTCATGTTTTACTCCTTGTTCGCCCCATAGTAATAATAAATAGCGTAAACGTTTTAAATCCGCTGTAGGTGTAGCAGAAATAATTGGGGTTGAATCACTAATATCAAGTTTGACTGAGCTTACCACAGCCACTGGATAGCCTTCAGGGAAGCGACCATCAAGTCCAGAAGTAACTAAAACATCACCAACTTTGATATCAACATTATTAGGTAAAAAATCAAGGGTTAAATCATTACTACATCCATTACCAACTGCTACCATAGAAATATCATTTCTTAGTACTTGCACAGGAATTGCATGTTGATAATCACAAACTAATATCGCACGGCTGGTTGATTGCGCCGTTTGATAAATTTGTCCAACAATTCCTTTCTCATCTACGACTGGTTGACCAACATAAACACCATTATTTGCACCTTTATTGATCACAACTTGGTAAACATAAGGATCAGTATCAGCTAATAAAACTTGAGCAGCCATTTTGTGTTCATCATGTCTTAATGGAGAACCTAATAATCCTCTTAGGCGATCATTTTCATGTTTCAAATGTTCAAGTAGTAGTAGATCACTTTTCTGTTGCATTAACGTTTCTTGCAATTTGCTATTTTCATTAACTAACGCTTCTTGTGTTTTTGACATTTCATAAAGAGAGTCAAATGATGATTTTGGTGCGTTTGAAACATTATAGAGTGGTGAAATTATGGTATCTAAGTAATAACGAATCTCTTTAAAAGGACGATAATTAATATCTAATACCATTAGCGTCAGAGCAAGTGTTAGCGCAATAAATAGTTGTACACTCAGAGGCGAACGTTTAGAAAAAAGTAATTTCATTGTTCAGTATTTACCTGTTATATACTAAGTAGTTAACTATTCTAATATATGACTCCGCCGACAATGTCGGCGGATAAAATGAAATAGTTGGTTACTTATTAGTAATTATTTAACGTTATTCTTCACTAAAGAGATCACCACCATGCATATCAACCATATCAAGTGCTTTACCACCACCACGCGCTACGCAAGTTAGTGGATCTTCAGCGACAACAACATGGATACCTGTTTCAGCCGATAACAATTTATCAATATTACGCAATAATGCACCGCCACCTGTTAATACCATACCATGCTCAGAAATATCTGAAGCAAGTTCTGGAGGACATTGTTCAAGTGCTACTTTAACCGCGCTAACAATACCACTTAATGGCTCTTGCAACGCTTCTAATATTTCATTTGAATTTAAGGTAAAGCTACGTGGTACACCTTCGGCTAAATTACGGCCACGCACTTCAATTTCAAGCACTTCATCACCTGGATAAGCACTACCAATAAAGTGCTTAATTTTTTCAGCGGTTGCTTCACCAATTAATGCACCATAATTACGACGAACATAATTGATAATTGCTTCATCAAAGCGGTCACCACCAATACGTGCCGACGCTGAATAAACCACACCATTTAACGAAATAACGGCGACTTCAGTTGTACCACCACCGATATCAACCACCATTGAGCCAGTCGGTGCTGAAACAGGTAAATCAGCGCCAATAGCTGCAGCCATTGGTTCTTCAATTAAATAAACTTCACGTGCGCCAGCACCTAATGCTGATTCACGAATAGCCCGGCGTTCAACTTGTGTAGCACCTACAGGCACACAAACTAGTACACGTGGACTTGGTCTTAAAAAACTATGGCTATGAACTTGGCGAATAAAGTACTGTAACATTTTTTCAGTTACGGAAAAGTCTGCAATTACACCATCTTTCATTGGTCTAATCGCTGCAATATTACCAGGTGTTCGTCCTAGCATCTGTTTCGCAGCATGGCCAACTGCAGCAACACTTTTAGGTGTTCCAGAGCGATCTTGACGAATGGCAACAACGGAAGGTTCGTTAAGCACAATGCCTTGCCCTTTAACATAAATAAGCGTATTGGCTGTACCTAAATCAATCGATAAATCATTTGAAAACAAGCCGCGAACTTTTTTGAACATAATAAAAACTCTTCCTAGAATTAATCTTGTTTGAATATATTTGAGTATTCAGAAGCAAACTAAGGCATCTACAAAATATATATATTTCTATATTTTATCCGATAAATAAGAGATTTTTTAGCAGATAAAAACCACAGCTAGCTTCAATAATAATTAAGGGTTACTATTGTATCTCAATTCTAAAATAATACCTAGAAAATAGTATAACAAGTGTTTGTAAAGGAGATATATAATGACAAATTACGATTTACAGTGTATCCTTCCGCGTTAATGTTGAGTTACAAACTTAGTATCGTATTAAAAGGTAACTTTTAAGGTATTAAGTATGCATTAAAATAATTGTTATTTATATCAAATAAACACGGTGTAATTCATGGATATACGCAAAATTAAAAAGTTAATTGAATTAGTAGAAGAGTCAGGTATTTCTGAACTTGAAATTTCTGAAGGTGAAGAATCAGTTCGAATTAGTCGATCTATGCCTGCGGCAAACTATTCTGCGCCAGTGCAAAATATTCAAATTCCTCAACCAGCTCCTGTTGTGGTTGCTCCAACTGTTGAAGCAGAAGTCATCGCAGATACCAATACAATTAATGGTACCACAATAAAATCACCAATGGTTGGTACATTTTATCGTACCCCTAGTCCGGAATCGAAAGCATTTGTTGAAGTCGGCCAATCGGTAAATGTTGGTGATGTACTTTGCATTGTTGAAGCGATGAAAATGATGAACCAAATTGAATCAGAAAAAGCAGGGACTATTAAAGCTATTTTAGTTGAAAATGGTCAACCAGTTGAATTCGATCAACCGCTATTCATTATTGAATAATCAGAAATTATTTATTAACTTAGACGATTAAGAGATTGAATATGCTTGATAAAATTCTTATTGCTAACCGCGGAGAAATTGCTCTTCGCATCTTACGAGCATGTAAAGAACTTGGAATTAAAACTGTCGCTGTTCACTCTTCGGCAGATAAAGATTTAAAACATGTTTTACTTGCAGACGAAACGGTTTGTATTGGTCCAGCAGCTTCTGCAAAAAGTTATCTTAATATCCCAGCCTTAATTTCTGCTGCCGAAGTAACTGGCGCAGCCGCTATTCATCCAGGATATGGTTTTTTATCTGAAAATGCTGACTTTGCTGAACAAGTCGAACGTTCTGGCTTTATATTTATTGGTCCAAAACCAGATACTATCCGCTTAATGGGCGATAAAGTATCGGCAATTGAAGCAATGAAAAAAGCCGGTGTACCATGTGTTCCTGGTTCTGATGGTCCACTTGGTAGCAATATGGATACCAACAAAGAGATTGCAAAGAAAATTGGTTATCCAGTGATTATTAAAGCATCTGGCGGTGGTGGTGGCCGCGGAATGCGTATTGTTCGAGAAGAAAAAGAGCTCGAACAATCAATCAAAATGACTAAACTTGAAGCAAAAACAGCGTTTAATAATGACATGGTTTATATGGAAAAATTCCTTGAAAACCCTCGTCATATTGAAATTCAAGTGCTATCTGATGGTCAAGGTCATGCCGTTTACTTAGGTGAGCGTGACTGTTCAATGCAACGACGCCATCAAAAAGTCGTTGAAGAAGCACCGGCTGTCGGCATCACACCGAAAATGCGTAAATTTATCGGCGAACGTTGTGTAAATGCATGTATTGAGATTGGTTATCGTGGTGCAGGTACTTTTGAATTTTTATTTGAAAATGGTGAATTCTATTTCATTGAAATGAATACCCGTATTCAAGTAGAACATCCAGTTACTGAAATGGTGACAGGCGTTGATCTAATTCGTGAGCAGATTCTTATTGCTGCAGGACAACCTTTATCTATCAAGCAAGACGATATTGAAATTAAAGGTCATGCCATTGAATGTCGAATAAATGCTGAAGATCCAAAAACGTTTATGCCATCTCCGGGTAAAATCACTCGCTTCCATGCACCAGGTGGGTTTGGTATTCGTTGGGAATCTCATATTTATGCTGGTTATGCGGTTCCGCCTTATTATGATTCAATGATTGGTAAGTTAATCGCTTATGGAGAGACCCGAGACGTCGCCATTGCCCGCATGAAAAATGCATTAGCAGAACTGGTTATTGATGGAATAAAAACCAATATCGAACTTCATATAGAAATTATGAATGATGAAGGCTTCATGAAAGGTGGCACAAACATTCATTATTTAGAAAAGAAATTAGGTATTTATGAGTAAAAATAAGCCCTCACCACTTTGAGGGCTTATTGCTGTATAGAAGTAAATAAAGTATAGGTAACGCATATGAAGAGTTGGAAAAAAACTGCTGAAGAAATTTTAACATTAGGCCCTGTTGTACCAGTTATTGTTATTGAACGTCTAGAAGATGCTGTTCCATTAGCAAAAGCATTAATTGCTGGAGGAGTTAAAGTTCTAGAAGTTACACTAAGAACTGAATGTGCACTTGATGCCATTAAAAAAATTATCAAGGAAGTACCTGAAGCTGTAGTTGGTGCAGGAACAGTAACCACTGTTGAACAACTTAAACAAGCAACTGAAGCAGGCGTGGAATTTATCATCACTCCGGGTATTACTGATTCTATTTTAAAAGCAGCAGTTGAAGGGACAGTTCCTGTTATTCCAGGAATAGCAACAATTTCAGAATTATTAACTGCGCAAGAATATGGTTTGACTGCATTAAAATTCTTTCCAGCAGAAATCAATGGCGGTGTTGCGGCACTGAAAGCTTTTGCTGGTCCTTGTGGTTATATGAAGTTCTGCCCAACTGGCGGTGTGAATCCGAAAAACTATCGTGATTATTTAGCACTTGATAATGTCCTTTGTGTAGGTGGAACTTGGTTTATCCCTACCGATGCGATTGCTAAAGGTGATTTTGCTAAAATTACTGAAATGGCAAAAGAAGCCGTTGCCGGTGCAAAATAGGTTTTACCTTACCGCCGACATTGATCGGCGGTTTAGCTTTATCCAGATTAATCTAACTCCTGAGTCCCCTTCCACTTTCAATAACTCGCCACGCGATAAAATATAAAGTAGCCACAAAAAGTAACAGCATTGCAAAAGTGATCACTAAAGAGACATCACTAGTGCCTAAAAAACCATATCGAAATCCATTAATCATATAAACAATTGGATTGACTTTAGAAACCCATTGCCAAAAAGTGGGTAACATGGTGATTGAATAAAAAACGCCACCTAAATAAGTTAACGGAGTTAGCACAAAGGTGGGAATAATACTTATATCATCAAAGGATTTTGCAAATACGGCATTTAGCAAGCCGGCTAAGGAAAATAAAATTGAGGTTAATAATAAGGTAAAAATAACAAATGGCCATGAATAAACTTGGTATCGAACAAAGAATAACGACACAATTGTGACCAATATACCTGTCAATATACCGCGCATGACACCGCCACCTACATATCCCCAAATAATAATATGAGTAGGAACCGGAGCAACAAGTATTTCTTCAATATTACGTTGGAATTTTGCACTAAAAAATGAAGAGCAGACATTAGTATATGAATTGGTAATAACCGACATCATAATTAGACCGGGCACAATAAATGCCATATAACTAAAGCCACCCATGTCACCAACACGTGAGCCGATTAGATTACCAAAAATAATAAAATACAGTGACATGGTAATAACAGGAGGAATCAATGTTTGCAGCCAAATTCTTAAAAATCGGTTAACTTCTTTACGCCAAATACTTTTTAAGGCAATCCAATATAAATTATTCATCAATAGCTCCTTTAGTATCATTGCGCACCAAATCTACAAATAATTCTTCTAATCGATTAGCTTTATTACGAACACTAATTACTTTTATGTTTTGTTGATTGAGTTGTTCAAACAACTGATTAAGTCCATGTTGTTTATCTACACTGACTTCTAACATTCCCGATTCGACCTCGGTATAATGATAGCCTTGAAGAGAGATTGGTATAGCTGTTGGTACATAATCAATGATGATTGTTTCGGATTGACTTTTTGCTAGCAGATCACGCATTGATGAGTTAGCGATTAATTCTCCATGCTGAATAATACCAATATGACGGCAGAGCATTTCTGCTTCTTCCAAATAGTGGGTGGTTAATATAATAGTAATACCTTGTTGATTAATCTCGCGGAGAAATTCCCACATAGAACGACGTACTTCAATATCAACCCCGGCGGTAGGCTCATCTAGAATTAATAATTTTGGTTCATGAACCAAAGCTCTAGCGATCATTAGCCGTCTTTTCATTCCGCCTGATAACATATTTGCCCGACTATGTCTTTTATCCCACAAATCTAAAATACGCAAATACTTTTCAGCTCGTTGCAATGCTAATTTGCGTGGCAATCCATAGTAACCACCTTGATTGGTAACAATCTGGAGTACTTCTTCAAATTGATTAAAGTTGAACTCCTGCGGGACCAGACCTAATTGCCTTTTTGCATTAACAACATCGTTGTCTAAATCATATCCAAAGATTTTAACCTGCCCAGAGGTTTTGGTAACTAATGAACTAATTATACCAATGGTGGTTGATTTACCGGCACCATTAGGGCCGAGCAAAGCATAAAAATCCCCTGCTTGTACGGTTAAATTAATTCCTTTTAATGCTTCTACACCATTTTTATATTTTTTCTTGAGCGCTATGAGCTCTAGTGCGGGCATTGATGACATAAAATGAATCCTAAATCCTTAATTTGTTATTTATATAATATGATATCATGTTTAGCCGATCGACAATATTGTTATGATTTTTAGAATAATTCAATTTTCAAGGCTAACAATATAATTATTAGATAAATATAAGATTAAGGATTAGAGGTTATGGTCAAAATTGGTTTGGTTTCAGTATCAGATAGAGCATCACAAGGTATTTATCAAGATGAGGGTATTCCAGCATTGTTATCATGGTTACAAACAGCCTTAAAAACACCATTTATTACTGAACAACGTATTATTCCTGATGAACAACTAATCATTGAAGAAACTTTATGCGAATTGGTAGATAAGTTGCAATGCCACCTTATATTAACCACAGGCGGTACTGGGCCAGCAATTAGAGATGTTACACCAAATGCAACCTTAGCAATTGCTGACCGATTAATGCCTGGTTTTGGTGAACAAATGCGGCAAATTAGTTTGCATTTTGTTCCTACAGCAATTTTATCTAGACAAGTCGGTGTCATTAGAAAAAAATGTTTAATTTTAAACTTACCTGGCAGGCCTAAATCAATTAAAGAAACCCTTGAAGGCGTGAAAGATGATCAAGGAAATACTATTGTTACAGGTATCTTCGCCAGTGTTCCATACTGTATTGATTTATTAGATGGCCCTTATATCGAAACTCATAATCATGTTGTTCAAGCTTTTCGACCGAAAAATGCTAGCAAATCTAACCTTTAATTTTATGCAAACATCATGCATAATTATGTAAATAAATATTTTTAACCGTGCAGGTAAGATTGATAATAGCAATATTACCTTAATGGCCAATAATGACATTATTTAAGATTATAATTAGATAATTTTAGATAACTAGTTAATATGATTAATAAACGCTATTGGCGTAATTGGTCATAAATTTAATTTAAAGGAACAGTATGAAACAAAATGATCTCACTAAAACTTTTAAAGAAATGTTATTACAAGAAAAGTTTAGTTCTCAGATAGGTATCGTACAGGCCTTACAGGAACAAGGATTTGATAATATAAATCAGTCCAAAGTATCTCGAATGTTAACCAAATTTGGCGCAGTAAGAACTCGCAATGCAAAATCTGAAATGGTTTACTGCTTACCAGCCGAAATGAGCGTACCAACCACCAGTAGTCCACTAAAGAATTTAGTATTAGATATTGATTACAATAGTTCAATGGTCGTTATCCGTACCAGTCCGGGAGCTGCGCAACTGATTGCTAGATTGTTAGATTCAATTGGTAAATCAGAAGGGATTTTAGGCTCCATTGCAGGTGATGATACAATTTTTAGCACTCCGACTAAAGATTGTTCGGTTAAGAAACTGTATCAAACTATTATTGAATTATTTGAGCGAAGCTTATAAAAAACAATTTATTTTAAGCCAGACCGATAATTTTTTTTAATATTTAGGCTATTGACACACTTGGTTAAATCGTTAATCCTATATGACACTGATTTTGTAACCAATATTACAAAAAAAAGAAGAGGCGCATTACTCAGGTAGATCATTTTAGGAACTGGAGCCGTAAAGAGATGATTAATGGGGTGTAATGCCGAGGTTTGATTGTTATTCCAGAAAGCAATTGAATCGGCTACAAGGGCTGAATCCCTTGGGTTGTCACCCTAACAGGTGGAGCGCTTCACGGTATGTGTTTTTTAAACGGTAGTAAGACATGCCCGCTCTATCTCTGTTAAAAATAAGAATTTTTAATATGAGGAATCCATGGAAACATCATTTATAATTGCTAAATTCGGTGGTACTAGCGTTGCAGATTACCCAGCAATGGTCAACAGTGCTAATATTGTTCTAGCTAATCCTAATGTCAAAGTAGTCGTATTATCTGCCTCAGCAGGTATAACCAATTTATTGGTAGCATTAGCTGAAGGTCGTGATGCCAATGTCAGAGCAAAACACATCGCCAAAATTCAATCAATTCAATATAATATCTTAGAAAATCTACCTGAAAATCAAGCTCTACGCACTGAAATTGACCAAATAATTGCCAATATCGCTTCGTTATCAGAAGCCGCAAGTTTAGCTACCTCCCCTGCGCTGACGGATGAATTAGTCAGTTATGGCGAAATCATGTCATCAAAACTATTTGTCGAAATATTAAAAGAAAAACAAAAAAATGCCATTTGGTTTGATGTCCGTAAAGTAATGCGCACTGATGATAAATTTGGTAAAGCAGTACCGAAAATAGACGAAATTAAACAACTTTGTTGCGCCCATTTAAAATCACTCAATCCAGAAACTATCGTGGTTACTCAAGGCTTTATTGGTAGTGAAAGTTCAGGTAAAACCACAACTTTGGGGCGTGGTGGAAGCGATTATACCGCAGCCTTACTTGGCGAAGCGTTAAATGCTACCCAAATTGATATCTGGACCGATGTTGCTGGTATTTATACCACCGATCCTCGCATCACTTCTGGAGCAAAACGTATTGATGAAATATCATTTGCCGAAGCCGCTGAAATGGCCACTTTTGGAGCTAAAGTTTTACACCCAGCAACATTAGTACCAGCTGTGCGTAGCAATATTCCGGTATTTGTCGGCTCAAGCAAAGCACCACAAGACGGAGGAACTATTGTCTATAATACTCATAGTATTAAGTCATCATTACCTTCGTTCAGAGCATTAGCACTCCGTCGTCAACAGACATTATTAACCTTAACCAGTTTAAATATGCTACATGCACAAGGCTTTTTAGCGAATGTATTTACTATATTGGCTAAACACAATATCTCGGTCGATTTGGTAACAACCTCTGAAGTCAGCATTGCATTAACCATTGATACCACAGGCACAAATACCAATGGCAATAGCTTATTAACTAAAGCGTTATTTGATGAGTTATCAACGGTTTGCCATGTTGAAGTTGAAGAAGATTTAGCGCTGATTGCTATAATTGGTAATAATCTGACCACAACTAAAGGTATTGCGAAAGAAGTTTTCGGAGCTTTAGATGATTTCATTATTCGTCTATGTTGTTATGGCGCTAGCACGCATAATCTTTGCTTACTAGCACGAAGTAATGATGCAGAAGATGTGATCAAAGTTTTACACAAAACTATTTTTGAATAACGACTTAACGGGAGCGATTATATTATCGCTCCTAGCAAATGATGATATAAATCTTCACTTAAGCAGTACTAAAAATTTCTAGAATATTTGAAAAAATAATTGTAAACTACACTTAATATTTGTATGAAAGGTTGTTGGTAATGACCTAGACATACATCTATGGCTACACACAGTTCTAAGTATTAATCATTTTTCTTCTTTCTTTGATAACAATTTTTTTAAAGCTGTAAATTTTACGTTTTATTAATTAGTTATATCTTTCACAACGATTATTTTCATCTGCAATATGTTTTAAGCTATACAAAAAGTAACTTTTAACTTAATTAGACGAAGGAAACTATCATGGGTATTTTAAGCTGGATTATTCTAGGATTAATTGCTGGATGGATTGCTAAGTTTTTTATGCCATTAGGACAAGTTGGTGTGCTTAAAACCATTCTACTTGGCGTGGCAGGTGCATTAGTTGGTGGTTACATTAGTACATTCTTCGGTTGGGGAAGTGTAACTGGTTTTAACTTCCCGAGTTTATTTATTTCTGTTCTTGGCGCTATTTTATTGATTTATATTTATCGATTAATAAAATAAAATTGCTTCATAAAATGACGAGTAGACTTACTCGTCATTTTATATCAAATTAAATCAAATCTTCTTCTGACAATTTTAATCTGCACTGATTAAACCATAAACAATCTTAATACAATCACTATTTGTACTGTTTTTAATCTTTAAGATTAGCAAAAGTCATTCCGCCATACTCTGATTTTTGTTATATTAACAATTAATCATAATCTGACATGAACAGTAATCAATAATGTTAAAAATCTTTAATACACTAACTCGAGAAAAAGAGATATTTCAGCCTATTACAGCTAATAAAGTTGGACTATATGTCTGTGGCGTTACCATTTATGATCTTTGCCACATTGGCCATGGTCGTACTTTTGTCGCATTTGATGTCGTTACTCGCTATTTACGTTTTTTAGGTTACGATCTAACTTATGTGCGTAATATTACCGATGTTGATGACAAAATCATTAAACGTGCGCTTGAAAATGGCGAAACCTGTGATGAATTAACCGATCGCATGTTAAAAGAGATGTATGCCGATTTTGACGCACTAAATATAAAACGTCCAGATGTAGAGCCTCGTGCTACTCGTCATATGTCGCAAATTATCGAGCTTGTAGAAGAGTTAATCAAAAAAGAGCATGCTTATATCGCCGATAACGGTGATGTCATGTTTTCTGTCGATAGTGATCCTAACTACGGTATTTTATCACGTCAAAATTTAGAACAGTTACAAGCAGGCGCTCGAGTTGATGTCGTTGATGTAAAACGCAATCCAATGGATTTTGTGCTTTGGAAAATGTCAAAACCTAACGAACCGAGTTGGGATTCGCCATGGGGTAAAGGCCGTCCAGGTTGGCATATTGAATGCTCGGCCATGAATAGTCATCAATTAGGCAATCATTTTGATATCCATGGTGGCGGTTCTGACTTAATGTTCCCACATCATGAAAATGAAATAGCCCAATCTACCTGTGCCCATAATGGTCAATATGTAAATTACTGGATGCATTCAGGTATGGTGATGATTGACCAAGAGAAGATGTCTAAATCACTTAATAATTTTTTCACCATTCGTGATGTATTAGAGCATTATGATGCCGAGACCGTGCGTTACTTTTTATTATCAGGTCATTATCGTAGCCAACTTAACTATAGCGAGGAAAATTTAAAGCAAGCTAGAACCGCTTTAGAAAGACTTTATACGGCTTTACGAGATACCGATGCTAATTATCCACATAACACACCTGATAGTGATTATTATCGACAATTTTGTCAGGCAATGAATGATGATTTCAATACTCCAGAAGCCTATTCAACCTTGTTTGACTTAGCTCGAGAGATAAATAAAGCTAAAGCAGAAAGTGATATGCAACTAGCCAATGAACTTGCTGCTGAGTTACGTTATTTATCTTCTGTACTTGGTTTACTTGAACAAGATCCGGTTAAGTTTTTACAAGGTAGTAATCAGGATGATAGTGAAACACAACTCATTGAAGCATTAATTAAACAACGTAATGATGCTCGTGCTAGTAAAAATTGGGCTTTAGCTGATGAGGCACGAGATAAACTCAATCAAATGAATATTATTTTAGAAGACGGTGCTAACGGCACAACTTGGCGTAAAAAAAGTTAATGCAATAAACCTAAAATCCCCTAGATTTAATGAAAAATTACTAGGGGATAGACTAACTATTTTTTATCTATCGAGGTTAAAATTCCCCTTAATATATTCAGCTCTTGTTGTTCAATACGGGCACGAGTAAATAATCTTCGTAAACGCCCCATAATTTGCCCCGGATGATTAGGATTAATAAAACCTGTTTGTAATAAGGTTTGCTCTAAATGCTGATAAAATCGTTCAATATCCGCATCGTTAGGATATTGTGTGTCATTTATATTCTGATCAGCTAACTGTGACGGTGAGTCTTGAGCAGACAGCAACGACATTCTAATTTCGTAACAAAGAACTTGTACTGACATTGCTAAATTTAAAGAGCTATAGTCAGGATTAGCAGGAATACCGACATGGAAGTGGCACTTTTGTAATTCATCGTTAGTTAACCCAACCCTTTCACGACCAAAAACTAAAGCTACTTGAGCATGATGAGATGCTTCAGCAATTATTTTATCCCCGCACTCTTTTGGTGTTAAATTTGGCCATTGTAGACTTCGTGGCCGAGCACTGGTACCAATAACTAAAGAACAATCAGCAACAGCTTCTTCTAAAGAGGAAAAAATTTGTGCCTGTTTGATAATATCACTGGCACCAGCTGCCAATGAAATAGATTGAGAGTCTGGCTTTATTATCGGATTAACCAAACATAAATTAGTTAATCCCATGGTTTTCATTGCACGAGCGGCAGAACCCATATTACCTGTATGGGAAGTTTCAACTAAAACAATCTTAACATTATTTAAATAATTCACATATTCCTCATTAAATAACACAACTTATACTTAAAATTAACACAAATAAACCACAGTATATAATAAAAAATAGTTTAAAAGCAGTTTCACAAAGGTTAATCATAACTAGAAATTCACTATTTTAGACAAAGTTCACAAAAAGTTTAATCAAATTGAAATAACCTATTGACGAAATGTAAAAAATTTGTCAATGTAATCAATAGAATAATTATATTAGCTCAATTTGTAAGTAAACATAGTGGAGGTCAATTATGACTTTAAGCATTACCAGTAAACAAATGGATATTACCCCTGCAATTCGTAGCTATCTCGAAGATAAATTTTCGAAATTAGATAAATGGAGAGCACTGTTAATTAACCCTCACTTTATTTTATCTAAAGAACCAGATGGATTTATTATTGATGCAACAATTGCAACCAAAGGTTCACCACTAGTTGCTTCCGCTAAACACTTAGATATGTATGCTGCAATTAATGATTTAGTTGCTAAACTGGAAAAACAATTGAATAAAATCCAACATAAAGGCGAATCTCGTCGCGCATTTGACAGTATTAAAAATGCAGTAGTTGAAGAATAATATTAATTGATAGTTCCAAAGTAATAAAAAGGCACTTTAATAGTGCCTTTATTTTTTTGCTTGCTATAATATTGTCCATCTATTTTTTATTGTATTAATGAACATGACTGCCAATCCTTTATTGCCTTTACGCGAAAAAATTAACCAACTCGATCAAAAATTAATTGAAATCCTTGCTGAAAGACGTCAAGTTTCGACCGAAGTTATTCACGCCAAAATAGCGGCTAACATTCCTTTGCGAGATTTAGCCCGTGAACACTCACTCATTAAGGCATTAATCGAACAAGGTAAACAATATAATCTTGATGATCTTTTAATTAAGCGCTTATATCAAATTATTATTGAAGATTCAGTGCTATTACAACAGAAACTTTTACAAGAAAAACTGAATCAAGGGGCTATTTCCTCTGCAAATATTGCTTTTTTAGGACCTAAAGGATCATATTCACATTCGGCAACCCGCCGTTATGCGAGTACTCACTTTGATCAGTTAACAGAATCAAGCTGCAGTACCTTTAAAGATGTGTTTGAAAAAGTCGAATCAAAAGTTGTTGATTATGGAATTTTACCAATAGAAAATTCTAGTTCCGGCTCTATCAATGAAGTTTATGATTTGTTACAAAAAACCAATTTACATATTATTGGTGAACTATCATTACCGATTGATCACTGCGTTTTAGCCATTCCTAGCGCTAAACTTGAACAAATAGATACCATTTATAGCCACCCGCAACCTTTTCAACAATGCAGTAATTTCCTAGAAAATTATCCAGATTGGAAAATCGTTTATTGTGATAGCACTTCATCAGCAATGGAAACTGTTGCTAAATTAAATCAACCTAATATTGCGGCTATGGGTAACAAAGATGGGGGAGAATTATACGGTTTACAGGTTCTTGAGCACAATTTTGCTAATCAAAAAGAGAATATTACTCGTTTTATTGTTTTAGCGCGTGAGCCAATTGAAGTTTCCGAGCAAATTCCAGCTAAAACCACGATCTTAATGAAAACTGGTCAACAAGCTGGTGCTTTAGTTGATGCCCTATCCGTTTTACGTAATCATAATATTGTTATGACAAAACTTGAATCACGACCTATCCATGGTACACCATGGGAAGAGATGTTTTATATTGATCTACAAGGTAATGTTCATGATTATGAAATGCAAGTCGCGCTTAAAGAATTAGCTGCAATCACTTTATATACCAAAGTACTTGGCTGTTATCCTAGTGATTCAATTACCGCTATTATGTAATGACTAGCATGACAAAAAATTTTGCAAATGCCGTACTTGATTGGTATGAACAGTACGGCAGAAAATCACTACCATGGCAAATTGAAAAAAGCCCCTATCATGTTTGGTTATCCGAAGTCATGTTACAACAGACACAGGTAGCAACGGTTATTCCATACTTTAAGCGTTTTATTGCACAATTCCCTAAAATTACTGATTTAGCTAAAGCGCCAATTGACGACATATTACATCTTTGGACGGGGCTGGGTTATTATGCTAGGGCACGCAATTTACATAAAGCAGCACAGGTTATCGCTAAGAATTTTGATGGTAAATTTCCAACTAAATTTGAAGATGTGATTGCCTTGCCGGGAGTTGGGCGTTCAACCGCTGGTGCCATTTTATCTCTATCACAAAATCAACATTACCCGATACTTGATGGCAATGTAAAGCGAGTTTTAACCCGATCTTTTGCAATTGACGGTTGGCCAGGGAATAAAATTGTTGAGAATCAACTTTGGCAATTAAGTGAACAAGTGACACCTAAACATAACGTTGCAAAATTTAATCAAGCCATGATGGATATTGGCGCGATGGTTTGTACTCGCTCTAAGCCTAAATGTAGTCTATGCCCTTTGCATCAATTATGTATCGCATATAAGACTGATAGTTGGCAACAGTATCCAACCAAAAAACCTAAAAAGACCATTCCTGAAAAAACCGCCTATTTTCTAATGCTTGAACAGGACAATATGATTTGGCTAGAGAAAAGACCGCCAGCCGGTATTTGGGGTGGATTATATTGCTTACCGCAATTTACCAGCGAGCATGCCTTAACAGACTGGCTAGATAACCATGGTATTAAAACCAGCAAACCTAAACAATTAATTGCATTTCGACATACCTTTAGCCATTTTCATTTAGATATTGTGCCCATTTACTGTGAGATAACAAACAACACTAAGTGTTTGGATGAGTCAAACGGTTATTGGTATAAGCTCAATTCAGAGAATGCGAAAATTGGCTTAGCTACGCCTGTTTATAATTTATTAAATCAATCTCGTTAACCATTACAATCTATCAGTATCAAATCATCTTTTGATATATAATTAACCATCATTTATTAGTTAACTTTTTATTATGAATAGCAAACAAGCGCAAGGTCTATCGGCATGGTTAGTATTCCTGATGGCTTTTGCCATTGGAATAACCGTCGCAAGTAATTATTATGCTCAACCACTATTGCACTCAATAACTGATGATTTACATATTGCAGTTAAACATGCCGGTTTAATCATTATGGCAGCGCAATTTAGTTATGCGGTCGGTTTACTATTTATTACCCCACTCGGCGATAAAATTGAACGTAAACAGCTAATACTTACATTAATGATATTATCAATCTGTGGACTAATAATTAGTGCGATATCAAAGAATTTATGGATGTTGGTATTAGGTACTGCAATGACAGGCCTATTTTCGACTGTTGCCCAAGTACTCATTCCTTTTGCAGCAACACTATCACGTCCCGAACATCGAGGTAAAATTGTCGGCACACTAATGAGCGGTATGTTGCTAGGTATTCTACTAGGTAGAACATTTGCCGGTTTTGTTTCATCAATAGCCGATTGGCATTATGTTTATTGGATTGCCTCATCAATTATGACCTTAGTCACTTTCTTACTTTGGTTATCATTACCAACCTATAAAAACAGCATCGACATTAACTATTTCCAACTGTTATTGTCAATTGGTTCATTGTACAAACAAGAAGCAGTTTTACGCATCAGGTCATTGTTAGCGATTATTTCCTTTGCTTTATTTTCATTATTATGGACACCGCTAGCCTTTTTATTAACTGATGCACCTTATCATTATTCTGATTTTATTATCGGTTTGTTCGGCTTGGCTGGCGCAGCTGGCGCATTAGGTTCCCCCATCGTTGGCAAATTATCAGATCAAGGAAAAGGCTGGTTAGCCACATCCATTGGCTTGACATTATTACTTGCTGCTTGGCTACCGCTATCTATTGCCGAGTATTCACTCGTGGCCCTAATTTTTGGTGTAATCTTATTAGATTTTGCGGTGCAAGTTACCCATGTATCCAATATGAATGCTATTTATCAAATTCGTCCAGAAGCACGTAGCCGTATGAATACTGGTTACATGGTCAGTTATTTTATTGGCGGTATGTTAGGCTCTATTGCTTCTACTTACTTGTATAGCAATTATGGCTGGATAGCGATAATTATTTCCGGAACCTTTTTAGGATTCTTTGGTATACTCTGTTGGATCTATTATCTTAGAACCGTTCACAATCCTAAACATAAGGCTAAATTAAACTAAAAATTTTGAGGAACGGGGTTTTTTAGCGATTATTTCATTTAAATTTTAGGTATTAAACACCATATATTATTTATCTGCTAATATAAATAGTTAATATTTGAACCATTATTAAAACAGGAATTACTTATGGCAAAAATATCTTATCTTAATACTCCATTTAAAGTAAAAAATTTATCACTCAAAAATCGCATTGTGATGCCACCTATGTGTCAATATCAAGCAAAAGATGGCTTAGCTAATGATTGGCACTTTGTTCATTATGTTTCTAGGGCTATTGGTGGTGTCGGCCTAATTATTTTAGAGATGACCAATGTTGCTGCAAATGGTCGAATATCACCAAATTGTTTGGGATTATGGAATGATGAACAACGCGATCAGTTAAAACGTATTGTCGAGGGGGTTCACGCACAAAATGGCAAAATTGCGATCCAAATTGCCCATGCTGGTCGAAAAGCGTTAGGCGAATCTGATGTGGTTTCCTGTTCCGCTATTCGTTATGATGGCAACGTCGAGGCTAATCCAAAATGGCAATACCAAATGCCAAGAGAATTAACCAAAGATGAAATTATCGATATCATCGAAAAGTTCAGACAATCAACCAAACGAGCAGTTGAAGCAGGTTTTGATGCCATTGAATTACATGGTGCTCATGGTTATTTAATTCACCAATTCTGTTCACCAAAAACCAATTTAAGAACCGATGAATATGGTCAAGATAAATTATTATTCGCTGAACAAGTTATTAAAGCTGCAAAATCAGTTATGCCAAAAGATATGCCACTGATTGTTCGTTTTTCTGCCCAAGAATATGGCGCTAATGGTTATGATGTTAATTACGGCTGCCAAATTGCCAAACGATTAGCTCAAGCTGGTGCCGATGTTTTAGATGTTAGTGGTGGTGGCGATGGAAAACTAGATCCTAAACATACCCCTGATTTTCATGCTGGTTACCAAGTTTATTTAGCCCGAGCAATTAGACAGGTAACCGATTTACCGATTATCACTGTTGGTATGCTTGAAGATCCTTATGTTGCCGATTATGTGCTAAGCACTGGGGATGCTGATTTAGTTGCGATTGGTCGGGGTTTATTAAAGGATCCTTATTGGCCGTTACGAATTCCATCGTCATCATTTATACCAACGTCTTATCAAATCGCCTTTAAATAAGTTAATTTAATGATTGTCCTGTAGCGAATGCTACAGGATTAAGAAACAGATTAAATCTGCATGGCATATTTGATCAACTGTTTCTTGATTGGAGTAAAGTTATCAATAGCATTCATGCCAACCGTTCTAACCATCTTTTTAAAGGCATTATCACCATTAAACATATCTTGAATCGTTCGCATGGCTGTTAGCATAACTAATGCATCTTTACGACGAGTAAATTGGAATGATTTTAAGTTTTCCATTAAACCAATATCTTTTTGCTCATCAATAAGCTTTTTGATAGTAGCCACCAACAATGCCGAATCTTGAAAACCTAAATTAACGCCTTGTCCTGCTAATGGATGAATAGTATGTGCAGCATCACCAATTAGAGCTAATCGGTGCTTAATAAATTGTTTGGCAAAGCGAGCTTTTAATGGAAAGACCATTCGTGGATTAACCAACTGACATTGCCCTACTTTATCGCCGGTTAATTTAAACAGTTCGTGGCAAAAGTCAGATTCAGTCAACGATGTTAAAATTTCTGCTTGGGCAGGTTTAGTCGACCATACCAAACAGCTTTTATTAGCTTGCCAAAGCGGTAAAAACGCAACAATGCCATTCGGATAAAAAATCTGTCTAGCACATGCTTGATGAGGGTATTGTGTTTCAACAGTAGTAATCACTGCGTGGTGAATATAATTACGCTCAAATACTGATATTTTCTCATGTCTGCGTAACCATGAATGAGCACCATCAGCACCAATAATCAATTTAGCTTGTAAAGTCGTATTATCTGCTAAGGTCAAAAAGGCATAATCATCAGTATAATTATTATCTATAGCCACCTGATTGAATATAGTAATATTATCTGTGGCTAGAGCAAGTTGATATAAATGGTAAGCAATGAGATTATTTTCAATAATATAGCCAAGATTTTCATAACCATAATCTTTAGCATAAGCCGATAAATGAGCTAAACCATTCTTTTCCCAAACACCAATTTCACTAAAAGAATGAACTCGATTGCTAGCACAAAGATTATGCCAAATACCAATTTGAGATAAATATCTCTGACTGGCACCATTTATCGCCGACGCTCTTATGCCTATTTCATCAACGTTAAAATGTTGCCACTCATCAACTTTAGTATCAATAATGGCTACCGTTAAATCGTATCTGCTTAGTGCACAAGCAGTAGCTAAACCAACTAACCCACTACCAACAATGGCAACATCGAATTGCGTTTTCATATCAATATTTTGTTATTACTTATCAAGCTTATTATCATTTTTGGTTTCAACTTCATCATCATTCATTGCTTTTTTGAAACCTTTTAATGCTGAGCCAAGATCAGAACCTAAATTGCGTAATTTTTTGGTTCCAAAAATTAACACAACTACAGCTAGAAAGACCAAAAGATGTGGAATGCTAAATGACATAATTAAAACCTCTTTTAAAAATATATCTCTATTTGGATTCTATTACTGCGCAAATAGATTTTAAATAATGGAATTAATTATACTCTTTTTAAACTAGGATTTCATGACAAGTTAATTTTAAATAAAAAAAAGACCTGCATAAAAATTATGCAGGCCAACATGAAATATAAGGAATATAAGGAAAGAAAACAATGAAAAATCCTTACGCTGCTTATTATCCATTTTTTTTCGCTCTAGTCAACGTTTTTATTTGGATTTCAGCAAAAATAACTAAATTTACACGAAAAATAAAGAGCATTAATAAAATATTAACATAACAGATAAAAAATGACAAAAATGTAATTTAAGCATATTTATTCAGTACTTAACCACTAAAAAAAGTCATTTTCAGTTCATAAACCCAAAAACAACCTCGCAGAAAAACAAAGAAACTCAACAAAAAAGCAATGGAATAATTTTATTAAAAAAAACAATAAATGTTGGTTTTTATATGAAAATTCAATAAAATAACAAAATATAAAACGAATTTTAAAGAATATTCATATTTAAAAACTACAATATTGAGAATATTCATTTAATCACTTATATAAAACTCATAAAAAATACAATATAATCAAAAACTGGATGAATAAATAAAAACGAGACAAAAATAAATATGATTAAAAATAAAAATGTCAAAACTTTTAAAGACAGACTCCATACTTCAATGCAAGGTTTATCTGTATCTGCTTTTGCAAAAAAATGTGATATGTCGGAAACTGTTATTCGTGATTATTTGTCAGGAAAAACTTATCCATCATTGACCCGTTTAGAAGTTATTGCCGAGAAATGTAACGTATCATTTAACTGGTTAGCTACAGGTTATAAGCTAGAAATTTTAAATCCTCAAGACGATGATGAAGTCTATAATGAAAATATCTATCGTATTCCGGTTTATAAAAAACAGCTACCAACCAAAGAAGAAGCACAAAATCAACGTTATGTTCGTGAAATACCACCCGTCATGAATTATCCTGTAATTGAGGGCTGGGCATCTCACCGCGGTTTAGATATTAAAAAATTAATTCTTTACTGGGCTAAAGGTGATTTGATGGCACCTGATATCGAAAATAATAATGGCTTAATTATTAACACCGATATAAACGAAATTATTGATGGCGCTATTTATTTAATAGAATATGAAAATTTTACATTATTAAGAAAAATACGCTTAACACTCGGTAACTGGATATTAATCTGTAATAATGACCAATATCCGACAATTGAAGTACCTAAAGCTCACTTTGAAAAATACAATATTGTCGGTCGAGTTGTGCAAGTTATCAAAGATGTCTTTTAAGACATTTATTAGTAATCTAAAGTTTTTCAATATATAATTTATTACATGAGGAAAGTATAAAAAACCCCTTTCCTCAAAATGTTACTCTTTTCATAACATCAGTTTAATAGGTATATATTCAAGTGATTTTAGTTTACTAATTTCAGATTTATTTTTGCAGCTACAGCAATAAATGTATAGCAAAACAAACCTCACTTTTTTATATCATTGATAAATTATTAATGAATAACCTTTTAACTAATTAGGTCAATTATGTATCGATTTTTTGAAAAATTGGTATCACCTTATCCCAAAGATGAACCACAACCAATGGCTAAAGACTTTTTTAGCTTTATTTGGCAATCCACTAAAGGAACTCGCTGCTTCTTATTACTATTAATAATATTGAGTGCGCTAGCAGGTGCGTTTGAGGCTTTTTTATATGCCGCACTTGGTAAAGTTGTTGATTGGCTCGCTGCTGTATCACCAAATCAATTTTGGCAACAAGAAAAAACAACCTTAATCGCATTTACCATTATTATTTTAGCTAGCACGATTATTATTGCCTTACAAACCATCATTAAGCATCAATGCCTAGCTGGAAATTTTCCTATGCGTTTGCGTTGGAATTTGCACAGATTAGTACTAAACCAAAGCATGCGTTTTTTTCAAGATGAATTTGCTGGCAGAATATCAGCAAAAGTCATGCAAACCGCGCTTGCCGTAAGGGATACTTGCTTTTTAGTTGCTGATATCTTTATTTATGTTCTGATTTCCTTTATCACCATGGCTACCATCATAGGTCAGTTAGATCTTTGGTTATTAGTTCCGTTTATGGTCTGGTGTTTTTTTTATGGTATTGCGATGTATTACTTTATTCCACGATTAAGTAAAGTAGCAAGTATGCAAGCAGATGCCCGTTCAACCATGACTGGTCGTGTAACAGATGCTTATACAAATATCATGACGGTAAAACTGTTTTCTCATGCTGGTAATGAGGCTAAATATGCACAGGAATCGATGGATGAATTTATGGTTACAGTGAATAAGCAAATGCGTTTAGTCAGTAGTTTTGAAATTGTTAATCATTTATTGTCTATTTTCCTAGTATTGGGCACCACCGGCTTGTCATTATGGTTATGGAGCAATGATTTAGTTGGCGTCGGTGCAATTGCAACCACAACCGCAGTAGCGCTAAGATTAAATGGGTTTTCACATTGGATTATGTGGGAAATGGCTTCATTATTTGAAAATATTGGCGTGGTTAAAGATGGTATTAATACCTTCTCGGTCGCTAAAACCGTGGTCGATCAACCTGATGCACCAGCACTTAAAGTAACCGACGGCAAAATCGAATTTAAACAGATAGATTTCAGTTACGATGAAAAATTAAAAAATGCCATTATTGATAACCTAAATTTGACCATTCAACCGGGTGAAAAAATTGGTTTAGTTGGCAGATCTGGAGCGGGCAAATCAACGTTAATCAATTTATTATTGCGATTTTATGATTTACAACATGGTGAGATCACTATCGATGGTCAAGATATCACTAAGGTAAATCAAGAAAGTTTACGCGCACAAATTGGCATGGTAACCCAAGACACATCGCTGTTACATCGTTCAGTAAGAGACAATTTATTATATGGAAATAATCATGCTACTGAACAAGAGATGATAATCGCTGCCAAAAAAGCCCATGCAGACAGTTTTATTGAAGGTTTAGTTGATGCTAATGGTAGAACTGGCTATGATGCTTTTGTTGGTGAACGTGGAATTAAATTATCAGGCGGACAACGTCAGCGGATTGCTATTGCTCGTGTTATTTTAAAAAATGCGCCAATATTGTTATTAGACGAAGCTACAAGTGCACTGGATTCTGAAATTGAACAAGCCATCCAAGAAAGTTTATATACCTTAATGGAAGGTAAAACAGTTATTGCTATTGCCCATCGCTTATCAACTATTGCGGCAATGGATCGATTAATCGTGTTAGACCAAGGTAAAATTATTGAACAAGGAACACATCAAGAGTTACTCAGTAAAAATGGTCTTTATGCGCAACTTTGGAAACATCAAAGTGGTGGCTTCTTAGCGGATAATTTCTAACTAAAAATATAAGGGCGATATAAACATCGCCCTTATACTAAATCGATATATTAATTAATAAAGTTTTTATAAAATTCAGATTCAAATCGCATAATTGCACCATTTTTTGGCTCACCTTGACTATCGGCTCGATAACCTGATAACAACTGAACAAAGGCGATATAACGACCATCTGATTTTTGAATAAATCCGGCTAAATTATAGCTACCTTGAATATAACCGGTTTTAGCCATAACTGCTTCTTTAAATGGAGCTTGATTAAAACTTTTACGATTTTGTAGCGTTCCATCCACGCCTGCAATCGGTAATTTTTCAATAAAAGCTAATTGATTATTATGTAAAGAAATATATTGCAAAATCTCCATTAATTTATTCGCACTAACCAAGTTTAGACGTGACAAACCAGAACCATCGGCAATAACTAAATTTTCTAAATCAATTCCGGCTTTCTTGCGTAAAATTTGTTTTACCGCATCACCACCATTACGCCAAGTTCCTGACACATTATAATAATGCGCACCTAAGGTTCTAAAAATAGTATCAGCATATAAATTATTTGATTTTTTGAGCATGACGGTTAATAACTCAGAAAGTGGAGCTGATTGACTTGAAGTCAGTAATGTTAACCCACCTGCTGCTTTTTGTTTTCTTTCAACAACTCGACCATTATAAGTAATATTTTGTTGTTTTAGTTCATTTTTTAAGATTGTTGAAAAGTATTCAGTCGGATCCATTACCGCAAACTTTAATGGTGTTTTATCAGCATTCGACGCGATACAACCAGATAAGTGGTAGCGATTTTTATCAGCACTAACATCAAGTTCACAATATTTATCATTTAAATCTTTACTATTGGCAGCAATTGTTCTGACATCACCTGATACCATAACCGGTATACTGGATGATACTGAAATCGAAGCTTTAGAACCGGTTTTACCTGGGGTAATGGTTGCATAAAAGCAGTTATCATCAATTGTTGCTGCCGATGCGGGTGCATTGTAACAAGCAGTTAAATTATTCCATGACCACCCTTCTGCTTTATCATGACTAGCAAAAATAGAAGTATCTAAAATAACATTACCTGAGATCTTTTCTACGCCTTTTTGACGTAAAGCGGTAATCATATTCTTTAACCTAGCACGATTAAAAGTTGGATCACCACTCAACTTGATAATAAGATCACCACTAAGCTGTTTATTATTTAGAGAACCATTGGTATACATGCCGGTAATAAACCGAAAATTATCGCCAAGTTCAAGTTGTGCAGCTAATGCCGTTATAACTTTTTGCGTACTGGCAGGTTGTTTAAATTGATCACTTTTGTATTTTGCTAAGGTTTTGGGATTACCATCAACAGTTTGCACTAAAATAGATAAATCACTTCCTTTAGGTAAGGATGAGATATATGGTTCCACTGGTTGTGCTGATAATAAACATGAGAAAAAAGTAACAATGAAGAAAAAAGATACCTTTATATTAGTCATGAACGTATGCTCACATGAGTTTTGAATAAAACTAGTTAAATAAAGATAACAAATATATCTTTTTTTGCTGAGCCTATCAATATATACTCAATCACTTTTAAAAATATGTTCCAAATATCAATACTCATAATATTTTTCTATTTATTTCAAAAAAATAACTTAATATAGGTAACATAGCTATGATTCAACATTCATTAGGCTTTCCCATTGAAACCGTGCTGATGTTTATCGTTTTGGCTTTAGCTGCGATTATAATTGATTTATACGCTCATCATAATGATAAGCCCATTAGCTTAACAAGTGCAGTTATGTGGTCTTTCTTTTGGATTTTCGTGGCTTTAGGATTCGCGCTTTATCTGTATATACATCACGGTAGTGAAATAGCTAGCCTGTTTATCACTGGTTATGTACTTGAAAAAGCACTCTCTGTTGATAATTTATTTGTTATTATGGCACTGTTTTCTTGGTTTGCTATCCCTAACAATTATCGACATCGGTTACTTTATTGGGGAGTGATTGGTGCAATCATCTTCCGAGCTGTTTTTGTCATTATTGGTACTGGTCTATTATCCTTAGGACCTTGGATGGAGCTGGTTTTCTCTGTCGTGGTTGCCTTAACTGGATTAATGATGCTAAAAAACCAAGGCAATGATGATGAGATAAAAGATTATTCAGAACATTTTGCTTATCGTATTGCTAAACGTATTTTTCCTTCCTATCCTAAAATAGTCGGGCACCATTTCTTATTAACGCAAAAGCAACTCAATAACGAACTAGCCAAACCAGAGAATAGTGAACTAATCAACAAAATGCCCAAAAGTGCATTATATGCAACACCACTCTTCTTATGTATTGTTGTGATTGAGTTAAGTGATGTTATGTTTGCATTTGATTCGGTCCCTGCAGTAATTGCTGTTAGCCAAGAGCCATTAATTGTATATAGTGCGATGATATTCGCTATTTTAGGCTTACGAACCATGTATTTTGTTTTAGAGGCAATGCAACAATATCTTGTTCATTTAGGTAAAGCAGTAATTTGCCTATTATTTTTTATTGCTGCAAAACTTGCTTTAAATGCAACTGACCATCTATTTGGTTATGGAATTATTATTAGCCCAACCATCAGTCTTTATGTGGTATTAGGTATTTTATTGTTAGGTATTATTGCGAGTATTATTTGGCCTAACCAAACAAAAAAATAAGATATGAGAAGATAATCGGCAGGCAATCTGCCGATTAAGAATAAAAAGTTATACCCGTTTTAATGATCGAATATAGTAACTAATACCTAAAATAACGAACCAAATAGGTGTTGCAATAAGTGCTTGGCAAGTATCTGTTTCAAAAGTTAATAACACAATCACAAAAGCAAAAAAAGCAAGGCAGACAAAACACATTAAAACGCCACCCGGCATCTTAAATTGTGACTCTTGATGTAATTTAGCTTTTTTACGACGATAGGCAATGTAAGAAATTAAAATCATCGACCAAATAAACATAAATAATATTGCAGAAATAGTGGTTACAATGGTAAATGCTTCCATAACATTAGGCACTAAATAAATCAGTACTACCCCACCGAACAAGCAAGTACATGAAAATAGCAAGCCATTAGCAGGAACAGAACGTCTTGATAATTTACCAAATGGTTCAGGAGCATCTTGTTTTTTAGCAAGGCCAAATAACATTCGACTGGTTGAATAAATACCACTATTGGCAGAAGAGGCTGCTGAAGTTAGTACCACAAAGTTAATAATACTGGCCGCAGCAGGTAAGCCAATTAACGTAAATAACTCAACAAATGGGCTTTTATTTGGTGAAATAAACTGCCAAGGCGTTACGCTCATAATGATAATCAACGCAAAAACGTAGAAGAAAATAATACGAGCTGGCACTGAATTGATCGCTCGAGGTAAATTTTTATTTGGATCGAGGGTTTCAGCAGCCGTTGTTCCAACTAATTCAATCCCGACAAAAGCAAAAATTGCAATTTGGAAACCGGCAAAAAAGCCCATAGTACCATGTGGAAAGAAGCCACCATATTGCCAAAGATTAGAAAATGCAGCGGTAGTATTGGTTTGTTCAGAATGATAGGCAGTAAAGACTAAAACAAGGCCAATAGCAATTAAAGCTAAAATAGCGACAATTTTAATCATCGAGAACCAAAACTCGGTTTCACCAAACATTTTTACCGTCAACAAATTCAAGGTTAATAGAACGATAACCGTAAGCAACATCGGGATCCACGCTTGTAAGTCAGGAAACCAGTGCTGGGCATATCCGGCGATAGCCACAACATCAGCAATTCCTGTAATAACCCAACAAAACCAATAGGTCCAACCAGTAAAAAAGCCTGCCCAAGGACCTAATAAATCGTTAGCAAAATCACTGAAGGATTTATAATTCAAGTTGGACAATAAAATTTCGCCCATCGCTCGCATAACAAAAAATAAAATAAACCCAATAATCATGTAAACAAAAATAATAGATGGTCCCGCAAGACTAATCGTCTTTCCTGAGCCCATAAATAAACCCGTACCAATTGCACCACTAATTGCTATTAATTGAATGTGTCGGCTGGAGAGATTTCGCTTAAGATCATGATTTGAAGACGTACTGTTCATCTTGTTGATTACCTGTCGTTTTTACAATTTTCTGTTTTTTTATGAGGAATGAAAGACTATAAAGTTAATGGCTTTAAATCGCAAGCTGAATCGTTATCAAAACTTTTTATGGCATTATAATAATTATTGATAGTTTCTTATAATATAATTGTGTAGCATAGCTACCTATACCATATAACTAATTACAAAAAATTATTTAAAATGAAAGAAAACAAACACAAATCTACTATCTTCCTATTATCTATTTTATTGATCCTATCATTATTGACTGGGTGTCAAAGTGATTCAAATGCAAAAAGTAAACAATTTAGAGATGGGAAACTACCAAATGCTCTTAATGTTAGCCATCCTCAATTAGCCGTACCGGTCAATATTTCTGACTATACTATCCAAATTGAAAAATTAAGAACAACATCACCTTCACTGTATCAGAAAAATGAACATATTTATAAAGCGGTTGACGCTTGGATTAATCGTTCATTAGGTTCGGCAGAATTCCATAAAGTAGGGTTAAAAAGCTATGAAATGGCAGGTAAAGACGGATATGGCAATGTTCATTTAACTGGTTATTATACTCCAGTAATCAAAGCTAGACACCAACCAACTGGTGAATTTAAATATCCAATTTATAGAATGCCGGCTAAATCCAAAGGTCGTCTACCTAGTCGTGAACAAATATATAATGGAGCATTATCCGGTAAAGGGCTCGAAATTGCTTACAGTAATTCATTAATGGATAACTTTATAATGGAAGTGCAAGGGAGCGCCTATATTGATTTTGAAGATGGTACACCATTAGTTTTCTTCTGTTATGGTGGTAAAAATGGTCACGGTTACTCAAGTATCGGGCGTTTATTAGTTGAACAAGGTGAAATTGCCAAGGAAGATATGTCCATTCAAGCAATTAAAAATTGGGCTAAAAATAAAAGTGAAAAACAACTTAAAGCACTATTAATTCAAAACCGATCATTTGTCTTTTTCAAACCACAATATAATGCTGAAGTGAAAGGTTCTGCCGCAGTACCTTTAATTGCAAATGCTTCAGTGGCATCAGATAAATCATTAATACCAACAGGTTCTGTTGTATTAGTCGATGTACCACTCCTTGATGATGATGGTCAGTATCGAGGTAGACGAGAAGTACGGTTGATGGTGGCACTTGATGTTGGTGGTGCAATTAAAGGCCATCATTTTGATCTTTATTTAGGCATTGGCGATAAAGCTGGTAAGCAAGCTGGTTACTACAATCATTTTGGCCGAGCTTGGGTTATAAAACCTTAATTTGCCAACATCGACGCCAACCAAAGAACCTGCTAGAATAAGTTAAAAAGCAGAATTAAGGATAACTTATGAGATTATGTGATCGTGATATAGAAGCATATTTAGATAGTGGTAAATTAAAAATCACGCCACAACCTGAATTAAGTTGTATTAATGGGGCAACTGTTGACGTTCGACTTGGTAATCAATTTCGTACTTTTAAAGAACATACTACTCCCTATATTGATTTAAGTGGTCCCAAAGAAGAAGTTTCTGCTGCTTTAGAACGAGTCATGAGCGAAGAAATGATATTATCTGAAGGTGATGCTTTCTATTTACATCCAGGAGAGCTAGCTTTAGCTGTCACGCTTGAATCTGTAACCATTCCTGATGATTTAGTTGGCTGGTTAGATGGGCGTTCATCGTTAGCGCGTCTAGGACTTATGGTACACGTTACCGCCCATCGCATTGATCCTGGCTGGCATGGTCAAATTGTTTTAGAATTTTACAATTCCGGAAAAATTCCAGTAGCACTAAGACCTGGTATGACCATTGGTGCACTAAGTTTTGAAACGCTTAGTGGTCCAGCTGCAAGACCATATAATCGAAGGCAAGATGCTAAGTATAAAAACCAACATGGCGCTGTTGCCAGTCGTATAGATAAAGACTAATAACGTTTATAACCTTAATAAAGGAACATTCATATGATAAAAAAAATACTGGTTATTCTATTTATCTTAATTTTGGTTATTGTTATCGGCATTGTTTCTCTTATTGTATTTGTTGATCCTAATCATTTTCGCGGATATATATCTCAAACAGTAAAAGATAAAACTGGTTATGAATTAACTATCGAAGGTGATTTACGCTGGCATGTCTGGCCTCAGGTCAGCATATTAACTGATGCAGTTAAATTATCTGATACGGGTGCGACAAAACCGCTATTAACTGCTGACAATATGCGACTTGATGTTGAACTTCTACCTCTTTTTTCCAAAAATTTAGCGATTAAAAATGTGTTTATTAAATCAGCATTAATCAATATTACTGACGAAAGTAAAGGTGATAATGCTAAAAAATATACCCAAACTCTAGCTCCTTCAGCAGAGCAAAACACAAATATATCTGAAAATAAAAAGAATACATCTAATTGGAAATTTAGCTTAAATAAATTTGAAATAGCTGATAGTACAGTAGCGTTGCAATATCATGATGATCTGATCAATTTCCGAAATATCAATTTGTTATTAGAACAAAATAACGATAAGAATCTTTTAATCGAATTAAAAGGAAATATTGATAAAAATCAGCAAGACCTATTTTATTCAATGAATGCCAATGTCGATTTAACTCAATTTCCTGAAAAAACCATTATCGATCTTAAAAAGTTAGATTACACTTATAACGGCATAGAGAGTTCCGAAAAACCACTCAAAGGAAGTGCAACCGGTATATTTAATTATCAGCAAAGTCCTATGCAATTAAATAGTCAAAACTTAGCTTTTTCTATTAACGACAATAATTTCACCAGTAAAATCAATGCGCGTTTTGATAAAAAACCATACGTCGATTTGCAATTGAATTCAGAAAAATTAGATTTAACGCCTTTTTTACAACAAGATACAAAATCAACCAAAGACACTCCGATGCAACAAACTTCACCTGTTGTTTCTAGTGTTGTCAAAAATAATAATCAATTAAGTGCTCTTAATACATTTGATGGCAAAACAACAATAAACATCAAAGAAGTTAAGGCAAATAAAATTGTAATTAACAATTTTAAACTAGACGTTGATAATCAGGATGGAATAGCGACATTCAAAGATTTAAATTTTGATTTTGCTAATGGTCATATAACTGCAACTGGTACAGCTAACGGCAAACAGAAAACACCGCAGATTAAACTTAATACCAAAATTAGCAATATCAATTTAAATTCATTTTTTACACAAATGGATATGGCGTATGATCTAGATGGTATATTTAATGCTTCTGGGTTATTAGAAACTAATTCATTATCAACGGCTAAATTATTAGAACATCTAAAAGGTAATGCGAATATCGTCATTACTAATGCTAAATTAAATAATATTAATATCCAAAATATTATTGAAAATGCAGCTGCAAAATATGGCAACGGTAATGATAAATCTGGAAATCAAAAGAAATATACAGAGTTTCATACCATCAAAACCAATGCTAATTTAAGCCAAGGTAATATACAACTTAATTCGCTCAACGCCAATTCTGAAACCTTAGATGTACTAGATGGTTCTGGCAAAGTAGGAATGCTTAATCATGATTTGGATGTTAATTTAAACATCAAATTACTTGGTGGCTGGAATAGTAAAAGTGAAACCATTGCCAAATTACAGAAAGTTACTATACCACTACGTATATATGGTCAGTTTTCTAATTTACGCTATCAATTAGATATCGCACAAATACTGTCTGATGTGTTAAGTGATAAATTACAACAACGTTTAGATAAACTCCGTGATAAATTGGAAAATCACAAAGACAAAGACAAAGATAAATTAAAGTCTAAAGCAACCGATATATTAGGTGGATTGCTAAAAAAATAAACTTATCATTAACTAAATAATAGATATAAAAAAGGTGAGTTGTTTAACTCACCTTTTAATTTAACAATATCTTTTATTATAAAATGAACTTGCTTAGATCTTCATCTGCAACAAGCTTATCTAGATGATCGCTAACATACTTAGCATCAATTGTGATAGTTTGTCCGCCCAATTCGCTGGCTTCGAAAGAGACATCTTCCATTAAACGTTCAAGCACTGTATGCAAACGGCGAGCACCAATATTTTCATTTTGTTCATTAACTTGCCAAGCAGATTCAGCAATTTTACGAATACCATCCGGTGTAAAGTCAATATCAACGCCTTCGGTTGCCATTAACGCTTTATATTGGACTGTCAATGATGCATTCGGTTCAGTTAAAATCCGTTCAAAATCTTCGCTTGTTAACGCTTGTAATTCAACTCGAATTGGTAAACGTCCTTGCAACTCAGGAATTAAATCTGACGGATTAGCAGTTTGGAAAGCACCCGATGCAATAAATAAAATATGATCAGTTTTTACTGAACCATGTTTAGTTGAAACGGTACAACCTTCAACAAGTGGTAGTAAATCACGTTGCACACCTTCGCGAGAAACATCAGGTCCAGATGAATTACCTCGTTTACACACTTTATCGATCTCATCGATAAATACAATCCCATTTTGCTCAACAGCTTCAATGGCTTCGTGTTTAAGATCATCAGGATTAACCAACTTCGCAGCCTCTTCTTCTATTAGCTGTTTGAAGGCATCTTTGATCTTCATTTTACGTGCTTTAGTTTTTTGACCACCTAAATTTTGGAACATCGACTGTAGTTGGTTAGTCATCTCTTCCATACCTGGAGGAGCCATAATTTCAACACCAATATTGACGCCAGCTACTTCAATTTCAATTTCTTTATCATCAAGCGCACCTTCACGCAATTTTTTTCTAAATGCTTGTCTAGCTGTTGAATCATTATTATTTTCAACTTGTCCCCAACCATCTTTAGCTGGTGGAACAAGCACATCTAAAATACGATCTTCTGCCAATTCTTCAGCTCGATTACGATTTTTTTCGATAGCTTCTTGGCGAATCATTTTCACAGCAGAGTCAGTAAGATCTCGAATAATCGAGTCAACTTCTTTACCAACGTAACCAACTTCAGTAAATTTGGTCGCTTCTACTTTAATAAAAGGTGCATGAGCTAATTTAGCTAATCGTCTAGCAATTTCAGTTTTACCCACCCCTGTAGGGCCGATCATAAGAATATTTTTTGGCGTAACTTCATGACGTAATGCTTCATCAAGTTGCATACGACGCCAGCGATTACGTAAAGCAATAGCAACAGAACGTTTTGCTTTATCTTGTCCAATGATATGTTGGTTTAATTCGCTTACAATTTCGCGAGGAGTCATTTCAGACATAGTAGTTTTTCTCTTAAATCAGATTAATTAGTAATTAAGCTCTTCAATAGTTTGGAAGTTATTCGTGTAAACACAAATATCACCCGCTATTGATAGCGATTTTTGCACAATATCATGTGCAGATAATGAAGTATTATCTAATAAAGCTCTTGCAGCTGCTTGAGCATAAGGTCCACCGGATCCAATCGCTATCAAATCATCTTCTGGTTGAATTACGTCACCAGTACCGGTGATAATCAATGATGCGCTTTCATCAGCAACGGCAAGTAATGCTTCTAATTTACGCAACATTCTATCGGTTCGCCAATCTTTGGCTAATTCAACCGCTGCTTTAGTTAAATGCCCTTGGTGCATTTCTAATTTTCGTTCAAATAATTCAAATAGTGTGAAAGCATCTGCTGTACCGCCAGCAAATCCAGCTATCACCTTATTGTTATATAATCGGCGAACTTTTCGCGCATTACCTTTCATGATAATGCGTTCACCTAATGTGACTTGCCCATCGCCACCAATAACAACTTGACCTTCACGACGGACACTGACAATTGTTGTCATATTCTGCTCCTTCTTTTACATAAAAACTTAATTCGGAATGAATAGGAAATATATTGGGGTGATTAGTAAATTTTCAATATCAGATTATCAAGATGCGGAATATTTATTCATTAATAAATGACATAACATAAATAAATTTTAAAAATCAAATAACTATCAAATTATTTACTTTGGTTGGAATTCAATATTCATGGTTTTTACTTCATTATACAAACTACTTGCTGGTTTTGGTATAGCCGCTAATTTAGTTGCAGCAAGCGCTTCTCTGCATAGATCAGCATCACCACCTTTTGAGGTAACATTAAGTAATAGTCCATCTGGTGCTATCTGAATTTGTAGTTCACAAGTTTTGCCACGATAAACATTTGGTGGGTTAATAAATTTATTACTTATTGCATTTTGTACTAACGATTTATATTTATCTAGCTCGCCATCGGATACACCTTTACGGCTGGCTGCTCCTCCAGAACTTGGTGTTCCTGAGGTAAGCCCACCCAAAAGATCGTTGAGGGCTTTATCTTTTTTAGCTTGCTCTGCCTTCTGTTTAGCTTTTTTTTCTGCTGCGGCTTTTTCAGCGGCAGCTTTTTCTGCTGCAGCTTTCTCAGCAGCGGCTTTTTCTGCTGCAGCTTTCTCAGCAGCGGCTTTTTCTGCTGCAGCTTTCTCAGCAGCGGCTTTTTCTGCGGCAGCCTTCTCAGCAGCGGCTTTTTCTGCTGCTGCCTTTTCAGCGGCAGCTTTTTCTACTGCAGCCTTTTCAGCAGCGGCTTTTTCTGCGGCAGCCTTTTCAGCGGTGGCTTTTTCTGCTGCAGCTTTCTCAGCAGCGGCTTTTTCTGCTGCAGCCTTTTCAGCAGCAGCTTTTTCTGCTGCGGCTTTTTCAGCAGCGGCTTTTTCTGCTGCAGCCTTTTCAGCAGCGGCTTTTTCTGCTGCAGCTTTCTCAGCAGCAGCTTTTTCTGCTGCAGCTTTCTCAGCCGCGGCTTTTTCTGCTTCTGCTTTTTCAGCGAGTTCTTTTATTTGCTTATCTAGCAGTTCTTGGGTCTTTTGATCTGCTTTTTGTTGATTAACTTGTGTCTGCAATTGTCTTTGATATTGTTCGGTCATAACCGATGGATCAATCATGATAGCATCAATCGAATTACCATTGATACTACCGTAGTTTTCACCAGTATCACTGACAAACTTATATCCCAAGGCAATAATTAATATGCCATGTAAAAGAATGGAAATGATAACCGGTAAACTTAATTTTGAGTTTAACTTATTAGACATTGCTGACATTTTTATTTTTAATAATTGTTAAGTTAAATTGGTTGAGTCATCAGACCAACAGATTTGACACCTGCTGATTGAAGTAAATTTAAAGCCTTTATAATCTCTTCATAAGGAACCTGTTTCGCACCACCAACTAAAAAAACAGCTTTATCATTAAGTGACATTTGCTGCTTAACTTCTGCAACAATTTGCTCTTGAGGAATATTCGATTGTCGATTCTGATCTATAATAATTGCATACTCCCCTATTCCAGATACTTCGATAATTATAGGTTTATTATCAGAAGGAGATACAGTTTTTGATTCTGTCGCTTCTGGAAGATCAACTTCAACACTTTGGCTTATTATTGGGGCTGTAGCCATAAAAATCAACACCAATACCAATAATACATCTAACAAAGGTACAATATTGATCTCTGATTTAGTTGAATAACGTGAACGTCTGCTCATAATTATTTCCTAACAGCTACTGCTTGACGTTGTAAAATTGATGAAAACTCATCAATAAAGTTCAAATAACTTTGTTCCATTCGACTTACACGCAATGATAATCGGTTATAAGCTAAAACAGCAGGAATCGCGGCAAATAAACCAATAGCGGTCGCAATTAACGCTTCAGCAATACCAGGAGCAACCATTTGCAATGTTGCTTGCTTGACTTCTCCAAGAGAAATAAAAGCATGCATAATTCCCCAAACCGTACCAAATAAACCAATATATGGGCTAATTGACCCTACAGTACCTAAAAAAGGTATATGCAATTCTAAATTATCTAATTCACGATTCATCGCTAAACGCATTGAACGAGACGCACCATCTAACGCTGCTTCTGGCATATTTGGATTAATTTGATATAAACGAGAAAACTCTTTAAATCCCGAATAGAAAATATGTTCTGTACCACAGATCTCTTCTTTATTGAATTTTGCTTTATCAAAGAGCACATTTAAGTCATCAGCGGCCCAAAAACTATTGTCAAATTGTTCAACTTGTTTTTTAGCTTTGCCTAAAATGCTGCTACGTTGAAAAATGAAAGCCCAAGACATAACAGAAAATATAAGTAACAATAGCATAACGCCTTGTACCAAAAGTCCTGCTTGTAAAAATAGATCAATAATATTCACTTAAATTAACTCCAAAAATAATGACTTTGGAAGCGCACAAGGCTTCATTTTAGTCATATTGACACAAGCAATCACCACATCAGCGCTGCTGATAATTTGCTTATTCTGGTTTAAAATTGTCTGTTTAAAAATAATAGACGCCTTACGAATTTGCTCAATCTTAGTGCTGATAGTTAACATATCATCTAAACGTGCTGGGAAGTCGTAGCTAATATCCATCTTTTTAACAACAAAAGCAATACCTTCTTGCAGTAACTTTTGTTGACTAATATCAAGTTGCCTTAGCATTTCTGTTCTAGCTCGTTCAAAAAAAGCAAGATACCGAGCGTGATAAACTACCCCACCAGCATCTGTGTCTTCATAATAGACTCTTGCATTCCAATTGAATTGTTTCATATTGTTAGATCTAATTTAGACTAAAAAATTAACCACATTATATCTGAATATGAAATTCGCTGCACTATGATATAAAAATAGTTAAATGAAAACAATTATCATTTGTGAATTATTTATATTTTATTCAGACTTATAAATTTGTTCAGACTTATAAATAAGTAAAAAGGTGACTATTTGCCACCTTTATATTAGTTTTTTAATATTTTATTTATTATTAGTTTCTTTTTCATTACTAGAGTTTTCAACCCAAAGTCCAGTAACAACAGCTAACATACATGCAGCAATTAATCCAATGAACCATAAAACGTAATACATAATTAATCCTTAATAAAGTGAATGTTTATTATTTTCTATATGGTTTTTGTCTAAACGTCCAAACATTTTAATGTAAGACCAGATAGTGTAGAAAAGAACAATTGGTAAAAAGATTACCACAACACCAAACATAATATTAAGTGTTAACTGACTAGAAGTTGCATCCCAAATAGTCAAACTAGCGTTTGGCATAATGCTTGATGGCATAATGAATGGGAATGTTGCAATTCCATAGGTAAGTAATACACAAGCAATAGTTAGTGAAGAAGATAAAAACACCAATCCATTTTTATTCACACTAGAAAAGAAAATAGTTAATAATGGTAATAATACGCCTAATGCTGGAACCGCCCATAAAATAGGATAATTCATGTAATTATTTAACCATGTAGAATCTGTTGATACAGTTTTAGCTAATGGATTCGATACTCCATTATGATCTATAGCACTTGTGATTTCATAACCATGAATGCCAAATGCAATCCAAACTCCAGCTAAAACAAAAGCAATTAGCATTACCAAGCTTGCTATTTGTGTTGCTTTTCTTGCTCTTAAATAAAGTTCACCAGAAGTTTTCATTTGCAACCAAGCGCCACCATGAGCAACGATTAACATCAAACTCACAATACCGGCTAATATTGCAAATGGGTTTAGTAATTCAAAGAATGAACCATCATAAAAAGCACGTTTACTAATATCAAATCTAAATGGCACACCTTCTAATAAGTTTCCAAAAGCAACACCGAAAACAAGAGCAGGCACAAAACTACCAAAAAAGATCGCGAGATCCCACATATTACGCCATTTAGTATTTTCCAGTTTACTACGGTAATCAAAACCAATTGGTCTAAAAAATAGCGCACAGAGCACTAAAACCATCGCAATATAAAAACCGGAAAAAGATACCGCATAAGCCGTAGGCCATGCAGCAAAAATACCTGCACCACCAGTAATTAACCAAACTTGGTTACCATCCCAGTGTGGTGCGATTGCATTTATCATGATTCGGCGTTCAGTATCGGTTTTACCAATAAAAGGTAATAAAATTCCGACACCCATATCGAAGCCATCTGTGATAACAAAAGCGATTAAAACAACACTAATCAACACCCACCAGATGACGCGTACAATTTCGTAATCAATCATTGTATTTACTCCCTATGCCTTATTCCGATATTGATTGTGTTTTTTCATAATGGTAGCTGCCAGTACCTAATGAACTTGGCCCTAATCGTGCAAATTTAAACATTAAGAACAATTCAGCAACCAAGAACAAAGTATAAAGTCCACAAATAAGAACCATGGTAAATAATACTTCACCTGGAGTTAATGATGAATTAGCTACACCTGTTGGTAAAATATCTTGAATTGCCCAAGGTTGACGACCATATTCGGCAACAAACCAACCGCATTCACATGCAAGCCATGGGAATGGTAAAGATAACAGTAGTAAACGATATAACCATCGTTTTTCACCAATTCGACCTTTATAGGTTGTCCATAAAGCAAGCCCAGTGCCTAAAATCATTAATAAGCCCAAACCAACCATACCTCTAAATGCCCAGAACAGTGGCCATACAGTAGGGATTGAATCTTCAGTTGCCGCTTTAATATGTTGTTCAGTCGCTTCAGGAATTGTTAAGTTATCACGATCGGTATAGCGTTTAACTAAATAACCGTAACCTAAGTCCACTTTATTGTCTTCAAAGGCTTTTAAAACAGCTGGGTCCTGATCACCTTTCTGAATTTTTTCCAAATTAGTATAAGCTAAAATACCATTACGAATTCGAGATTCATTGTTAGTTAAAATATCTCGTAAACCAGTAACTTGAGTATCGAATGAACGAGTTGTCATGATTCCCATTATGTAAGGGATTTCCAAAGCGAATACATTTTCTTTCTTATCTTGTGACGGGAACGCTATAACATTAAATGATGCTGGCGCTGGTTGAGTTTCCCATTCACCTTCAATTGCCGCTAGTTTTACTGGTTGTACAGTTGTCAACTCATGACCGGCTTCATCGCCCATAATTGCAACAACAATTGACATAATAAAACCAAACACAGCTGCTACAGCAAAAGAACGTTTAGCAAAAGGCAAATCTCGTTTTTTTAATAGATAATAGGAACTAATACTTAAAACAAAGATTGAACCAGTTAAATACCCTGCAGCAACAGTGTGAACAAACTTGTATTGAGCTACAGTATTAGTAATTAATTCAAAGAAACTGGCCATTTCCATACGAGAGGTAATCGGGTTAAAGTCAGAACCGATAGGAAATTGCATCCAACCATTGGCAACTAAAATCCAAAGTGCAGAGAAATTGGAACCAAAGGCTACACACCAAGTAACCATTAGATGTTTACCACGACTTAGTCTATCCCAGCCAAAAAAGAATAAACCAACCATAGTTGATTCCAAGAAAAATGCCATTAGTCCTTCAATCGCAAGAGGTGCACCAAATATATCACCTACATAATGCGAGTAATAAGACCAGTTAGTACCAAATTGGAACTCCATGGTTAAACCGGTAGCAACACCAACGGCGAAATTAATACCGAATAGTTTACCCCAGAATTTAGTCATATCTTTCCAAACTTGCTTGCCACTAACCACATATACTGTTTCCATAATTGCAAGCATAAACGCCATACCTAGCGTTAATGGAACAAAAATAAAATGATACATTGCGGTGAGTGCAAACTGAAGTCTTGATAATTCTACAATATCAAACATAACGTGCTCCCTTTATCCTTAAATACCCACAAATTTTTTGTCGTTATTTATTGTATTTTACAATATTATTTTAAGAATAAAAATTGATGAATGTCAAAAAAATGAAATTAAATAAAATTAAAGGTGCATTTTTACCGTTTCACCGATTTCCGCTAAACTATTCACAACAATGATTCCAGCTGCCTGTAGTGCTTTGGTTTTATCGGCAGCAGTTCCTTTGTTTCCAGAAATAATTGCCCCTGCATGGCCCATACGTTTACCTGCAGGTGCCGAAACACCAGCAATATAAGCAATAACAGGTTTGGTGACATTTTGTTTGATGTAATTAGCGGCTTCTTCTTCAGCACTACCACCAATTTCACCTATCATAACAATAGCTTCAGTCTTAGGATCTTGCTGAAGTAATTTTAGAATGGAGATAAAATCACTACCCGGAATAGCATCACCGCCAATTCCAACACACACTGATTGGCCTAATCCGATATCGGTAGTCTGTTTGACTGCTTCATAAGTCAAAGTACCAGAACGAGAAACAATACCTACTTTTCCTGCCAAATGAATATGTCCAGGCATAATACCTATTTTACACTCATCAGGAACAATAATTCCAGGACAATTAGGTCCTATCATAACAACATCATGTTCGACTAATTTTTGTTTAACGATAAGCATATCCAGAGTTGGAATACCTTCTGTAATACATACTATCAGTTTGATACCTGCATCAATTGCCTCTAAAATCGAGTCTTTACCAAATGCAGCAGGGACATAAATTACTGTTGCTGTTGCACCTGTTGCTGCTACGGCTTCTTTAACCGTGTTAAATACAGGTAAACCTAAATGCGTGGTACCGCCTTTACCCGGTGTTACACCTCCGACGACTTTTGTTCCATAAGCAATTGCTTGCTCACAATGGAAAGTCCCCTGACTACCAGTGAATCCCTGACAAATCACTTTTGTTTCTTTATTAATCAAAATTGACATAGTAATTATTCTCCACCCATACTATTATTGTGCAACAGCAACAATTTGTTGGGCTGCATCGACTAAACCTTTTGCTGTAATAACATTCAATTCGCTTTTAGCCAAAATCTCTCTTGCTAGCTCAGCATTATTACCCTCAAGACGAACAACAACAGGCACTGTCAAACCAATCTCTTTAATAGCATCAATAATACCATTAGCAATAAGATCACAACGAACAATACCACCAAAAATATTGACTAAAATAGCTTTGACATTTTTGTCTGATAAAATTAATTTGAATGCTTCCGCTACGCGCTCTTTGGTTGTACCACCACCTACATCTAAAAAGTTCGCTGGCTCACCACCATAAAGTTTGATCATATCCATTGTTGCCATCGCAAGGCCGGCACCATTAACCATACAACCAATATTACCTTCCAGTGAAACATAGCTAATACCTTGTTTAGCTGCAATTGATTCACGTTCGTCTTCTTGGGTTGTATCTCTTAATATTGCTAAATCAGGATGTCTAAACATGGCATTATCATCTAACACAACTTTAGCATCTAAACAAATTAATTCCTGGGAATCAGTAATAACTAAAGGATTTACTTCCGCTAATGAAACATCATTATTGATAAAAAGATTAGCAAAATTGACAAATAATTTGGCAAATTGATTGACGAGTTTACCAGTAAGACCGAGTTTGAAAGCAAGCTCACGACCTTGATAGCCACATGGCCCAGTTAATGGATCTAGCGATATTTTATGAATTAAATGTGGTGAAGTTTCAGCAACTTTTTCAATTTCAACGCCACCTTCAATTGACGCCATCACCACAATACGTTTGCTACTACGATCAATTACTGCACCTAAATAAAGCTCTTTAGCTATATTTGAAGCCTTCTCAATTAAAATCTGATTAACAGGTTGGCCTTTGGTTGTTGTTTGATAAGTTACTAAATACTGACCTAACCATTTTTCAGCAAAAAGCTTTATTTCATTAAAATCCTTAGTACAAATGACCCCGCCAGATTTGCCTCGTCCCCCTGCATGTACTTGGCATTTTGCCACCCAAGCGCTAGTCGGTGTTTGCAAGGAAATTTCAGCCAATGTATCTTGTATTTCATCGATAGAGTTACATACATAACCTTCTGGCACTGGCAAATTATACTGTTTAAATAGGTTTTTTGATTGATACTCATGCAGGTTCATAAATAAATCCCAAAGCTCTGATTGCCAAAAATAGTGGCTAATTTTAATGCAAGATGTAAAAATTGTGTAGTAAATAATTACTTATGTTTATAGTAATTGAGAATTATTGCTGATAACTACCGACAATGATATACTCAAAAAATATATTGATATTGTAAAAACAGTAAAGGTAAAAATATGACACAAGTTGGAATCTTTTTTGGTAGTGACACCGGTAATACAGAGAACGTAGCTAAACAAATCCAACAAATTTTAGGTACAGACAAAGCAGATCTTTTCGATATTGCAAAAACTACTAAAGAACATATCGAAAAATATGATTGCTTGTTTTTTGGTATCCCAACTTGGTATTACGGTGAATCTCAAGCTGATTGGGACGATTTTTTCCCTAATTTAGAACAAATTAATTTTAATGGTAAAACTGTAGCAATTTTTGGCTGTGGTGACCAAGAAGATTACGCTGAATATTTCTGTGATGCAATGGGAACAATTCGCGATATTATCGAACCTAAAGGGGCTAAAATTGTTGGTCATTGGTCAACAGAAGGATACAGCTTTGAAGCATCGAAAAGTTTAGTTGATGATAATCATTTTGTTGGTTTAGCCATTGATGAAGATCGTCAACCAGAATTAACCGAAGAACGCATTAATAATTGGGTAAAACAAGTAAAAACCGAAATGAATATTTGATCTATCAAAGTGATTTATTTTATTTTCCGTACATATTTTTGTAATATGTTTTATTAAACAACTCAACTGGAATGTAATATGACGAATCATGATAAAGATAATAATGCAGCACTGAAAAGTGCCGGCTTAAAGGTTACCTTACCACGATTAAAAATTTTAGAATTATTACGAGACCCTTCATGCCAACACATTACTGTAGAAGATCTTTATAAAAAACTACTTGATATGGGGGAAGAAATTGGCCTTGCAACGGTTTATCGAGTATTGAATCAATTTGACGATGCCGGAATTGTAACTCGTCATAATTTTGAAGGTGGCAGAGCTGTTTTTGAACTTGCCTCACAAAAACACCACGATCATTTAATTTGTTTAGATTGTGGCGAAGTGTTTGAATTTCGAGACGAAATAATTAATCAACGTCAAAAAGAAATCGCAGAACAATATGGCGTTACCCTCACTTTTCATAGCTTATACCTTTACGGACATTGTAAGGCTGGTAACTGTAAAGCTCATCCGGAACTTCATACTAAAAAATAAGCCTATTTTATAGGCTTTTTTTACTTATTAAGAATAATACATACTTTTATCTGTCAGGTTAATAATCACATGAAGCAGCTTTTAAATTATATCCCTCTTCTTATATTTTTTATTTTTTTAACGATTTATAATATTTTTGTCGGTGTCCAAGCATTAATGATTGCTGCAACAATATCTTTTTTAACTATCCTTATTATCTATAAAAAAGTTAATAAAGTTGAGCTGATATCTTATCTGATGGTGATGATTTTTGGTGGAATAACACTTTATACAAAAGATTCAAATATTATGAAATGGAAAGTGACCATTATTAACTTTTTATTTGCTACTGCTTTATCTGTTAGTCAGTTTATTTTCAAGAAAAATCTAATACAAAAAATGTTAGCTAAAGAGATACAGCTTGATATAACAGTCTGGAATAAGTTAAATCTGATGTGGATTGTATTTTTTATTGCCTGTGGAACTTTCAGTTTAATTGCAACATATTATGTAGCAGATGACTTCTTCTGGATTATTAAAATATTTATTTTACCGGCAGCATCATTAATAATGTCTTTAATATCGGGAATTTATATTTACCGAAATATGAGTAAGACTACTGAGAATAGATAAGATTATACTGGTAGGAGTATTAACAACATGACACAAAATGATAACAACCCTAAAGGACAATTAGTATTACGAACCTTAGCTATGCCGGCAGACACTAATCCACATGGCCATATTTTTGGTGGATGGATCATGTCGCAAATGGACTTAGCTGGTGGTATTTTAGCTAAAGAAATTGCCAAAAGAAGAGTCGTGACAGTTAATGCAAGTAGTATTACTTTTTACAAACCGGCAATGGTTGGCGACGTAGTATGTTGTTATGCTCATTGTATAAAAACTGGCACTACCTCGATTACCATCGAGATTGAAGTTTGGATTAAAAAAGTAACCGATTCAGAAATTGCTACGCAGCGTTTTCGTATCACTGATGCTACTTTTACCTATGTTTCTGTAGATAAACACAATAATCCAAAACCTTTGCCAGAAATATTTCAACATTATGATTGTACTAAAGATCCCATTAGCAAATTAAACTTAACTTATAGCTGATAAATATGCAATTTACATCATTCCATGCATTAATAAGTACATTAATTTTTCTCGTTTACTGGTTGCTTATTGTATCGACCACGCTACGTATTGTCTTCAAAAGAAGACCAACTACTTACGTGATTGCATGGATGTTGGTCATTTATATATTACCTATTATTGGCATTATTCTTTACTTCGCCTTAGGCGAGACCCACTTAGGGCAACAGCGAGCTAAGCGCGCGCAAAAAATGCGCCCAACTATCACCAAATTTATTAATCAATTAAGCGCTTTCCCAGATATTTTTACCGCTAAAGTTAGCCAAGTCAGCAAGCCTATTTTTCAACTTTGTAAACATCAAACAGGACTTGATGGTATAAAAGGTAATCATATTGAATTATTAAGTGATACCGACACGATTTTTAATCGTCTTATTGACGATATCAATAATGCCAACTCCAACATAGAAATGGTATTTTATATCTGGAATGAAGGCGGTAAAGCGGATGATGTTGAACAAGCACTAATACAAGCCACACAAAGAGGCGTTACCTGTCGATTAATGATTGATTCAGCAGGAAGTAGACATTTTATTAGATCGAAAGCCTGCCAAAGAATGCGTGATGCAGGTATTATCATTATAGAGGCGTTACAAGTTAATCTATTAAGATTTATGTTTAGACGACTTGATTTGCGTCAACACCGTAAGGTAGCCATTATAGATAACTATATATCCTATACCGGAAGTATGAATATTGTTGACCCTAGATTCTTTAAACAAAATAAGCATGTTGGAGAATGGGTTGATATCATGATCAGAATGAATGGACCGGTTACCACATTAATGGGTGCTATATACGCTAGTGATTGGGAACTTGAAACAGGTAAATATTTAGCCCTTCCACAAATCACTGATTTTGCCGAACCACCAGAAGAAAAGAAACATATTATGCAGCTTATTCCTTCTGGCCCTGGTTATACCGAAAACATGATCCATCAAGTGTTATTGACAGCAATTTATTCTGCTCAAGAACAAATTATTTTTACTACACCTTATTTAGTACCTAGTGATGATATTTTACATGCAATATGTACTGCCGCCCAACGTGGTGTTGAAGTCATCATCATTACGCCGAAAAAGAACGACTCATTAATGGTAAAATGGGCTAGTCGAGCTTTCTTTTCGGAATTATTAAGTAGTGGCGTTAAACTTTATCAATTTAATGATAATTTATTACATACAAAAAGTGTTCTAATTGATAATCAACTTAGTCTAGTTGGAACGGTTAATTTAGATATGCGCAGTTTATGGTTGAATTTTGAAATTACTACTGTAATTGATGATGCTCAATTTGCCAAATCACTATCACAGCTACTAAAACAATATTTATCACAGTCAGAAGAAATTAATATCCAAAAATGGAAAAAGCGACCGATCTGGCAACGAGTTATTGAACGATTATTTTACTTTTTTGCCCCTTTACTCTAATTAATTTTAAAAAATTAATGTACAAAAAATACCCTAATAACCTTTTTGTGATATATCAGGTAAAAATTGATTATCCACAATACGAAAAACGTCAGATTCAATCACTCCATCTTGATTAAGAATAATTTCTCGCCACCCAGGTGCATCTGCATTAGATAACTGAAAATCATAACAATTAGGTTTAAATTGAAAACATGTAGAAGGCGTCGAAAATGCATGGCAATTATGCCAAATATGATCTTGTTGTTGGTGAATATGTCCCCAACCTACTCCTTTTATATTAGGGAAACGTTTGATAATTTCTTCAAGTTTATAACTATTTTTTAAAATATGTTCATCCAGCCAATCACAACCCGAAGGAATCGGATGATGATGTAAAAATACAAGGGCATTTTTATCGGCATGAGCAGTTAAAGTATTTTGTAAAAACTGCAATTCAGATTCAGGCAACATTCCATAAGCCTTACCCACCACTTGACTATTTAGTAATACAATTAGCCAGTTATCACCGAGTAATATACTTTTATTTTCAGCAAGTTGATAATTCGAAAATACCTCTTGCATATAACTATAGTTATCATGATTACCGGCTAACCAAACACATGGTGTAGCAAATTTTTGAATTTGCTCAGCAAAGCGTGCATATGATTTTTTAGCACCATCTTGGACAAAATCACCCGTTGCCACAATCAAATCAAACTTCTTATTGCTGCGCTCAATTTCAGCAATAACTGATAAAAAACTGGCGTTTGACTTAACGCCTAGCAATGCGCCATTATCATCAGCAAACAGATGCGTATCGGTAATATGCAGTATTTTTGCACAATGCTTATTACGTATTTGAAGCTTTAAAAGTGACTCCAAAATCTACCTCTATCATTTATTATATGAAATCATGTCAGCAATAGAATTGATATTGTGATCAACATCACAATTTTTATTTTTAAATCATGATGTTAACTTAAATTGTAAAATAAATTCTATTTTTAGGAAAGTAATAATTGCTTAGTTTAACAAAAAACTGCTTATTTCCATTCATTCTTTAATGTCAGATGATTAAGTTGTAACCACTGTAGCGCAATAATTGAGGCGGCATTATTTATTACCCCTTCTTCAACCCATTTATACGCTTGTTCACGACTCACCACATGAACCTTAATATCTTCGTTCTCTTCAGCCAAGCCATGTACACCTTTTGCGGTCGAAGAATCAACTTGACCAACTAAAATATGCAACTGCTCAGTTAAGCCACCTGGTGAGGCTAAATAACTTATGATCGGCTTACATTGTCCAATGACTATACCCGCTTCTTCCATAGCTTCTCGTCTTGCAACTTCTTCTGTCGACTCATTCTCATGATCCATCATGCCAGCAATCAACTCTAATATCCATGGACTAGCTTGGGTATCAATCGCTGCAATACGAATTTGTTCAATAAGGACGACTTCATCTCGTTTATCATCATAAACTAAAAGTACCACCGCATGACCACGTTCTAAAATTTCACGCGAAACCATTTCACTCACTGAACCATCAAATTTACGATATTGAAAACGATATTCAAACAACGAAAAAAAACCTTTGTATAAAATTCGTTTAGTTAAATTAAACACATCTTTTTTGTTAAAAATTACTGGAGTAGGTTTATATTTCATATTAAGTTCTCGATTTTAAGCTAAATTTTAATAAAAAGTGCGAATAACTAATATGGACACTTTCTATATGCTAATTATCTGTTAAAATTATGCAATTGAAAAATATTATTCTATTTTATTGCTTTTAAAGAGAAAGATTGATGAAAAAAACTTTAACCTTTTTAATTGGCTTAGCATTAAGTCAATCTGTATTTGCTGAAAACTTAGTTCAAGTTTATGAACAAGCAAAAGAAACCAATCCAGATTTACGCAGTTCATTGGCTGAAAAAGATAAAGCTTATTCAGCAATTTCAGGTTCTCGTGCAAGCTTATTGCCACAAGTAGGCTTAAGTGCTTCTTATGGAGTAGCCCATGGACGTCGAGACAATAGCGGAATTAAGACTAAAAGCGGTAGCTTGTATCAAGTCGCAGTCTCGCAAAGTATCTTCAATTTTTCTAATTGGAAAGCTTTAGATATCACGAAAAAACAAGCAACTATTGCAGATATTTCTTACCAATACCAAGGCCAAACATTAATTCTAAACACTTCTGTTGCTTACTTCAATGTACTTAAATGCCTTGATGCATTAAGCTTTATCGATGCTCAGAAAAAAGCAATTGGTCGTCAATTAGAGCAAACTCGTCAACAACATCAAGTCGGTTTAGTGGCTATTACCGATGTACAAAACGCACAAGCAAATTACGATTTAACAGTAGCGCAACAAGTTAACGCATTAAATGATTTAAATAACGCTATTGAATCATTGCGTCAAGTAAGTGGTCGCTTTTATTCTAAGCTAGCCAGTGTTGATACCAAAACTTTTAAAACTCAAGCACCAACACAAATTAACACACTGTTAAAACAATCTGAAACCGCCAATCTTAACTTATTAACTATGAAGTTAAATCAAGAGATTGCTCGTGATCAAATAAAAATGGCACAATCAGGTTTTATGCCTACGGCAAGTCTTGATGCCTCCACTAACTTAAATAAATCTGATAGCTATGGTAACACCAATTATCAACGTCACACCGCTGGCAAAAAATATTCAGGGGATAATAGGGTTGGTGTGAGTGTAAGTTTACCACTTTTCTCTGGTGGGGCGACCGTATCACAAGTGCAACAAGCACAACATAATTTTGTCAGTTTTAGTGAAAAACTTGAAAGTACTAATCGTAGTGTGATTAACCAAGTTCGCTCATCTTATAACAATATTTCATCATCAATTAGTGCGATTAAAGCTTATCAACAAGCGGTGGTTTCTGCACAAAGTTCATTAGAAGCCACATCTTCTGGTTATCAAGTAGGTACGCGAACTATTGTTGATGTACTTAATGCCACCACACAACTTTATAGCTCAAAACGCAATCTATCCGATGCTAAATACAACTATTTAACTAGCTTATTACAGTTGAAATATGCTGTTGGTACTTTAACTGCAAGTGATTTAGTTTACTTAAACAACATGTTAGGTAAAGAAGTTAGTACCATTGCAACGATAAAATAATCGACTATATAGTTTGATTAAACATAAAAAAGCGATCATCAGATCGCTTTTTCTATTTTGGGTGATTAATTTATTTAATTTAACTCTATTACCAAGTGTATTATAAATTTATCAAGACATAGCATTAACCATAAACTCAATAAAAGTATTAAGTTTAGGTAATCTTTGCTTATCTGCTGTATACAAAAGATGAGCTTCTCTGGGCGGGGGCAAAAAATCTTGCAAAATAGGAATTAATTTACTCTGTTTAATCGACTCATTCAGTACTGACTCAGGTAACATTGTGACGCCTAATCCCTCAATAGCGGCTGCAGCCAATGCAGTGGTATTATTACTTTGAAATGCACCTGAAATAGCGATATTAGTTAACTTGCCATTGATAGTAAATGGCCACAAATTATCCTTTTTGGTCGGATTGACATATTGATAAATTAAGCATTGATGCTTCTTCAAATCGTCAGGTATTGCTGGTACGCCATTTTGAGCTAAATAGCTTGGTGATGCAGCAAAAATCAGCTGTAAGTCACTTAGTTTACGAGCAATTAAACTTGAATCATTTAACGAGCCAATTCGAAATACCACATCAAAATCATCTTTAACTAAATCGACATAACGATCACTTAATTGCATATCAATATTCACTTTCGGATAACATTTCATAAAGCGACTTATCACAGGAATCAAATTAAATTGACCATAACTAATTGGGGCACTAATCCTTAATCTTCCCTTGGGCTCTTGACTAAATTGCTGCGCTAATGTTTTTGTACTTTTAATTTCACTGAGAATAAACAAACATCGTTCATAATACTGTTTGCCAAACTCTGTTAAATGTTGTGATCTTGTCGTTCGATTAAGTAATTTTAGACCCAAATAATTTTCTAAAAAAAGAATATATTTAGCAATCATCTGTGGGGAGGTATTTAACGAAATAGACGTCGCAGCAAAAGAGCCTGTTTTTACGGTTATAACAAATGCTTCCATACATTTAACTAAATCCACATTAGCAATCCTCAGTTGTTAATAAATCAATTTTGATATTATTTATTGTCATTTTATCAATCAATATAATATAGATCTTTAATTAAATAAGGAAATTTAATCAGTATATAATCATCATTAAACAAAATTTTGTTGATTAAGTTTGCCTAACGATTTTTATGTCAGTTAAATATTTTAGTGATATCAACTTATTAAAAGTTTGGTAGCAATCTAAGTAACAAAGGGATTAAAAATGGAAAACAAAAGATATACCGTTATCACTGGTGCTAGCTCGGGAATAGGTTATGCAACGGCAATCGCATTTGCCAAAAGAAACAAAAATCTAATAGTAATTGCTCGAAGAAAAGAAAATTTAGAATCATTAAAACAACAAATAGCAAAAATAAATTCCAAAGTTGAAGTTATTATAAAAGTTTGTGATTTAACCAATACACAGTCTAATTATCATTTATTCAATCAATTAGAGAATTATTTTATCGAAACTTGGATTAATAATGCTGGTTTTGGTCATTATGGCAGTGTAAACGATCAAGATTTAACAAAAATTGAATCAATGTTGCATTTAAATATTGAAGCATTAACCATTCTATCAACACTTTATGTACGTAAATATAAAGATCAAGCAAATACTCAGTTGATTAATATATCATCTCGCGGCGGCTATACCATTGTGCCAAATGCTGTTACCTATTGCGCAACAAAATTTTATGTTAATGCATTCACTGAAGGGCTTGCTCAAGAACTAATACAAGCTAAAGCCCAATTAAGAGCAAAAGTACTTGCTCCGGCGGCAACCCAAACGGAATTTGGCAAAAAAGCCAATAATGTTGATGAATATGATTATGATAAAAGTTTTGCTAAATATCATTCTGCCGATCAAATGGCTGAATTTTTATTAGCCCTTTATGATAGCAACAAAATCATTGGCGAGATCAGTACGAAGGATTTTTCATTCAGTTTAAAAGATAGTATCTTTCCTTATTCTGGTAATCCAGCAGAAAATCAGAAATAAACAATCGAATATAAGTGATTAAAGTGATTTTGGGCTTTCAAAAACCCCGTTCCTCAAAATTTTTTGGTTGTTTTAGTTTCGGACGTTTGTTGTTTTGTGGTTATTTCTATACGGCGATTACGTCCGAGTTAAGAGGGTTGGCGCGAACCCTCTTTACAATCTCCCGCGGCGACCACGCAAGTGGTCACGATGTGACTGCCTTCCGCCTTCGTTCGCTCTTAACGCACCGGCTGTGATTTGTTCCTGACAAAACACAGCCTTGCCAAACATCCCTGTTTGCCATGCTAACCTCACTCAGTTGTCAGCACATTGCGAATGTCGCGCTACAAAATCGTTTTTTTATCGCCCACTTCGTAAACATCAACGTCATTGCCTTGGCAGGGCAATGATTATTTAATGCACTAACGTTATTTTTCTTATCCTCAGCTTCAATACCTAAGAACTAAAAAATAATAGCTAAGGATAGACACAGACTCCGTATTGGGGGAGTATCCTGTTATTGTCAGTGGTATCATAAAGCACAAAACCAGTGTACCAGCTAACCACAAAGAATCTCCTACCATCGTTATCCGACGTCCAATATAGTGCGAATCTGTCGAAGTCGATTTTAACGCCGCTGCCGAATTTAGCATCCCTGTAATAGTTCATATTCCCCCATTCCGAGAAAAATCCGGCACCAATGAGACGATAGTGACGACCAGAGAACCGAGGCTCTGCACCTTGACAATCTCTTCCCTCCGGACAATAAGAATTCCTCGCATTAGTTAAATCCTTGACCTTTGGGAGACGATATCCCAAACTATTACACCAAGATGATATCCAAGTCTGGTTAACTTTACCA
>NZ_NASD01000013.1 GCF_002142155.1 Gilliamella apis | reverse complement strand
ATAATTTATAGATAAAGCGAGTTATTTAAGGAAGGAAAAACGTATAGAAATTTTATTCAATAATAAGAAAATAATATATAGTTGCTAAATAAAAACCCTGTTCCTCAAAAATTTTTAAGGAAAGGATTAGTATTAGTATTAGTATTAGCGTAATAAGCAAGCTTGAATTTTATCGACTTCTTTATTAAGTGCATCAATAACTAAATCAGGATGTGATCTTTCAAGGGTTTTTACGTTTTGAAATCCATCATTAGCAATCGAACCGGTATATTGTTGAGCTTGTTTAATGTTGCTAAATAAGTAATGAATATTTTTAGCTTTTCGCGTAGTTGTTAAGGTATAACTGATAAAGTATTTAGTTTGCGATTGATAATCAGTAAGCGCATTGGCAACAATATTATTTCCTTCAACTAATTTGATGGTATCTCCGCCATTGATGGTAATGGCTTGTTGAGTTGGCATATTATAATATGGCCACCAAGCTGAACCCAAATAGTTATCGCTATTTAAAACCACTGGGCTGTTATCAAGTTCTTGAGCAATACAAACTGATAATGAAGAATGAAGAACAGTGATAGGACGAGAAGTACTATATTTATTTATTATATCCACACCGACAGGATTTTGGGCAATTTCGACTCCTGGAGTTTGATAGATTGATTGCATTTTGTGAGAAGCACAGCCAGTTAGCAACATTACTAAAACAGTAAAACCAATTAACTTTCTCATATCTCATCCTAGCTTGATTAACTACTTTAATTCTAACTGGTTATAAAAGGATTTACTAGTATTTAAAAGATGAACATATAAATATTTTTTAGTATTAAAAATTAGTCAGTAATTTGTTTTATATAAAATTAAAATAATAATAATTTTGGCGAGAAATTGAGAGAAATTAATTTTTCTCTCATTTTTATTATTAGTCTTCTTTACCTCGAATTTTTCTCGATAATCGTTTAAATCCATGGGTAAATTTCTTTATTGCCATTGCCAAGACTGGTACCTTAATTTTAATATCAAAACGCTCACGCAACTCGATTGCATCATTAGCTTTGGTAAGCCAAATAAAACCAGAGTTAGTTAAATCGATCGCTTTGATTGTTCCTTCAGGTGTTAAAATAAAATTCCCTCCATGAATGTCATTGGAAACTAAATTATAACTATGTAATTTTTCAACGCAGTTTTTTATTTGTTCACCATAGGTTTTCATTTCTTCCCATTTTAACGAGCGACCTTCAATAAAATTAAAAATCATATAATGACGTTTGGTAACTTTATCAAATGCAACTAAATAAAGTTCATAAGCAATATCACATTTTTCCAACGATATTTTAGCTAGCTTATGAATTAAATTGAAATAAAAGTCACCAGTCAATTTGGCTATAATACGGCGTTCTAAACGATGTTCAACACCACCATCAATTTTAAAAATGAATTTAGTTTTCTCATGATTGATTAAATATGTATATCGCTCAATTCTATCACTTGGATCGAGTAATTCATGATGGCCTTCTTCAGCCAAAAATTGGTCAAAAAGGTCTAAATAATTGATTTCATCATTTTGCACATAGGCAAATTTCATATTGCCACGTTCAATTTCAATAATTTTTGCAAAGTTATTCAAATTTTGTAGTCCTAAGAGAGATCAAAAAAATTAAACTATCTTAAACATTATCCCACCTAAAGTAAATCAATCACTGACAGTTATTAGAACAAACATCAAAAGTATATAAAAAGAATTTTAACTACTTATTGAACTTTTAAGTTAAATTAATACAAAGCTAATATTAGTAAAGATGAGTAATTAAGGTAGAAAAGTGGAAAAGGTAGATTTACTATTTATAAAAATTCACTTAATGATATGATCTGTTTATTATTAACAGCGACTATTTTTTATGCAAACCAAAGCTGCTGTGTGGTTTTTATATATCATAAGAACCGCAAAACAATCTTTATATACTGGTATCACTACTGATGTTGCTCGGAGATTACACCAACATCAAATGGGTAAAGGTGCAAAACATCTAAAAGGACATAAGGATCTTATTATCGTCTATCAACTAAGTGTTGGGGATAGATCAACTGCCTTGAAATTAGAATATCGTATTAAACAGTTAACCAAAATTCAAAAAGAAAAGTTAGTTTCAATATCTCCAAGTCTCAATGAATTATTTATTTTTCTAAATATGAAAAATATTTAACGTTATTTATTGTCTACATAATTGATAATAACTGTAATGGTGGAGCTTTAATTGTTTCAATTTGTTGGTTAAATTGTTTTAATTGTTGTTGCCAAAAATCAATATCAGTCAACCAAGGGAAGGCACGAGGAAAAGCCGGATCTTGCCAACGTTGAATAATCCATGCCAGATGGTGCACAATTCGCATTGCTCGTAATGGTTCGATTAATTTCAATTGGTTATTATCAAATAGGAAAAATTCCTCATAAAGTTCAATAAAACTGGATAATTGAATTCTCTGCTGTTGTTGATCACCATTGAGTAGCATCCAGATATCTTGAATTGCTGGACCGTTTCTCGCATCATCAAAGTCAACCAAGATGGCTTTATCCCGCCATAAAATATTTCCAGGATGACAATCGGCATGTAGTCGAATTGGTTGCCAATCGTTATGCCAATGTTGTTCAACAGTTTTAATTAAATCGCGGAGGATGATTTTAAGCTCTATTTGGATTTTATTCGGGATGATGGCGTTAGATAACAAAATTTCTTGCGGTTGGTAAAGATATTCTTGCAAACCTATGGTTGGACGGTGTTCAAAAGGTTGTTTTGCGCCAATTTGATGAATTCGACCAAGCATAGTTGCTATGGAATCAAATTGCTCTAAATTATCGGTTTCATACTGCCTTGCGCCAACACTTGGAAATAATGCAAATAGATAGCCCTGATATTCATGCACACTACTGTTGTTAATTACCAGAGGTGCAATAACTGAGATATCTGCCTGTGATAATTGTTGGGTAAATTGATGCTCTTCAATAATTTGTGATCTATTCCAGCGATGTGGCCGATAATATTTAACGACATAACGAGTACGATTTTCATCAGAAAATTGATATACACGATTTTCATAACTATTTAAAGCCGTAAGGCCTGAATCAACATAGATACCTATGGCGGCTAAGCTATCAAGAATCAGTTCCGGCGTTAATGTTTGGAATGAAAATGCACTGTTATTCATAATGTTCCATTATTGTTGGCTAAACCATTCATCTAGTTTTTGCTTTAGAGCTTCTAAACCAACACGTTTTGGCGATGAGAAAGGAGCAACAGTAATATCACCCTGAAAAGGTAAAATGGCTTCTTTGACCATATTAACTTGTTTTTTTTGTGCACCAGAAGCCAGTTTATCGGCTTTAGTTAATAATAACATTACAGGAATATTTACAGATACAGCCCATTCAATCATTTGTTGGTCCAAATCCTTTAATGGGTGTCTAATATCCATTAAGACAATTAAACCTTTTAAACTTTCTCGTTTTTGCAAATACTCACCCAGTGATTTTTGCCACTTGCGTTTAATCGCTTCAGGTACTTGGGCATAACCATAACCAGGTAAATCAACTAAGCGACAGTTTTCTTCAACTTCGAAAAGGTTAATTAGTTGTGTTCGTCCTGGAGTTTTACTGGTTCTTGCTAGGGCTTTTTGATTGGTTAATGTATTGAGTGCGCTTGATTTACCCGCATTGGAACGGCCTGCAAATGCAATTTCAACGCCAGTATCAATTGGTAAATGTGTAATGTCAGGGGCACTTAAGATAAAATGCGTTTTAGCATAATTTAATGGTCGAATGTCGCTCATAAACAATATCCTTTAAGTGCATTAACGGCACTTAATCACTTAAAATGCCGTTACTGTATAGAAAAACTTAAGAATTGACAACTTTTTCGACTGCTTTTCTAAATCGGTTCATGCCTTCTTTTATTTCATCTTCAGAAATAATTAAAGATGGCGTAAAACGTAGTACATTTGGCCCAGCATTAAGTATCATTACTTTATACTCGGTAGCAAAATTTAAAAAATCTCGCGCTTTACTATGAAATTCAGGTTGTAATTCAGCACCTAAAAGCAAGCCTTTACCACGATACTCTCGAAATACTTTGAATTTATCATTGATGGTTTCAAGTTGTTCAATAAACATTGCCCGACGCTTTTGGACACCTTCAAGTACTTCTGGGTTGTTAATGATATCGAAGGCAGCACAACCAACGGCACAGGCCAGTGGGTTTCCACCATAAGTGGTACCATGAACACCAGGATGCATTACCGATGCAATCTCATTTGTGGTTAGCATTGCACTAATAGGAAAGCCACCGCCGAGAGCTTTAGCGGAAGTTAAAATATCAGGAATGACATCATATTGTTGATAAGTATATAAACTACCAGTTCTCCCCATACCGCATTGTACTTCATCAAAGACTAATAGGGCATTATATTGATCACAAAGTGCTCGAACACCTTTTAAAAACTCTGGTGTGGCAGAGGTTAATCCTCCTTCACCTTGCACTGGTTCTAATACTACAGCACAAGTATGATCATCCATTACTGCTTTAACAGCATCTAAATCATTAAAAGGAACATGAATAATATCGGCAGGTTTAGGCCCAAAACCATCGGAATATTTGGCTTGCCCTCCGACTGATACGGTAAAAAAAGTACGGCCATGAAAAGATTGATAAAAAGCGATAATTTTCGTCTTGTATGGACTATATTTTTCTGCAGTATAATATCTTGCTAATTTAAAAGCTGCCTCATTTGCTTCGGCTCCTGAATTAGCAAAAAAAACTCGGTCAGCAAATGTATTTTCAATAATTTTTTGGGCAAGTCGTAGTGAAGGCTCATTGGTAAAAACATTACTAACATGCCATAATTTTTCACTTTGTTGGTGTAACGCATTGATTAACTCAGGATGGCAATGACCGAGAGCATTAACCGCTATACCTCCAGCAAAATCGATGTATTCTTCACCATTTTGATCCCATACTCGACTACCTTTCCCTTTCACTGGTATAAAGCTAGCAGGTGAATAAACGGGTAGAATTACTTTATCAAACAGATCTCGTGTAATTTCGGGCTGCATTATTTAATCCTTATTTTAACCAACGGTCATTTTATATTTTATGTTATTTAAAAAGATAGTAAAGTTAATATTTATTCATAATTATTGAATTTATATTCATTTAAAATAAAGTTATATATTTTATTCTTTTCTGTAATTATTTTCGGGTATAATCAACGGTTAATTAATAATCGTCGATAAGATAGGAATAAATATGAGTCGCATTATCTATTGCCATTATTTAAAAAAAGAATCCGAAGGATTAGATTTTCAGCTTTATCCAGGTGAATTGGGTAAACGTATTTATAATGAAATTTCAAAGATTGCCTGGCAAGAATGGCTTAAAAAACAAACAATGTTAATTAATGAAAATAAATTTAATATGATGAATTTAGAACATCGTAAAAAAATTGAGACCGAAATGGTTAAGTTTTTATTTGAAGGTGAAGATGTGGTTATTGATGGGTATAAACCTGAAAATTGAGAGCTAAAATGAAAAATAACTATAAAATTATTACTTTACTCATTTCCGTAACATTATTAACAGCTTGTCCTGGTTCGAAAAACAAAAGTACTGATGAAGATTATTATATAAAAGATACCAATGCTTTTAATATTTTAATCAGTCAGTATGCAAATAATATAGAACAAATTTGGGGGCCCAAAGAAATTCTTATTGCCGGACCAAAAGATTATGTTCAGTATGAAGATAATTTGCAAACACGAGTCCACATTAATTTTGTTTCAGGTGTAATAACAATTGAGACTTTATCTGATACTCCTTTAGCTTATTTAAAAGATGCGATTGTTTCGACATTACTTATGCCAGAGCCAGTTGATATTATTCGCCATGATAAAATAAGTCAGAACTTATCAGGAGAACCATTTTTATATAACCAAGTTCTTGACCAAGAAAGACAGCCAATTCGTTGGAGTGGTAGGGCGAATAGTTTTGCTGATTATTTACTTGCCAATAATCTAAAAGTCCGTTCATCTGGTTTTCATAAAATTACCTATGTTGAAATCAAGCTAGTTCCAAATCATATTAATGAACGAGCAAGAAAATTTTTACCACTTGTTACTGAAGCATCAAATCGTTATTTTATTGATGAACGATTAATTTTAGCTATCATGGAAGTAGAATCTGCATTTAACCCTTATGCAGTCAGTCGTACTGATGCGTTAGGATTAATGCAAGTTCAACAACATACTGCCGGCCGAGATATCTTTAATTCGCGAGGAAAATCAGGCGAACCTAGCCGTCAATTTTTACTCGATCCACGTAATAATGTTGATATGGGAACCGCTTATTTATCATTGTTGAAGACTAAGTATTTAGCCGGTATAAATAATCCAATTTCATTAAGATATGCAATGATCACTTCCTATAATGGTGGTGCTGGTAGTGTATTGCGTACTTTTTCTAATGATAGAAATGAAGCTATTAATATTATTAACTCGATGACACCACAACAAGTTTATCGAAAATTAGTGACCTCACATGTTTCTCAAGAATCACGTAATTATTTAGTGAAAGTAAGTAAAATCTTAGATAGCAAATAATTAATTACGCAACGATTATTAGCCACTTTTTTAGTCTAGATAAGAGATACAAAGAGTGGCTATCTTATATACAATTCACATTATTAATAACTAATGATTTTTTAAGTTTTAAAGATTTTTAATAAAAAAAACGTGATCTACGTTAATTTTGGAGTATACTATGCGCCTCATAAAAGCATAGTTTTTTTGAGGATGTCAACTTGAGTAATGATAAGCTTGTGGACTCGTTTTCTCCCGCACAAATGACCCAAATCGCCGAAGAACTTGGCAATTATAAAGTTAATAAACACCCTAGTAGTACTATCTTATCTGCTATTCTTGCAGGTGTTTTTATCTCCATCGCCTTCGTATTCTATATTACTGCAACCACCGGTACAGCAACCGTTGCTTTCGGACTTGCTAAACTAGTTGGCGGTATCTGTTTCTCGCTTGGTTTGATGCTTGTTGTTTGTTGTGGAACGGATCTATTTACTTCAACCATTTTAACTATTTTACCTAAAATGACGCATAGAATAAGTTGGGTAAAAATGTTTCGTAACTGGATTTTTGTCTATATTGGTAACTTTATTGGTGCTATACTGTTTGTAGCAATTATTTGGTTTTCTGGGCAATATATGGTTGCCAATGGTTTGTGGGGATTAAATGTCTTACAAACTGCAGATCATAAATTACACCATACTTTCATCGAAGCGGTGTTCCTTGGTTTATTAGCTAATTTAATGGTGTGTTTAGCTGCTTGGATGAGTTATGCAGGTCGTAGTTTACTCGATAAAATGCTAATTATGGTGTTACCTGTGGCAATGTTTGTGGCCAGTGGTTTTGAACATAGCATTGCAAATATGTTTATGATTCCTATGGGAATTGTAATTAATAATTTTGCGTCACCTGAGTTTTGGGCTGCTGTCGGGGTCGCTCCTGATACCTTTAAGGCACTAACAGTTGAGCATTTTATTGTAAATAATTTAATTCCTGTTACTATCGGGAATATTTTAGGGGGCTTATTAGTCGCCGTTCCTAATTGGGCTTTACATTTACGTAAGCCACATTGATTTTATAATATTTACCCTTATGTAAGAGTAGATAGATATTTTTGTAAACCTGAGGTTAATAACTATGAGTAATTTAAATGAAGTACAAGCAAAGGCTTGGAAAGGATTTAAAGAGGGTGATTGGCAAAATAATGTCAATGTTCGCGATTTCATTCAAAAAAATTACACACCTTATGAGGGTGATGAATCTTTCTTAGCTGGCGCTACAGAAGCAACCACTAAATTGTGGGATAAAGTGATGGAAGGTATCAAATTTGAAAACTCCACTCATACGCCAGTTGATTTTGATACAAGTGTAATCTCTACTATCACTGCTCATGATGCAGGTTATATCGAAAAGGATTTAGAGAAGATTGTCGGTTTACAAACTGAAAAACCATTAAAACGTGCAATTATCCCGTTTGGTGGTATCAAAATGATCGAAAATTCTTGTAAAGCATATGATAGAACTTTAGATCCATTAGTTAAAAAAATCTTTACTGAATACCGTAAAACTCACAACCAAGGTGTATTTGATATTTATACTCCAGATATTCTACGTTGTCGTAAATCAGGTGTAATCACTGGTCTTCCTGATGCATATGGTCGTGGTCGTATCATTGGTGACTACCGTCGTGTTGCGCTTTACGGTATCGATTACTTAATGCAAGATAAATTTGCACAATTCACTTCATTACAAGCTGACTTTGAAAATGGCGTTGATTTACCAATGACTATGCAACGTCGTGAAGAAATTGCTGAACAACATCGTGCACTAGGTCAAATTAAAGAAATGGCAGCGAAATATGGTTTCGATATTTCAGCACCAGCAACTACTGCACAAGAAGCTGTTCAATGGACTTATTTTGGTTATTTAGCTGCGGTTAAATCTCAAAATGGTGCGGCGATGTCTCTTGGTCGTACTTCTACTTTCTTTGATATCTATTTCCAACGTGATTTAGCTGCTGGTTTAATTACCGAAAAAGAAGCGCAAGAAATTGTTGACCACTTCGTTATGAAATTACGTATGGTTCGTTTCTTACGTACTCCTGAATATGATGAATTATTCTCAGGTGACCCAATTTGGGCAACAGAATCTATTGCAGGTATGGGTGTTGACGGACGTACACTTGTTACTAAAACATCTTTCCGTTTCTTAAATACTCTATATACAATGGGTCCTTCTCCAGAACCAAATATGACAATTCTTTGGTCTGAACAATTACCTTCTGGATTTAAAGAATTTGCATCTAAAGTATCTATCGATACTTCATCTTTACAATATGAAAATGATGACTTGATGCGTCCTGATTTCAATAACGATGACTATGCTATTGCATGTTGTGTAAGTCCAATGATTGTTGGTAAACAAATGCAATTCTTTGGTGCTCGTGCTAACCTTGCAAAAACTCTTCTATATGCAATCAATGGTGGTGTGGATGAGAAATTAAAAATGCAAGTTGGTCCTAAAGAAGATCCAATCACTGACGAATATCTTGATTTTGACAAAGTGTTTGCTCGTTTAGATCACTTCATGGATTGGTTAGCAAAACAATATGTGACTGCATTAAATGCAATTCACTATATGCACGATAAATATAGTTATGAAGCATCATTAATGGCGCTACATGACCGTGATATTATTCGTACTATGGCTTGTGGTATTGCTGGTCTTTCTGTTGCAGCTGACTCATTATCTGCAATTAAATATGCGAAAGTAAAAACTATTCGTGATGAAGATGGTCTAGCCGTTGACTTCGAAATCGAAGGTGAATATCCACAATTCGGTAACAATGATCCACGTGTTGATGATATTGCAGTTGATTTAGTTGAACGTTTCATGAAGAAAATTCAAAAACTTAAAACTTATCGTAATGCAATTCCTACTCAGTCTGTGCTAACTATTACTTCAAACGTAGTATATGGTAAGAAAACAGGTAACACTCCAGACGGACGTCGTGCTGGTGCGCCATTTGGACCAGGTGCTAACCCAATGCACGGACGTGACCAAAAAGGTGCGGTTGCTTCATTAACTTCTGTGGCTAAATTACCATTTGCTTATGCGAAAGATGGTATTTCATATACTTTCTCAATCGTTCCTAATGCATTAGGGAAAGATGATGACGCACGTAAACGTAACTTAGCTGGCTTAATGGATGGTTACTTCCATCACGAAGCAACAGTTGAAGGTGGTCAACATTTAAATGTTAACGTATTAAATCGTGAAACATTATTAGATGCGATGGAACATCCAGAAAAATATCCACAACTAACTATTCGTGTATCTGGATATGCAGTACGTTTCAACTCATTAACTAAAGAGCAACAAAAAGACGTTATTACACGTACTTTCACTCAATCAATGTAATTAGTTAATAATTAACTTAAATTAAATAGCGTCCTTAGGGGCGCTATTTTTTTGTAGTTGAAATTTTTTGCTAAAAAACGTTATTGGATAATGCAACGCTATTTTATTTATTTGTCTTGATATATATTCACTATAATTAAATTAATATGGTTTCTCACTTATTGGTGTAATTGGTGAAAACATTGGTCTAACTGAGTTAAAATAAGAAAAAAGAGCAATGTAAGCAATTATCAGAGAATTGTTATGGAAAAAAATATTATTATGACAACACAACAACCGATTAAAGGTCGTATTCACTCTTTTGAGTCTTTTGGTACAGTTGATGGACCAGGTATTCGCTTCATTGTTTTCTTTCAAGGATGCTTAATGCGATGCTTATATTGTCACAATCGTGATACGTGGGATTTAAAAGCAGGGCGTGAAATTACTGTCGCTGAGCTGATGAAAGAGATCATCACTTATAAAAATTTTATTATGCCTAATGGTGGTGGTGTGACTGCATCTGGTGGTGAAGCAACCTTACAATCAGAATTCATCACTGAATGGTTTAAAGCTTGTCATGCTGAGGGAATTCATACTTGTTTAGATACTAATGGTTATGCAAGACAACTTGATCATACCGTTGAAGAGTTAATGGAAGTAACAGATCTTGTGATGCTTGATTTGAAACAAATAAATGATGAGATACACCAAAAATTGGTAGGTGTTCTGAATAAACGAGTTCTGGATTTTGCTAAATATCTTCAAAAAATAAATAAACGAACTTGGATCCGCTATGTTGTTGTGCCAGGATGGACGGATGATGATAATTCTGCTCATTTACTCGGTAAGTTTATTCAAGGGATGGAAAATATTGAAAGAGTTGAACTACTTCCATACCATAAGCTAGGTGCATATAAATGGGATACATTGGGTGATAAATATATGTTAGAAGGTGTGGAAGCACCACCACGAGAAACATTAGATCGAATTCAGGCAATTATTGAAAGTTATGGTCAATATGTGACATTTAGCAAATAAAAAACTTCAACATAAATAAGGCGCTTAAAATCGCGCCTGTTAACCTTCTATTTTAATCTTTTCCTTCTCACCGCCCGTAACAGATAGAGGATGCCTTCAAGCGCTAGGACACAAACAGATAGCCAAATCAGTCCGTATGACACAATATGTTCACTAGATACTGATTCATGCAAAAATAATACTGAAACAATGGTAAGTAATACTGGTTCCACATACCCTAGTAATCCAAATAATCCAAGTGGTAATAGTCGTCTAGCTACGAAATACATAGCAAAGGCGATGGCGGTAATAATACCGAGCATTGGGATAAAAATATGGAAATGAGATAAATCACTTATAATCTGATTACAAGGGTAATGTAAAAGAAAATAAATCAGACAGCCTATAAATATAAAAAAGAAGTCTGAAAATGTTCCTGCAATACCTTCTATTTGCAATTTACGTCGTGTCATAAAGTAAATAGGATAACCCAAGGCGATGACCGCCGTTTCCCAAGAGAAAGCGCCAGTAATGTAGATTTCTAGAATAACCCCAATACCGGCGAGAACAACGGCAATTTTTTGAAAAATACTCAGTCTTTCTTTATAAAAAATTTGCCCAAAGACCACCATACTTAATGGTAATAAAAAATAGCCAAGTGAAGCCGACAATCCATGACCATTTATTGGTGCCCAAATAAAAATAAGCATTTGAATAGTCAGTAGGAAAGAAGAAAACAATAACCCAACTAAAAGAAATGGCTGATGTTTAATTCGAATAAAGAGGGCAGATATAGATGACCATTGCTTTTCAATCAGAATTAAGACAATAATAGCCGGAAAAGATGTTAATAATCGCCAGCAAAAAATATCTACTACAGATAAAGGTTGCAATAATACTGGATAGTAATACAACAAACCAAAAAGACATGATGCTAGGATTGATAATGCAACACCTTTTATCATCTTATTTACCTTAATTAATAAAAAAATAGCGCTAATGAATAGCGCTACAATGAATATATTAAATTATAAAACTAACCAATAACTTCAAGGCCATTCATATATGGCACTAATACTGATGGTACTTTAATTGTTCCGTCTGCTTGTTGATAATTTTCCATTATAGCAACCAACGTACGTCCAACAGCTAAACCTGAACCATTTAGTGTATGTACTAAATAGGTTTTATTATCAGCTTTATTGCGGTAACGAGCTTGCATACGACGTGCTTGGAAATCCCACATATTTGAACATGAAGATATCTCACGATAAGTATTTTGTGCTGGTACCCAAACTTCTAAATCATAAGTTTTGCAAGAACCGAAGCCCATATCTCCAGTACAAAGTACAATTTTACGATATGGCAATTCTAATAATTGTAAAACTTTTTCAGCATGTGCAGTTAATTCTTCTAATGCTTGCATTGATTCTTCTGGTTTAACAATTTGTACAAGTTCGACTTTATCAAATTGGTGCATACGAATTAAGCCACGGGTATCTTTACCATAAGATCCAGCCTCAGAACGGAAACAAGGTGTATGAGCTGTCATTTTTAATGGTAATACGCTTTCATCAAGAATCTCATCACGCACTAAATTAGTAACTGGTACTTCAGCAGTTGGAATTAGTGCATAATTACTGCTTTCTGACTCTTCATCAAGAGGTTTAGTATGGAATAGATCTCCTGCGAATTTAGGTAATTGACCTGTTCCAAAAAGCGTAGCTTGATTCACTAGATATGGTACGTAAATTTCAGCATAGCCATGTTGTTCGGTATGTAGATCTAGCATAAATTGCGTAATTGCACGATGTAAACGTGCTATTTGTGATTTCATTACCACAAAACGTGCGCCAGTTAATTTTACACCAGCAGCAAAATCAAGACCACCAAAACGTTCACCTAATGCAACATGATCTTGAATAGGAAAATCGAAGGTTCGTGGGGTACCAAAACGAGAAACTTCAACATTATCATTCTCATCTTTACCATCTGGCACTGAATCATTAGGAATATTAGGAATGTTGGCAGAAATATCTTTAATTTGATTAAGAAGTTTATCAAGCTCTGTTTTTGCGCTATTAAGCTTCTCGCCAAGTTTGTTTACTTCTTCGCGCAGTGTTGAAATATCTTCGCCACGTGCTTTGGCTTCACCAATTGCTTTCGAGCGTGCATTGCGCTGTGCTTGTAAGTTTTCTGTTTCAACCTGTAGTGTTTTACGTTTTTCTTCAAGTTGTCGAATTGTCTCAACATCTAATTTAAATCCACGACGTGCTAATTTGCTAGCAACGAGATCTAATTCATTTCGAAGTAAATTTGGGTCCAACATAAAAAGAGTCCATTATTGTTTATTAATGTTATTTATTTAATTTCTTATTTTAGTACAGCTAACAAAACATATAAATAAAAAAGTATGATTAATAACACATATGAAATTCGTGAGTTAAGTATACTAGAATTGTTTTGGGATTCAACCGAAGTGGCAGGCCCGAACAACGCTAAATGATATTCATAAATTTATTTAATTGGATAAGAAAATAATCATTCGTTATATGTCAAAATACTATACATATAAAATTTATTATTTTTTGTGTTTGTTACTGTTGTGTATCTTGCTTAATATTTTCAGGTGACTATTATTAATAAAAGCAAATACAAATACAAGTTATTAACAGTCATTTTTTAGTAAAATATATAATATTAAAAACGTTGTTCCGTCTATAAAATTTATTATTCTTTTTTTCAAAAGTAATAAACCAAATTTTAAATCGTTTATTTACTACTGAAACTATATTTTTCTAATATAGATATTATTAGAATTTTTAGTTGTTTCGTTCGGATTACTATTGTTATCGACAATTTTCTATCCATCAAAGTCTTATCTGAAAGTTAAAATAATCAATGAAAAAGGTTTAAACACTTTTTAGCTTTCTTTTTCATCAACTATCCCTTATAAGTTTTTTTGAGGGATTCAGTGAACTATTTGATAATTGGTGATAGTTCGCATTGAATGGATCTTATATTGATTTGCAAAAACGATAATATTATACTTAATTGCTATTTATTTATTTTAACTTTTCAAAATTTTTACAGGATAGAAGGTAAATGGAACAACAACAGAATAAACCAACAAGTGGTTTTGCTATAGCAGGAATGATTTGTGGGATTGTATCATTAATTCCTATGGGACTTTTAAGTATTGCTGTGGCTATTGTTGCTATAGTGTTAAGCGCTATTGCTAAGGGTGATATAAGAAATAATAATAAAAATGGTGCTGGTTTTGCTACAGCCGGGATGGTTTGCGGAATTATTGCTATTGCACTATGGGTTTTATTGATAGTTGTGATTGGTGGCGCATTATTATCATTTGCCTAATTATATAACTAAAATATAAAATTATTATTAATTGAAGCTGACAAAGTCAGCTTTTTTTGATCTAAAAGTAAAATATAATAAATTTGTTATTTTTCTATCTTTGCAAATCTATATTTTCATTTATGTCGTATTCTTTTTAAATATAGAATCATTTCTTTTTAATCCATAAAACGTTTCTTCTAGATTTTTTCTGCATGTTTAACTATTGCCTTTTGAGTTTTTTATTCATCTCGCGATATTCGAATTTTACAGCAATGATTGGATTGGATAAGGTATAACGAGTACAGCCATAGATTATATGCTTTTTAAAAGGCTATAAATGAGCGTTATTAGCCGTTTTTGAGTCAGGTAAGGGGGTAGGTAGGGTAGTTAATCAAGTTTATTATATTTTGTGTTTTATTAGATTTATATTTAAAAGATTATTCTTATATATTTATCATTTCAATCTATAAACAGGGTTGATGATTATTAACAAAGTAATTGTCTTATTCTTGTCCCTTGTTTTTATCAAAATATGTAAAGAGAAATATCTAATGGAGATCAAGGCATGGCTATCAGTTCAGCTGAAGTTTATATAAATTATAATTTTTTTGAGTGTAAGAAATCGAAATGCTTTTGGATGCTTAATGGCGCACCCGAAGGGATTCGAACCCCTGACCGCTCGGTTCGAAGCCGAGTGCTCTATCCAGCTGAGCTACGGATGCGTGTAAGTTCGTAAAAAAATGGTGCATCCGAAGGGATTCGAACCCCTGACCGCCCGGTTCGTAGCCGGGTACTCTATCCAGCTGAGCTACGGATGCGTATTGAATATTTTAAAATGGTGCATCCGAAGGGATTCGAACCCCTGACCGCCCGGTTCGTAGCCGGGTACTCTATCCAGCTGAGCTACGGATGCATATTTTAATTTATAAATGGCGGTGAGAGAGGGATTCGAACCCTCGATGCAGCTTTTGACCGCATACTCCCTTAGCAGGGGAGCGCCTTCAGCCTCTCGGCCATCTCACCAAAACATTATGACTTTGCTTCAACAACAAAATCATAATGTGTGGCGCACATATTACGTTCTAGAAAAAATAAGTCAAACATTTTTTTAAGAACACGTGCTAGTTGTTTATTTCGTACCCAATATTACTCTTTGGGCTGAACTAATTCATCACTTTTATCTTGCGATTGATGAATTCTGTTGTATATTTCTTCTCTATGAATAGAAACTTCTTTAGGTGCATTAATACCGACTCTGACCTGATTACCTTTCACGCCCAAAACGGTAATAACAACATCGTCACCAATTATAAGTGTTTCACCTACTCTCCGAGTTAAAATTAACATTAGATCTCCTAATATCAGTTAAGTATATATCCAAACAATTTAAGATATAGCTTCGTCAGCCCCCCATCAATAAGATAGAAAGACGGAATTTACAGAAATACACTAATGCTTAATTAACAAACAAACACTGGTGCATATCTGGCTAACTTGCTTGTAATTTATTACTGATTTCCTTTTTCACAGAAGATAACGCTTCTGGTAACGCTGAAAGATCCATTCCACCTGCTTGGGCGAAATCAGGCCGCCCACCACCTTTACCACCTACTTTTAATGCTAATTGAGATACTAATTCACCAGCTTTAACAATGCTTAATAAATCATTAGTTACACCGGCAGCTAAATTGATTTTGTCACCATTAACAGCTGCTAAAATAATTACGCCGGTTTTTAATTGATTTTTCAAATCATCAATCATAGTGCGTAACATTTTTGCTTCGACGTTATCAAGTTTAGCAATTAGCAAGTTCTTATTATTTATTTTTTCGCATTGATCAAGCAATTGCCCACTTTGTTGGCTAGCTTGTTGGGCTTTTAGCTGCTCCATTGCTTTCTCTAATGCTTTAGTTTGATCGAGCAATTGCTCAATTCGTGATAACACCGCTGATTTATCACTTTTGACCAATTGTCCAATTTGATTTAATAAATTGGATTCATGGTGTATATATTCCATCGCATTTTGTCCTGATGTGGCTTCGATGCGACGTACTCCTGAGGCAATACTTGATTCAGAAGTGATTTTAAATAGGCCTATATCTCCAGTTCTATCAACATGTGTGCCACCACAAAGTTCAATAGAGAAATCGCCCATGGTTAATACTCTAACAATATCTTCGTACTTCTCTCCAAATAATGCCATAGCACCTTTATTTTTAGCCTGATCAATAGGCATCAGTTCTATGTCGACTGGCAAGTTACGACGTATCTGTTGATTAACTAGATTTTCAATTTCAACAATTTGTTCTTGCGTAATAGCTTGATTATGCGAGAAATCAAATCGAAGGTAACTGTCATTAACTAGTGATCCTTTTTGATGTACATGATTTCCTAAAATACGTTGTAGAGCAGCTTGCAATAAATGTGTTGCTGAATGGTTACGACGGATACGTTCCCGTAGTTCTACATCTATTGCAGCGGTTACAATATCACCAACTTTTAATGTTCCTTCGGTGACTTTACCAATATGACCGATACTTTTGCCATATTTTTGGCTATCAGTCACATCGAATAATAGATTTGCTGAGCTTAATACACCTTTATCACCAACTTGTCCGCCTGATTCACCATAAAATGGTGTTTTGTCTAAGATGACAACTGCGGTATCACCGGCATTGATAGCTTCAACTTTATTTCCATCTTGAAAAATTGCAATGACCTTTCCTGATGATTCGGTAAATTTATAACCTAAAAATTCAGTTTTATCATCAAGTTTAATCATATTGCTATAATCAACACTAAATGAACTGGATTCACGAGCTCGTTTTCGTTGTTCTTCCATGCATTGATTAAAGCCGTCTTCATCAATAGTGATATTTTTTTCACGACATACATCAGCAGTAAGATCTAATGGGAAACCGTAAGTATCATACAGTTTAAACGCAACATCTCCAGGTAGTATTGCATTAGTAATCTTACCTAACTCTTGATCAAGTAAAAATAAGCCTCGTTCTAATGTTTTTAAAAACTGTTCTTCTTCTATTTTTAAAGTTTCTTCAACCAATTTTTGGTTATTTGCTAATTCATTAGCGGCGCTTCCCATTACATCAATTAAAGGCTTAACTAACTTATAAAAGAATATATCTTTAGCGCCTAGCATATGTCCATGACGTACAGCTCGGCGAATAATCCGACGTAATACATAGCCTCTTCCTTCATTGGAAGGTAAAACTCCATCAGAAACTAAAAAAGCACAAGAGCGTATATGGTCAGCAATAACTCGTAATGATTTACTTTCTAAATCTTTAGTTTTGATGATTTGCGCAGCATCTTTTATTAATTTTTTAAACAGATCAATATCATAATTTGAATTGACATGTTGTAATACTGCCGCGATTCGTTCAAGCCCCATCCCTGTATCAACGGAAGGTTTAGGTAATGGTTCCATTGTTCCATCAGCATGGCGATTAAATTGCATGAAAACGATGTTCCAAATTTCAATAAAACGATCACCATCTTCTTCAGGACTTCCTGGAGGACCTCCCCAAATATGATCACCATGATCATAAAAAATTTCAGTACAAGGTCCACAAGGCCCGGTATCGCCCATCTGCCAAAAGTTATCAGATGCATATGGTGCACCTTTATTATCACCTATGCGAATAATACGCTCTTTTGGAATACCAATTTCATTTTCCCAGATTGCATAAGCTTCATCGTCGGTTTCATACACGGTTACTGTCAAACGATCTTTTGGTAGGTTAAACCATTTTTCACTGGTAAGTAATTCCCATGCAAAATGAATCGCGTCATGTTTGAAATAATCGCCAAAACTAAAGTTTCCTAACATTTCAAAAAAAGTATGATGCCGAGCAGTATAACCTACATTGTCAAGGTCATTATGTTTGCCTCCAGCTCGCACACAACGTTGTGATGTCGTTGCTCTGGTATAAGATCGTTTATCAATACCAAGAAAAACATCTTTAAATTGATTCATTCCCGCATTTGTGAATAAAAGTGTTGGGTCATTGTGTGGAACAAGGGAACTACTCGCAACAATTTCGTGTCCTTTGCTATGGAAAAAGTCAAGAAAATTTTGACGAATTTCTGCAGTGCTTTTCATTTATGCTTCCATATTAAACGATAAATTTTTAGACATAGTAATATACCCGTTACAACTTAAGTTGAAAAGTAAATATTCTTAATACAGCGATTGAACTAATTACTATTAGTAAGGAATAAAATTAAAAGATCTTGAGAGCTTTTTTACGCAATGGGCATTCATTCTGTTTAGTATTGTAGGGACTATAATAGTTTAAGTCAACAAACTATACACAGTTTTTATATCACTTGGTGTAAAACCTCTAGAGGTTAAATACTGTGCTACTTTTTGTTTTTGTTGATTATTTTTAGGATCAATAAGTTTGAACTTTTTCAACAATTGTTGATAAGCTATCTCAGACCAATTAATATCAGCTAAATTTAATAGCTTTTTATTAAGATCGGATGATAATCCTCGTTGCTTTAATTCCAAACTAATTTTATATTTTCCATAACCTTTATTCGCACGCATAAATATATATTTTTCAATATATTGCTCATCATCCATCCAATGTTGATGAGTACAATGTTTAATAACATGTTCTATTTGTATCTTTAATTGGCTTAATTCTTCTGGATAATCATCTTCTATACATTTTATTTTTTTACTAAAAAATAAAGTTAATTTTCTGGTAAGTTCATATGAAGAGTGATCACGCTGTGCAAGTAATTGCACAGCTTTAGCTAAAATTAATTTATTAAGATTGTGTGACATTATTCGAAATTTTCATCTTCTGTTGTAGATTCTTCATCTTCAGCAGAGAAAACAGCTGGACTATTTAATAATAAATCACGCAATTTGGTTTCAAGTTCGGTAGCGATTTCAGGATGTTCTTGTAAAAACTTAATTGAATTAGCTTTACCTTGTCCAACTTTTTCACCATTATAGCTATACCATGCACCGGCTTTATCAACTAATTTATGTTTAACACCTAAATCAATCAATTCGCCTTCTTTTGATATACCACATCCATAAAGAATTTGGAACTCAGCTTGTCTAAATGGTGCAGCGACTTTGTTTTTAACCACTTTTACACGAGTATCACTACCGATAACATCTTCGCCTTCTTTTACTGCACCAGTACGACGGATATCTAAACGCACTGAAGCATAGAATTTTAATGCGTTACCGCCAGTAGTTGTTTCAGGATTACCAAACATAACACCAATTTTCATACGAATTTGGTTGATGAAAACGACAAGGCAATTAGCATTTTTGATGTTAGCGGTTAATTTACGTAATGCTTGAGACATTAAACGTGCTTGTAATCCCATATGCGAGTCACCCATTTCACCTTCAATTTCCGCTTTCGGTGTTAATGCTGCGACTGAGTCGACAATAATGACATCTACTGCGCCAGAGCGAACCAATGCATCACAAATCTCAAGCGCTTGTTCACCTGTATCTGGTTGTGAAACTAATAAATCATCAACTTGAACCCCTAATTTTGCAGCATATATTGGATCTAAAGCATGTTCAGCATCAATAAATGCACAGGTTTTACCTTCTTTTTGTGCTTGTGCAATAACTGATAATGTTAACGTTGTTTTACCTGATGACTCAGGTCCAAAGATCTCAACAATTCTGCCCATTGGTAAGCCACCAATACCCAATGCTATATCTAATCCCAAAGAACCAGTTGAAACGGCGTCCACATCTAAGGTTTGTGTGTCGCCTAAACGCATTATTGAACCTTTACCAAATTGTTTTTCGATTTGACTTAATGCTGCTGAAAGTGCTCGTTGTTTGTTTTCATTCATATAATTAAATTCCAATAAGTAAGGATATGAAACACATTATACTGTATTGTTATACAGTATCAAGTTTTTTTTATAAACAGCCTTAAATTGATTAATTATGTGAAATTACTCACAAATTTTCTTAATATTTATTAATAAATCCCGCTATTCAATTAATTAAACGTTATCTTAAGCGTTATTTAGAATAACGATCTTCATATTGTCATTTGGAAAAATGATAATAATCAAATTATGCTAATTTAATTAGGTTATACTTTCATAAAAAAGAAGCATTTGGTATGATTAACCTCAAAAGCTGTTGGCCATTATTGATGTATTAAATTAATTATCCCATAACATAATCGTTTAACAAATATTGGCAATTTTTTATACCTAAACGTTATGCTAATCAAAAACATCTTTACTAATTAATACACTATCAAATAAAGGAAAATGATGACTGTTGATAATCAAGATTATGTATTGTGTTCCCATTGTGATTTGGTTATCGAATTAACAGATGTTGCAATTGGTCATAAAGCAACTTGTCCTCGCTGTGGTACGACATTGTTTAAAAATCAGAACAATATGAAGTTTCGTGCGGCAATGTATGCATTTTGTTCATTAATTATGCTTGTTGTCGCTTGTGGTTTTGTATTTATTGATATTAATTTAGTTGGTAATATTAATGGTGTAAGTGTTTTGGATATACCTAAAACACTTTTTTTTGATAGATATAGCTATATTTCCGCACTATTTGTTCTATTTGTGCTCGTTTTTCCATTACTCAATTTATCTATTATTGTATTGCTTTGTTCCAAAATAAAACTGACTAAATATCGAAAAAGGGATCTCTTGATCGTGTATGAAAAATTTCAGCATTGGTGTATGCCTGAAATATTTTTGACAGGAATTTTAGTTAGTTTTGTTAAATTAATGAGTTATGGCAGCCTTGGTGTTACAGGAACATTTTGGGCTTTTTGTTTGTTTGTTTTCTTTTATATCAAAGCATTAGTTATTTTTACACCAGGAAAAATATGGAATGAAATCCATCGTAATAATTTTACCTTAAAACCGTTACAAGTGGGTAAAACAGGAATTTATCAAAATATAAAATTGTGTAGTTGTTGTCATGCAATGGTTCCTACTGAGTATGCTAAATGCCCAAGATGTAAACAAAAAAGCCAACTTAGAGGAAGGGATAAAATACAGTGGACGATTGCACTATTAGTCACTTCACTGATTATTTATATACCCGCTAATTTATTTGGCATCATGATTACTGAAGTATTTGGGTCACCTTCAAGTTCGACGATTATGGATGGCGTTATTTATATGTGGCAAGCTGGTGATGTACCGGTAGCGTTAATTATTTTTGCTGCTAGCGTGGTTATCCCCATTTTAAAAATTATTTCACTTAGTTTGCTCTGTTATTTTGCTTTGGCAGTTAAGCATAAGAAAAAACGTAATTGTCTAAAAATGAAGAAATTATATAATGCTGTTGAATTTATTGGTAAATGGTCAATGATTGATATCTTTGTGGTTTCGGTCGTGTGTTCTTTAGTAAGAAATCAACAGATGATGGGTGTATATCCTGATATAGGGGTAAGCTTTTTCGCTACAGTTGTTATCATTACAATGATTGCATCCCAAAAATTTGATCCACGTTTGCTATGGGATCGAATACCAACTAGAAAATAAAATAATAGGAATAATATGGCAAGCTCAAGTAAGTTAGCAAAAATAATTAAAATTAGAGCAATTTCAGCAATATGGATTATTCCCATAGTTACCGCAATTGTTGGTTTATGGATTATCTATGCTCATTTTGCTGATCGAGGTACTTCTTTTACCTTATTAGCTAAAGATGCAAGTGGTATTGTGGCCGGTAAAACAGTTATAAAAAATCGTAGTGTTGATGTTGGTATTGTTGATGAAGTGACATTATCTGATGATTACAAACAAGTCGTAATTAAAGGTAGAATTTATAACGATATGAATCCGCTATTGAAAAATGATTCGATATTTTGGGTAGTTAAACCTGAAATTGGTCGTGATGGTGTAACAGGGCTAGGTACTATTTTATCCGGTGTTTATATTGAGCTTGTTTCCGGTAATGATACTCATAGCTTTAAAAACAATCCATTTGTGCTGTCTGATACACCTCCATTATCCGATCCAAGCATAAAAGGAATTCGTTTAAATTTAGATAGCGATCAAAGCGGTGTTGTGCCCCGTGGCGCTAAAGTAATGTTTCGCGGCTATCATGTCGGTAATGTTGAGACGTCCGAGTTTGATGTTGAAGCACGAAAAATGAAGTATCAAATTTTCATTACCAAGCCTTATGATGCATTAGTAACTGAAAATGTACGGTTTTGGAAAGAAGGCGGGATAAATTTAACGCTATCCTCTCGTGGTGCCAGCTTAGATGTGCCTTCTTTAGATGTTCTAATGTCAGGCGGTATCAGCTTTGATTTACCTGATGGCGCTAAATTGGGACAACCTGCTAAACAACATGATGTATATAAGTTATATGAAGATAGAAAATCAATTCAAGATTCCCAATATACCGATTATAAGGAATTTATTATCATGCTTAATGATTCAATCTCTGGCTTAACCGAAGGTGCGCCAGTTGAATATCATGGCATAAGACTCGGTACAGTAAGTAAAGTGCCGTTTTATACCACAGAAATGTTGCAAGAAAGATCAATCCTTAATCAAAGAGTACCGATACTAATCAAAATCGAACCTGACAGATTAGCTGAATTGGTAGAAGATAAGATAGATATTGCTAATTTAATTATAAATGAGCAAAAAAATGGTTTGCGAGCATCATTAAAGACTTCAAATATGTTTACGGGGGCGCTCTATATTGATTTAGATTTTTATCCAGAGTTAAAAGACAAATATGATACTAAATTGGCTAAACAATATGGGTACGATACGATTGAATCTACATCAACTGGATTTGCGCAAATTCAAGCAAAAATACTGCAATTATTAGATAATTTTAATAATTTACCAGTCACCAATACTATGGAACAATTTAATAAATCTTTACAATCCAGTGAACGCTTAATGAATACCATCAATCAAATTATGGCAAGCAAAGAGATGCAAAATATGCCGAAAGATTTACAAAAAGCTATGCGTTCGTTAAATGAAGCGATGAAAGGAATACAACCAGGTTCACAACTTAATACACAAATGAATGAAAGCTTACAAAAAATTCAGCAAATGATGGATGAATTAACACCTTTACTCCATACGCTAAACAATAAAAGTAACTCATTGATCTTTTCTGCACCAAACAAAACAGATCAAGAACCAAAAGCTAGAGGAAACAAATAATGTTAAAATTGATTCGAAGCTTTAAAATTACACTATTGATAGCATTATTAACGGTAATGGTAGGCTGTTCGTCGAATACTCCAGAAAAAAATTATTTTCAATTAACAAGTAATTTAGTTAATGCTGATTCAATGACGACTCGCTCGACCAATAAGTTTATTTGGATTGAATCTATTGAAGTTGCTAGTTTTTTAAATAAATCAGGTATTGTTTTACAAACACAAGATATAAAATATGTCACAGCAACCAATAATTTATGGGCATCGACACTGTCTCAACAATTTGCAGATCGATTATCGCAGGATCTAACCCAACTTTTACCTAATTATTTAGTTTCAACCAAATCTATTACTACACCGACCTTAACAATTAAGCTTTTTATTGATGGTTTCCATGGTAGTTATAATGGTGATGCAGTGATAAAAGGACGCTGGGTAGTGACAGATAATAAAGGACAAATTAGGTCTAAATTTATTGATCGTCATGTGCCATTGGCAAAAAATGGTTATGACGCACTGGTAAAAGCCTTATCGCAAGGTTGGCAAGATGAAGAGTTTGAATTTGCAAATTCAATCAAATATTAGTTATTGTTTAACATTCCGCCGATATAATGGCGGAATGTTATCAGTATTTGATTTCAAATTATCATAACTGTTTTTTCAATTCACTAAATACCTGCTCATCAATCTCAATCCAACCACGAACACTATTAATAAATGCTATTTTATCGGCCAGTAAAATATCTTTTTTGTTAATCGTTTTCTCAATTAATTTATGCTGATTTAAATAATGTTGTCGCATTGTCCCAGCTAGTAATCCTGATGTAATGGCAGGCGTTATCCACTCATCATTAATTAATAAAGCGATATTACCATTAATAAACTCGGTTATTTCATCATGTTGATTATAATTGATAAATTCTTTACCAACTGTCAATTGAGGAAAATGTTGCCGATTGGTTGTTTTATGATAGAGAAAAACATTGTGTTTATCGACACATTTAGGCGCAAAAGCTATATTATCAATCACCATTGAGGTGGTAAGCAAATCTATACTTATTTCTGATTGTCCAGATTTTGATTGCAAAAGTCTGACTTTATATTTTCCTAATGGATAATTTTTTGCTAGCTTGGTTAATGTCTGTTTGATTGTTTTAATATCACATGTAAAATCAAAATATTGCGTTGAGTTGTTCAATCTCTCCAAATGTGCATTAAGTAACAAAAACTCTCCATTTTCTAGCAATAAAGTTTCAATAATATATTCAGGCATAGATAAAGTTCTATGCAAAATAGCTGTTTTCGCTAAGACTTCATTATATTCATCATCGGCGCTTGAATCCCAGGTAATACCTCCGCCAACACCATAATTTAACTGTTGATTATTAATGGTTAAGGTACGTATTGGAATATTAAATATCGCCTTTTTCATAAAAGGTTCAATATAACCAATTGAACCACAATATACGCCACGAGCTGAATTCTCAATATTACTAATAATTTGCATGGTACTTGCTTTAGGCGCTCCAGTGATTGAGCCACATGGGAACAGTGCTTGCAGTAGTTGATACAAGTTAATATTATCTTTTACTACTCCTTGAATAGTTGAGGTGAGTTGCCATACCGTTGGATATTTTTCTGCGGTAAATAAGTGTGGAACGGTGACCGAACCAGGTTCTGAAATTTTGCTTAAATCATTACGCAGTAAATCAACAATCATCATATTCTCTGCAAGATTTTTTTCTGATTTCAACAACTCTACTTGTTGTTTATCTTGTTGTGTCGTCAATCCTCGTGCGGTAGTACCTTTCATTGGTTTTGTTGTAATAGTTTTATCTTCTAATTTAAAAAATAGCTCAGGAGAGATAGATAAGATATGATAATTTTCAAATTCTATATAGGCACAATAATTGGCAAGATTATTTTTTTGTAGAAAGTGATAATAATCTAAAGGATCGTCATTAAATGGTGCACTAAATTGGATGGTATAATTGGTTTGGTAAGTATTACCTAATTCAATTTGTGTGCGAATATAGTCAATTTTTTGCTGATATTCGTTAATATCAGTATCGCAAGATAGCTTTAAAGATAGTGGTGAAAAGTGATCTGAATCTGGAATCGGCTCACTCGTATAATTATCAAAAATACCAAATAAAAGTAATGGTAAATCATGATTTGAACTTTTTATAATTTTGGTTTTATTGCTTTCACTAAATCCCATAGCACTTTCATAAGCAAGATAGCCACAGGCGTAATAACCTTTATTCGTGAAGTTTTCTATCTCATCAATGAGCTGTTTAATAGATCTATAATCGTTTGATTTTATAATTTTGATTGGATCACAAAAACATTTACGTTCACCTTCAAAATCGATATAAATTTTCATTTTAATTACCATTAACAAAGTTGCTAATTATTTTTAAACCAAATTCTGTCTTAATTGCTTCAGGGTGAAATTGTACCGATTCAATTGGCAGTGTTTTATGGCGTAATCCCATAATTAATCCTTGCCTATTTTTAGCGGTGACTATTAAAGGTAATTCATTTGATGGCAAATTAGTTTGGGCAATTAGAGAATGATACCTTACAACAGATAGTGGATTTTTAATCCCGACAAACAAGCCTTGCTCATCATGAGTAATTTCATCAATTTTACCATGCATTGGTACTGGGGCTTTAACAATGCTATAACCAAAATATTGGGCAATCGCTTGATGACCTAAACAAATGCCAAGGATTGGGCAGTGATTAGCAAAACAATTGATCGCCGATAATGATATCCCGGCATTATCGGGTATTCCCGGCCCCGGAGAAATGACCATTTTGGAAAACGATAATTGCTTTAATTCATCAATAGACTTTTCATCATTTTTGATGACCATAACTTCGGCTCCTGCACGGCAAAGGTAATCATAGATATTAAAAGTAAAAGAATCGTAATTATCAATTAGAAGAATCAAAGTAGTACCCAATGCTTAATAATTATAAAAAAGGAGGTTTTAACGAGTGACTGGTGATTCTATTATAAAAAGCGATGCTATATAAAGTAATTAATTACTTATTAAAAAACTATTTAAAACTATATTAGACATTTAAAAACCCTGTTCCTCAAAAATTTTCAAAAAAATTGAGGAGTGGGGTTTTTTATTACTTATTTCTCATAAAGTTAATATTAATGTGATCCATATCACATTAATAATCTAATCTACTTGTATGGTAGTATTATTCGAATTAAAGTTTATTCGTTAACCATTTTTCAGAGGTATTAAATGAAAATCGTAAAAGCGGAAGTTTTTGTGTGTAGTCCAGGAAGGAACTTTGTCACATTAAAAATCACTACAGATTCAGGCGTATATGGAGTTGGTGATGCGACACTCAACGGACGAGAGCTATCTGTCGCATCATATCTTAAAGATCATCTTTGCCCACAGTTAATTGGGCGAGATGCTAGTCAAATTGAAGATATATTTCAATATTTCTATAAAGGTGCTTATTGGCGTCGTGGGCCAGTGACCATGTCAGCAATATCAGCAATTGATATGGCGTTATGGGATATCAAAGGTAAAGTAGCCAATATGCCACTTTATCAGTTATTAGGTGGCGCTTCACGTACTGGTGTTATGGTTTATTGCCATACCACAGGTAAAGATATTGAAGAAGCGCTAGATGATTATGCAAAACATAAAGAGATGGGCTTCAAAGCCATTCGCGTTCAATGTGGTATTCCGGGAATGAAGACCACATACGGTCAAAGTAAAGGTAAAAACTTAGCTTACGAACCGGCTACTCGAGGTAACTATCCAGAAGAGCAATTTTGGGCAACCGATAAATATCTTGATTTCACACCAAAATTATTTGAAGCAGTAAGAAATAAATTTGGTTTTAATGAACATCTATTGCATGACATGCACCACCGTTTAACGCCAATTGAAGCTGCGCGTTTTGGTAAAAGTATCGAAGATTATCGCCTATTTTGGATGGAAGATCCGACACCTGCAGAAAATCAAGAGTGCTTCCGTTTAATTCGTCAACATACCGTAACACCAATTGCTGTCGGTGAAGTATTCAATAGCATTTGGGATTGTAAACAGTTAATTGAAGAACAACTGATTGATTATATTCGAACCACCATAACTCATGCTGGTGGTATTACACATATGCGCCGGATTGCTGATTTTGCGGCACTTTATCAAGTTAGAACTGGTTCGCATGGTCCATCTGATTTATCGCCAATTTGTCATGCAGCTGCTTTGCATTTTGATATGTGGGTGCCTAATTTTGGTGTACAAGAATTTATGGGTTATTCCGAACAGATGTTAGAAGTTTTCTCGCCTAATTGGACCTTTAATGATGGTTATATGCATCCAAGTGACAAACCTGGATTAGGAATCGATTTTGATGAAAAACTTGCTGCAAAATATCCATACAATCCTGCTTATTTGCCAATTGCTCGTCTAGAAGATGGCACATTGTGGAATTGGTAACTAGAAAAAATTAAGGAAATTAATATGTCAACTTTAGAAACAATAGAAGAAAAAGAAAAACGAAATATCATAAGACGTGTAGCTGTTGCATCATCAATTGGAACCGCTGCAGAATATTATGATTTTTTTGCATATGGGACTGCAGCGGTACTCTTTTTTGGTCAACTGTTCTTTCCTAGTAATGATCCTTTTATTAGTACGCTTGCTGCATTTGCTACTTATGCCGTAGGTTTTTTTGCAAGACCTATTGGTGGTATTGTTTTTGGTCATATGGGCGATAAAGTAGGAAGAAAAAAAGCGTTAGTCATTACTATTTTAATTGTTGGATTAGGAACATTCGTTATTGGTTTATTACCTACTTATGCATCAATTGGTTGGTGGGCACCTGTAATTCTAATTTTAATTAGAGTATTACAAGGATTTGGTGTCGGTGGTGAACAAGCTGGTGCTGTGTTGATGACAGCGGAATATTCTCCACCTAAAAAGCGCGGATTTTTCTCTAGTTGGGTACAAATAGGCGCACCACTTGGTTTTTTGTTACCTTCAGCACTTTTTGCTTTATTAACATCATTACTTTCAGAAGAACAAATGCTTGATTTTGGTTGGAGAATACCATTTTTATTAAGTTTACTTTTGGTAATATTGGGATTATTTATCCGATTACGTATTGACGAATCACCAGTTTTTGAAAAAATTAGACAAACTAAAGCTGTTGAATCTTCAATGCCACTGAAAGATGTTATGAAAAATTATCCGGGGATTGTTGCTAAAGGGGTTGGCGCAAAACTAATTGAAGCATGTTCATTTGCTATGTTTACAGTGATTGTTTTGGCCTATGTAAATGTAAATCAATTTAATAAAAGTTATGTATTAGATGCAATAATTGTTGCTGTAGTCATCGAGATTTTTACTATCCCATTAATGGGCGCTTTATCGGATAAATGGGGAAGAAAAAGAGTCTATATACTTGGCGCTCTTCTGCAAGTAATTTTTATTGTTCCATTTTTCTTAATGATTAATACACAGAATTATATTTTAATTCAGTTGGCAATGATAATCGTTTTACCTATTGGGCATGCTATGTGTTATGCGCCACAAGCATCATTCTTCCCTGAATTATTTCCAACCGCAATTCGTTGTAGTGGTATTGCGTTGATATGGCAGGTTGGCTCATTAATTGGCAGTGGAATTTTAGGGCTTTGTGCGGTTAAGATTTTACAAATGTGTAGTGGACATTATTCTGGTTTAGCCTTATATGTTGGTACATTAGGTATTTTATCAGTTATTGGTATTGCGTTATTGCCAGAAACAGCACCTAATAAAATTAATAAAGAATACCAACAATGGGTAGGAAAATAAAACGACAAAATAATGATTATTTCAATTAATTATTAATCAGAGATTTTTATGAGATTATCAAATCAAACTTTATCACAACTACCTAAGGAGGTAGTTGTTCCAACTTATGATAGAAGCAAAATTAAAACCAAAATTGTTCATCTTGGTTTTGGCGCTTTTCATCGTGCTCATCAAGCAGTTTATACGGATATACTAGCTGCACAGCATGATAGCGATTGGGGATACTGTGAAGTTAACTTGATTGGTGGTGAAGCTCAAATTCAAGATTTAAAACAACAAGATTGCTTATTTAGTGTATGTGAAATGTCCTATGATAACTGGAATACTCGTGTTGTAGGCGTTGCAAAAGAAGCATTACATGCAGATATTGATGGAATACAAAAAGTCTTAGATGTGATGACCCGTCCAGAAATTGCGATTGTGTCAATAACGGTAACCGAAAAAGGTTATTGTTATCTGCCATCGACAGCATCAATTGATACCAATAATCCATTAATTAGTCATGATATTGCCAATCCTCATGCACCTAAATCCGTTCCGGGTGTCATTGTTGAAGCGTTACGTTTACGTAAAGAGCAGGGATTAAAACCTTTCACGCTTATGTCTTGTGACAATATGCCTGAAAATGGTCATGTTACACGTAATGTTGTTTTAGCATTGGCTAAACAACGAGATTCTGATTTAGCCCAATGGATTGATGATAATGTTACGTTTCCATCTACCATGGTTGACCGAATCGTACCAGCGGCAACGCCAGAAACTATGGTAAAAATAAACAAACAACTAGGTGGTATTGATGATCCTGCCGGTATTGCCGGTGAACCATTTAGACAATGGGTTATTGAGGATAATTTTGTGGCAGGTCGCCCTCAATGGCAAAAAGCGGGTGCAGAATTAGTTAATGATGTATTGCCATATGAAGAAATGAAGTTACGCATGTTAAATGGTAGCCATTCATTTTTTGCATATTTAGGCTATCTAGCTGGTTATTTACATATTGATGAATGTATGCAGGATGCTAATTATGTTAAAGCTGCTAGGTATTTAATGCTAAATGAACAAGCAACGACGTTGCGAGTTAAAGATGTTGATCTACCTGCTTATGCTGATTCTCTACTTGATCGTTATCGAAATACTGGTTTAAAACATCGGACATGGCAAATTGCAATGGATGGGACATTGAAGTTACCCCAACGAATGCTTGATTCAATTCGTTATCACTTAGCTGATAATACTGCATTTGATTGTCTTGCTTTAGGGGTAGCAGCTTGGATGCGCTACGTTAGTGGGGTTGATGATGCGGGTAAAGCTATTGAAGTGAGTGATCCGTCAATTATGCAAATAACCGATCTTGTCGCAAATAGTGCCGATGATGAAAATAGAGTAAAAGCGTTATTGTCTTTAACTCATGTGTTTGGTAGTGACTTGCCACATAATCAACTTTTTGTCGATAAGGTAACAAATGCCTATCTGTCATTACGAGATTTAGGTGCTAAACAGACAGTTAAAAATTTAACTGAACTTTTTTAGCACTATAAATGAAACTAACAATAATTGATAATAACTAAGGTGTAATAGCTTATTTAAGTCATTACACCTTCTATAATCATCATTCTAGTTATTTAATATATATAGTATTTTTTAAAAAAACTTTTCTTATATTTAAAAATCACCTACTATTTATTGTAATTAATTGATTACATAAAAATGGTATATGTTTAAACTTATTGAATTAAATATTTCTGAACCGGTTAATCAGCAGGTTTATCGCGCATTAAGAAGGGCGATTATTACATGTCAGGTGTTACCGGGAGTTCTACTTTCTGAAAAAGAGATCTCAAGTCAATTCAATGTATCACGCCAACCAGTCCGTGAAGCATTTATCAAATTAGCCGAAGCAGGATTAGTTAAAATTCTGCCACAGCGAGGCACATTTGTAACAAAAATCTCGATTAAAAAAGTGATTGATGGGCAATTTATTCGTGAAGCTGTTGAGTGTGCCATTATCAAACGGGTTGCGCAAGAAATAACCAGTGCTGATCTGGTATTATTGGATAAAAATCTTGCCGAACAGGTAGATGCCAATAACCGTAGAGATATTCGCGCTTTTTTGGAAAAAGATGACGAATTTCACCAAATTATAATGAATGTTATCGATTGTCCAATGGCTTGGGAAACTGTCGAAAATATCAAGGCAATGATGGACAGAGTTCGATATCTCACCTTAGAAGATATATCTCCACCAGAGGATTTAGTCAAGCAGCATGAAAAAATCGTTATTGCACTAAAAAAACATGATCCGGAAATGGCGGCATTGGCGCTGCATGAACATCTATCTACTATTTTACACACAATAAAAATAGTGTCACAACAACGGAATGATTGGTTTGTTGATTAGCTTATTAGTAAATAATAAGATTAAGTTATAAAAAATATTTTTATAATGAGATTAATCACTATAAATAATAATTGAGACTTTCTATTATGATACGACAAGTTAAAATTCGAGTGTGTGGTCGTGTACAGGGCGTTGGTTTTCGTTTCTTTACCTATCAACAAGCGACCAAACTAGGTTTAGTTGGTTATGTTAAAAATTTAGATAATGGTGATGTAGAAATAGTCATACAAGGGGATAACATATCAATCGCTAAATTAATACAATGGCTTGAACAGGGCGGGCCAGTTTCAGCCCGTATAACTGCAGTGAATGTTATGGAATTAATTCCTGAAAGCCAGTTAGTCGGTTTTCATATCAAATATTAACTTTATAAATTATATGTTTTATTGCAATAATAATTAGTTGGCTAATCAACGCTATGATATATATGGCTAATATTTATAAAGCATTATTTAATTAATATTTAACGTTTACGCAAATAGCCGAAAACACGATAACCTTCGATTTTCCATAATCCATCTTTATAAATTAACGGGAAAGTTACTCTGCTACTTGCGTTAGGGCCAGGATTTTGCTGAACAATTTCAATTTCATTGTCGCTAACTTTACTGATAATAGCAACATGACCATATTGAGACCATCCCAGTACGATAATATCTTCTACTTTGGGTTTGGTCGTTGATCCATTATGGAACTGAAGTAAATTACGTCTGGTATTTATTTTACCGTCAGGAATGGAATCATCGAAAAAATCTTTTGCATGGCCATAACTATCTGGCATTTTATGATTGAAACGTTCGTAATAGTAGCGTTTAATGAATTCAACACATTGATATTTAAGACCTAAATTATAACCATCTTTAGCTACATTGCGACTACTAACATGATTGATATTGCCATTATAGTAGACTTTAATACCATTAAACTCGTCGATGACCGTGCCAATTTTACTCTCATTAACATTTAAATCAGCATAAGCATAATGATAAAAACTACCTACTTCCAGCATGAATAAAACAATTAATAAATAGAGACTGTTTTTTAATCTAAATAACATATTGATTTCCTATTGATATTTTTTTTATCCTTATTAGGTGATTATGTCTAAATTTTAGCCTTAAAAATTAATTATAATAGTTATTTATTACTAAAAAATGTATATATTAATTGCTATATCTGAGCAATTAATTTTTCAATTAAAAAATAATATTTTATTTAAATTAAAAGAAAAGCTCATTGTTATGTATTCATTATTAAACACTGTAAAACGTATCTATTAAGATGCTTTGAGACCGTTATCTTATTAATACTAATGTTTATCAATCATTATCAGAATGTCATTTAACTTCTTGCAATGTCAGATATTAATTTAATAAAAAATAAAGTAAAATGAGCTAATATTTAGATGATTTGTCATAATAGTGTGCCTGCGTTATTGATTAATCTTATAAAGGTAATTAACGTAAAGTATGAATAAAAAAAATTTAATCTGTTTCTTACTTCTTATTTTGATAATTGGTGTTTATTATAGTTATCAAAAAGATGATGAGGTGTCGAGCACGCCATCAAACGCAAGTCTGCCCGAAACACCAATTTATCAAAGTGATGATATGATAACCAATATCTATGATTTATCAGGTAATATGGTATATAAAATTGAATCTGGCAAAGTAAAGCATTTTGATAATAATGAAAATACTGATTTTGATTTACCTAATGTGACACTTTACGATCAGGATCATGCGGCTACTTGGCATATTAAAGCAAAACGCGCAACTTTGACTAATGATAAATTGATCTACCTTTATCAAGATGTCGTGTTAACAAATTTAACCCCAGAATCGCAATTACAACAAGTGTTAACTGATAATGCTGTAGTTGATTTAAAAACACAACTGGTAACGTCTGATGATCCAGTAAAAATTAAGGGAGTTGGTTTTTTCTCAACTGGTTTGGGTTTAATCGGTAATTTACGAGAAAAAACGGCAAATATACTTGAGAATATAAAAACCTTTTATAATAGTGAGGCTCAATAAAAAATGAGATCCAAAAAACAGAAATTTTTTCCGTTATTTTTTATGCTATGTGCATCATTTGCTTGTTTTGCTGATGAGCCTAATGAAGCCGCTTCATCTGCCTCAAAAGATCAAAAGATGTTTGTCGATAATAAACCTATTACAGTTGATGCAGATAATCAGCAAATAGATATTGAAAAAAATATTATTACTTTTAATGGGAATGTCCAGATTATCCAAGAAGGTTTGACCATATGGGCAGATAAAGTGGTAATTACTGATATGCAAGACACCAGTAAACAAAAAATAACTGCATATGGTAAACCGGTAAAATATAAACAAATTCTTCCACAAAATAATAAAATTGTGACCGGTCATTCACAACAGGTTATCTATAATGTTAAGGAAAATAACATAGTATTACAAGGTAATGCAGAACTATTTCAACAAGATAATCATATCAGTAGCTCAATCATTACTTATGATGTGAAAAAACAGCAAATTGTTGCACAACCAGGCAAAAAAGGTCGGGTAAAAAGCACTATTATTCCAAGTCAAGTAAAAGAGATGAATAAATAAATGGCAATTTTAAAAGCGGAAAATCTTGCTAAAGTTTATAAAAAACGACGAGTTGTTGAAGATGTTAGTTTAACAGTAAACTCAGGTGAAATTGTTGGTTTACTTGGCCCTAACGGTGCAGGTAAAACTACCACTTTTTATATGGTGGTTGGCATTGTGACTTTAAATGCTGGTAAAATCTACCTTGATGAGCATGATATCAGTATTTTGCCATTACATGAGCGAGCGCAAAAAGGAATAGGTTATTTGCCTCAAGAAGCGTCAATATTTAGAAAACTTTCAGTTATTGATAATATTATGGCAATTTTAGAAACTCGTGATGATATTGATAAAAATGAAAAGATAAATCGAGCCGAAGAGCTACTTGAAGAGTTTCATATTACCCATATCCGAGACAATGTTGGTCAATCATTATCTGGTGGCGAACGACGACGAGTTGAGATCGCTAGAGCATTGGCAGCAAACCCTAAATTTATCTTACTTGATGAACCATTTGCTGGTGTAGATCCCATTTCGGTTATTGATATTAAAAATATTATTAAACATCTACGTGATCGTGGTTTAGGGGTACTGATTACTGATCATAATGTTCGTGAAACACTTGATGTTTGTGAACGTGCCTATATAGTGAATAAAGGACATTTAATTGCTGAAGGTACACCAGACAGTATATTAAATAATGACTATGTTAAACGTGTTTATTTAGGACATGAATTTAGATTATAGATTATGATAAAACAAGGCTTACAACTGAAGGTTTCACAACAGTTGTCAATGACGCCACAATTACAATTAGCTATTCGATTGTTGCAATTGTCGACTTTAGAATTACGTCAAGAAATTCAAACTGTACTTGAAAACAATCCATTATTAGAGATTGCCGATCAGTATGATGAGGTTAATGTTGAACAAGATGAACTAAACGAAAATATTGATACCCGTGAAGCATTGGATAGCCAAGAAATCCCCGAGGATATTCCGTTAGATGCCTCATTAGATGATATTTATACTGCAGGTACACCCTCTGGAACTCACTCTGATTATCGTAATGATGAATTACCAATCTATCAAGGGGAAACACATGAAACCTTGCATGATTATTTAAAATGGCAATTAGATTTAACACCATTTAGTGACATTGATCGTGCAATTGCTGTTTCGATTATTGAAGCTATTGATGACAGAGGTTATCTAACCGTTTCAACTGAAGAAATTCTAGAAGAACAAGGTAATAGTCAAATTGAACTTGATGAGGTTGAGGCTGTTTTAAAGCGAATTTGGCATTTTGATCCAATCGGAGTTGGAGCCAGATCGTTACAAGAATGTTTATCTATTCAAACTCAGCATTTATCTCCGCCGGTATTAGTTAAACAGATTATTGATAACTATTTAGATTTATTAGCAAATCATGATTATCGAACATTGAAAAAACGCTTAAATGCTACGGATGAACAGTTAAAAGAAGCCATTAATTTTATCCAGCATTTACAACCTTATCCTGGTGATTCGGTCAATACTTTACCTCCGGATTATGTTATTCCTGATCTTGTGGTAAAAAAGATTGATGGCAAATGGATTGCTGAATTAAATAACGATACTGTTCCGACTCTGCGTATTAATCAACAATATGCGGCAATGGAAAAAATTAGTAATGAAAGCGATAGCCAATATATTCGCGCACATTTGCAAGATGCAAATTGGTTTATTAAAAGCGTCGAAAATCGTAATGAGACACTATTAAAAGTGAGTCAATTCATTGTTGAGCATCAACAAGCTTTTTTTGAAAATGGCGCTGAATATATGAAACCAATGATTTTGTCTGATGTTGCCGAGGCAATTGATATGCATGAATCGACAATATCACGAGTAACAACACAAAAGTATTTACAATGCCCAACTGGCATCTTTGAGTTAAAATTCTTTTTCTCAAGCCATGTTAATACTGAATCTGGTGGCGAAGCATCATCGACAGCCATTCGGGCATTAATTAAAAAATATATTTCCGAGGAAGATGCAAAAAAACCTTTGAGTGATAGCAAATTAGTTTCAATCCTTGAAAATCAAGGGATTATTATTGCTCGGCGAACGGTAGCAAAATATCGTGAGGCATTGTCAATACCACCTTCAAATCAACGCAAACAGCTTTAATATTAATAAGCTATTTTATTAATTAGATTAAATATTTCTATTACCTTTGAATGCGATTGTGTTAATAACTGATTGATTTTGACGATTTAAATATATTATCAATAATTGAATTAAAGGCGCTTGCGCGCCTTAATAAATTAATTTAAGAATGTAGGAATTTTATGCTCAAAAGAGCTGATAGCATCTTCATGTTGCAGGGTTAAACCTATATTGTCTAAACCATTTAATAAACAGTGGCGTTTGAAGGCATCAATTTTAAATGAATATTGTTTATCACCCGCGATGACGACTTCATTTACTAAGTCGATAGTGAATTCAATTCCCTCATTGGCTTCAACCAATTTAAACAACTCATCAACTTCTTCTTCAGACAAGTTAACTAATAATAGTTGATTATTGAATGAGTTATTATAAAAGATATCAGCGAAGCTCGAGCCAATAATAGTTTTAAATCCATAGTCGGTTAATGCCCATGGTGCATGTTCACGCGATGATCCACAACCAAAGTTTTCACGAGCTAATAAAATACTCGCGCCTGCATATCGAGGTTTATTTAATACAAATTCTGGATTAGGTTGTTTGCCAGCATCATCTAAAAATCGCCATTCATGAAATGCATGTTGCCCAAATCCGGTACGAGTAACTTTCTGTAAAAATTGTTTAGGAATAATCGCATCGGTATCGACGTTCGCGGCATCTAAAGGCACGACTAATCCAGTATGTGTAGTAAATTTTGCCATGACAAGTCTCCTTAAAATGGTTTGCGAATATCAGTAAAATGACCAGTAATGGCCGCCGCAGCTGCCATTGCCGGGCTAACTAAATGTGTTCTTGCATCACGACCTTGGCGTCCTTCAAAATTACGATTACTGGTAGATGCACAGCGATCACCCGGTGCTAATTTATCATCATTCATCGCTAAACACATTGAGCATCCTGGTAAACGCCACTCAAAACCGGCATCGATAAAAATCTTATCTAATCCTTCCGCTTCAGCTTGTTCTCGTACAGGACCTGAGCCCGGTACGACAAGGGCTTGAACGCCATCGGCAACTTTACGACCTTTGGCAACTTCAGCAGCGGCACGCAGATCTTCAATACGGGAATTAGTACAAGATCCAATAAACACTTTGTTGATCTTAATATCAGACATTTTAGTTCCCGCGGTTAACCCCATATAGGCTAATGCGCGTTCAGCTGAATGTTTTTCAATTGGATCGGAAAAATCTTGAGGATTCGGTACTTGAGAATCAATAGCGGTTACTTGGCCTGGGTTAGTACCCCAAGTTACTTGTGGCGCAATATCTTTACCTTCCAAAGTAACAATGGTATCAAAGTGTGCACCTTCATCGGTTTTTAAGGTTTTCCAGTAAGCAACAGCTTGCTCAAAATCTTCACCTTTAGGTGAAAATTGACGACCTTTTAAATATTCAAATGTGGTTTCATCTGGTGCAACTAATCCAGCTTTGGCACCCATTTCAATGGCCATATTACATAATGTCATTCGGCCTTCCATTGACAAAGAAGTAATTGCTTCGCCACAAAATTCTACGACATGACCTGTACCACCAGCACTGGTTGTTTTACCAATGATCGCTAGAATAATATCTTTGGCGGTAATGCCATCAGCGACTTTACCTTTGACCTCGATTTTCATCGTTTTAGCGCGACCTTGTTTCAATGTTTGGGTAGCTAAAACGTGTTCAACTTCCGATGTCCCAATCCCAAAAGCTAATGCACCAAAAGCGCCATGTGTTGCGGTGTGTGAGTCACCACAAACTATCGTCATACCGGGTAATGTCATCCCTTGTTCAGGACCAACAACATGCACAATTCCTCGTAATGGACTTTGTAAACCGTATAAAGAGACGCCAAACTCTTCTGCATTTTTAGCTAATTCGGTTAGCTGAATTCGTGCCATCTCACTACAAGCGCTTAAATCATTACTTTTCGTTGAGGTGTTGTGATCCATTGTGGCGAAGGTTTTATGCGGTTGTCGGACTTTACGATTCATTGCTCGTAAACCATCAAAGGCTTGAGGAGAGGTGACTTCATGAACCAAATGGCGGTCGATATACAAAATAGGGGTTTCATTAGGTGCTTCATAGACAACATGTGCATCATATAATTTTTGATACAATGTTTTTGGTTTTGTAGACATTGCTTATATTCCTTTAATATTCTTGCAAAAGGGTTAATATGATCGATTAACCCTTACTTTAAAAATTAAATTAAACGACAAATGGTATCGCCCATTTCATCGGTAGAAACATAACTACCACCACGAGCAAGATCAATAGTGCGAGTACCTTGTTCTAAAGCTTTGTTAACTGCATTTTCAATAGCTTTAGCAATATCATCACGTTTTAAACTATAACGAACTAACAGTGCTAATGATAAAATTTGTGCAGCAGGATTAGCAATATTTTTACCTGCAATGTCAGGCGCACTACCACCTGCAGGTTCGTATAAACCAAAGCCATCTTCATTTAAACTGGCAGAAGGTAACATTCCCATTGATCCAGTAATCATGGCACATTCATCAGATAGGATATCACCAAATAAGTTAGAACAAAGTAATACATCAAATTGCGCAGGATCTTTCACTAATTGCATAGTGGCATTATCAATATACATATGCTCTAATGTGACATCTGGGTATTGTTTAGCTACTTCACTGACAACTTCACGCCACAAAATGGAGGTTTGTAATACATTGGCTTTATCTACTGACGTTACTTTTTTACGACGGATTTTCGCTGCTTCAAATGCCATACGGGCAATTCGTTCAATTTCAAAGCGGTGATAAACCTCAGTATCAAAAGCACGCTCTTGAGGGCCAGTTCCTTCACGCCCCTTAGGTAAACCGAAATAGATACCACCAGTTAACTCACGCATACATAAAATATCAAAGCCACGTTTAGCGATATCTTCACGTAACGGACATAACTCTTCTAAACCTTGGTATAAACTAGCAGGGCGCATGTTGGCAAATAATTTAAAATGTTTGCGTAATGGTAATAGAGCACCGCGTTCAGGTTGTTGGTCAGGTGGTAAATTGGTCCATTTTGGACCGCCAACCGAGCCAAATAAGATAGCATCAGCTTTTTCACATCCTTCTAACGTCTCTTTTGGTAATGGGCAACCGTGAATATCAATTGCTGCACCACCCACATCATATTCACTAGTTGTAATGGCTAGGTTATATTTTTGACGAATAACCTCTAACACTTTATAGGCTTGTTTCATCACTTCTGGGCCTATACCGTCACCAGGTAGTACTGCAATATGGTAATTTTGTGACATATCTATTCCTTAACAATCTAATTATATTTTAAATATTTCGTCATTAAGTAACGAAACAATATTTACTTTTTAGTATTGGTGCAATTTTTGTTTTTGTTCTGCAACCTGATTTGCTCTATAAACATTATTTAACACATTAATTAATGCTAATGCTGATGAATGAACAATGTCGGTAGCAAGCCCAACTCCATGGAATTTACGTCCTTTATATTCGGCAACGATATCGACTTGACCCAAGGCATTTTCACCCTGTCCTTTAGATGCTAATTGATATTTCACAATTGAAATAGGTTCGCCAGTAATACGATTTATCGCTTGATAAACAGCATCAACAGGGCCATTACCTGTTGCTGCATCTGAATATTTTTGATCGCCAATAATTAAACTAACTGAAGCGGTTGAAACGACAGTAGAGCCAGATTGTACATTAAAATAATCCAATACATAATGCTCTTCATCATCTTTAATTTGATTAATAAAAATTAATGCTTCTAAATCATAATCAAAAACCTGGCCTTTTTTATCGGCAAGTTCTAAAAAGGCTTGGTAAACTTGATCTAAATTATAATCATTATCCTGATAACCTAATTCAGCTAAACGATGTTTTACTGCAGCTCGGCCTGAACGGGAAGTTAAATTTAATTGGATTTGATTTAAACCGATCGACTCAGGGGTCATGATTTCGTAAGTTTCGCGATTTTTTAACACGCCATCTTGATGGATGCCGGATGAGTGCGCAAAGGCATTACTACCAATAACCGCCTTGTTAGACGGTATCGGTGTATTGGTAATTTGGCTGACGATTTGACTGGTACGATAGATCTCTTGATGATTAATATTGGTGTGAACGTTTAAGATATTTTGGCGGACTTTAATCGCCATAATAACCTCTTCTAAAGCTGTATTACCAGCGCGCTCACCTAAACCATTCATCGCCCCTTCAATCTGCCTAGCACCTTCTTGAATCGCGCTAATCGAGTTAGCCACCGACATGCCCAAGTCATCATGACAATGAACAGAGATAATCGCTTTATCAATGTTCGGGACACGTTCAAATAAGGTATGAATAATGCCACCAAATTGATAAGGGACAGTATAACCGACAGTATCCGGTATATTGATCGTGGTTGCCCCTGCTTGAATTGCTGCTTCAACAATCCGACATAAGTTATCAATTGGGGTACGGCCTGCATCTTCACAAGAAAACTCCACATCATCTGTATAATTACGTGCACGTTTAACACAGTGCACAGCCTGTTCAACGACATCTTCAAATGTCATTTTTAATTTATCTTTAACATGTAAGGTCGATGTCGCCATAAAAGTGTGGATACGAAATTGATCGGCTACTTTTAGCGCTTCGGCGGCAACATCAATATCCTTATCTATACAACGAGACAACGCACATACACGACTATTTTTAATGGTTTTAGCAATAGTTTGTACTGATTCAAAATCACCTGGAGATGAGATAGGAAAACCAACTTCCATCACATCCACTCGCATTCTTTCTAATGCTAAAGCTATTTGTAATTTTTCTTTAACACTTAAACTTGCTTGTAACGCTTGTTCACCATCACGTAATGTTGTGTCAAAAATAATAATTTGATCGCTCATTGTTATTTCCTTTATATTTTAGCGCTATCTCGGTATTTCAAGTTAAGAAAACAAAAAACCCGCACTTTAGCGCGGGTTCTTGTTAATTTGTCGAGTTAATTATTAAATCACTTTTACTCCACACACAAGCTATCCGCGCACACTGATGCGAGGAGGAGGCTGAGTAGGAGGTTTGTAAATTTAATCATTAACTTCTCAATATTATTTATTGAAATATTTGTACAATTTTTATCAAAAATTTTTACCTATGTCAAGGAAGATATTCTAATTATGAATTTTTGCATGGCTAAATTTAGTTAAGATCTGATTAGATATGATGCATTTAGCATATTTTATTAATAATCAATGAAAAGAATGCTAAGAAATAAATTGAAAAATAGTCCAATAGTATGCAGAATGGTTGGAGTTTAGGGTATAAGCGCCTGATAAGTAGTTTTCAATAGATTCAAAATAATCATTTCAATAACAAGAATGCTCATTATTTATGTATCCATTTCTGCTCTAAAAATAGATTTACCCAAGTAACGCTATTTCAACATTAATTATCATTTATTGGAGCCATTATGAATATCGTCGAAATTTCTCAAAAACGTTATACCACCAAACATTATGATAAAAGTAAAAAAATTCCCAAAGAAAAAATAGAACAATTACTTACAGTTTTAAGAAACAGTCCATCTTCAGTTAATTCACAACCTTGGCATTTTTATATTATTGATAATGATGCAGCTAAAGATAAAATTTTACCTGCTATAGCTGAATTTAATCAGCCACGAGTAACCGATTCATCTCATACTATTTTATTTTGTATTAAATCACCTTTAGAAGATGCCCATTTAGTTAATTTGCTTAACCAAGAAGAGAAAGATGGCAGATTACCATCATCCGAACTAAAACAAACTCAGGATGAGTCAAGACGTTTCTTTGTCACTAAAAATAGTAAGACAATTGAGTCACAACAGAGTTGGGAAGGTAAACAAACTTATTTAGCATTAGGACAATTACTTTTTGCCGCTGCTGCTATTGGTGTTGATTCTACCGCCGTGGAAGGCTTTGATTGTGAAAAAGTGGATGAAATTTTAAACTTAAAACAAAAGGGGCTAAAAAGCCTAGTTATTGCAACATTAGGTTATCGTTCTGAAAATGATGGTAATGCCCATCGTCCAAAATCACGTTTACCAGAAGAACAAATTTTCACTTTTTTATAACAAAATACCGCTATAACTTATCCCACCAGATGAACAAGTGGGGTAAGTTTACGAGTGTTATTTTAAATAAAAATTATTATATTGCATTAGTTTATCTTCAAGAACTTGTCGTTGTTGGGATGTAAAATCATCATTATAAAAGAGATAACCACTATTACAATTTATAATAAACAGATAACCTTTTTTTATTTTTCTTATTTTGTGTAATTGATCATACTTTATAACTGTGGTGCTTAATTGGGTTTTACTTGTCATTGTAAATCTATCTTCATAAAAAATGACCTTTGAATAAATAAAAATTTTATTACTTGTCTTACACCAATTTTCAGCTGAACATTTTAAACCAGGTTTGATACTGAAGTAGATTGCAATTGAATATATAATTGTAATACAAACGAAAAATAATGCATGGCTAGAATCTTTTATTAAAAGATAGCATGGTAAAAACATTATGAGTATATAAATAGGGGTCATTATAGATTTTTTAAATAGTAAATAATAAAAACAATAATAGATTCTATTAATATCCATTTTATAAGTGTCTATCTCTGCTATTTGTGTTTCTAAATTTTTTCCTAAATAATCACATAAAAAATCATGAATAATTTCTAGTTCATCTGATTTGAAAGACTGTTGACTAACAAAATAAAAATCTTGATTATTGATAAAAAATAAATAGCCGTCTTTAGTTTTATTAATGCAATATAAATCTTGATAGTAGAAAGTGTTGATTTCATTTTTATCTTTATTAAAAATGACCAATTTTTCATTATTAAACGACATAGTAAAGTATCGCATATTATCTGGTGTTGAATCATTCAATTTTTGCGCGAACTCATGATCTAATACGCCATATTTTGCATAATAAGCATCTAACCAATACTGGGTATTAACATAATATTCAATAACTACAGTTTGTTTTTCCATTTTATTCCTTATAAATTATTTAGTATGCTTATACAGATTATTCAGTAAACAATCATAAATTAATTGAATATTGAATTATATGTTAGTTGATAGTTTTTCTACATTTATAACATAATTCATAAATAACCCTAGACCATACAGCTAGAATCATTACAATATAGGCCATCAATCACATAGCATTACTTTTTGCTAGTTTTAATTAATTAAACGGATAATGTTTTATGGCGCAATATGTCTATACCATGAACCGCGTGGGGAAGATTGTTCCTCCTAAACGCTATATTTTAAAAGATATTTCTTTAAGTTTTTTTCCGGGAGCTAAAATTGGTGTTCTTGGTTTAAATGGAGCAGGGAAGTCTACATTACTACGAATTATGGCTGGAGTAGATACCGAGATTGAAGGTGAAGCTCGTCCTCAACCAGGCATTAAAATCGGTTATTTACCTCAAGAACCTAAACTTGACCCTAAACAAACTGTACGTGAAGCAATTGAACAGGCTGTTGGTGATGCTAAAAACGCATTAGCTCGCTTAGATGAAGTCTATGCCGCTTATGCCGATCCTGATGCCGATTTTGATAAATTAGCGAAAGAACAAGCCGAGCTTGAAGCAATAATTCAATCGCAAGATGCCCACAATCTTGATAACCAATTAGAGCGTGCAGCTGATGCCTTACGCCTACCAGATTGGGATGCTAAGATTGAGAACTTATCCGGTGGAGAACGACGTCGTGTTGCAATTTGTCAATTATTACTTGAGAAACCTGACATGTTATTAATTGATGAACCAACCAACCATTTGGATGCTGAATCTGTTGCTTGGTTAGAACGCTTTTTACATGATTATGAAGGAACTGTAGTTGCAGTTACCCATGACCGTTATTTCTTAGACAATGTTGCCGGTTGGATTTTAGAGTTAGACCGTGGTGAAGGCATTCCATGGGAAGGTAACTACTCATCTTGGCTTGAACAAAAAGATCAGCGATTAGCTCAAGAAGCGGCAACGGAATCGGCTCGTCGTAAATCAATTGAAAAAGAATTGGAGTGGGTACGCCAAAATCCAAAAGGTCGTCAAGCAAAAAGTAAAGCTCGTTTGGCACGTTTTGAAGAATTAAATAGCAATGATTACCAAAAACGTAATGAAACTAATGAACTCTTTATCCCACCTGGGCAACGTTTAGGTGATAAAGTCATTGAGGTGGCTAATTTAACTAAATCATATGGCGATCGCGTATTAATTGATAATCTTTCTTTTAGCATACCGAAAGGAGCCATTGTGGGTATTATTGGGCCTAATGGTGCTGGTAAATCGACGCTATTTAGAATGTTATCAGGTAAAGAGCAACCGGACTCCGGTACGATCACTTTAGGTGACACAGTACAACTAGCCTCTGTTGATCAGTTCCGTGACAGCATGGATGATAAAAAAACCGTTTGGGATGAAATTTCCAATGGCCAAGATATTATGCGTATTGGTAATTTTGAGATCCCAAGTCGTGCCTATGTTGGACGCTTTAATTTCAAAGGCGTTGATCAGCAAAAACGTGTTGGTGAGCTGTCTGGTGGTGAACGCGGGCGTGTACATTTAGCTAAATTATTACAAGTTGGTGGTAATGTACTATTACTTGATGAACCGACTAATGATCTTGATGTCGAAACCTTGCGTGCGCTTGAAAATGCGTTATTAGAGTTTCCGGGCTGTGCATTAGTCATCTCGCATGACCGCTGGTTCCTTGACCGTATTGCTACTCATATTTTAGATTATCAAGACGAAGGGCATGTTGAGTTCTTCGAAGGTAACTTTACTGAATATGAAGAGTGGAAAAAACGTACCTTAGGGGCAGAGGCGCTTGAACCTAAACGAGCTAAATATAAACGAATTAGCAAGTAGCTTTTAAGTTCTATTTTATCTACCGCCGATGTTATCGGCGGATTGTCTTATCATAGCCATATAATCAACTTTTAAAGCAATGATTTTGATGTTTTAACTAACTTAGCGAAGGTATCGGTTAATAATCTAGGAATGGCTGTAATACCACGAGCTTTTGCATCATCACAAACGGCAATCGCTAAATCTGGTTTAGAACTTTTGTGGATCGCTTTTTGAATAATTTTTGGTACCGACATATCAATATGAGCAACGGTATTATAAGCAGCTAATTTATATACGTGACTAAAACCATGTTTAAATAGAAAATTTTCAATGTCACGGGCTGGTAATACGGTGATATAGTCATTTAAATTTTCGCCGGTTGCACATTGTGATTGTACCGTCTCAGCATATTTTTTCCCTGCCATATCACCATCAGTAATGACATACCAGCGGATCCCCATTTTGTTGGCATAGTGAATTAATGGTTTTAAACCGCATTGTGCAAATTCTAACAATTGGATCCCCTCTGAACTTAGATGATAGCCACTTTGTTCGGCAAGCTCTCTGAGTAACCATACTTCAGTCTCACCTTCAACCAGCAACCAACAACGGGCAAATAGCGCAGTAGGGCGTCGATAAAGAACATGGAACAAAATACGTCGGCTATCGCCAACACTTAATGAATGAGGAGCAATGTACTTACTCACAATTTGATCGGGTTGGCGGATCAATCGGTTAATACTCTCTAATGGAAACAGAGAAACTAAATCACTTGAGTTAGAGGTAATGATTTTTTGGGTAGGTAAATTTTTTAACAGTCGGAAGCCAACCGATAAAATAATTGGATGTAACTGACTTTCTGGTTCTTCTAAAACTAAAATTGGCACTGAACTATGAGAGAGAGGATTATCCCCTTTAGCATTAACAATCGAACCAAATATACCTAAAAGTGCGGTACGAAGATAATCATTATCTAAATCATCTAATACATTATTGATTCGTTCGAGCGAATTCCAATCTTCGGTTTTGGGATTACTTTTTTGTACTAATTGTTTATAGTTAAATCGTTTTTGAGAATCAACAAAATAGTATTCTAATAACGAACGAGCAGCTTGTAAGCCACGATTAAGCTCATCTTGACTTAATTGTGCCGAGTGTGCTTTTAATTGATCAGATAGTTGTTCAATAAAGTATTGTGATAAAGGTTCATTTGTGACAGGTAAATCCTTAGCATTCACTGAATTTTTTAGCGGCATGACCGGATTTAAGTTAATCAAAATAGCGATTAATAATTTTGGATTATCCAGATTTAACGTTTCGCCATGTTCATTCAGCAAATTATGTTCAGTTATAATAGTATCACCATTTTTTTGGGCATTAATCTGGTACGTAATTCGATATAGATTATCTGCTGGTGAGCGATAACTAACTGCTGTCAAAGGTTGATAAGCTTGTTCAGTTAATTGAGTTGCATAAGATTCACAATAAACAACATTTATTGAGATGTGATTACCATCATCTTTATCATAATAGAAATCTGAATTAACAAATTGATAAAATTTATTATCAAGAGTTAGCAATTTTAATGCACTGATTAAACTCGATTTACCCCATTGGTTTTCACCAATAAGTACACTAGATTTAGCATTAAGCCTTAATGAAAGTTGCTTAATCCCCCTAAACCCTTTGATATCAATTTGTTCAATAAACATGTCATTTCCTTATGATTAAAGATGATATTTTTCAGTTCTTTTAGCGATGTGCTCAGCTTTTCGCTTAGCACTATCAATTAATTTATGTTCATCGCGCAAAATGGTTTTAATTGGTTTATTAAAATAGTTTCTTAAAAAACGCCAAATATCACGTTGGTTAAGTCCAATATTGGTTGATGAAAAATAGAGCCCAATTAAATCTTTATCACGCCAACGAGTTGGAACTTTTTTACGTGTTTGTGCACGATGAAGATCAATCACAGAAAGTTTTATTTGCTGATTATTTTCAAACAAAGGTAAATCCAATAAAAAATGACATAAATAACAATCACGATGATTTACGCCAGCACCATGCATTTTAGCGGTCATATTTGCTAAATAAATAGTTAATGAACGTTTTAAATGATAGCTAGGTGGGTTGGTTAGCCATGGTTTTGTGAAATCTTCTAAACTAATAGTCGGATTAAGGTCTTTGGTAATAATAAATGAATGCCGAGTAAGTGGATTTAATCCTTTCCGTCCAAAAGCTCGCCCATCCATGGTGTTGACACCAACTTGTTCTAAACGATGAATTGCATCCCACTCTTGTTTAGCATCTAAAACCGGTAAACGTAGCGAAATAAGGTTTTTTACAATCTCTTTTACCGTTGTACCACGATGAATTTTAATGAAATATGATTGATCTTCTAATTGGAAATTAAGGGTTTTACGTTGTTTGACTGCACGGTAAACTTTACCTGAAATTAATTCCACTTCATTAAATGGATCTTTACCTTGCCATAATTGTTGAAAGGGGGATTTAAGTTTAATCTCATTCATAATGACATCCTAAAATAATGTCTGCTGCTCGTTGGGCTAAATGATATAAATCTTCATTATTACTATAAGTAATGGCATTGTTATGCCAATTAAGCCATTGCTCTTTATCTCTAATTGATTGTTCTAGCGCTTGATCTAAAATGTTTTGCTTATAAGGTTCTGATAATACAATACCAGCATTAGCTTGGCTAATGTGATAAGCATATCCGGAAATACCTGATACGATCACTGGAACCCCTGCCGCTAATGCTTCAATCAAAACCATACCGGCTGCTTCTTGCCTTGCAGGATGTAGTAATAAATCAGCTGAAAATAAGAAATCAGGGATATCATTGCGACCAGAGAAGAATCTCACCTGTTTAGCAATACCTAATTCATCTGCTAACTTTTGATATACCTCTGATTTATCTTGTCCAACCACCAAATAAGTAACTTTTTGTTTTAGTTCATTAGGTAAGGTTGCGATTGCTTTCAAAGAGCGATCAACGCCTTTACGTTTAAAATCAGAGCCAATTTGCAAAATCACAAAACTATCTTGGTCAATTTGATTCGATTGTCGGAATTGTTCACGTTTTTGAGGGGCATCAACGTTATATTTACGATCTAAAGCAATGCCGGGTGGTAATAAAAAGAATCGTTCATCTTGAGTATGATAGTGGTTTTTAAAATCTTGAATTTGTTGTTTGGTTAACACCATAATCTTAGTTTGTGAGCTAGGGGAAAATACCGCCTGCTCAAAAGCTAAATAATGTTTGCAACGTTTCGACAATTTATAGAAAAAGCCTTTGTGTGCGGCTTTTTCAGCAAAACATGTATCGCCAGCAAAATAGACATCCAATCCAGGCATTTTGTTAAAGCCTACCACACAATCTACAGGATTGCTTTGTAAGTGAGCCTTTACCCAATGGTAATAAGCTTGATTACGGCTATGGTTAGATAATCCTTTTTTAGGAACGATGATGATATCAAAACCAGCTGGTTTAGCGCCTTGCCAATCCAATACATACACACGGATTTGATGACCTCGAGCTTGGCAAGCAGTAGCAATTTGCAAAAAATCGCGTTGCAAACCGCCAAAAGGGAAAAATTTATAAATACAAAAAGCTAGTTGCATGCAGATTATCTCAAATGATAAAACATCATTATATACTTGTTGTTAACAAAGGTACAAAAATACGCGCATGTTAATAATTATTTCAAACATATTTCTATGTAGCAATATACAATAAACCTATTGTTTTAACAGCAACGAAACGAAAAAACACTAGATTAAATAGCCGATTATTCCTAATATATAGTTATATTTTAAATTATTATTTTTGATTAGCATCTTTGCTATCTAATAGTAATCGATAAAAATTAAAGCTTTTATTTTGAACGGATGTTATTAGTAGTAGGTAGGTTAAAGTTAGCCATAATAGTAAAAGTAAATTGACTATAGTATTTTGCTGATTTTATTTTCAAAACGTATTCTGATGAATTTATAAGTTCAATATTTAACGAGTAAATATGTCGGCTAAAAAATTTGAGGAAAGGGGTTTTTGAAGCGGAAATTTATATAATTTAGTTAACAAATGTAATTGTTATCGCAATTATAAGGACTAAAAATAGGCTTTCCTCAAAATTTTTGTCATGTTGATGGTATTTTATTGTTTGAAAGAGTAAATATCACCAATAGCACTACCTTGTGCACCAAACTGTCGTAAATTATGATCAACTGCATTCATTGATTGCCAATGGTTTTCACACCAATCAGGGGCCAGTAAGGTTGGTTTTCTGGCATTGGCTGAAATCCGATGATATAAAATATTGGCTGGTGTTTGTCGAATAATATCACCGGCAATATCGACATAATCTTCAAGAGATAACACATTGATCCGCCCAGCTCGCCATGCTTTGGCCATAATACTGCCTTCAACAATATGTAAAGGATGAATTTTTAAACCATCCACTCCACTGTCTAATACTTTGTTTAAAGTGATGAGATTGTCGGGTTTATTCTCTTTGGGTAAACCAATAATAAGGTGAGTACACACTTTTATGCCTAATTGTCGTGCTTTTTGTACCGTTTGGTGATAATCCGCAAAGGTATGACCACGATTAATATGATGTAATGTATTGTCATGTGCGGTCTGTAATCCGAGTTCTAACCAAACTTCATAACCGCTGGATTGGTAATGTGCCAGCAAATCAAGAGCTTCATCGGGGACACAATCTGGTCGTGTGCCGACGCAAAGCCCGACAATATCAGCACTATTCAGCGCTTCTTCATACATATTTTTAAGAATTTCAACTTCAGCATAGGTACTAGTATAAGCCTGAAAATAAGCAAGGTACCGTTTAGATTTTTTCATCTGTTGCGCTTGCGACATAAGCTGCTGCGAAATTGATTTAACCTGTATAGACTCATCAATGATTGACGCTACATTGCAAAAAGTACACCCACCCTGACCAATGGTACCATCACGATTGGGACAGCTAAAACCACCGTGTAAAGTGAGCTTATAGATTTTTTCGCCATAGCGACGTTGTAGATCGGAACCAAATGTATTAACGACTAAATGAAGTTGCATGTTATACCAAATAAAATTTTTGCTTATTCTACCAAGATATTCCAGATACTCAATTGCAATTGAGCTAGAGATAATGATTAATAAGATTATTATTCTCTAATAGATTGTTTGCATTATCAAACTAGATAATTTATCAATGATAATGGTTTTAAAAATTTTGAGGAAAGGGGTTTTTAGTAGGCTAAATGATATTGTGCTGTAAAGCATTTTAATTATTATTCTAACTATCTATAAATATTATTTATAACTTCAAAAAAAGATTGAAATTAAAGGTCGATTAAGTAAGGATAGTAACCCATGATGTTTTTTTGTGCTAATTAAATACAGTAACAAATCGTTACGTTGATGTAATTGCCTACAAGGAGCCAATATGTTTACTAAACAAATGACAATTGCCGATTATGATCAAGAGCTATGGGATGCCATTAAAGGCGAAGAACAACGCCAAGAAGATCACTTAGAACTTATTGCATCGGAAAACTATACAAGTCCAAGAGTGATGCAGGCACAAGGTACTCAACTAACCAATAAATATGCTGAAGGCTATCCTGGTAGGCGCTACTATGGCGGTTGTGAATATGTTGATATTGTTGAGCAGTTAGCTATTGATCGTGCTAAAGAACTATTTGGTGCTGATTATGCTAACGTTCAACCGCATTCTGGCTCACAAGCCAATTTTGCTGTTTATATGGCATTGTTAAAACCGGGTGATACGGTGCTAGGCATGAACTTGTCACAAGGAGGGCATTTAACGCATGGTTCACCAGTCAGTTTTTCAGGTAAGTTGTATAACGTGGTTGCTTATGGCGTAGACGAAACGGGACATATTGATTATGAGCAATTAGCGAAAATTGCTTTAGAGTCAAAACCAAAAATGATTATAGGTGGTTTTTCTGCTTATTCTGGTGTAGTTGATTGGCAGCGCATGCGTGAGATTGCTGATAGTGTAGGAGCCTTCTTATTTGTTGATATGGCTCATGTGGCTGGTTTGGTGGCTGCTGGTGTCTATCCAAATCCAGTGCCTTTTGCTCATGTTGTGACGACAACGACGCACAAAACCCTCGGCGGACCGCGTGGTGGACTTATTTTAGCTAAAGGTGGTAGTGAAGAACTTTACAAAAAATTGAATTCTTCTGTATTTCCAGGTGCACAAGGTGGCCCATTAATGCATGTGATAGCGGCAAAAGCAGTTGCTTTAAAAGAGGCGATGGAGCCAGCTTATAAAGAATATCAACAACAAGTTGTGAAAAATGCCCAAGCGATGGTTGATGTGATCATCAAACGTGGTTATAAAGTCGTATCTGGTGAAACAAAAAATCACTTATTTTTAATAGATTTAGTTGATAAAAATATCACCGGTAAAGAAGCTGATGCTGCTTTAGGTAGTGCTAATATTACCGTGAATAAAAATAGTGTGCCAAATGATCCGCAAAGTCCATTTGTAACATCTGGTGTGCGGATTGGTACACCTGCAGTGACTCGTCGTGGTTTCAACGAAGAAGAGTCTCGTGAATTAGCTAATTGGATTTGTGACGTATTAGATAACATTGATGACGAACAAGCTATTCAAGCGGTTAAACAAAAAGTGTTGGCGATTTGCCGACGATTACCTGTTTATCAACATTAATCATAAAATATTCGCCGACTTAATGTCGGCGAAAAATTATTAAGTATAATTCAATAGTTGCTATTGCTTTTCAGTAGTATTATTTTGTTGCTGACTTAACAGCTGTTGCTGCTGTTTAAAATAATTGGCAATATCATTTTTAAACCAAAAAGCCGTACCGACGATTACTACGCCTAGTAAAATTGCTGACCAAAATAGTATTCGCGCTTTTTTATTACGTTTTTTTAAAGGGTCAGTTAAATTACGTCTTGCGTTGGTAGGTAATTCGGCTTTACTGGTCAGCAGACCACCAAGCAGTAAATTGATTTTAACTTGTCCATTTATCGCCCAACCCGAAGCTTCAAGTAGTGGCCCAAGTGTTCTTCTTCTTAATTTTAACCAAGCCAATATTACTGATGGTCCAGATATAATCAAGAACAAACCTAAAATTACTAATGGGAATTGCCACCATGTAAGCGAAAAGATAGCTTGAAAAATAGTCGCTAAAGCGGTACCAATGGCGCCAATAGCTAAACCGATAGCTGCAAAGATACCAACACTTTTACCAATATCAAATTTGCTTTCTGGATTTTGTACCGCTTGTGTACTGGTTTTCTCTATGTCAGTATCTTTATTGCTTGCCCATTTATTAATTTGTTCAGTGATTAAACGGCCTATACGTTGATAAGGTGCCCAAATAGCTTGTTGGATACTAATTGGTTTAGTAATCATCTTAACAACACTTGCATCCCAATCATTACCTTCATTATCAATAAAAACGCCATTGCGGCCTTCCATTAATAAATCACCTTGTCCAGCGGTAATTGCTGCAGCAATTGTCTGCTTTTTACCATGCCTTGTACATTCACAATATAATAAACATAGTTCAGAATAATTAGCCATAGTTGAATGTTTAGCTATATTATCTACGGCAACACAGAGGGTAGCACAACGACCGTCAATATAAAGTTTACCTAATTGAAATGCCGCATAATGGTCAAGTGAAAAGAATTCAGCAAACGAAGCAAAGTTAATCAATAAACGATAGAGATGTTTTTGAAATAAGACTAGCTTTTCTAATACAAAAACATCTGAGGCTGAAATTGGTGTTTGGTTATCCTGTTCAACCATGCTTTCAAATTTGTTTAGTAAATTATCATCAACTAAATTAGCAATTTGATTGCCAGTAAGATCCTCAATGCTAGCGGTTGGTTTAGTTGTTACACTTAATTGTTGCATCTCAGGTTTAGAACTGATTAGTGTTGTGTAAGCATTAAGATCTGCCTGAATATCTTGCCATTCTTGTGCAGTTAGTTGTTTGGGATCGGCTAAGTGTGAAGCGATTAAATCTCTAAATCGAATGATTTTAGTTTTCCACAGTGGATTAAGGCCATTAACCAGATCTAATGTGTTATTGGTATCTATTTTAGATAGAGGTAGCTCAGATAAAGCTTCATCAGAAAGTAATCCGTTTTGGGATGGGACAATATATTTCTCGTCAACATTTAACGCCGTTTGTGCTTGAGGTGCATATTGTGCTAATTCAACACGCAAAAAGTAGTCATCAATTTTTGGCTTTAATTCTTGAACTAATTTCCATATTTCTGAGCGGTTTTCGCCAAAAGGTGTTTGGGTATTACTGATATCGTTTTGCCATTTTTGCCAACTTTTTAAGTTTTTAACAAAAGTTTGCGCAATCTCTAGATTAATTCCATCCTGACCACTCATATCTTTTTCCGCACCAGTTGTTTTTATTGCTGCTTGAATAAAATTTTGCAGCTCTGGCGATAATTCGGCTGAAGGAGGAAAAATTAAATCACCATTGTAGAGTTTGCTGGCATTAATTTTAAGTGATTGTTGCACATCATCTTGCGTTAAATAATCAGCTTGGTTTTTATTTAAGTTCGCTAAAATGCTATGGGCGGTAATTAATAATTTTTTACCTTGTTCGTTTGAATCATCAATTTGCGATAATGATAAAGTTTGTGATGATTGAACAATATTATCAAAAGAAACTATTTTATCTTTAAGCCAATTAATTGCCTCTAAAATATCGGGAATACGAATGCGACCATCGTTATCTGAATCTAATAATTGTAATGTTCTTTGATCAAAATCTAGCCCTGTGGTTGGGCAACTGAGTGCAACCCATAATTTAGGATCTAAATTGGGTAAATTGATAATGTCATCGGCATTTTTTAATACGACTTGATCTAATCCACCAACACGTTGAAATGTCCAAGTATGACTCATAATCACCTCCATACCGAAATATTATTAATATATTCAATTATTAATAATTATAACAGTATTCATTTTTTTAGAAGAGAATTGGAATGCTCACGTTTTAAGAGCTGTTAATTGTATCTTTGATAATTGATTTTGGTTGCCTACCGCAACTTTATGATAGAATACCGCCTTATTATTTAATATCCAAATAAAAACCACAAATATGTCATTAATTAATCTTACCAATGCCTATTTATCATTTAGTGATGCTCCACTTCTTGATCATATTGATATGTCGATAGAAACTAACGAGCGTGTCTGTCTTGTTGGTCGTAACGGTGCCGGTAAATCAACTTTGCTAAAAGTGCTGAATAAAGAAGTACCGCTCGATGAAGGACAAATTGTTTATGAAAACAACGTTATTGTCTCTCGATTGCAGCAAGATCCCCCTCGAGATATTCAAGGAAATGTTTTTGATTTTGTTGCGGAAGGTTTAAAAGAACAAGCGCAATTATTAAAAGATTACTATGCATTGTCACACTTGGTTGAAACTGATCCAAGTGAGGGTAATCTATCTAAATTAGCTAAAATGCAAGAACAGCTTGATCACCAAAATGGTTGGCAATTGGATAATCGTATTCGTAATGTCATTTCCTCATTATCGTTAGATGGTGAGGCATTATTGTCTTCGTTATCGGGTGGTTGGTTGCGTAAAGCGGCATTAGCAAAGGCGCTAGTTTGCCAACCATCAGTATTATTATTGGATGAACCAACTAACCATTTAGATATCGATACCATTAGATGGCTGGAAGAGTTTTTAAAAAGCTTTAATGGCAGTATTGTTTTTATATCGCATGACCGATCCTTTATTCGGCAAATGGCGACTCGGATTATTGATTTAGACCGTGGTAAGGTTGCTTCTTGGGGCGGTGATTATGACAGTTATTTGCTAGGTAAAGAAGAAGCGCTGCGTGTTGAAGAGTTACAAAATGCCGAATTTGATAAGAAGTTAGCACAAGAAGAAGTCTGGATCCGTCAAGGTATTAAAGCTCGTCGAACTCGTAATGAGGGTAGAGTGAGAGCATTAAAAGCGATGAGACAAGAATATTCACAGCGTCGTCAAGTCATGGGCAATGCGAAAATGCAGATCGAGGAAGCACTGCGTTCAGGTAAAATTGTCTTTGAGCTAGATAATGTCAGTTATCAAATCGATGATAAAGTGTTAGTTAAGGACTTCACGGTACAAGTGTTACGTGGTGATAAAATTGCTCTAATAGGCCCCAATGGTATTGGTAAAACCACATTATTAAAACTGATGCTAGGTAGTTTAGCACCGACCTCAGGAAGTGTTCATTGCGGAACCAAACTTGAAGTGGCTTATTTTGATCAGTATCGATTAGAGCTTGATCCAGAAAAAACCGTTATGGATAACCTTGCAGAAGGTAAGCAAGAGGTGATGGTAAATGGTCGCTCAAGACATGTGCTTGGCTATTTACAAGATTTCCTATTTCCACCAAAACGAGCTCGAACACCGGTTAGAGCACTCTCGGGTGGTGAACGAAATCGTTTACTATTAGCAAAATTATTTTTAAAACCAAGTAATTTATTGGTGCTTGATGAACCAACTAATGACCTTGATATTGAAACTTTAGAACTATTAGAAGAACTTGTCAATGATTATCAAGGAACGGTTTTATTAGTTAGCCATGATAGACAATTTGTCGATAACGTGGTTACTCAGTGTTGGTTTTTTGAAGAACAAGGACGAATTGGTATTTATGCTGGTGGTTATACAGATGCATTACAGCAACAACAGCAAGCTAAACCAGTGAGTGCTCAAGTCACCAGTAGTAAGAGCAATGAATCAGCTAAAAGTGACACCAACAAAACCAATAGCTCAGACCTAACGCCAGAGCAAGCGACTAAAAAGAAGGTTAAATTAAGCTATAACGAACAACGAGAACTCGCCCAGTTACCTAATAAAATCGAGGAATTAGAAACAGCTATTGCGGATCTTCAAGCACAAATTGGTCATAGTGACTTTTTCAATCAACCTCATGAAGTAACGAGCCCAATATTGCAATCTTTAGCCGATAAAGAAGCCGAGCTTGAAGTAGTCTTTGAACGTTGGGAACAGTTAGAAGCATTAACTCAATAAGCGCTCAATGTGAGCGCTTATGCATGACTACCAAGTTTTTTTGGATAAAAAGTAAAAGAGTATTAGCGCTATAATCACAAAAATAGCGCCAACAAAGCCAATATAATGGGTGGATAAGTAAACCAATACTTGGCTGCCGACAAAGGCGCCACCACCGATACCGATATTATAAATACCCGAATAAACCGAGGTCGCAATATCAGCTGCATCAGGTGCAGCATCAATAACTTTACTCTGCATCACCATACCAATAATGGTAATCGCAAGTCCCCAAACCATACCTTGTACTATTGCGGTTATGAGACTAAAAGAACAAACATAAAGCGATAATAAACAAATAATTAATAATATCACCGGCATAACTAAGATGGCGGTTGGATGTGGTTCGGCATATTTGGCAAAAATTAAACTACCAATCATGCCTGAAAAACCGACAGCTAATAATAAGCTCACGACAATTTGTTCACTAAAGCCACCAACATTAAGCATAAATGGCGTTATATAAGTATAAGCGGTAAAATGGCCGGTAATAATAATAGCAGTTAATAAATAAATATTTAGTAATACAGGTCGTTTAAGTACTTCAGGAATGGCTTTTAGTGAAATTGTGTTCATACTAGGAACAGCCGGTAACAAATAAATTAATGAAGCCATTACACAAAATGCGATAACCCCGATACATAAAAATGTGACTCGCCAGCCAACTAATTGGCCGATCATTGTTCCAATAGGAATCCCTAATACTGTTGCCATTGAGGTGCCAACCACAATAAAGCCCATCGCTTTAGCTTTTTTACCATTGGGTGCTAATCGAACCGCTAAAGGCGTGGTAATGGCCCAAAATACCGCATGGGCGCAAGCAATACCGATTCTAGCAACCATTAAACTATAAAAACTCCAAGCAAAGCCAGCCAAGATGTGACTAGCAATAAATAAACAAAATAGAAATATAAGTAGTTTACGGCGTTCCATTTTTGCGGTTAATACCGTTAAAGGTAAAGATAATAACGATACCGCCCAAGCATAAATAGTTAATAATAGCCCGGCATGCGCAACATCCATCGAAAAACTTTCAGCAATATTCGGCAGTAATCCAACTGGTACAAACTCTGTGGTATTGAATATAAACGCAGCAAGGGCAAGGCAGAGAATCGACGACCAGATTCGAGACCGTTTATTAGCATTATTCATGATTAATGATATAGAAGGGATTGAGATTCAATAAGCTGATTATAGCTGAATATTAGCGACTATTAAACAATCATCGCCATAAATTATGCGGTTATCAAAAATCTTCAGCAATCAATAGTAATGTGCTGTTCTTCATAAAAAAATTTTGCTAACTAGTGTTTACTGTTTTATTATCAAACTGTACTGTATTTATAATAATTATTGCTAATCCCATTATATATAAAACTTGTTGTTTCTTTATTGGTTCTATTAAGTTACGTTGTTATCATTAATTAAAATAGTACTTAGGAGATATCTATGCGTAAAAAGTTTTTATATTCATTAGTAGTATCTATTTTATTTTGTTTTAGTGTCCATGCCATTGAGGTTAAAGATGTAACCACAAATCCGAATGATTTTTATCTTACCCAAGAACAAGCACCAGATAGTTTACATTTATTACCGCCACCACCAGCCTTTAATAGCGTTGATTTTTTAAGAGATAAAGCCATGTATGATTGGGGAAAATCCATGCGAAATACTGAGCGAGGTAAACAAGCTTATCTTGATGCTGATTCGAGTAAAGATAATGTTACTAAACAGTTTTCAACCGCTTTTGGATATGATATTTCAATTGATAGCTCGCCTGAAATTTATAAACTTATTACCACAATGAAAGAAGATGCTGGCGATCTAGCAACTCGATCTGCAAAGCAGCATTATAATCGAATCAGACCGTTTTCATTTTTTAATGAACCGACATGTCGCCCTGAAGACGAAAAAACGTTATCGACCAATGGTTCATATCCCTCTGGTCATACCACAATGGGATTTGCTATAGCATTGGTCTTAGCTGAAATTAATCCTGCACGGCAAAATGAAATTTTAAAACGAGGTTACGAAGTTGGTGAAAGCCGAGTTATTTGTGGTTATCATTGGCAAAGTGACATTGATGCAGCAAGAGTCATGGCGGCGGCAGTAGTTGCACAGTTACATACTAATTCTGCATTTATTGAACAATTAGCTAAAGCAAAAGCTGAACTGAATCAATTTCAATAGCTATAGGGTGTTTGTAGGTAACTAAATCATTTTCTTATATTGGTTGTTATCCTTTAACAACCAATATTAATTTCCGTTATAGCGCCTTAAATGATATATCCGGCAAAATTGTTTCTCCTTGCCAATACAGTTGACTAGCAACTTGTGCGGCAATATTACAATATAATTGCGTAAATTCACTATCAGGATGACTGACTACCGTTGGTTGTCCAGAATCAAGATCTTGGCGTAATAAACGGTGCAGCGGCATTTGACCAAGTAATTTTGTTTGGTATTTTTCAGCTAGACGCTTAGCACCATCCTCACCAAAAATTGCTTCATGATGACCACAATTTTCACAGATGTGATAACTCATATTTTCAATAATACCAAGAGTTGGTATATTCACTTTATTAAACATCGTGATGCCTTTTTGCGCATCAATTAATGCAATATCTTGTGGTGTGGTAACAATAACCGCTGCTGTAACAGGAATGTTTTGTGCTAATGTTAATTGGATATCACCAGTGCCTGGTGGCATATCAATAACCAAATAATCAAGTTCAGGCCACAGTGTATCTTGTAAAATTTGCAAAAGCGCTTTACTTGCCATTGGTCCGCGCCAGACCATCGCACCATCGGCAGCAACTAAATAGCCAATTGAATTACTAGCAAGGCCATAAGCCATAATCGCTGACATATGTTTATTGTCAGGCGTTAATGGTTGTTCTTTTTCAGTGCCAAGCATGGTTGGGATTGACGGGCCATAAATATCAGCATCTAAAATACCCACTTTAGCCCCTTGTTTTTGTAAGGCTAAAGCTAAATTAACTGCAGTTGAGGATTTGCCAACTCCTCCTTTACCTGAACTTATCGCAATAATATTTTTGATATTCTTAATAGCATGGTGACTATTGGCTCGCTTTAATGTGGCAATATTATAGTTAATATTCCAATTCACATTTTCAACACCATCTAATTCAAGTAATAATGGCGTCACTGTTGTTTTCAGATCTTCAAAACCAGTTTGCCAAGCAAAAGGCATGGTCAAGCTAATCATTAGTTCTTGATTAACCCGTTCACATTGGGAAATAGCCCCAAGTTCAATCAGATTTTTCTGTAAAGTAGGGTGACGAAAATTCTCAAGAATTTTTTTTGCTTCCATGTTAATAAACCTTGTATCTAGCTCGTTGGTATATATTCAGTTATTTTACTTCAATTTGTTATCGATATTATCAATAACTTTAATGGACAATAAATTACAAAATTATCTTTTTTTACATTCCAATAAAAATACAACCAGTCCAAAATTGATTGGCTTTATAAAGAAATTTAGGCAAATTATGGCATAAATCTAGCGATAATCACACGATTGTTGTACTATTTCTGCCATTATGAAATTAAAGGTAATAATTTAACATGACAACTCAACGCAAAATATTGGTGACTTGTGCGCTTCCATACGCAAACGGTTCAATTCACTTAGGCCATATGCTTGAACATATTCAAGCTGATGTATGGGTTCGCTACCAGCGTATGCGTGGCAATGAAATCTATTTTATTTGTGCCGATGATGCGCATGGAACGCCGATTATGTTGAAAGCTCAGCAATTAGGCATCACTCCTGAGCAGATGATCGCGGAAGTAAAAGTCGAACACCAACGTGATTTTGCCGGATTTAACATTAGTTTTGATAATTATCATTCAACTCATAGTCCTGAAAATCGTGAAATATCAGAACAAATATATAAACGTTTAAAAGCGAATGGTTATATTAAAACGAAGGTTATTTCACAACTGTTCGACCCTGAAAAACAGATGTTTTTACCTGATCGTTTTGTAAAAGGTACATGTCCTCGTTGTAAAGCACCAGACCAATATGGTGACAATTGTGAAGTATGTAGCGCGACTTATAATCCTACTGATCTTATTGATCCTAAATCAGTCGTTTCAGGCGCAACCCCGATTTTAAAACAATCTGAGCATTTCTTCTTTGATTTACCTGAGTTTGCCACAATGTTACAAACGTGGATACGTTCAGGTACATTACAAGAACAAGTTGCTAATAAGATGCAAGAATGGTTTGAAGCTGGTTTACAACCGTGGGATATCAGTCGTGATGCACCATATTTTGGTTTTGAAATTCCAGACGCACCGGGTAAATATTTTTATGTTTGGTTAGATGCGCCAATTGGCTATATGGGATCTTTCCTTAACTATTGTAATAAAAATAATAAAGCGATTTTTGATGAGTTCTGGAATAAAGATTCAACCACCGAGCTTTATCATTTTATTGGTAAAGATATTGTTTATTTCCATAGTTTATTTTGGCCAGCAATGCTAGATGGTAGTGAACATCGCAAACCATCAAATATTTTTGTACACGGTTATGTAACCGTTGATGGCGCTAAAATGTCAAAATCACGTGGTACTTTTATTCAAGCAAGTACCTATCTAAAACATCTGGATCCAGATTGCTTACGTTACTATTATGCCGCTAAATTGTCGCCACATATTGATGATATTGATCTTAATCTTGAAGATTTTGTTCAACGAGTTAATAGTGATTTGGTTAATAAAGTGGTTAATATTGCATCGCGTTCGGCTGGATTTATTAGTAAAAGATTCGACGGCAAATTATCTGATAATATTGCTGCACCAGAACTTTACGCCTTATTTGTCGAAAAATCGCAAGTTATTGCTGATGCTTTTGAAAAACGAGAGTCAGGTAAAGCGGTACGTGAAATTATGGCTTTAGCTGACGAAGCTAACCGCTACATTGATGAAAAAGCGCCATGGGTGGTTGCTAAACAGGAAGGGCAAGATCAGCAATTACAAGATATTTGTTCAATGGGGATCCATTTATTCCGTATTTTAATGACCTATTTAAAACCTATCGTACCTTCATTAGCTGAACGTAGTGAAGCATTTTTAAATAGTCAATTAGAATGGCATACAATTGATAAAGCCTTAACCGGTCATAAAATTAACAGTTTTAAAGCGTTATTCAACCGAATTGATATGGATAAAATAACAACCATGATTGAAGAAACTAAACAGCAAGCTGCAGCAACTACACCAGCAAAAGAAAAGGTAGCCGAACCAATTGCGGAAACTATAAATTTTGACGATTTTGCTAAAGTAGATATGCGCGTTGCCTTAATCAAAAACGCCAGTTTTGTTGAAGGTTCAGATAAATTATTGCAATTAACGTTAGATATTGGTGATGAAACCCGTAATGTTTTTTCCGGTATCAAACAATACTATCCTGAACCAGAAGTATTAATTGGTCGTTTAACTATTATGATTGCTAACTTGGCACCTCGTAAGATGCGTTTTGGTGTTTCAGAGGGGATGGTTCTTTGTGCTAGTGGTAAAGATGACAATGAAGGTGTTTATCTATTATCACCAGATAGTGGTGCTAAACCGGGGATGCGAATCTCGTAAAGATATGTAATCAATTCTTTAATCTGCATCTTAACAAGCTATTAGGCTTGTTAAGATGCTTAAGTAAAATAATATTACAAATAGAAGTTAGTTCTGTTGCTCAATTGATCGTTTGCTAAACCTAATAATTGCAACTATTTTAGTTTTTCATTCTGCTCGAATAAAATCTCATTTAATTGCTACAGTTAATCAGAATCACGATAATATCTAATAAAACCAACAACCAACTAGTCACTATAGTTTTCATCACATATGGTTAAAATATTGCAGGATTTAAATAAAAAATTTGAGGAACGGGGTTTTTGAACTCAAAATAGGACTAAAAATAGAAGGTAAGGTTTTGGTGTGTTGATACTTTTATTATTAATGTCTTGTTTTTGAAGTATAATTTTTCATTAAACTTTACAAAAATTAACAATTAAACAGTTAAAATAAGTTGCATGGTTTTTTCCAATCACTATACTTTTATAGCATATTTATACGAATGGATAAATTTTATGTCGGTAGGCATAAAATTGTAAATAAATCATTAATTTAATTGACAGGAATGTCGGATATGTGTTATAATTTACAACACCAAACACCAAACACCAAACCTGCCCAACCTATAATTTAACGTTAGTAAAGTTAAGCACGTACAGTCTATTATCTCACTACAATTTATTTTTCCAACAAATTTGGCAAGCGTTTTCAAAATTTATTATTTTAGCCTTTTTATCTCGGCAAATGGTTTTCGCATTAACTGTGGTTGTTTTACTCTCTATCTCTTTTTCTAATTATGCATTAACCACTAAAACGGCCAATATTATTCAAGGTTCAGCACCTTATTTTACCTTCGACGGAGGTCGCACACAAACAACAAATACCGACGGTCTGCTTCGGATATCTCTTTCGAATGGCGATATATATACTCCCACAACCACTAATTCAAGAGACAATCCTATCATTTTACCTGTTGCTGGTCAGAGTTTTGCAGATATTGGTATGTTAGTACCAACGAATACTGATTCTATTGAATTAAGTTCAGTTATTGGTCCGCCCAATAATTATTGGGGTGATGATGATGGCGATGGTCAGGATGCTGATGGTATTATCGCTACGGGTAGTTTAATGTTATCCATTGTTGATAAAAATAATCAGGCTGTATCACGTAATACAGTACTGTCTGTTTGTAATGCACCTTATAAATTAACCTTATCTAATAGTGAAGGTACATTAAAAACACGTTATGGTGTGCCTAATGAAAGTCGTTTTATTACAAATAGTGTGACCTATTATGTTTCTCCTAAGATAATACCAGTGATTTGTTTTGCTAGACCTGACATGAATTACGCTTCAGGTAATTTTGCTGGCCCATCTGCCATATGGGACCCTAAAAAAGGATTTCTTCCTCAGTCAGTTATGTCATCATCTTACGATTTAAATTTTCCTACTACTGGAGCTCATAATTTATATTTTGATTTAGAGATAGGTGGTAGTAATCAGGCCTTATCTTGGGAGCCAGTTACTCATGATGGTATTACTGCTACTATGACCAATTCAACAAAGACCAGCGTTCGCGTCACGCTAACTGGTCCAGTTACTACTGAATCACAATGGAAGTTAATTAATCCGGGTAATATCGATAAGCCATCTTTGCCTCAGGTATTTGAGTTAGTCGGTCGTGATAGCAGTGGTAATGCGGTGGTCAAATATGGATTTGTGTTAAAGCAGTGGTTTGTTAATCGTGGTCCTGGTTTCTATAACTATTCTAGGGTATTCTCTTGGTGTATTAGGATTGGAGTATACGGTGTTCCAAAAGTCAAGAATTTAACTAATGCGAATTGTCATAGAACACTTAGCTGTCAAAGTGCAGCGCCTACGTCACCTGATAAGTATATGCGTCGTCATATTGGTGCCGGATTTTTCACGGAATGGGGGAATATGGCCGATTACGCTGGAGCCAACTTCACCAAGGGGTTGTATTGGACGAGTGATGGTGAGAATAATTCCCACATTTTTGTTCTCGGTAACAATGGTTATCTGAATAACACTATGAGGGATAGTAGGCAACTATCAGGACTCTGTGTCTATCCTTAGCTATTATTTCTTAGTTCTTAGGTATTGAAGCTGAGGATAACAAAAATAACTTTAGAACGTTAAACAATCATTGCCTGCCAAGGCAATGGCGTTGACGTTAACGAAGTGGCGATAAAAACGATTTTGTAGCGCGACATTCGCAATGTGCTGACAACTGAGAGAGGTTAGCATGGCAAACAGGGATGTTTGCCAAGGAGCGTTAAGAGCGAACGAAGGCGGAAGGCAGTCACATCGTGACCACTTGCGTAGTCGCCGCGGGAGATTGTAAAGAGGGTTGGCGCCAACCCTCTTAACTCGGACGTAATTGCCGTATAGAAATAACTACAAAACCGAAAACGTCCGAAACTCAAACAACCAAAAAATTTTGAGGAACGGGGTTTTTAAAGCCTAAAATCCATCCAATAAATCGCTAACGTTAGTTATAAAATCAGCTAGTTCCAATAATAAAAGTTTATTTTGGCAAATAAGTTTGGTGTATTTAATTTAGCGACATTCGCAATGTGCTGACAACTGCGTGAGGTTAGCATGGCAAACAGGGATGTTTGGCAAGGAGCGTTAAAAGCGAACGAAGGCGGAAGGCAGTCACATCGTGACCACTTGCGTGGTCGCCGCGGGAGATTGTAAAGAGGGTTGGCGCCAACCCTCTTAACTCGGACGTAATCACCGTATAGAAACAACCACAAAACAACAAACGTCCGAAACTCAAACAACCAAAAAATTTGAGGAAAGGGGTTTTTAAAGCCAAAATCCCGCCAATAAATCGCTAACGCTAGTTATAACATCAGCTAGTTCCAATAATAAACGTTTATTTTGGCAAATAAGTATGGTGTATTTAATTTAGCGACATCCGCAATGTGCTGACAACTGAGAGAGGTTAGCATGGCAAACAGGGATGTTTGCCAAGGCTGTGTTTTGTCAGGAACAAATCACAGCCGGTGCGTTAAGAGCGAACGAAGGCGGAAGGTAGTCACATCGTGACCACTTGCGTGGTCGCCGCGGGAGATTGTAAAGAGGGTTCGCGCCAACCCTCTTAACTCGGACGTAATCACCGTATAGAAACAACCGCAAAACAACAAACGTCCGAAACTCAAACAACCAAAAAAATTGAGGAACGGGGTTTTTGAAACGCAAAATACCTTCTAAAAACGACTATAAAATTGTCAAAATCAAAAGCCTAATCTGCAAATTATTAATGTTAAAAATGGTGATTTTTTAAGAGGGTATAAAAGGTCTATTATTTCTAATAAACAGCAAATAACCGATGCTGTTTTCGGGCTAGCAGTATTCATCTTTACAAAAGTTAACAATAAAACCATCAAAAAAAGTTGCATGGTTTTTTCCAATCACTATACTTTTATAGCATATTTATACGAATGGATAAATTTTATGCCATTAGGCTTAAAATTTTAAATAAATAATTAAATTAGATTGACAAGGATATCTGATATGTATTATAATTTTCAACATCCAACATCCAACATCCAACCTGCCCAACCTATAATTTCACCTTTCTAAAGTTAAGCTCATACCGTTTATTATTTCAGCAATTTCCGAAAGTTCCGCAAAATTTTTCAAAATTTCTTGGTTTAGTCTTTTTATCTCGGCCGATGGTTTTGGTTTTAACCGTAGTTATTTTACAATCTATCTCTTTTTCTAATTATGCATTAACCACTAAAACGACCAATATTATTTATGGCTCAGCACCTTATTTAACCTTTGATGGTGGTCGTACCCGGGTCACAAATACCGAAGCGCTACTCAGGATATCCCTTTCTGATGGTAGAACATTTACTCCCACAACCAATAATTCGAGTTCAACTAATCCTATCGAGTTACCTGTTACTGGTCAGAGTTTTGCGGATATTGGTATGTTAGTACCAACGAATACTAATTCTATTGCATTAAGTTCACTTATTGGCACACCTTATAATTATTGGGGGGATGATGATGGCGATGGTCAAGGAATTAATGGTATCACCGCTACTGGTAGTTTAAATTTATCTATTGTTGATAAAGGCAATAACCGTGTTGCCCGTAATGAAGTGCTGACTATTTGTAAAGCGCCATATAAATTAACCTTATCTAATGATGGAGGTACATTAAAAACACGCTATGGTGTACCTAATGAAAGTCGTTTTAGTGCAGGTTATGCCACTTATTATATTAATCCTAAGGTAGCGCCAGTGATTTGTTATGCAAGACCTTACTTAGGAGGGGATGTTTATGATTTTCCTCCTGCTACCGTTATGGAATATGGTAAGGGATTTCTACCACAGTCAGTTACACCATCGTCTTATGGTTCAAACTTTCCGACTACTGGTGCTAATAATTTGTATTTTGATTTAGATATTGGGGGTAATAATCAGGCCTTATCTTGGGCTCCGGTTTCTCATGGTGGTATTACGGCAACGATGACCAATTCAACAAGTACCAGCGTTCGAGTCACCCTAAGGGGTCCTGTTGCTACATCGTACTCAAATAATCCAGGTCAAATCGCCAGACCATCTTTACCGCAGACATTTGAGTTAGTCGGTCGTGATAGCAGTGGTAATGCGGTGGTCAAATATGGATTTGTGTTAAAGCAGTGGTTTGTTAGTCGTGGTAATATTGTGATTCGTCGTAACCCATCTAGTATATCATCTTGGTGTAATAGTCTTGGAGGATACCGTATGCCTAAGGTCAAGGATTTAACTAATGCGACTTGTAGAGGAGGCTGGGGTGGTTCTTGGTGTCAAGGTGCAGAAGCTGCAACGCCTTCGGCAGATGGTAATTATGTCTGTCGTCACATTGGTGCAGGATTGTTATCGGAATGGGGGATTTTGGTAAAATACCCTGATGCCAACTTTGGTTTTGTTTATCAGTATATGGATCCTGAGTATTGGACGCAAGATAGGAATAGGGATCAAGTTTACAGGGGTTCTTTTCGTGTTAGATCTGGGGGTGCTGTGACTAGCGACCGGGATGATAACGGCGATCTCAGCAACTCATTCGGAATCTGTGTCTATCCTTAGCTATTATTTCTTAGTTCTTAGGTATTGAAGCTGAGATAAGAAAAATAACGTTAGGGCGATAAAAAACGATTTTGTGGTGCGACATTCACAAAGTGCTGACAACTGAGAGAGGTTAGCATGGCAAACAGGGATGTTTGCCAAGGAGCGTTAACAGCGAACGAAGGCGGAAGGCAGTCACGTAGTGACCACTTGCGTGGTCGCCGCGGGAGATTGTAAAGAGGGTTGGCGCCAACCCTCTTAACTCGGACGTAATCACCGTATAGAAACAACCACAAAACAACAAAACGTCCGAAACTCAAAGAATAAAAAAATTTTGAGGAAAGGGGTTTTTAAAGCCTAAAAATCCCCCTAAAGTTTCTCCGAAATTGGTTTTAAAACTAAAATTAGCTCGCTATAAACATAAGAGTTTATTTTGGCAAATAAGTTTGGTGTATTTAATTTAGCGACATTCGCAATGTGCTGACAACTGCGTGAGACTAGCATGGCAAACAGGAATGTTTGGCAAGGAGCGTTAAGAACGAACGAAGGCGGAAGGCAGTCACGCAGTGACCACTTGCGTAGTCGCCGCGGGAGATTGTAAAGAGGGTTCGCGCCAACCCTCTTAACTCGGACGTAATCACCGTATAGAAACAACCACAAAACAACAAAACGTCCGAAACTAAAACAACTAAAAAATAAAGAACTAAAAAAATTTGAGGAAAAGGGTTTTTAAAGCCTAAAATCCCGCCAATAAATCGCTAACGTTAGTTATAAAATCAACTAGTAACCAAAAAAATTTGCGGAACGGGGTTTTTAAAGCCTAAAATCCCCCTAAAGTTTCTTCGAAATTGGTTTTAAGGGCGTAATTAAGACGTAATATTACATTCACCTTTACAAAAGTTAACAATAAAACCATCAAAAAAAGTTGCATGGTTTTTTGCAATCACTATACTTTTATAGCATATTTATACGAATGGATAAATTTCATGCCATCAGGCTTAAAATTTTAAATAAATCATAAAATTGGATTGACAAGGATATCTGATATGGATTATAATTTTCAACACGCAACACGCAACACGCAACCTGCCCAACCTATAATTTCATCTTTCTAAAGTTAAGCTCACATCGTTTATTATTTCACTGCAGTTTATTATTTCGACAATTTCCAAAATTATGGCAAAATTTTTCAAAATTTCTTGGTTTAGTCTTTTTATCTCGGCCGATGGTTTTGGTATTAACCGTGGTTGTTTTACAGTCTATCTCTTTTGCTAATTATGCATTAACCACTACAACGACCAATATTATTTATGGCTCAGCACCTTATTTAACCTTTGATGGTGGTCGTACCCGGGTCACAAATACCGCAGCGCTACTCGGGATAACCCTTTCTGATGGTAGAAGATTTACTCCCACAACCAATAATTCAAGTTCAACTAATCCTATCGAGTTACCTGTTGAGGGTCAGAGTTTTGCTGATATTGGTATGTTAGTACCAACGGATACTAATTCTATTGCATTAAGTTCACTTATTGGCACACCGTATAATTATTGGGGTGATGATGATGGTGATGGTCAGGGGATTGATGGTGTCACCGCTACCGGTAGTTTAAATTTATCGATTATTGATAAATACGGTTTTCGTGTTGCCCGTAATGAAGTACTGACTATTTGTAATTCACCATATAGATTAACCTTATCTAATGATGAAGGTACATTAAAAACACGTTATGGTGTGCCTAATGAAAGTCGTTTTACGGCAGGTTATGCCACTTATTATATTAAACCTAATCAAACGCAAGCGGTTTGTTATGCAAGACCTAACTTATTTGAT
>NZ_NASD01000012.1 GCF_002142155.1 Gilliamella apis | reverse complement strand
TATTTGACATAACGCAACTTTTATTTGTCGTAAAATTATATTTATATTTTTGTAATTCTTTTAAAGCTATTTGTTTATTAATCAAACTATCTATATTAAATCCTTCTTTCAAATTTTGCGGGATCTACACCAACTAGCACTAATGTTTTAAATTCATCTATTTTTTCTTTTGCAAAAGCTAGAAAAATGTAAGGATATTTCACCAAGCTTAGCTGATTAGTCTTTTTTTGTATCGTGTCTTAAATATCTAAACCGTCAAATTTTTGTGTCATTTTTTTAACTTATATAGATAAACTATTACCATCACTTGCTTCATATTTTTTATATCTGTCAATTTGTTAGTTGCCGTAAGTATTCCCGCCGTATTTGTATACGTTTATATGAATATTGTTAGCGTATACAAAAACGTATACAAATGCATATGCAATTTGACGCAATTAAATGCAAGTAGTGCTTATAGTATAAAGTCTTATTCTAAAAGGGATTTTTAACAATTGAATATGAGGTTAAAAAAAAGAATGGTGGGTTGTGAGGGGATCGAACCCGCGACCAATTGATTAAGAGTCAACTGCTCTACCGACTGAGCTAACAACCCACTAAAGAAGTGTTGGTTATTGTATAGAAGTTTAGATTTTAATGCAAATACTCTAAAATAAAAATGACATAAAAAATTGATTTAAAAAAATAAATTAATTTTTATCACATCGTAAAATGCAAGCCTACAATACCAATAACAATTACAGTAAGACCAAATATTCGAGTGAAATTTTTCGGTTCTTTGAAAATAAACATATTAGCTAATACAGCACCTGAAGTACCTAGTCCTACCCATACTGGATAAACTATACTTAAATCCAGATACTTTAATGAAAAATAAAATAATGAAAACGAAACAAAAAAACCGCCCCAATATAGTGTTAATCGCAATAGATTTTTTTGTTGTGAATAAAGCTTAAGGCCTATTGCACCAATAACTTCAAATATTGCAGCAGTTAAAATAAATAACCATCCCATATCATAATCCAAATTTCAGTTAATTAGCTATCTGCTCGTTTAAGTTGCACAACGCCAATAATAATTAATGCAACAAAAAATATTTCAATAGGTTTGATTTCTTTACCGAATAAAAACATATCTATAACCAGCGAACCAATTGCACCGACGCCCGAAAAAATTGCATACACTGTGCCAGTAGGAATGGTTTTACACGCATTAGTTAAAAAAGTAAAATCAACAACAATTACCAATATAATAATAACCCAATGCCACCACTGACTTGCTGTAGTGAACCCAAATACCCAACACAATTCAAAAAAGCAGGTGAGAACAACAAATGCCCACTCTTTATTCCTGCTGTACATAATGACCTCATTATTTTTTTATTTTTAATTTATATTGCTTAATTTTGTCTTTTCATTAATGTGCTTAATGAAAACAAAAGACGGTTCGCAAACTAGAAGGCTTGCCACCTAAAGATTATGATGTTTATGCAGAGAAACAATTCAACTTTATATAAAATATCGATAATTTTGCAAACAGGTTATTGATACTTTATTACTATTTCTTGCCATATATTTATAATTCTATAATGACGGTTGCAAAATGGCAAGCCTTGAGTAATTGTTAATTACATGCTTTTAAATAACTTTCTCAAAAAATCATTAAAAATAGAAAGAAATATAGTACTTTTAACCCATATTTCTTACCCAACATGATCAGCTTTTATTGGGTTGATTCTGCCTTTAATACCAACGATAGTTTAGCTTTATTATTAATATGAATTAATGAATATAGACAATTTGAATTGTAAAAAATTTGCTGAAAGGGGTTTTTTTTCAATTAAATCAATATAGAATACTTCGCTTAGTGCTTTAATTCTTTTCGAAAGCAAAACAATTCAAGTACTTTAAACACAACTTATTTAATACTTTTATTAAAGAATAAGTCAGATAAATAAAAAGGAATAGACAATGTCAAAAAAATCGGACGATGAATTTAAAGTCGGCATAAAAGCTTATGTATCACTTATTGTGGCCATACTGTTTTTTTCCGGACTATTTTATAATGTAGATGGAAAAGCTTGGTTGGGGGCATTTGATTTTACTAGTTTAAGTGGTAAGTTTGGCACAATGCTCCATCCAGAGAAAAATACCTTCGTTGGTGAGGGTGGAGTTAGCGCCAGAGCCGGCTTTATTTTCGCTCTGTCATTAATCCCAACCGTTATGCTTGCATTAGGCGTATTAGAAATCTTTACCCATTATGGTACCATCCGTGCTGCTCACAAATTATTAACACCATTACTTAAACCTATCTTAGGTGTCCCGGGTAAAACAGGTTTAGCATTAATTACTGACTTACAAAGTACTGACGCTGGCGCGGTATTAACCAAGGAATTATATGATGAGAAGCAGATCACTAAAAAAGATCTGGTCATCATTAGCGCATGGCAATATTCTGGAGCCGGGTTAATAAATAACTATTTTTCGATTGGTTCAGCACTATTCGCTTCGATGTCTGTCGCAATATTTACGCCACTTGTCATTATGATTGTATTGAAATTTGTCGGTGCAATTTTAGTCCGCCTTGTGTTAAATTCAGTTTATAAAAAGGATTTTATCAATGAGTAATTCAAGCAATCAAAAACAGACTAACAATCCATTAGACATTTTTGTCATTGGTGCTCGTAAGGGCTTTAATATTGCCATTAATAATTTAATGCCAAATATCATTATGGCATTTGTTATTACCGAAATCCTAAAAAGACTTGGCTTAATGCAATTAATTGGTGAAGCATTTGCCCCAGTTATGGGACTATTTGGCTTACCTGGTGAAGCGATTACCGTTTTATTGACAGCTTGGTTATCAGCCTCGGCTGGAACGGGTGTTGCAGTAAATTTAATTAGTGGTGCTATTCTCACTGGTACTGATATCACTATATTAGCACCAGCTATTTTCTTAATGGGCTCACAATTACAATATATGGGCCGTCTACTTGGTGTTGCCGATGTGCCTAAAAAATATTGGCCACTATTAATGGTTAATAGTATTGTTAATGCGTTAATAGCTATGATCATTATGCGATTTATTGTGTGATAAAGGAGATATCTATGTCGAACGTACTCGAACACTACCACTATTTGCATCAAATTCCTGAGCTAGGATTTGAAGAAGTTAAAACATCAAACTATATAGCAAGTAAACTAGAAGAAGCTGGCTACAAAGTAACCCGTAATATAAATAATACTACAGGTATTGTTGCAGAATATGATAGTGGTAAATCAGGTCCTGTACTGGCATTACGTGCGGATATGGATGCCTTAGGACACATAATTGATGGCCAACATTGTGCCAGACACACTTGTGGTCACGATGGACATTCATCAATGTTATTGACCGCAGCACAAGAGCTTATCAAAGAAGGAAATATCAAAAAAGGTAAACTAAAATTGATTTTTCAACCAGCTGAAGAGTTAGGTTCTGGTGCATTGGCTATGATTGAAGGCGGTGCAATTGATGATGTTGATATGATCATAGGTTTACATGTTCGCCCTAAAGAAGAATGCCCTAAAGGCTTTGCATCAGCCGCTATGTTCTATTCGGCTTCAACCACAGTTGAAGTCAATATTCATGGTATACCAGCTCATGGGGCAAGACCTCATTTAGGCGTTAACGCTTTAGATGCGGCAACTATGGCGATTCAAGCAGTAAATACCATTCATCTAGCACCAAGTTTAACATATAGCGTCAAAGCAACACGTTGTATATGTGATGCCGGTGTAACCAATGCTATTCCGTCCGAGGCATATGTTTGTTGGGATTTACGCGCACCAACCAACCCAGCTATGGATGAATTAAAAGCCAAAACGCTCAAAGCGATTGAATTAAGTGTGGCATCTATCGGTGCAAAGGCTGATATCAAAGTATCAAAAGAAATCCCAGCAGCAGAAATAGATGATGAAGTAACTAAAATCATCGCTGAATCTATTACCGATGTACTCGGAAAAGAGGGATTGAAAGATCCTATTTTCACACCTGGCGGCGAAGATTTCTTCAATTATCCATGCGAAAGAGATGTAAAATCTGGTTTTTGGGGCTTAGGTGTCGATTTAACACCAGGTTTACATCATCCTGATATGACTTTTGATACATCAGCATTAGAAAATGGTGTAAAAATTACTAAAACTTGTGCTTTGAAGGTTTTAGGTTAAACAAAAAAATCCGCCGATTACTTCGGCGGATTATTAAAAACATTATAATAATTTACGATAGGCCACTATATCTTCAATGGTGACTACCGGTAGCTGATGCTGTTTTGCAAACGCAACAACTTGTGGCGCTCTAGCCATTGAACCATCATCATTCGTTAATTCACAAATCACTGCTGCTGGTTTATAGCCCGCTAATGCCACTAAATCCACAGAGGCTTCGGTGTGTCCCCGACGGTTTAATACCCCACCCTCTTTGGCAACTAATGGAAAGACATGTCCGGGATGATTCAAATCACTTGGTTTAGCGTCGTCGGCGACCGCAGCTTTTACTGTTGTGACCCTATCCGCCGCTGACACACCAGTGGTAACACCTTTTGCCGCTTCGATAGAAATAGTAAAAGCAGTGTGATTTTTACTAGTATTATTTGCCACCATCATCGGCAATCCTAATTTATCACAATAGGATTGTGGCATACATAAACAAACTATACCGCTACCATGACGAATAGTTAATGCCATTTGCTGAGTGGTAATAGTTTGCGCTGCCCAGATAATGTCACCTTCGTTTTCACGATCTTCATCATCCAAAACTAACACCCCAGATCCAGCTTTGATTGAAGCAATTGCTTTGTTTACTCGCTCTATTGATGTGCCAAATTCATTTAAATTAAACTGATTCATGGTAGATACCTATCCTGTTTTATTAAACTAATTATATTTATCCTTAATTATTATAAAGTTACTAAGTGATAAATATATTAAATACCAGAACCAGGGCAAGTGCTTGACCATAGTGATTTAGCTATAACGCTAATTATAGAAAAGATAAGTCACTCTCTTTCATCCAGACTTTAACTGTCGGCTTTGGAATCTCACCAAATCTGCTGTCCTTAATAAAATCGAATTTTACTAAGCGCTCGTGGGCTATACCACCGGTGGGGAATTACACCCCGCCCTGAGAATTTTGTCAGTAAACTGACTGTGCACACTATAATATAAAACGGCTAAAAAAACACGTATATTTTATAAGGATAAAAAAATTGCCGCAAAAGCGGCAATATAATTAATAATCAGATTAACGCATGCGAATTTCTCTTAAATGTCGTTTTTCGGCGCGACGCATCCAAAGCCATGAAATAAAGCCGATAATACCAACAATTATTAAAATAATGGTCGCTAAAGCATTAACTTGTGGGTCGACACCTAAACGAACCTTAGAAAATACTAGTTTAGGTAATGTCATTGCACCAGGTCCAGTAACAAAATTAGCAATAACCACATCATCAAGTGATAAAGTAAATGCCAATAACCAACCGGAAACCAGTGCAGGGGCAATCATTGGTAAAGTAATAATAAAAAATACCTTCAATGGATTCGCACCAAGATCTAAAGCTGCTTCTTCAATTGACTTGTCTAACTCTCGTAATCTTGCGCTAATAACAACCGTTACATAAGCGGTACAGAATGTTGCATGCGCCATCCAAATAGTCATTGCACCGCGTTCTTTTGGCCAACCAAGCACTTGTCCCATTCCGACAAATAGCAATAATAAGGCTAAACCAGTAATGACATCAGGCATAACTAACGGTGCAGTAGTCATAAACGAGAACAGGTTAGAGCCACGGAATCGTCTAAACCGAATGATAGTAAAAGCAGCTAAAGTACCCAGTACAATCGCTAATGAGGCTGCACCTGCCGCGATAGTCAAACTCAATCCTACTGCTTTGAGTAAAGTGTCATTATGTATTAACTCAACATACCATTTGGTTGAAAATTCTGCCCATACCGTCACAAGCCTTGAACTATTGAACGAATAAACAATCAGAATAATCATAGGGATATATAAAAAAGAAAATACTACTAAGAGAATCAATCCTTTTAAACATCTCACTAATAACGCGATTGTTACAATGGTTGTTAAGATAAGGCTAAATAGCAAGCATCCGACATACAGGCTAGCACTACCTAATAGCGCAAATCCTGATGCAGAGATCAAAACCGATAGCACTATTGAACCGAATAATGCAGCAATAAAAACAATCAATGCTGATCGTATGACTAATGGTAAATTATTCATTTATTTACCTCCCATTTCTCGGTTCTGGAACTTATTAAAGTAGTAGATAGGTACAATTAATATCAATAACATTACTGTTGCCACTGCTGACGCGGCTGGCCAATCGTGATTATTGAAGAATTCAGTCCATAACTGTGTACCAATCATTAGACCATCGGATGGTCCTAATAATTCTGGGATAACATATTCACCTACCGCAGGAATGAATACCAACATACCTCCGGCAATAACGCCATTTTTGGTTAACGGTACAATAATCTTGAAGAAGGTTTTAATTGGTTTACAACCAAGATCTAACGCCGCTTCAATCAACGTTGTGTCTACTTTACTTAATGAGGTATAAATTGGTAATACCACAAATGGTAAATAAGAATAGACAATACCGATATAAACCGCCAGATAGGTTTTCATTATGATTAATGGCTGATCTATAACCCCTAACCACATTAAGAAATTATTTAATAGACCATTAGGATTTAAAATTCCAATCCAAGCATAAACCCGAATTAGAAACGAAGTCCATGATGGCAAAATGATTAATAACAATAAAATATTTCTGGTTGACGGTTTACATTGTGAAATAGCCCAAGCCAAAGGGTAACCGATTAAAATACATAGCAATGTGGAAATTGCTGCAACTTTTAAAGATTGTAAATACGAGTCTAGATAAATAGTATCTTCGAGTAAATTAAAATAATTACCAAAGTTTAAAACAATATTAACTAGGCCATCTTCATAACTTAGCAGTTCAGTATAAGGTGGTACGGCTATCGCCACTTCGGAAAAACTGATTCGAAATACAATCAAAAACGGTAATAAAAATAGCAACAACATCCAACAATATGGAATAGCTATTACTAATAGACGGCCATAGAGTGTCATCAAATCAGAATCATCACGTTGTAGTCGCATCTTACGATAAGCATAATAGATCGCTACTAAACCTAATCCAGCAGGTATATATAAAATACTGCCGGCTATAATCAACCGATAAGCAAATTTAGATGGTTTATAATGTGCCAAATATGCGCCAACACATGATACTAATAAACTTAATACCATTGACGTAAATAACGCATCTAAAAACAGATTGTCAAATGCATTGATGGTTACAAAACGTAAATAAACACCAAGTAACACTAAGGCATTTAACAACAAACCCCATAAAATGGATCGCATCAATTTATCCTCTTGTGTTTATTCGGTCAGTACAACACAGCTATCAATTTCCCAACTTAAGTTGACAATATCACCCCAAGTTGGCATTCCTTTACGATAACGATGTTCGTTTTGTAGTTGAGCAATAATAATCTGTCCACTTTGTAATTTAACATGGTAAATCGACAGATCACCTAAATAAGCAATTTCAACCACTTCACCCGTTGCAACATTATAGCCATCGGCTGGAATTTCATCACAAAGTTTAATTTTTTCCGGTCTTAATGCGACTTGAATTGGCACACCTTCAACCGCCGGTGAATCGTAATCGACTTTTAATGGGTGTTTAATCATCGGACAACTGATAATTAATCCATCTTCTAAGGTCTCTTGTAAAATACCGTCAAAAACATTTACAGAACCAATAAACTCGGCACTATAACGGCTATTTGGATGTTCATAGATCTCTTCAGGCTCACCTATCTGCACAAACTGACCTTTATTCATAATCGCAATACGGCCTGCCATAGTCATGGCTTCTTCCTGATCATGGGTAACCATTACACAGGTTGCGCCTACTTGTTCTAGAATGCTAACCACTTCAAGTTGCATTCGATCACGAAGTTGTTTATCCAATGCGCCCATTGGTTCATCTAACAGTAGTAATTTTGGTCTTTTCGCTAAGCTTCTGGCTAAAGCGACACGTTGTCTTTGACCACCCGAAAGTTGATGAGGTTTACGTTTGCCAAACTGTTCCATATGAACAAGTTCCAACATCTCTTCAACTCTATGTTTAATTTCATTTTTATCTAATTTATCTTGTTTTAAACCAAAGGCAATATTTTGCTCAACCGTCATGTGAGGAAAAAGAGCATACGATTGAAACATCATATTTATAGGGCGATTGTAAGGTGGTACTTGAGATAAATCTTTACCATCTAAAATAATTTGTCCTGAAGTCGGTTGTTCAAAACCGGCAAGCATCCGCAATAATGTTGATTTACCACTACCCGAAGCGCCTAATAAGGCAAAAATCTCTCCGGTATAAATGGTTAAATTGACATCATCAACGGCATAATAATCATCATTAAAAACTTTAGTTAAATTTTTGATCTCCAATAATGGAGTTATCATCTTTTTTTTAGGCTGTACCTGATTTGTTGTTTTATCGTTCACGCTTTTTTCCTCATAACAACAAGCCAAAAAAAACGAGACGGAAAGATTTAAAACCCTCCCGTCTAGAATGTATAAGTCAATTAGTTGACATTTTCAAACGGTTATTTACCCGTTTTCAATTTTGTCCATGTACGAGTGATCACTCGCTCAAGTTTGGGTTCTTTCACCGTTAAAGTGAATAATTTTTCCATCACTTCTGGTTTTGGATAAACCGCTGGATCATTTCTCACTTCAGGTTTTACAAACTTATCGTTAGCAACTTTATTTGGACTAGCAAAGTTAACATCATTAGTAACCTGAGCTGCAATTTCTGGTTTCAAAATAAAGTTTAAAAACTCATGTGCTTCATCAGGATTAGCTGCATCTTTTGGAATAGCAAGGGTATCAAAGAAAACCAGTGCACCTTCTTTCGGGATGTTGTAATTAATATGAACACCATTATTAGCTTCGTTAGCTCTGTCGCGAGCTTGTAAAATATCGCCTGCCCAACCTAAAATTACACAAATATCGCCATTTGCTAAGTCAGTAATATATTGAGATGAATGGAAATAACGAATATTTGGTCTGACGTTTGCCAACACACCATAAGCAGCTTCTGTATAATCTTTAGCATCGGTGCTGTTTGGATCTTTACCTAAATATTGAAGAGCACTAGCAAAGATTTCAGTTGGAGCATCCAAGAATGCCACACCACAATCTTTAAGTTTTTCCATATTTTCAGGTTTAAAAACTAAATCCCAACTATCAACTGGGGCATTTTCACCAAGACGTTCTTTAACTTTATCAATGTTATAACCAATACCTGTAGTCATCCATACATATGGGATTGCATACTTATTATCGGGATCATGGTTAGCCATTAACTTCATTAAATTAGGATCAAGGTTGTTCCAATTAGGTAATTTACTTTTATCTAATGGTAGATAGATATCAGCTTTGATCTGTCTAGCTAAAAAACTGTCTGAAGGAGAAACCACATCGAAACCTGAATGACCGGCCATTAGTTTACCTTCAAGCGCTTCATTGGAATCATACACATCATAAACTAGTTTGATACCAGTTGATTTTTCAAAATCAGAGATTGTACTATTACCAATTTGACCTGCCCAGTTGTAAAAATGCACAACACGGTCTTTAGCTACAGCAGTTTGAGATAATGCTAGTGATACACCAGCGATGATTGAAAGAATTGTTTTACGTTGAGTAAACATGCTCACCACTTCTCCTCTAGTTAGGGATATTACATGTTAGACACAAGCCCATTGTTAAATACAACGGACCCCCAAATTTTACCATTATTATTGAATCTAATAATATGGTGAAACCGAGGTAATCAGGCAATCACAAGTCATTAATATAATTAATGAACATGTAGAGCTAACCTTGCATTACGTGGGATAAAATACCTTTTTTTTTCCAGATGTCTACTTAAAAAATCAAATATTCTAAGATTAAGGGCTAAGTGACTAGATTTTAATCAATCAACCCTTTTTTAGCTAGTTATTAACAATTAATTTACTTTTTTTATTCGGCGCTAGCTTGCAAAATTTTTGCTTCTGGTTGCCATACACGATATTTAACCGTTAAATCGTTTGGAACATAGAATACTAATGGTAATCGGCTGTTATAATTTAATAAACCTAACTTATGGTTGATAGAAACAAATTTATTCTCATTAGTACCTTCAGGGCAAGCCATCATAGTAGAGATGCTACCTTTAGCTTCTTCAACAACATAGTAAGAATATCCCCAACCTTTAAGCTCTTGTTCTTTAACAACTCCACCTAAACTTTGAGTATTGCAATCAACATTCATCTCTTTACCAATTAATATTTCTACTTTAGCGTTAACTTCATCTTTTAAGTTTGGTAAATGAATAACATAACGAGTAGAACCGGCTTTTGCATCCGGATATGGAGCAATTTCATTTAGTTTTTGAACCTCTTGCGGGGCTTTTTGCGTATTTGCGCAAGCAGATAATGCCACACTCATCAATGCTAATAATACTAATTTTTTCATTATTATTTCTCCAATAAAATTGTCTAACTTAATACGTCAACGTATGCTTTTTAGAACATAATGCGTATAATAACATTATCTAGATTAATGAATATGAGATAAAAATGCCAGCAGAAAAAAAAACTGATGATTTATTAAAATTAATTCTTAATTTACTTTTGATAGGCTTACTAATTGTTTTAACTTATCGAGTAGTCGAAGTATTTTTATTTGGCTTTTTTTGGGCAGTAATGGTGGTTATTGCAACTTGGCCATTAATGATCAAAATCCAAAAAAAACTCTTTAATAAACGTTGGTTATCTTTATTAGTCATGGCGATAATTCTAGCGTTTGTCTGTGTTATTCCTTTTATCTTAATAATTAGTAGTGTTGCTCAAAATGGTCATTATCTGGTCGAATGGGTTAGAACGTTATCGCATAGAGAATTACCTACCCTCGATTGGTTGGTCAATATTCCGATGTTTGGTGAAGAAGTTCACCAAAAATGGCTTGAGCTTATCAAAACAGATGGTTCACAATTAATATCCGATATTCAACCTTATATTGGCATCATGATTGGCTGGCTTTTAGAGCAAGTAACCAATATTGGAGTTTTTATTTTCCATGCCGGTGTCATGATCATTTTTAGTTTATTACTGTTTCTTAAGGGAGAAAGTATCACTAAATATGTTTATGTTTTGGCGAATCGTTTATCTAAACAATATGGCACTACAACAGTTACCTTAGCGGGCCAATCAATACGAGCGGTGGCATTAGGCGTAGTTGTCACTGCTATTACATTAGCATTAATTGGCGGAATGAGTTTTATCTTTACCAAAATGCCATTTCCAGGCATTTTAACGTTAATATTATTTATCTGTTGCGTTGCTCAAATTGGACCTGTTATTGTCATGTTAGGTTGTATCATTTGGCAATTTTGGGATGGGCATATTATATCAGGCATAGTTTTAATTGTTGTGGCTATCATTTTGACCACCCTTGATAGTGTAATGCGAGCATATTTGATAAAGAAAGGCGCCGATCTCCCCTTCCTACTTATCTTATTTGGGGTAATTGGCGGAATTCTAGCCTTCGGAATTATGGGTTTATTCATCGGCCCAGTTGTCTTAGCCTTAAGCTATAAAATTATTCAACAATGGGTTAATGAGCAAGCTTAAAACATATTTAGGTATATACGCTCAATTTAATGATAGGTTAACCTCGGAATAATAGGAGTATTATGTTCTGGCACAAATTGTGTTATTCTACACTTTGTGTCAGTTTTAATAATATTTAGAACATGCGAATACCCTTTATAAAATATAATCATCAAAAACATTTAAACGAATTAGCCAAGCTTGAACAGAAAGCTGAACAATATCAGATTGTTTATGATCCTAAAACCTATAGAGTTGCATTGCTTGAACAGATAAAAAAAGCTCAACATCGTATCTATATTGTTGCCCTTTATTTAGAACAAGATGAAGCTGGTCGCGAGATTCTTGATGCGCTTTATCAAGCTAAAACCCACCAACCAAACTTAGACATCAAAATTTTTGTTGATTGGCATCGTGCTCAACGGGGTCGAATTGGTGAAGATAAAACCAAAACGAATGCGCGTTACTATTATGATTTGAAACAACAACATCCATCTGTTGATATTCCGGTTTATGGTGTGCCAGTTAATCGTCGAGAAGTTTTAGGTGTATTACACTTAAAAGGATTCATAATTGATGATACTGTAATTTATAGTGGTGCTAGCATTAATAATGTTTATTTATATAAACTTGATAAATACCGTTATGATCGATATCACTTTATCACTAATAGAGTTTTAGCGGATACAATGGTGAATTATGTTAATGATAATTTTCTGCCACTTGATGGCGTTCAACGGTTGGATGTTAGTGAACATAAAACACGTAAACAAATTAAGTCAGAAATTAAACAATTACGCCAACATCTCATGGATGTTAATTATCAATATACGGGAAATAGTGATAACGAAACTTTATCCGTAGCACCAATTGTTGGTCTTGGCCGAAATAATCAACTGAATAAAATTATTCACCATCTAATAAACACGACTGAACAAAAAATCACATTTTGTACACCTTATTTTAACTTACCTAATATATTAGTGCGTGACATCATTCGTCTATTAAGAAAAGGTAAACAAGTTGAAATCATTATTGGTGACAAAGTAGCTAATGACTTTTATATTCCTGAAGACCAACCTTTTAATATCTCGGGTGGATTACCTTATTTGTATGAAATAAACTTAAGACGTTTTGTTGAACGGCTACAAAATTATATTGATAAGGAACAGTTAATCATTCGATTATGGAAAGATGCTGATCAAACCTATCACTTAAAAGGGATTTGGGTAGATGATGAGTGGATGATGATTACAGGTAATAATCTTAATCCAAGAGCTTGGCGTTTAGATCTGGAAAATGCCATACTTGTTCATGATCCTAAACATGAATTACAACAACAGATTAAACAAGAACTCACAACTATTCGTGAAAAAACAGCACTTGTCACCCATTTCCAACAAATTCAAGCTAGCCAATTCTATCCAAAACAGGTACATAAATTAATTAAACGTTTAAGCCGCATCAGAGTGGATAGAATTATTAAACGATTATTATAATTAAATTTGATCTAGATTAATCAAGGCTATTTGTAATGTGTTTACAAATAGCTTATTGGCTAAATTAGATTTTGTTTTGTTGTAAACTCAATATAGTTCTAGCGTTTGAAGCACTTGTCGCAATGATATCTATTACGCCCGACCGTAGTGCACCTAAAATTGCGGTTGCTTTAGTATTTTCCGAAGCAATAGCAATAACACATGGAATATTACGTAATTCTTCAATACTTAAACCAATCACTCGATCATTCATGGTTGTATCGACCGGATTACCATTGATATCAAAAAAACCATATCCAGCAATATCACCAATCACACCTTGGTTTAAAGTTGCGTAAGTGACTTCTTGCGGAGTAAACCAGCCCAACTGCACCATATAACAGTTTTCATTCATATCGCCAATACCAACTAAAGCAATATCAGCTTTAGCCGCTCTTTCTAATGTATCTTTAATAACTCGATTTTGGATAAATGCACGTTTAAGTTCACGATTTTCTACATAAGCTGGCGCGTATAAAGTCTCACTAGTTGCACTAAATTTTCTGGCTAAACTTCGACTAATGTGGTCAGCATCAATAATTTCCCCGACACGCTGAGTACCACCGATACCACAAATAAATTTACACTGTTTTTCAGGAAACACACCAACATGGCTGGCAATAGCAGCGACATTACGCCCTTGTCCCACAGCAACAGTCATACCATTTTTTAAAGTACTAGACAGATAATTCGATACCAGAGCAGCAACTTGTCTACGTTGTTCTTCTTCGTCTTGATGATCTAAAGCAATTAAAGCTCGTTTGATACCAAAATGGTTAACAAATTGCTGTTCAATACGAGAACTAAATATCGGATGATATTTAACACTTATTTCAACGATTCCTTCTGCTCTAGCTTTTTTTAGCAAACGACCAACTTTAATGCGTGAAAGACCAAATCGCTGAGCGATTTCTTCTTGAGTTTGTTCATACTCATAGTATGCAACTGCAATTTCTGTAAGTAATTCCGACTCTTGTTTATCTTCAAATACAACCATCAAGTTTGCCTTTCAACACTGTAGTAACTTCTTGCACTATGATAGATAATATATTACAAAATCGTCTAGCATGCCATGGATTAAGACCAATAAATAATTCAATAAGATAAAATATGATATTTTATTAAGTTTGATAAGAATGGAACAAATATAAATGATTGGTTATTCATGATAATTATGAAGAAATTTCAATTTATATTAAGCTAAAAAACCCCTTTCCTCAAAATTTTAATCATGAAAAAAATTAGCTGAATAGATTAAATACCAATTAAGAAATGATATTATTTTTCTGGAGTTTTTTCTTCTGTAATTTTTTTCTTCCGGGATTTTTGTTTAGTTAATTGTTTTTTTAAGCGCATTCTTGCTCTTGACTCAGCAAATAATCGATCTCTTTCAGCTTTCTTTTGCAGCTTCTGTTGCTGTTCTTTTTTTTCCCATTGCTTAACCTTCCATGTTGACCATATTTTAAACACTTGCCATAAAACAAAAAGCGAAACTACTGCAAGTATAGCTGCATACGGGTCGAAACCATCTTCATAGTTAATTCGAGTTAATACTATAACAGCATATACTGGCAAACTGGTTAGCAGAGATACAAGAACTAGTAGAATCGTATAGACATATTTCGGCATATGCTTATTTAAAATCCTTTTGTGAAGTAATTCTCAATCATAACTAATAAATTAAAATGTTAATATATAGTTTATTAATTAAATAAAAAAGTGGCTGTATTAACAGCCACTCAATATTTATAACAACCTTTTATTGATGAATATTAATTAGAAATTAACTTCAGTACCAACAAAGTAACGACGACCTTCTAAAGTTTTACCAAAATCATCGTTAGAAACATCTCTATCAAATAAGTTATAAACGCCACCATAAATCTTAGCATTTTGATTTATTTGGAAAGATGCACCCACATCCCAGAAGGTATAACCTGGATATTCAATCTTTTTGCCACTACGATCCGTAGTTGTTTCCACTCCGTAATAAGCAACTTTAGTCCATAAATCCAATTGTTGGGTTAGATTCCAATCAAGCTGAGTATTGAATTTTTGCTTAGGTGTACGATTTAAAGATTTACCTTTATTTTTACCAGTTTTTTGTTCTGTTTTAGTCCAAGAATAGTTAGAACTTAGCAAGAAATCAGTAAACAATGGTGTTTTAAATGATAGTTCTAAACCTTTAAGATCGGCTTTATCTACATTCTCACGGCCTTGAACAAAATCAAATTTTTCTTTATAACCATTGATTCGGCAATTTCTTGATCCTGCTTTACCACGACAAATATAATAAGACTGGATTTTATCTTTATATTTAGTATAAAAAGCTGTTGCAGATGCATCAATACCATAATCATTGGTATAACCAACGCCTATTTCAAATGAATCCGTTTTTTCAGGTTTTAAATCGGGATTACCCATTATCATTCCTTTGTTACCTGTTCCAGATCCACCTGTAACCTGTCCCCAATCTGAAACAACTTGGCGTAGTTGTGGTGTTGCAAATCCAGTTGAATAACCACCCTTTAAGGTAAAGTTATCATCAATATTCCAGACACTATAGACTCTTGGATTCCAGTTGCTACCATAGTTTTCATCTTTGTTATAACGCAAACCAGCCGTTATACTCCAGTTATCAAAAATACTTATTTCATCCTCAGCGAATAATGCATAACTCCAACGATCAATTTTTGTTAGAGTTTTGTTTAACTGATTACCTCTATCATGAAGTTCTTGATAAGTATATGCTCCACCAGCAGTTAACATATTAATCGAGAAAGGAATTGTCACACGTGAGTCAACGTTAGTATTACGAATTTTCATTTTTCTTTCTGGATTATTATTACCTTCATGAGAAATAAAGGATGTCGTCGATACATCGCCAAATAAACCATTATGCGTTAAAGCAAAAGAGTTGCGACGGTTATCTCTATTAAAATCACCGCGATTAACTGGTCTTGTTTTACCACCTGAAGCATTACTGTTTTGTAAAGAGCGTCCAAAATCAAGATCAAATGTCTGAGTATCTGTAGCATTAAGTGATATTTTCCCATTTAAGCTACGTAATTTTTGTCCTGAATGACCATTTAAAAACTTATCTTCACTACGTTTGCTGTATTGGCCAAATAATTGAATACCTAAAATATCATCAATAATTGGGCCCATCGTTGAAAAACTACCTACATAGGTATTTTTCTCATCAGAACGATAAGGCACAATTGATTCAACCCTTAAACCACCGTGCCATTTGTTGGACACTTTTTTAGTAATGATATTAACTACCCCACCCATAGCATCTGAACCATATAGAGAAGACATAGGTCCACGGACAACCTCTATACGCTCAATAATGGTTAATGGAGGTAACCAGCCTTGTTCGAAACCAGAATTATCACTATTTGGTCTAGTTTCACGCGTACTAACTTTTTTTCCATCAATTAATAATAATGTATATTTGGCATCCATACCACGAATACTAATATCGGTCGAATCGCCGCCACCAGTTATTGTGACACCAGGAATGTCTTTCAGAGCATCGGTAACATCACGATAAGGTTTTTTGCTAATTTCTTCCGGCGTGATCACCGAAATTGTTGCTGGAGCTTCCTTAATTTGTTGAGAAAATCCTGATGCTGTCACCACCATAGTATCAGTATTTTTATCATCAGCCGCCATCGCTAAACCTGATAATGATAATAAAATACTTGTATTTAAGACATGTGTAGCCAACTTAAACTTCGTATTCATTGTTATAACCCTATTAATTATATTGATATTTTGCAAAGCAATCCGCGAGTAACAATATACTATATGAGAATAATTATCAATATCCTTACGAAAAATTATTTATTACTAGACAATCATAATCCTTTAAACAATAATAGTTATCATTTGCATCATACATATAGGAACTAATTATGAATACTAAGAAAAAACTATTATTAAGTAGCTTAGCAGCGTTAATGTTAGGTTTGACTGGTTGTCAATCGTCAATTACAGTAAATCCAGATAATAAACAATCAGTTGTTGTACCTAAATCACCAAATAAAGTTGTAGTGATGAATTATGGAGCCTTAGATACATTAGATGCTTTAGGTAAAGGATCAATTGTAACAGCAACACCGCTTTCTGTTCTTCCGGCTTATCTTCAACAATATAAAAATGCAACTATTACTGATACAGGTAATATGAAGGAACCAAATATTGATGCAATCAAACAAGCTAAACCGCAATTAATTATCATTGACGGCCGACAAGCAAGCCATACGGAAGAATTTACTAAAATCGCACCAGTAATTAATTTAAGCGTTGATGCAAAAAACTACCTTGAATCGACCAAAAATCATATCAATGTATTAGCAAGTATTACTGGTACTGAAAAAACAGCTAACAATCTAATTCAATCATTAGATGCTAAAGTAAGCAATGCACAATTAGTTGCTCAAGCAAGTAATAAAAAAGCAATTGTTGCTATTCATAATGACGGTAAAATGATCCTTATCAATGCAAGCTCTAGTGCCGCATTAATTCACGATGTGTTACATGTAAAACGCGCAGTACCATTAGCGCCACAACCAACCAATGGTATTGGTAAACCAAAACCAACCTTTATTGATAATAATTACATCAGTAAAGTTAAACCAGATATTATTTATGTTGTAGACCGTAGTAAAGCAATTGGCCAGTCTGCGATGAAAAATGATTTCTTCAATACAAAAGTATTAGCAAAAAGTAAAACTGAAGTTATTTATTTAACACCAGACCTTTGGTATTTATCTGGTGGCGGTGCTGAAAGTTTAGATCGTCAAATCGATGAAGTAATTAATGTATTAAAATAAATTGATTTTTTATAATAAATTAACTTCCTTTCACAAAAGCCCTTATCATTATAAGGGCTTTTTGATTAACAGATTTACCTTGTCCTTCCTCAGAATATTCCCCTCATCAAATGATTGATAAGTGTTTTTTATTGTTTACTATTACATGCCAATTGAATGTAAGGAGAGTAAACATTAATGAAAAAACTATTGTTAGTTGCAGTATTATTTTCTTTTATGGTTCACGCATGAACGTGATGCTCCGCTAGGTTTAACATGGGGTGCATCAATATCGGACATTGTTTCAAAATATAATGCAAAAGAAATAATTGAACAAAATGATTTGATCATATATGAATTACCTAACCCTCCTATAACATTACCTAATATTACTTTATATAAATTATTAGCTCTGTTGAAAGGAAAAAAATAGATGCAAAGGGTATTAATATTAGTGATCCGTCGAATAAGGTTTATCGATATTACCTATTACAAATAATTAAAATATAAACTTCAAATTATTTGCAATAAATAGCATGTTACATACATGCCATAAGAAATTATATTTTTATAGATGGTAACTGCGCTAAAAATTTTTATTTGGTTCAAGTTAAATATGTTAAAATGCTCGCCTGTTGTCATAATCTAAATTGGCAAACTTTTAAATTCTCGATAAATACCTCAATTAATTTTAAATTATTATAAATATTATGAATACATCATCCCCTACTATTGGATTTGTGAGCCTTGGTTGTCCTAAAAATTTAGTTGACTCTGAGCGAATTTTAACTGAATTACGTACACAGGGTTATCAAGTTGTACCTAGCTACGATAATGCAGATTTAGTAATTGTTAACACCTGTGGTTTTATTGATAGTGCGGTACAAGAATCATTAGAAGCCATTGGCGAAGCACTAAATGAAAATGGTAAAGTTATTGTGACTGGTTGTCTTGGCGCTAAAGAAGATCAAATTCGTGATGTACATCCTAAAGTGCTTGAAATATCAGGACCTCACAGTTATGAGGCTGTACTTGAGCATGTTAATAAATATGCACCTAAACCTACCTATAATCCATTTACTAGTTTAGTACCCGAACAAGGGGTAAAACTAACACCAAAACATTATGCTTATTTGAAAATCTCGGAAGGCTGCAACCATAGTTGTTCATTCTGTATTATTCCTTCATTACGTGGCGAAATGATCAGTCGCCCAATCGGTAATGTGCTTGATGAAGCAAAGCGTTTGGTTGATAGTGGGGTGAAAGAATTATTGGTTATTGCCCAAGATACATCAGCTTATGGTATTGATATAAAAAACCGAACCAATTTTTGGAATGGTATGCCGTTAAAAACCGATATTCATACCCTTTGTGAACAATTATCTAGTCTTGGTATTTGGGTTCGACTACATTATATGTATCCTTACCCTAGTGTGGATAATTTAATTCCTTTAATGGCGGATGGCAAAATCTTACCTTATTTGGATGTACCATTACAACATGCTAGCCCTACTGTATTAAAATCAATGAAACGACCGGGAACCATTGAAAGAACACTTGAAAGAATTCATAAGTGGCGAGATATTTGTCCTGAAATCACTCTACGTTCAACTTTTATTGTCGGTTATCCAGGCGAAACCGAACAAGATTTTGAATTACTGCTCGATTTTCTATCTCAAGCACAATTAGATCGTGTCGGTTGTTTCCCTTATAGTCCAGTAGAAGGCGCTGCGGCTAATCAATTAGCCAATCAAATACCGGAGCATATAAAACAAGAACGATTCCATCGGTTTATGCAATTGCAACAAACAATTTCAACCCGTAAGCTACAAAACAAAATTGGTAAAACATTATCCGTGCTTATCGATGAAGTGGATGCTGAAGGTGCAATTGGACGAAGTATGGCTGATGCACCGGAAATAGATGGTGTAGTCTATCTAAATGAAGAAAAAACGGTTAAAGTTGGCGATATTGTTAAGGTCAATATTGAACATTCAGATGAATACGATTTATGGGGAACTGTACAACAGTAAATAACCAATGAAATTACATTATCGAAATGAAATTAAAAATTTAATTACCTTAGCTATCCCTGTCATGATTGCTCAAATATCACAAACAGCAATAACGTTTGTTGATACAATTATGGCTGGAAATTACAGTAAAACAGCCTTATCAGGTGTTGCTATAGCGGTATCAATTTGGTTACCCACAGTATTATTTGGTCAAGGTCTATTGACTGTATTAACTCCCATTATATCAAACTTAAATGGTGCAGCTAAACGTGAGCAAGTTGCCGATCATACACGGCAAGGTGTGGTGATTGCATTAATTTTATCTGTGTTCATAATGTTAATTTTATATCATTCAGATAAAATAATTAGCTTAAGAAGTTCCGCTGATAATCCGATTGATCCAGACATGATTGAAGTTGCCGTTTCATTTTTACGTGCAATTATGTGGGGAGTACCAGCATTTCTACTATTTTTAGTTTACCGCAATCAATGTGAAGGTTTATCTAACACAAAACCCGCCATGGTAATAATATTCATTGCCTTACTTGCTAATATTCCAATTAACTATATTTTAATTTATGGCAAATTAGGCTTACCTGCTTTTGGTGGTGTCGGTTGTGGTATTACTGCAGCAATAATTTTCTGGTTAATGTTTGGTTTAATCCGTATATATACCTTAACTACTGCTAGCCAACGAGATATTCGTAAAACACCATTAACAAAGCTTGTTGATTTTTCCATCATTAAAAAGATAGTGCTGTTAGGAACACCTTTAGCCCTTGCTTACTTTTTTGAAATGAGCTTGTTTGCTGTAGTTGCCTTACTTATTGCCCCTCTCGGACAAATAACTGTGGCTGCTCATCAAATTATCTTTACTATTAGTAGTTTAACATTTGCAATTCCATTATCTCTAGGCGTGGCGACCAGTATTCGTGTCGGTTACTTATTGGGTAAAAATAAACCAATTCTAGCCAAGCAAACTGCTTATATAAGTTTAGCGATATCCTTCATGATAGCGGTAATCGTCGCATTAATTCTGGTCATTTTTAGATCACCAATAATAACCATATTTACTCATGAGATCGATGTAATAACCATCTGTCTACAACTGATTATTTTACTTGCCATCTATCAAGCTTCAGATTATTTACAAGTAGTCGCAAGTAATGTATTACGTGGTTATAAAGATACTAAGAGCATCTTTTTTATTACTTTACTGTCTTATTGGGTTGTTGGTTTACCAGTTGGTTACATATTAGGCTTAACTGATCTAGTGATGGAACCAATTGGTGCAGCAGGATTTTGGATAGGGATTATATCAGGGCTTGCTGTTGCTGCATTTCTGTTAATTGCTAGAATGGTTTATCTACAAAAACAACCAACAGAAATAATATTAAAACGCGCTTCTAGATAATTTAATTAGATTAAAAAAAGCCACCATAAGGTGGCTTTTTACTATTTAAATAAATTTATTATTTTAATAAACTATTGGCTTGTTTTAGAACATTCTCAACTGTAAAGCCGAATTTAGCAAATAATTGTTCTGCTGGACCTGACTCACCAAAGCTTGTCATACCAATAATCTTGCCATTTAGACCAACATATTTATACCAATAGTCACTAATACCAGCCTCAATAGCGACTCGTGCAGTGACTGAAGATGGTAATACTGATTCTTTATAAGCTTGGTCTTGTTTATCAAATGCATCGGTTGATGGCATTGAAACAACACGTACTTTTTTACCAGCTTCGGTAAGTTTATGATAAGCCTCAACAGCTAGTTCGACTTCAGAACCAGTGGCAATTAAAATCAGTTCAGGAGTTCCACTGCAATCATTTAAAATATAGCCACCACGATAAACATTGGCTAATTGTTGTTCAGTGCGTTCTTGTTGTTTAAGATTTTGTCTTGAGAAAATTAACGCAGTTGGACCATCTTTACGTTCAACGGCATATTGCCAAGCAATAGCTGATTCAACTTGGTCACAAGGACGCCAAGTACTAACATTTGGAGTAACACGTAAGCTTGCTATCTGTTCAACAGGTTGGTGAGTTGGACCATCTTCTCCTAAGCCAATTGAGTCATGCGTGTAGACAAATAAAGAGCGAATTTTCATTAAAGCGGCCATACGAACTGCGTTACGCGCATATTCCATAAACATTAAGAAAGTTGCACCATAAGGAATAAAACCGCCATGTAAAGCGATACCATTCATGATTGCAGACATACCAAATTCACGTACACCATAATGAATGTAGTTACCATCTGGATTAGCTAAAATCTCTTTAGAGCCTGACCACATAGTTAAATTACTTGGTGCTAAATCAGCTGAACCACCTAAAAATTCAGTTAACACTGGCGCAAAAGCTTCAATGGCATTTTGTGAGGCTTTGCGGGTAGCAATTGTTGCCGGATTTGCTTGTAGCTTATTAACAAAATCTTTAGCAACCTGTTGCCAATTACTTGGTAAATCACCATTCATACGACGTTTGAATTCTTTTGCCAATTCTGGGTAAGCTTTTGCATATGCATCAAAGCGAGCATTCCACTCATCTTCACGTTGTTTACCAGTAGCTTTTGCATCCCATGCGTCATAATAATCTTTTGGAATTTCAAATGCAGGATATGACCAACCTAAAGCTTTACGCGTTGCTTCTATTTCAGCATCACCAAGTGGTGCGCCATGACAATCATGACTTCCTGCTTTGTTTGGAGAACCAAAACCAATAACAGTTTTACACATTAATAATGATGGTTTATCAGTTACAGCTTGTGCTTGCTCGATAGCTTCAGCTAATGCCTTAGCATCATGGCCATCAATACTACGAATAACATGCCAACCATATGCTTCAAAACGTTTAGCGGTATCGTCGGTAAACCAACCTTCAATTTCACCATCAATTGAAATACCATTATCATCATAAAAAGCAATTAATTTGCCTAATTTAAGTGTACCCGCTAATGAACATACTTCATGAGAAATCCCTTCCATCATACAACCATCACCCATAAATACATAGGTATGGTGATCAACAATAGTATGTGCAGGTTTGTTAAATTGAGCTGCTAATGTTCTTTCAGCAATAGCCATACCGACAGCATTAGCAATTCCTTGCCCTAAAGGACCTGTTGTTGTTTCAATGCCTGGAAGATGTCCAAATTCTGGATGACCTGCGGTTTTAGCATTTAATTGACGAAAGTTTTTTATGTCATCAAGGGTTACGTTATATCCAGTCAAATGTAACAAGCTATAAATTAACATTGATGCATGACCATTTGATAATACAAATCGATCCCGATCAGCCCAATTAGGATTAGTAGGATTGTGTTTTAAAAATCCTCGCCAAAGGACTTCAGCCATATCGGCCATCCCCATCGGCGCACCAGGATGGCCTGATTTTGCTTTTTGCACGCCATCCATGCTTAATGCTCTTATCGCATTGGCTAGTTCGCGGTGGGATAGTGTGGTTACATTCATGTTAATATTCTCCAAAAATATATTTTAAATATTCATTGATTGTCTACAAACAGCAGACAGATAAAACGCTTTCGTACCAAAACAAAAAAGGGGAATATATTTCCCCTATTCTTTTAATTAAAGTAGTGCTCCGATCATATCTTCTAGTTTACCCTGATCGACAGCAAATGCACGGATGCCTTCAGCCAATTTTTCAACAGCCATAGCATCACTGTTATGCTGCCATCTAAACTCAGCTTCAGTCATTAATGCTGGACGCTCAACTAAAGTTTGATTTGGATCTAATTTACGCACTACTGGGGCACTTGATTTTTGCATCTCAGACAATAAATTAGGGGAAATAGTTAAACGATCACAACCCGCCAATGCTAAAATTTGATCAACTTGTCTAAAACTAGCCCCCATGACAATAGTCTTATAACCATGTTGTTTATAATAGTTATAGATATTACGTACTGAAACTACACCAGGATCTTGGTCAGCAATATAAGGATCTATAGGTTTTTTGGCTTGATACCAATCATAAATACGACCAACAAATGGTGAAATTAAAAAGGCATTAATTTCAGCACAAGCTCGCGCTTGAGCGAAGGAAAACAATAAAGTTAAATTACAGTTAATCCCTTCTTTTTCTAAAACCTCAGCAGCTTTAATACCTTCCCACGTAGAAGCGATTTTAATCAGAATTTTTGATTTATCAATGCCTTTTTGTTTATAAAGCTCAACAATTCGACGAGCTTTTTCAATACAGGCTTGGGTATCAAATGATAATCTTGCATCAACTTCAGTCGAAATTCGTCCTGGGATAGATTTTAAAATTTCAGCGCCAATATTTACCGCTACTTGGTCACAAGCATTAACCAATTGCTCGGCTTTACTACCACCTAGTTTTTTAGCTGTTTCAATAGCAGAATCAATTAAATAACGATATTGAGGAAGTTGAGCAGCTTTTAAAACAAGCGATGGATTAGTTGTTGCATCTTCAGGAGAAAACTGTTTAATTGAATCGATATCGCCAGTATCAGCAACCACTACGGTTAATTTTTTGAATTCATCTAATTGACTCATACTTCTATTTCCTCTACTACATGTTTTTTAAACATAATTATAATAACATTTATTAAGTAATAAAACGACAAGGTTTCATCGTTTCGGTTAAGGTCTTTTTGGCTAAAAATGAACAAGACTGATAAAACTACAATTTGATCAGAATAAGCTATCGATAAAAACGAAAAACATTGATATTTCATAGCCATTAACTAACTTTTTAGTACATAAAAATTAACAGGTAAATAATGTAAAAAATTGACTCTTCATATTTATGTAATCATCTAAACCAGTAGTTAGCAATTTGTTGATCGAATTTAAATCAAGGATATCTTTTTATCACTTGTTATCGGTTTTATAGTTTTTACTTAATTTACACCAAAATGAACATAAGTTCATATTAATATCATTTGTAATTTTGAGATACAAATAAATTTAATTTTGTGACATAAGTCGCAAAAAAAATAGTAAATAAAAGATAATTTAATTTTTAATAGCTGATAAAGAAGTGGATTCAATTCTAAAAAAAGCAAAAAGTTAAAATAATTTGGCAAGAATTTATCAAAGGTTAGATATTAATACTTTTGATACAATCAAATTAACTTTAACCATTAATTGATTGTATTCGATATTTTACTCAATCCATACATAGCTTGCATAAGCGTCTAAATTACAACTTATACACGTTGAACACTGTTTACCTGCACAAGTTAATAAATCACGTTTAATTAATTTTATTACTCCTTTTTTAACCCAAAAATTCAGCATAGGTTCAACTGCACTGCTAGATAAGCGAAAGTGACGAGCCACATCTTGCAGATTAGCTCGTCCTTGTAACTGAATATAATCACGAATTGCGGTAATTAACATATTATTCAATATTTAAATTTATCATTAACCAATAATTTTTATTCACAACAAGCTGATTGATTGTTGTGAGATCGTGGTTTTGGTAAGTAATATTAATTAAAGCAAGGTAAACGCCCCATTTTACGCATAACGATAAAAATGAAAGTCATAAATCCTCCAATAGCTATCAACCAATAAGGCGCACATGAAGATTGGCCTAATAAACTAAATTGGTAATAAATAGTTGCAGACAACCAACCTATAACAAATGTCCAAATAGCAACAAATATCATCCATTTTAGCCCTGTTTCACGATAGATTGTGCCTAATGCTGCCGCACAAGGTGTATAAAGCAACACAAAAATAAGATAAGCAATAGCTGAAGATGATGTAACAAATGAACTACTTATTTTCGATACCGTAGTCGAGTCGACAGACAATTCATTTCGTAGACTGTTTTCATCTTGATTAATTCTGGATAGACCTAGCGGATCAGCGATTGAGTTAGTTAAATCAATAAAACGATCTGGAATGGTTTCTAACGCTGACTTGATGCCATCATAAAAAGAAAAATGTTCTGGTTGTTCAGTTTGATGATCCATTGAATAAAGTGAATTTAAAGTTGCCACAACTGACTCTTTAGCAAAGATTCCGGTAAAAATACCTACTGTTGCAGGCCAATTTTGCTTATCAATTCCCATTGGTGTAAATACAGGAGTAACTTTTTGCCCCATAACTGATAACACAGAGTGATTTGAATTTTCATTCCCAAATGAACCATCAGTTCCTAAGGAATTAAAGAAGCTAAGTACGGTTACCATAACGACAATGGCTTTTCCTGCTCGTAAAACAAAGCTTTTCAAACGTTGAAAAGTTATTCTCAACATACTCCGTAATGTCGGAATACGATAAACGGGCATTTCCATAATAAATGGCGTTAATTCACCTTGTAACAGTGTACTTTTTAATATAAATCCCGTTAGCATAGCGACCAAAATACCCAGCAAATACAGCATAAAGACAATAATTGATGCATGATTAGGAAAAAAAATCACAGCAAACAAAGCATAAATGGGTAATCGAGCACTGCAAGACATAAACGGAATTAAACAAATTGATAAAATACGATCACGAGGGCTATCAAGTGTCCTTGTTGCCATAATTGCTGGTACGCCACAACCAAACCCCATTAGCATGGGTACAAACGCTTTACCGGGTAAACCAATGCATCGCATAAAACGATCAACAATCATTGCTGCTCGCGCTAAATAACCTGAATCTTCCAAAAAAGATAGCACAAAAAACATCGCCGCAATAACCGGTATAAAGGTCGATACCGTAGTGATGCCATTGCCGACCCCATCAGCTAAAATAACTGTTAACCAAGTTGGTGTATCTAGCATATTTAAGAGATAAGCAAAGCCATTAACAAAAATGGTACTAAATACTCCTTCAAAGAAATCAACAAAAACTGAACCAAAATTAATCGCAATAAAAAACATGCTATACATTGCGAGTAAAAAAAATGGAATACCAGTAAAACGCCCTAAAGCTAATTTATCTAATTTTTCAGTAAGATTAATATTGGCTTCTCTAGGCTTATCAATCACCATCTTGCAAAGCGTATCAATCGTATCATAACGTGCACTTGCAAGTGCTACGTCAATCTGATTATCGAAATTGATAGACAATAAACAACGACAAGCAGCTAACTTTTCGTTTTCTAAAAAATCTAAAGATTGATTTTCCCCATTAAGCAAGGCTTCAATTAACTGCCAACGATTAAATTGTTGTATCCGACTGGTTGCAGGCAATTCACCTAAATATCGGTTAAATACCGCTTGTGCACCACTACTTAACGTATCAATGGTTGGCATTGCAATCTTTAAATTCGATGTGCTAGCTTCAATTTGCTGATAAAATTTTGATAATCCAGTTTTTCGCGTAGACGAAATCGCAATAACCGGACAACCTAACGCTTTGGTTAATTTATCGATATTTAATCTTTCTCCCATAGCTTTAAGTGCATCAACCATATTAAGCACAATTATCATAGGTACTTGCATATCAATTAACTGAAATGTTAGATATAAACTGCGTTGTAAATTTGTTGCATCAATAACATTAACTATCAAGCTATTGTTATCAGCTAATAGAAACTGCCGAGTAATAAATTCATCTTGAGCAATACCGATTGGATCTGGCTCTACAGAGTAAGTTCCCGGTAAATCAACAATATCATAGTGCTTATTTTGATAAGCAAACGAACCAGATTTGTGCTCAACGGTTACCCCTGGCCAATTACCTACACGCTGTTTTGAACCAGTTAACAAATTAAATAATGTCGTTTTGCCACAATTAGGATTACCAACTAATGCAATTTTCATGCGACTACCTCAACTTCAATTGCCGCCGCTTCACGACGGCGTAAACACAGTAGAAAACCACGCAAATTAATTTCAATTGGATCACCTAATGGAGCTATTTGCATCACAGTCAACTTACATCCGGGCGTCATTCCCATAGCTAAAAGCTTTTGACGAAAAGGTAAAGAGTCAGGTAACAGACGTTTAATAACAGCTTCACGTCCTTGAGAAAGGCGATCAAGCGTAAATGCAGACATCATACTTCCTATCAAATAAGGTTGTATTTAAAAAATGACAATATTTTAAAAGATAATCATTCGCATTTTTAGCATTTAACTGCGAGTAAATTGCAAAAAACATCTAAAATAAGTGAAAATTATTGCATTGATAGAAAAAACGAATGCAACATTGATGAAATCAAAAAAATAAGTGATAAAAATAAGCCAAAAACCCCTCTCCTCAACTTTTTTAATTGTGAAAAAATACTTTTGTTAAAATACCTTCAAAATAGTTTTCAAATTTTTATACAAATGCTTAACCGCCATGATTGGATGATGGATCATCATTCTTGGCCCTGCATAACGCATAACTTCTTTAATCTTCTGTTTATAATCTTTACGATAACAATGTTTTGGACATTTTTCGCAGGTAGTTTTCTTCTCACCAAATCGGCACATAGTTAAACGTTGCATGGCGTATTGCAAGAGATCACTACACTCATCACATAGTTGATTTTTTGGAGTATGGTGTTTTTGGTGACAATATAGGTGTATCATCACTTTTACGGTAGCTTTTTCTTGAGTTATTTTCGGACCAGTATTGTTTGCAACCATAATCAAATATACGTTAGTTAAAATAGATGATAGAATAAAGAATTAGTTAATATGATCACAAGGATTTTGGTTAATGGCAAGAATTATCAACAAAGATACTATTGTTTGTATGTCTCTTTCAGCAAGACCAAGTAATTTTGGTACTCGTTTTCACAATTTTTTATATGAAAAATTAGATTTAAATTATCTATATAAAGCTTTTACAACCAATAACTTAAAAGATGCTATTTATGGAATTAAAGCATTATCAATTCGTGGTTGTGCTATCTCAATGCCTTATAAACAAGCATGTATCGAATTTATTGATGAATTAGATGTTTCGGTACAATCAATTCAAGCGGTTAACACTATTGTTAATACCGATCACTATTTGAAGGCCTACAACACTGATTATATTGCGGTGGAAAAACTAATTAAAGCTAATCATATCAGTAATAACACACCATTTATTTTAAAAGGTAGTGGTGGTATGGCTAATGCTGTAATTGGGGCATTTTACGATGCTGGTTTTAAACATGGCATAGTCTGTGCTAGAAACCAACAGAAAGGGGAAGCTTTAGCTAAGCGTTATAATTACCAATGGCAAAAAGATGAATCTACCATTACACCAGAACAAGCTAAATTAATTATCAATGTTACGCCAATTGGCATGCAAGGTGGCATTGAGGCAGACCAATTATCGTTTAGTGAAGCAATGATTAACCAAGCAGATATTATATTTGATGTTGTCGCCCTACCCGTTGAAACACCACTTATAAAGTATGCTAAAAACTTAAATAAAACGATTATTTCAGGAGCTGATGTCGCCGTGTTACAAGCGGTTGAGCAATTTATTTTATATACCGGTGTTACTCCTAGTGAAGAATTGATCCAGCAAGCAGGTGAATTCGCCAGACAAGGTTAAGAACATTACAAAAAAATAATAATAAAGACAGGTTAACATGTTAAACATGGACGTTTAACAAAATTGTAGTTTGTTTTAAAAAATATATCAAAACGATAACAGTGATTAATAAAATGGTCTTATGAGAAAACGCTTTGTTTAAAGCTTATAAACGTAATTGAATGAGCATAATTGATTATAAAATCCTATTAGAAAGCAGAAAATTTGTGATACTTAAAAATATTTAGAAAAGTAATTTTTAGAGATTCAAGAGCTCGCTCAAATAAAACAATTTTGATGATCAATCATTTTAGTAATAGATCAAAAAAAGTATTTAAAATCTTTAATAAGATCTTTACCTGCTCGATTAATATCAACCAAGTTAGGCATTGCACTACGCCCTCTTTTCTGTTTGTTGGCTGCTACTATGGCTAGATTGGCAAACAAAATCGTTTTCTCTAATGGCCAACCATAACTAATACCGTAAGCAAAAGCCCCCTGAAAAATATCATTTTCAGTAATGTCATCAACAGCTTGTTTGTTAAAGCCAGAAATTGTTACTACTTGTTGATGATCAAGATATACGCAATCTTTTTTATTCATACGAATAATAATTTTACCGTTAGTTAAATTGCGTAATTTTTTCAATGCACTTTTAATCTCATCGCTACCATGGAAAGCTTTTAATTTAACAAAAGCACTAGCAAATTGTTCTGTTACAATTAGATAATCAGCTTGTTGAGCTAAGTACAAACTATTAGCCGACAGGTTATCTACATTCATAATCATTTTGACTTTGGGTAAATGCTCAATTAGGTACTCACTCAATTCTGCTTCATAGCCATCAGCTAACATAACTATATCATTTTTGTTTTCGCTTACAGTTTGTACAAAGTGAGCTAATTTATTTTTTTCTGCTATTGTCAATTTAGGCGGCTGTACCAAGCGATGTGATATAATAGTATAGCTATTATTTTGCTCATCAACGGTGATAGCTTCTAATGGTGTGACCATTTTCTCTGAAAAGATAAATTGCCGCGTATTAACGCCAATATTAGCAAGCTCTGTCTCAATTTGATTACCATGATTATCATTGTTGAGATGGCCAATATGATATATATCTTCACCCCATAGTGCTAATAAATATGCTGTATTAGCACATGATCCTCCGCCAGAATAAACAACATCATCGGAAGTAATTGAACCATTCAGTTCCAAACCAGATGAGGTAAAACACAATAGATCTAAACAAGCAAAACCAACGGTAAGTATTGTCATCATTTATCCTTAATAAATTATATAATTTAAAAAAAACAAATATTGAAAATAATTTAACTAAACGATTTTGAACGTAATTGTGCTATTGATTACCATTAATTAAGAGAGAAAAAAGCAATAAGGGAAGTAATCTTACTGCTTTAATATAATACAACAATGCCAACAAAGATCTTTTGGATATGTAAATCTAAATTTTGATAACTTAATCAAATAACAGATCTAATTATGGATCATTTATATAATATGCTAATTAGCCCCATTTGATAAGTATTAATTAAAAATTTTTTTATAAAAACTATTGTAACCATCAATAATAACTATTAATAGTTAGTTTTTTCTGATAATTAATAAAATTTTTCATTACATAATTTGATGTAATTTATTATATACATCTAAAAGCTTTTTGTGCATGGTAAATAGATCCATTAAACTATCACTATCTGAAATAGAGTGATCTAAATCCGTTAGCCCAAAAAATTGTTTTTTTGCTGTTGCATAAAGCCACATTTCTGCTACACAGGAACTACCATACATTTTATTAAAAGCAGGTTGATAATCATCAAATTGGTTTGCGCCACGCTCAATAATGAAATTAACTAAAGTTTGCAAACAACGATAGGCATGATTGCGTTCTACACTAAAAATAGACTCATTCATTTCAATCGTCCAATCTATCCATAATTTAGCTTGCGGTAAATCCTGTGCTGCTAACGCCAGCATAGCTTTTAATTCGCCAATTCTCAATGTTAACCATGCATTATCTTTACCTGTTGCAATACCAAGTAATTCACGAACTCGAGCAAAATCATCTATACCTTCTTCATCAAACAGTTCAATAATGTCGAGTAGTTGCTTGTTAGTACGTTTTTGATATGGTAGTGACAAAATCAAATCACGAAGATGAATCACCATATTGTTATTAGCAATTAACAGATCCTCTGGCGGATAGATTTCTGACATGCCAACGGCTAAAATTCGACAAGCATAAACCCCAAGATGCTGATAATCCATTATTAACACTTCTATTTGATGACGCTCAAAAATCGCCATCAAGTTGGCAAATTCCTGCTCGGTTGTACCAGAAAAATCCCAATCAACAAACTCATAATCCGATTTTTGATTAAAAAGATCCCAAGAAATTAAGCCACTTGAATCAATAAAATGCGTTTCTAAATTACTAAGATCTGCTACATCATCATTATCAAAACTTGGCGGTGAAAACACATCAAGATCTTTAAGACTTCGACCTTGTAGTAATTCAGTCACTGTTCGTTCAAGTGCTACACCAAAATTAGGATGAGCACCGAATGAAGCATAACATGTACCATTTTGAGGGTTAAATAGCACAACACAAATCACTGGAAATTCACCAGCTAATGATGCATCAAAACAATAAATAGGGAAACCTTCCTTTTCAAGCGTTTCGATTGCTGCTAATACGGCTGGATAACGATTAATTACTGTTTCGGGAATAGTTGGCAGACTAATAGCTTCAGCAATAATTTTATTTTTGGTATAACGTTCAAATATTTCGGATAAAGCTTGTACTCGCGCTTCATTTTGTGTGTTGCCTGCTGACATTCCATTTGATGCATATAAGTTAGCAATTAAGTTCACTGGTACATAAATGGTTTTGCCATCTGATTGTTGTACAAATGGTAAAGCACAAATACCCCTTTCACTATTACTAGACTGTAAATCAATTAGATCCGTTGCCGTTAATTCGTGTTCAGGATCATAAAAATTAAGTAACTTTTGCGATAATAAACCTTTGGGTAAACTATTATCATCAGGAATTGCAAACCATTTTTCCGATGGATAATGAACAAATTCACCATTAGCGACTTTATCACCTAAATAAAAATCAGAAAAAAAGTAGTTAGTTGAAAGTCTCTCAAAATATTCACCTAAAGCAGAAGCTAACGCCGCTTTTTTACTCGAGCCTTTGCCATTAGCAAAACATAAAGGACATTTTATATTTTGAATATGTACCGACCAAACATTGGGCACGGGGTTAAGCCAAGAGGCTTCATTAACAGCTAAATCATATTTATCTAATTGTTGTTGAAAATAGTTAATGGAATCTTCAAGTGCTGCATCTTTACCCGGAATAAATGTTTTCATATTAAAATTTTAAAAACCTTTTTAAAAATAACGTTGCTTTATTGATTTATTTGGTATTAAATGTATCGTTTTTTTGACCAAAGTCAAAGCAATAAAATAAATAAAACTTAATTAAGGAAATAAAATGAAAAAAATAATAGATACCAGTGGACTTTCTTTTAAAGACTTTTTCTTTTTTGACAAAATGTTCACGCCTAAAATTATTACTGTAATTTATTGGATAAGTTTAATTCTTATCGCATTTTCAGGTCTAGTTATCATCTTCTCAAGTTTTCTAATTATTCGTTATAGTTTTGGCTCAGCACTACTAGGTATAATAACCGGCATTATAACCATCGTTGGTGGTGCTTTATTTACCCGCATCGGATACGAAATAATTTGTGTTCTATTCAATATTAACCGAAATATCGAAAAACTAGCTTTAAATAAATCAACTGACGATAATCAATAAGTCTTATATTAAGAAAAAAGTGGGGAATTTACCCCACTATAAAAATCTGGTAATGCTCCATTGATAAATAATTAAATAGGATATTATTCTTTCGCGTTTAATTCACTTAATGGCCATCTTGGTTTAACCTCAATAGCTAGATCGGCAAATTGTGAGGCTTTAAGATGAATCATACCTGCATAGGCTATCATCGCACCATTATCAGTACAAAATTCTAATCGAGGATAATAAACTTGCCCTTTGCGTTGGGCCATAAGTGCAGCAAGTTGGCGACGTAAAGTTTTATTGGCACTCACTCCTCCGGCAATAACCAATCGATTAAAACCAGTTTGATCTAAAGCTCGACGCGACTTTATTAATAAAGTATCAACTAAAGCATCCTCAAAGGCCTTAGCTATATCTGCTCTGGTTTGTTCGTCAAGATCCTGAGCTTGGCTCTGTTGATAAATAGTATTTGCTGCAGCAGTTTTAAGCCCTGAAAAGCTAAAATCTAAACCAGGTCTATCAGTCATCGGTCGAGGAAAACGAAACCGTGTGGCATCGCCGAGTTCAGCTAATTTTGATAATTTTGCACCACCAGGATAGTCAAGTCCTAACAATTTAGCAGTTTTATCAAATGCTTCCCCTGCTGCATCATCAATTGATTCACCAAGTAATTGATATTTACCAACACCAGTTACTTTAATTAACTGAGTATGTCCTCCTGATACTAACAAAGCCACAAATGGAAACTCAGGAGGATTATCTTCTAGCATAGGGGCTAACAAGTGACCTTCCATATGATGAACCGCAACGGCTGGTACGTCCCATGCATATGCAAGTGAGCGTCCAATAGAGGCGCCAACCATTAAAGCCCCAATCAAACCTGGGCCTGCGGTATAAGCCACACCATCAATATCACTTGCACACAAATTAGCCTCTTTTAGTGCAGCTTGTATCAATGGCACTGTTTTACGAATATGATCACGAGAGGCCAATTCTGGCACAACGCCACCATAATCGGCATGTAATTTTATTTGTGAATAGAGTTGATTAGCGATAAGCCCTTGCTTGTCATCATAAATGGCAATACCTGTTTCATCACACGATGTTTCAATACCTAAAATCTTCATTAATATTTACTCACTAAATTGGAAAGATCATCTTCACTCCAAAGATCTTGTTCACTTAGTTCTTTATCAGCAATGCGATGTTCTTCAGTTGCCCAATCACCTAAGTCAATTAATTGACAACGTTTACTACAAAAAGGTCGGTATAAACTTTTTTCAGACCATTCAACATCTTTTTGACAGGTAGGACACTTTACAATAGTAACAGTATTTTTATTCATTTAAACACTCTTAAAGTAATAGGACTAACAACATGCAAGTTCAAATTCAATTGCATCAATATTACTATTATCGCCAGCATAAAGGGGTAAAAAACGAATGCTATAACGAGACATGTGACCGGAAACTTGAGGGTAAACATTTTTCTCGAAAGCAACACGAATTCGAATCAAATTCACATCGCCATTAGTCTCTTGAAAAAAATTATTAGTACAAGTAAAAGTTTTAAATTCACCTAGTTGCCTAATAAACTGTAAACATGCTTTTAACGTTTCATCAAGTATTGCAATATGCTGCAGCCATTTATCAACTTGAATATTACGTTTTTCTTGCGGTTGATTTAACCACAAATGGAAAGATGGTAAATCAAAACTACAACATCCACCTGGAATCATCAAACGCTGACGAATTGCCATGATAAATCGATCATCTTTTAACGGTTGTCCCAAACGTAAACTTGAGTTAAATTTAGTTAAAAACACTTCATACTTGTTAATCATTTCGCCAAGCAATTCTTTATCAACACCGTCAATATCAATCCAAGAAAGTAATTTTTGTTTTTGAGCTTCAATCTCTTTAATCAAATCCCCTTTGACATCATTTCGTTCAATAATTTCGAGTAATTCAGATAAAGCATGAAAAAACAATAAAGCATTATTTTTCTCAAAATGATGGTGTGTATTTAATTGATTAAGTAAAAATTCAAGCCGTAACCAAGTACGCATTTTTTCGTTTAATGGATGTTCAAAAACAATGTTATTCATAGCTATTCTTAACTTTAGAGTTATGCAAATATTTTTTATTTAAATCATATATTTGCATTGTTAATGACACCAAATTACCGTCATTAATAATAATATCATCTGCAAATGCTAAACGATCGCTTAATGAAACTTGTGAATCAATCATTCTCTTGGCTAAAGACTCACTTATTTTATCACGATCAATTAAGCGCTCTAGTTGTAACGCCTCTGGAGTATCAATTATTAACACCCGATCAGCTAGTTGGTGTAGATTATTTTCAATTAATAATGGTACCACCCAAATTATATAAGGAGCTGTTTGTTTTGCAATCTGTTGTTGAGTTTCTTGTGCAATAATCGGGTGCAATAAGTTGTTTAACCATAACCGTTCATGTTCATTATTAAAAATAATTTCTCTTAATTGACTTCGATCTAACTCACCATTTTCTAACAAGATCTCTTGACTAAAATGTTTTACAATTTGCGTCAAAGCAGATGATCCTACAGCAACAACTTGCCGAGCAATTACATCAGCGTCAATAATTGGTACACCTAATTGCGCAAATAGATTAGCAATGGTACTTTTACCACTGGCAATGCCACCACTAAGTGCAACAATATAAGACATACATTAGTTCCAATAAATAATCATTTCGAAAATAATTATATCATACAACTATTAAACAGAATATACGCCAATAAATTACTAAACTAGCCATTAAATTTACGCCAAGCATTACTTTATTAGCAAGATAGATTGTTTGTAGCATAAAATTGTTTCTTTAAATAGTTTTATGAAAATTTTCAATACTATTATGTGATTTAGATCGAAAATCTAACTTTAGTTACCATTTTTATCCACTATTCATAAAAAAAATAGATAAAACAGTTGTTTTGTTTTTTTAGCTGTATATAATCACATGTATCTGTATATAAAAACAGGAATTCGCCATGAGACCATTAACCGAACGCCAACAACAAATTTATGATTTAATTAAAGAAAATATTCAAACCACCGGGATGCCACCAACGCGAGCAGAAATTGCCCAAAAATTAGGCTTTCGTTCAGCTAACGCAGCAGAAGAACATCTTAAAGCCTTAGCTAAAAAAGGGGCTATTGAAATGATTGCCGGTTCATCACGTGGAATTCGTTTATTATTAGAACAACCTGATGACACTAATGAACTTGAAGGTCTACCACTCATTGGTAAGGTCGCAGCTGGATCACCAATTCTAGCGCAAGAACATATCGAAAGTCATTATCAAGTATCACCAAGTTTATTTAAACCTCAAGCCGATTTTTTATTAAGAGTTGAAGGGATGTCAATGAAAGATATTGGTATTTTAGATGGTGATTTGCTTGCTGTTCACAAAACTCAAAATGTTAAAAATGGTCAAGTTGTTGTTGCGCGAATCGATGACGAAGTAACAGTTAAAAGATTATCGCAAAAAGGTCGTCACGTAAAATTATTAGCTGAAAATCCTGAGTTTTCTCCAATTGATGTCGACTTAGAACAACAAAGTTTTGCTATTGAAGGAATTGCTGTTGGTATTATTCGTAATGGTTCATGGATGTAAATTCAAAGATAGTATAAAATACTAAGTACTGTTGCTTAGGAGTTAACCATATGTGGCTATTTTGGTTGTATGAATCATTGGGATTTGTTGGCGTAATACTATTAATTTTTGCTTATTGCCATTTCAGTAAAAAAGGTTTTTGGTCTTTCTTATGGCGTAATTTGAAATGGGTAGCATGGGCGGTTGTGGGCGTTTGGTTGTTAATAGCCATACTTTGCCGAGGCGATTTATATAATGCAGCACGTTGTTATTTCCGTGGCGAAAGTATGCATGCAAATACCAAATACTCAATCTTTTGGAGTGAATGTCAAATCGAAACAACAAATGGCAGTTATTTACCTATTGATCGTACTCGTGCATTACCAGGTTCAAAAGATCATGACAGCAATGATAATGGAATTCCTGCTGATAATTTAATTAATTAATTTTATTCATATATCTTCAGGCAATATTGAATATTGCCTGTTACTATTTTAACAAGTCTTTGAACCACCAACATGTATATAAAACAAGTAATGTTTTTCAAGTTGTCTAAAACCAAAAATTAAAACAAAACTCACACATAAATAGATCACCGCCGCAATACCAAAAGCATGAAAAGGTTGATAAGTTTCGGCATAGATATCACGCGCAATTTTCATCACATCTTGGACCGTCACCGTAAAAGCTAAAGCTGTCGAATGCAACATAAAAATGACTTCATTACTATAAGCAGGTAATGCAATTCGAAAGGCTCTAGGTAAAATAATGTATCGATATAATTGGCAACGATTAAAACCAAGTGCCGTAGCTGCTTCAATTTCACCATTAGGAACGTTGCGAATAGCACCCGCAAACACCTCTGTAGTATAAGCACAAGTATTTAAAGCAAAAGCTAAAATAGTACAATTTAACCCACTTTGAAAAAAATCATTTAAAGATTGATGTTGATTAACAAAACTTAATGTGTATATACCCGTGTAGATAATTAATAACTGTACATACAATGGCGTACCACGAAAAACATAAGTAAATAGCCAAATAGGCCATTTTATAAAAAAATGTTTTGAATTACGGCCAACCGCTAACACTAATGCAAATAATCCACCTAAAGATACGGATAAAATCAAGATCCACAAGGTCATTGCTAACCCAGTAATATGATAGCCATCTGACCATAATAATGCTTTCCAATAATCTTGAAGGATTTCTAACATAACATTGCTCGTTTATAATTTAGCTTTAGTAATTCCGGTGGAATAATGCTTTTCAAGCCACCATAGAATAATATTTGAAATAGAGGTGAAAAATAGATAAAAAGCGCCAGCTATGAGTGCAAAAAATAGCGGTTGATATGTTGCTTCACCAGCTGTTTTAGTGGCTTTCACAAGGTCAAACAATCCCAATAATGATACTAATGCTGTGGCTTTTAAAATCACTAACCAATTATTAGCAATGCCAGGTAAAGCAAAACGCATCATTAATGGGAACCTGACATATATAAAGGTGTGGCATTTATTCATACCTAATGCAGTTGCAGCTTCAATTAATGTTTTGGGAACAGCTTGGAATGCACCGCGAAATGTCTCAGTAAAATAGGCACCATAAATAAAACCTAACGTAATAATGCCTGCCACAAAGGGATCAATTTCCAGCATATCTACATCAAAAAAATCGGTAATGTTATTTAATAAAAATTGAAGACCAAAAAAGATCAACATCATTAAAACCAAATCAGGCACACCGCGAATCAATGATGTATAAGCCTGACAAGCAAGTCGTAATACTGACCTTTTTGATAATTTACCGAGTGCACAAATAACGCCAATAATAATGGCAAGAATTAGCGAAAAAATCGCTAATTCAATAGTGATCAAGGCACCTTGTAATATTAGAGAACGATAACCTTGCATGAACTATTTTTTATTACTATAAACGTTAAAGTCAAAATATTTGTCATTTATTTTTTGATAGGTACCGTCATTTAAAATTTCAACTAATGCTTTATTGAAAGCTTCACGCAGTTCATCATCTTTTTTACGGAATCCTAAACCGACACCAACATCAAAATAGCCTTTATCGTTTAGAACTTCCCCGGCAAAAGCAAAATCTTTTCCTTGTGGTTGTTTTAAAAACGCATAACTTCCCGTCACTTCATCTTGTAATGCCGCATCTAAACGACCAGCAACTAAATCTGAAAACACCTGCAATTGATTTTGATATGGTACAATAATGACCCCATTGGGACGCCATTTATCATTAACAAAATGTTCCTGCGAAGTACCTTGTTCTACCCCTACTCTTTTACCTTTTAAAGATTCAACTGTCGGTAATAAATCAGCACCTTGTTTAGTAATTAATCGCGAATTAGTAAGAAAAATTTCATCTGAGAAAGCAATCTGTTTTTTACGTTTCTCAGTCATCATTAAGGACGATGAAATCATATCAATTTTACGCGACAATAAAGATGGAATTAAGGCATCAAAATCAGTCGATTGAAATTCACATTTAATATTAGCTTTTTCGCAAAGTGCTTTGGTAATTTCAATATTAAAACCAGTAATTTCACCATTTTTATCTATAAAATCAAATGGAGCATAAGATGTATCCGAACCAATTTTGATTGATTCTGGTAATTTAGCATCACTTAGACAAGCACAACTTAACAATGCTAACGCCGATACCACTTTAAATAAGTTCTTCATGATTTCATCCTGTAATGATTTTTAAAGGCATAATATAACGTTTTCTTAAATTAATTTATAATAAAAAAAAATTATTAGCCTATCTGATTTGCTTATGCCGTGATTATAATTACAGCCAGTTAAATTAACAGATAATATAAAATTACTTCTATTTTAAATAAGATAGATAGCTAAAACAGTAAACCACAAATTTAAATTAGCATCATCATTATACTTATTTGCTTTCGCTAATGATAACAATATAGTATTCTTAATATTATTAAGAAAACTCAACTCAAACACTAAACAACGTGCATTCATTTATCCTATCCTTACGCAAAGTTTTTTATAGCAGTAATTTACTGTTTAGTATTCGTATGCTGGTTAGTTTGACTGGATCTACTCTAGTACCATGGTACTTTGATTCTGTACCATTAGTGATCCCTCTCACATTGGGCGTAGTCGCAGCAGGTTTGACTGAGATAGATACTCGCTTATTAAGTCGTTGTATTAATATATTATTAACACTAATTTGTTTTGCAATTGCGACATTTTCGGTCGAATTTCTGTTCCATGCTCCACTATTGTTTATTATTGGCTTAGTTAGCTCAACGTTTCTATTTATTATGCTAGGTTCGTTAGGTCAACGGTATGGTGTTATTGCCTTTGGCTCATTACTAATTGCAGCTTATACCATGCTCGGGCATAATTTATTTGCTGATAATTACACTCTACCTTGCTTTTTATTGTTAGGAGCACTTTGGTATAACCTTGTTTCACTAATTGAATCAATTGTGCAACCTATTCGCACTACACAACAAACTTTAGCCAATTGTTTTGTGAAATTAAGTTTTTATCTTGATGCAAAAGCAGCAATGTTCGATCCTGATGAAACCGATGATTTTAAGCGACAAACTTTTGAGTTAACGACCTGTAATACTCAGGTTATTAATGTATTTAATGATGCGAAACGATCATTATTTAATCGACTTAAAGGTTTTCGTGGACAAGCCTATATCAGAAAAATGCTAAGTTACTATTTTGTCGCTCAAGATATTCATGAGCGAGCAAGTTCATCACATGGCGATTATAAAGCGTTAAGTTACCATTTCAAACATAGCGATCTTTTATTTCGCTTTGCAAGAATTTTAAATTTACAAGCTAAAGCTTGTGCTAAATTAGCACTATCAATTAAGTTAAATCAAACTTACCAACATGATCCATTGTTCGCTCGCTACTTTACCTATCTTGAAGAAGCAATAGGTGAATATCAACAACAAACTAACGCTAATTTATTACTCATTAAATCGTTACAAAATTTATATCAAAATTTGCTCGCTATTGATTTATTATTAGCCCATATCGATACTGAGCAACATTTATCGAAAAGCCAAGAAGATAACCAGTTAATTGATGAAGAGCTTACCCGTTTTCATGATATTTTTGCCAAAATTAAGCAAAACTTAACCATCAAATCGCCACTATTTCGCCATGCTATTCGTATGAGTATTGTTTTGTTTGTTGGGTATATGGTGATATATTTTTCTAACCTTTCACATGGTTATTGGATTATTTTAACCAGCTTATTTGTTTGCCAACCAAACTATTCAACTACAAAATATCGCTTAAAATTGCGCGTTTTTGGTACTATTTTAGGGATAATTGCCGGTATTCCTTTAACTTACTTGTTTCCAAGTATTGAAGCGCAATTAGTATTGATCATTATAACTGGTTGGTTATTTTTCCTATTCAAAAACTCACAATATGCTTATGCCACTGCCTTTATTACCTTATTAGTATTTTTCAGTTTTAGCTTAATCGGTGAAAGCAGTATCTCTGTTGCTATTTCACGCATTATAGCTACCTTAATTGGCTGTTTTATTGCTTGGTTTGCGGTAAGTTTTATCTGGCCAGATTGGAAGTTTAGGAATTTACCTAAATTACTAGATCGAGTCTGTCACGAAGATAGCCACTATTTAGCAGTAATAGGTAGTCAGTATGTCTCAGGTAAAACTAATGATCCCAAATACCGTGTCGCACGACGCGCAGCTCATGATAGTAATGCAGATTTATCCTCCTTAATCAGCTTAATGACTAAAGAGCCACACGTTAAACAAGATGTGATTGACCAAGGTTTTAGATTATTGACCCTTAATCACACCTTAATTAGTTATCTATCCACTTTGGGAGCACATCGCGATAAAAGTATTTCACCGCATACTATGGAAATTTTTGATGATGTATCGGTTTATATCATTACTATGCTAAGTGACCAAAAAATCGATTCTAAATATCAACCATTGAAAAAAGTGGTTGCTGATTATATTGAATCACTATCAATTAATGATGACCAAAGCAATAATGATCTGCTGGTTATGCAGCAATTAGCCTTAATCTTAGATATTTTGCCAGAAATAATTTCTCTTATTTGTGAATTGAATAATAAGACTGCCTAATAGGATTGTTTTAAACAGTTATTATCTTTTGCAATGAAATAAACAACCTTATATTAATGCAATTTCTTCAATATAACTATTAAATCCGACAACTTGTAAAAAATATTGAGGAGTCTATACCATCATTAAATTATTTTTAAATGATTTTAAATAGTTACCTTTATAAGTCTCAACGTTATTGAGACTTATTATTAAATTTTACCCATGTTGCTGGCGGTAACTTTTACTCTAAACCAAATTCATTACGCGTTTTTACTTGTTGATAACGCCTCACAATCTATTGTTTAAAATCTCAAGTATGGGCTCATCTTTTTCGCCGTTTTATTTTGTTCGTTTTTTCCATTTTTAAGAATAATTTATCTTATTTCTTAAAAAAGTTGTTCTTAATTAATATCATTTACAACTATAAAAACGAGAATCGCAGCGTAGCTTTATGTCACATTTAGAAAAAGATGAATCAATAAAGTCTATCACTGGGCAACCCAGTTGTTTTTATTTATGCAGTGTAGCTTTATGTCAAATTTAGAAAAAGGTGAATCAATGAAGTCTATCACTGGGCAACCCATTATTGAGAAACACCCAAACACGACTAATGGTTTATTTTTAAATAATTTTCCCGTCCATTGTTTTTTGTATTCATGATCTTTATCTTTGCCATTTAAAGGTAGAAGGCTGTATTCCTGAGTTAAAACTTCATCAAGTAAGATTTTATTCTTATCATTCTTAACCACTAAACCCGCACATTCAGGGTAATAATCTGGGTACCAAGGAGATTTCCCTAATGTCCATAAATTGTAATGTAATCCATGAGCTTGTGCTAAATAATTATCCTCTTTATCACTAATTTTTTGCCAGTTTAATAAAGTTAGTTGCTCTTGAGCAAAAGGACTTTCCTTTCCAATATAAACAAACGTTGTATCATTAGGATCGTAATCTTGAGGTAGTTGATTCAACGCTAATGCAAATCCAAATAGATAATATTTTTCATCAGTAGGTAAACAATCGCCCCCTATTGCAAATACCTCCAATTTACTAATGGGAAAACTATACAATTTATTATATTCATAATTATATACGAATAAGTTATCCGTTTCGGATATGCCACTGGCAGTCAAAAAACTTTGTCGATATTTTTGAGGTAATTGATATTTATCCTTTTTATAACCATCCTCATTATCAGGAAATATTGGTTGAATAGATTGTTTTTTATTGCCATCTTTGTCATAAATAACAATATGACTACCTTGGAGTAACTTAACAAAATAGAATTTTGGCTCGCTACCATCAACAAGATTAAGTTTAAATATCTCTAATTGCTCTCGTGTATAGCCAATTGCATAAAAGCTACAACTTAATAAGAACAATATACATATCGGTATTATTTTCTTTATTGGCATTTTATTCACTTCCTTATGTATTAATTCATCAATATCTGAACATTACGGCGAATCAAAACCTATTATCACTAAAGTTTGAATAATTTAATCTAGAGTAAAACAATGTAGATGAACGTGTAGCGGTGCTTTAAGTTATCCATCGCTATAATGCTAGTGGCGTTAACTTACACTCAAAACCAAATTCATTACGCGTTTTTACTTGTTGATAACGCCTTACCATCTGTTATTTAAATCTTCAGTATGGGCTCGTTTTGATCGTCGTTTTATTTTCTTCGTTTTTTCCATTTTTCAATTATGGATTATCTTGTTGTTTAAAAAAGTTGTTCCAATTATTATCAATTTAAAAGAACAGCAAAAAACGGATTGGATAACAGCGGATTATCTTAGCGATATTCTTGATCCACATGACCGACAAAAAATATTCAAGGTTATCGTGCACCAAGATTAGTAATTTTTTTTGCTAAAAAAGAACAATAATTATTCAATTAATTTTATTTATCATTTATACTTTCACCAAAGTATATACACTATTTTTAGTAATACTAATTTATTCACAGCAAAAATAATGAAGTAAAACACAATACAATAGCTATATTTTGCGTTTTAGTTTTATTGCGATTAAAAATCGATTATTGATAATAGTAATTGAGATGATAAGGAATATCATGGATATAATACGTTTCATTCTCCGTCTACCGTATCGCATCTTTTGTATCTGTCTAGAAGCGATTCTCTATTTTGCACTTTTTCTACTAATTGTATTACGATCCATATTATGGCTGATAAGCCCGATTATTGGTCAAGTTAATTGGTCGATACCTAAGTGGTATCCACGTGCTAAAGATATCTATCAATCATCAATTACAAGACTCAATAACTATAGTTTAATTATTGGTTGTGTTGTTATTTTGGCAATTGTTGCCTATCTCAGTGGTAATTATGCCTACCATTGGTACTTAAATAAACCAAAACCTATTGAGCCTGCCCCCGTAATTATTAATACGTATGGTATTTCTTTTTATGCGCCTAAAGAATCCGGTGTGATTACTGATCCTAATCAATCTTATTTAAAAATTAAATTTACTGGACATAGACGATCGCCCGCTCCGATAGATAAAATTGGCAAGGAAATAACTGAGGGTATTGAAATTTCACCTGAAATTAAAGGGACATGGAGTTGGTATGACGATGAAAATATCTATTTTAAACCAGAACAACCATGGCCAATCGGTGAAACCTATACGGTTAAATTGGATGGTTCGAAATTACTTAATCCTAACAATTTAATAAGTAATCAAGATAATATTTTTACATTTAAAACAACCGGTTTTTCTTTTGTAATTATAAGCGGTGAATTTTATCAAAATCCTATTGATGCTGAAGAAAAACTCGGTATTTATGAAGTAAAATTCACTCATCCTGTCGATCCGACAACCTTTGAAAATAATTTAAAACTATCACTATTTCAAGATACTGATCAAAAATATAAACCTCATGAATTTGTCCAAAATGTAAACTTTACAATTAATTATAATAAAGATAAAACACGTGCTTATATAAAAAGTGATAAATTAGAAGTCGCTGATATGAATCGCTATTTATCATTAAATATTACAAAGGGTATAACATCTTCAATGGGAGGATCCCCAGCAACCTTAGAAAGTTCGAAAGAGATCAATATACCGAATAAATATAATCTTAATATCAATTCAACTAAAATTTCCTTTGTTGAACTATCCAATAATGAAATGCGCCAAATTATCACAATTAATTTAGGTTATAATGTTAAAGCTAGTGATTTACAAAAAGCATTATCAATCTGGCAGTTACCAGACCAAGACGCCAAATATAGTGAAGAATATTACGATAAAATCGATAACCAACACAAAACTAAATATTTTATTGATAAAACCGTCTTAGATAAATCAAAACGATTAACAACTAAATACATTGAAACTGACGATAATAGAACTTATCAAAATCAATTTAGCTTTGAAATAAACGGTGATCAACGTCAACAGATATTTATTACTGTTGATCCTTCTTTAACGTCCGAAGGTGGTTACACATTTAAAAATAGATATGAGAAATTGATGCGAATTAGTGAATATAGTAAATTGCTTAATTTCGCTGCTACAGGTTCCCTATTATCGCTGTCAGGTGATAAAAAGATTCCCGTCGTTTCTCGTAATGTTAATCAAATAAAATTAGAACTCAAACGTGTTATTCCATCCCAATTACAGCATCTGGTCTACGATAATGACAGTGATTTTAGTGCAATGAGTTTTGAATATTATAAAAGTGATAATTTTGTTGAAAAATATTCAATTTTAAAAGATGTTAAGGGTAAATCAGGAGCTATTCATTACTCTGACTTCGATTTGACGCCATACCTTAACAAAGATGTTAAAGAAAACGAAGCTAATCGCGGAGTATTTTTATTAAATCTCTATGCCCAAAATGATGATGCAGAAGAAGATGAAGAGCCTTACGATTATTTCACTTCTCGATTCATATTAGTGACAGATTTAGGCATTATAAATAAAAAATCACTTGATGGCTCTTATGATCTCTTTGTGCAATCTATCAACAGTGGATTACCTGTTGCCGGTGCTAAAGTTTCCATACTCGGTGCCAATGGTATTGAAATTACCTCTTCAATCACCGATAACACTGGTCATGTCAATTTCGCACCATTATCTGATTACTATAAAGGCATTAAACCGTTGTTATTCTTAATTGAAAAAGGTAAAGATATGTCATTTTTACCAATTTCTAAAGGTTATCGCTATTATGACAGGAAACTTAATTACTCTCGTTTTGATGTCGATGGTCAATACGAAACAGTTGAACGGGGAGAGTTACATGCGCATCTTTTTTCTGATAGAGGAATCTATCGACCCGGCGATACCTTCCACATAGGGATGATTATTAAAGCAGATGATTGGACTAAATCATTGAATGGAATTAAGTTAGCAGCCAACATTTATGATGCTAAAAATAATCTTGTTACAACTAAAAAAATCAAAGTTGATGATTACGGTTTTAATGAGATTTCATTTAAAACGGAAGAAAGTTCTCCAACTGGACAATGGCATGTCTATTTATACATTGAAGATGATGAAAATGTTTCGGGGAATGATGATCAAAATTTCCTAGGTTCTACTTCTGTGACTATTCGAGAATTTGAACCAGATAAAACTAAAGTTACCGCACAAATAGTAACTGAAAACAAACAAGGATGGATTAATCAATCGGATATAATTGCCAAAGTGACTGCAAAAAATCTCTTTGGAACCGCAGCCCAAGATCGTCGAGTTGAGAGTAAATTATATTTACAGCCAACCAGATTTAGTTTTAAAAAATTTGAAGATTATCAGTTTTATCGCATAGGTAATAACCGTAGTAATTTCAAAATTGAACTTGAAGACAATTTTACAAATGAAGAAGGAATTGCGGATATTGATCTTCATATTGAAGACTTTGAAGGTCAATATGTAGCTAAATTCTTGACTGATGTATTTGAACCAAATAGTGGTCGTAGTGTTGCAGCAATGGATTCAATTTTGATTTCTGCATCTGATTATCTAGTTGGGGCAAAACCTGATGGTGAGTTAAGTTATATTAAACGGGACAGCAAGCGTTTACTTAATCTTATTGCAATAAATCCAACTCTAGATCAAATTACACTAGATAACCTCAAACTTGTTACCCTTGAGAAAAAATATCTTTCTGTATTAGTTGAACAGTCTTCAGGTGTTTATAAATATGAATCTAAACCAAAAGATGTGGTAATTTCACAAATTCCTTTTGAAATTGATAACAAAGGAACTGTTTATCAGATTCCAACTAAAACCCCTGGTAACTATATTCTTCAATTGTTAAATAACCAAAATGAAGTAATTTATCAAACTGAATATACAGTAGCCGGATCAGCAAATGTAACGCGCTCATTAGATCGTAATAGTGAATTAATGTTAAAAATTGATGCTAATGAATATAAACCTGGGCAAGATATAGAAATAGCAATAACCGCACCTTATACCGGTAGTGGGATCATCACTATCGAAAGGGATAAAGTTTATGCGTGGAAATGGTTTAAAACTGATACTACCAGTTCGGTACAAAAAATCACTTTACCTGAAGAAGTAGAAGGAAATGCCTATATCAATGTGCAGTTTGTTCGTGATCCAAATTCAGAAGAAATATTCATGAGTCCACTTAGTTATGGTGTTGTTCCATTTAAGGTTTCTGATGATAGATTTATGGAGAAGGTAACATTAAAAGCACCGAATTTAATCAAACCTGGAGAGACGATTCCAATCACAATTAAAACTAATAGCCAACAACGTGTCGTAGTTTTCGCAGTTGATGAAGGTATCTTACAAGTTGCTGGCTATCAATTAAAAAATCCAATTAAAAACTTTATACGTAAAAAAGCGTTATCAGTAAGAACGGATCAGATTTTAGATCTTATCTTACCTGAATATAAACGTTTACTAACTTTATCTGCACCAGGAGGTGATCAAGATAGTGATGATAAACTTAATGCTCATTTGAATCCATTTAAACGTAAGACCGATGAGCCTGTTACCTACTGGTCCGGAATTATAGACGTTAATGGTGAAAAACAACTCAATTACAAAGTACCTGAATTTTTCAGTGGAAAAATTAGAGTAATGGCTGTAACAGTCGGTAAGAAAACAATGGGCGTTACCCAAACGTCTACTACAGTTCGTAATGACTTTGTATTAAGTCCTAATGTACCTTATTTCGTTACGCCAAACGATGAATTTGAAATAAGTTTATTAGTTGCAAATAACATCACTGAAATCGGTAATGAAGAAATCCCAATTAAGGTTAAGCTAACCACAACGCCACATCTAGCTGTTTTAGATGACTCAATTAAAACCGTCAAGTTAGCGTCAATGAAAGAAGGTACTTTAAGCTTCCGTTTAAAAGCAACCGAACAATTAGGTAGTGGTGATTTACTCTTTACTGCAACTTATAAAGATAAGACGATAACAAGACAAGTAAGTACTTCTGTTCGTCCGATAAATCCTTATCGAATAAAAACTATTATGGGTCGAATGGATGGTAAAACACAAACCTTTGCTGGGTTAAGACAAATGTATCCAGAATTTAATGAACAGAATGCTGGTGTTTCTTATTCTCCAATGATCTTAGCTAAAGGTCTTACCGAATACCTTGATAATTATGAATATTTCTGTTCTGAACAGATTGTTAGTCGTGCTTTACCACTGGTAATTGGCAATAAATATCCTGAATTCAATTTGCTCACCGATAAAACGATACCATTTACTGGAGTAATGCAAAAACTACAAAGCCGCCAAAATAGTGAAGGCGCAATTGGTTTATGGTATTCAACATATAATGTTGATCCATTTATTACACTTTATACGGTTCACTTCCTACTCGAAGCAAAAGATGCAGGATTAGTAATACCAAAAGATCTACTAGAAAATGCCAATAAATATGTTAAGTTGGTTGCTGCTGGTAGTTTAACTGATCGTTACAGCTTGCGATTGCGAGCTTATGCAATTTATCTGCTAACTAGACAAAATATCATTACAACTAATCAAATTGCTTCAGTCATTGAGGATTTAAATCATAATTACCAATCTTGGTCTACTGATCTTACGGCGTTGTATTTAGCGTCATCCTACAAAATGCTGAAAATGGACAAACAAGCAGATAATCTTTTAAAACCGATTTGGAAGGATCTCTCCAAAGCCTATGATAAAGCATGGTGGAATCATTATTATTATGATCCATTAGTCATTAATGCTGGGAAAATCTATTTAATCGCAAAACATTTTGATAATAAAATCAATGATATTCCTGCGCAAGCTCTTGAGAATATGGTGTTAATGCTAAATGAGGAACGTTATACTACTCAATCAGCTGCGATGACTATGTTGGCTTTAGATAGTTATAATTCAGCAGTTAAAGCTCACGAGTTAGATGAAAACGATCTTACTGTCACAACAAAATCTAACGATCAACAGGCAAAAATTGCCACTATTGCTAAATTGAAGAACTTGTTAGCTAAAGGAAAATTCAATGATTCGGTAGAGTCTATTAGCTTCCATAACGCTAAAGATTTGCCAGCTTGGTATTTAATATCGCAGAAAGGCTTTGATCGTTCAATTCAACAAGAACCAATTAATAAAGGGCTTGAAATTTACCGTGAATTTACAGATAACGATGGTAAGCAAATTGATACGGTGAAATTAGGTGAAACTATCAATGTAACTGTTAGGATTCGTTCAATATCTGAAGAAGGATTAACCAACATTGCAATTGTTGATATGCTACCAGGTGGTTTTGAAGTTGTTCAACAAAAAGCGATTAATAATCATGCTGAATCTGAAAACGATAAACAAAGCGATGAAGGTGAAAATGATAATTACGATTCTGATGAACAGTGGATATCACCAATTGCTACAGGTAAATATACTTGGTATCCAGACTATACAGATGTTAGAGAAGATCGCGTCATTATTTATGGTTCGACTAGAAGTGATAAGATACAAACATTTAATTATCAGATAAAAGCGACCAATATTGGCCAGTACGCGGTACCTCCGGCTTATGGTGAAGCAATGTATGATCGCGATATTCAAGCTGTATCTAAAGGTGGAAATAAGATTATTATTGAGCCACGTTAATTAGCCACTAGCAGAGGGTAAACGCCTTCCCTCTGCTATTTTGTATTTATTGCATGATTACTAACTTTAGTATTTTAATTTTATATCATTATTGGTGTAACTTAATAAAATGGTAAAACAATTTAGGTATATTGGGAATATTATTGTTATTCTTATTATTCTTTCTTTAATCGTCATTGCCTTTCGTTTAACCCCTAACCCACCGTTAAACCAATCGCTAAATTTTTCCACTATTTTGTATGATGAAAACGACCAATTATTGCGCATAACATTAGCAAACGACCAACAATATCGAACATGGACACCTTTGGAAAAAATTTCTCCACACATCATTAATAGCCTTCTATTACATGAGGATCAGTGGTTTTATTATCATTTTGGATTTAATCCGTTTAGTTTGATAAGGGCATTTGGAGCAACTTATATCGGGGGCGGTAATCGACAAGGCGCATCGACCATTACTATGCAACTGGCACGTATGCATTGGAAAATTAATACTAAAACAATAGCTGGTAAATTATTGCAAATATTTAGAGCTATTGAATTAGAGTTAAAATACTCTAAACATGACATTTTGGAAGCCTATCTTAATTATGCCCCTTTCGGTCGCAATATAGAAAGTATCGGAGCGGCATCGTTAATTTATTTTGATAAAACGCCTGATAAGGTTAACTTACCTGAAGCGTTAACATTGACGGTTCTTCCTCAATCACCTACTTATCGTATAGACAAGAAAAAAGGCATTGCAGGTAAAGCATTAGTTAATGCTAGACAACGATTATTTGAACGTTGGCAAGAACACTATGCAACCGAAGATAATATAGCTGCGCTATTTGACTTACCACTAATGATGCGTCAACCTGAGCAATTACCGTTTATCGCCCCCCATTTCACCAACCAAATACTTCAGCAACAAATTCAAAAAACTAATGCTGAACAACAAGTTATTAAAACTACATTAAAAATAGAACTACAAACAATTATTGAACAGCAAGTCAGCGCCTTTATTGAACGCAATAAAATAAAAGGGATTTATAACACATCTGTATTGTTAGTTGATAACAACACAATGGAGGTGAAAGCATTAGTTGGATCTGCCGATTATTTTAATCGTAGCATTCAAGGGCAAGTTAACGGAACTGCTGCTAAACGTTCACCCGGCTCAACACTAAAGCCTTTCATCTATGCTTTGGGTATGGATCAAAGTATTATTCATCCTAGAACAGTATTAAAAGATGTCGCAACAGATTTTGGATTTTATACCCCTGAGAATTTTGATCACCATTTTAAAGGTCCTATCTCTGTTACAGATGCACTAATTCACAGTCGTAACATTCCTGCGGTATATGTTGCTGGTAAATTAAAAAAACCTTCATTTTATCAATTCTTAAAACAAGCCCATATTCGCGAGATGAACACAGAAGATCATTATGGTTTAGCTTTAGTTCTTGGCGGCGGTGAAGTGACAGCCCAAGAATTAGCAACACTATATGCCATGTTAGCTAATCAAGGTATTTGGCAACCGTTAAGAATGACAAAAAATACCGATAATCAACCACCTTTAACTCAGCGTCTGTTGAGTCCTGAAGCGAGTTTCATGACATTAGATATGTTATTAAAAAACACGCGCAATGAAGATATTTTAGCTAAAAAACAGCAATCTCTAACACCTATATATTGGAAAACAGGCACATCTTGGGGATTTCGCGATGCTTGGACAGCTGGAGGATTTAATAATTATACTCTTATTGTTTGGATGGGTAATTTTGATGGACATAGCAATAATGCTTTTATTGGTGCTAATGCCGCAGCTCCCCTATTTTTCAATATTATTGATTCAATAACAGCTTACTATCCAAATCATAAAGGTTATCAAAACGCAATTCCACCTAACTTAACACAAGTGGATATTTGTTTACCTAGTGGGAATTTAGTTACGCAGTGGTGTAAGATAAAGGGTAAAACGTGGTTTATACCAGGTGTATCACCGATTAATATTGATACAGTTTATCGCCCTGTTGTGATTGATAATAAAACCAATAAAGTTGCTTGTCCTCCTTTCAATCCGAAAGATACACATGTAGAAGTTTATGAATATTGGTCTTCAGACTTAGTTAAAGTATTTGCTAAAGCGGGAATTCCCAAAAAAACACCACCTAATAGTGCGCATTGCGAAACAACTCAAAATTATGTTGGTTCTCCTCCACGGATTACTTCACCATTAAAAAACGTTGTTTACAAAGTAAGGTTAAGTAATAAAGAGAATGAGAAAATTACGTTAGATGCCATTGCTGATGGTGAGGTTAAGAAATTATATTGGTTTGTCGATAAAAATTTTCTTGGGAGTAGTTCAGTTGAAAACACACTGAATTGGGTTCCTAACAAAAGTGGTATTTACAAAATATCTGTAATCGATGATCTAGGGCGAAGCGACAGCAGAAAATTAAAAGTGGATTTAATTGATTAAAACAAGACTAATACTCTTTCTAACGCTATAACAACGTGATGTAGAACGTTAAAAAATATAATTTACCAACTTGATATTAGTCGAAATCATTAAACACATTAAAATATATTATGTCCTTTAATTATTACTTTGTTTAAATTATCGCAACAAGGATCCAAGATCATCATAAAACTAATCGATTATGTTCAATATGTTAATTTAAGTCCATTGAATTAAAAGATAACTTAATTAAACAGGCACAAAGCCATACTGCCCGAATTATGTTGAACGCAGTCCGTGGTGATTCTAATTTCATCGCCACTTCGCCTAAACAGCATTTCTTTCAACTCGGATTTTTTGCTATTGCAGAGCCTGAGATATCCTATTGTTATTTAAATGGTTGTTTAAAAACTACACCTATGAGGAGGACTATAGCAGATTAGGTTTATGTCATGACCTGAAAAAGATGAATCAATAAAGTCTATTACTGGGCACTCTTTCCCCCCCTTTGAGAAAAACCCAAACACGACTAATGGTTTATTTTCGAATAACTTTCCCGTCCATTGCTTTTTGTATTCATGATCTTTATCTTTGCCATTTAAAGGTAGACGGCCGTATAACAAACTTAAAGCATGGTCATCATTACGTAAGATTTTATTCTTCTCATTCTTAATTAATAAACTCCCACAAACAGGGTAATCGCTATGAAAAGGAGGTTGCTTTAAATAGTAATGTAATCCATGTGCTTGGGCTAAATAATCATACTTTTTATCGCTAATTTTTTGCCAGTTTAATAAAGTTAGTTGCTGTTGAGCAAAAGGATTTTCCTTTCCAATATAAACAAACGTTGTATCATTAGGATCGTAATCTTGAGGTAGTTGGCTCAACGTTAATTCAAATCCAAAGTGATAATATGTTTCATCAATAGGAAAACAATCATCTTTTAGTGCAAATATCTCTAATTTACTAATGGGAAAACTATACAATTTATTATATTTATAATTATATACGAATAAATTATCGGTTTCGGATATACCACTTGCAGTCAAAAAATTTTGTCGATATTTTGGAGATAATTGATATTTATACTTTTTATAACCATCATCTATATCAGGAAATATTGGTTGAATAGATTCTTTTTTAAAGCCATCTTCGTCATAAATAACAATATGACTGCCCCAGAGTACCGATACAAAATAGAATTTTGGCTCGCTATCATCAACAAGATTAAGTTTAAATATCGCTAATCGCTCTTGTGTATTGCCAATTGCATAAAAGCTACAACTTAATAAGAGCAATATACACATCGGTATTATTCTCTTTATTTGCATTTTATTCACTTCCCTATGTATTAATTCATCAATATCCGGCCCTATAGAGCCTACCGTTTACACGGATAAAAACGATGAGCGCAGTGTAGATTTATGTCATATTTAGAAAGAGGTGAATCAATAAAGTCTATCACTGGGCAGCCCATTTCTGAGAAACACCCAAACACGACTAATGGTTTATTTTTAAATAATTTTCCCGTCCATTGCCTTTTGTATTCATGATCTTTATCTTTGCCATTTAAAGGTAGAGTGCTGTATGCCTGAGTTAAAACTTCATCAAGTAAGATTTTATTCTTATCATTCTTAACCACTAAACCCGCACATTCAGGGTAATCATCTGGGTACCAAGGAGATTTCCCTAATGTCCATAAATAGTAATGTAATCCATGAGCTTGGGCTAAATAATTATCCTCTTTATCGCTAATTTTTTGCCAGTTTAATAAAGTTAGTTGCTCTTGAGCAAAAGGACTTTCCTTGCCAATATAAACAAACGTTGTATCATTAGGATCGTAATCTTGAGGTAATTGGTTCAACGCTAATGCAAATCCAAAGTGATAATATGTTTCATCAGTCGGAAAACAATAATCCTTTATTGCAAATACCTCTAATTTACTAATGGGAAAACTATACAATTTATTATATTCATAATTATATACGAATAAACTATCTGTTTCGGATATACCACTGGCAGTCAAAAAATTTTGTCGATATTTTTGAGGTAATTGATATTTATCCTTTTTATAACCATCCTCTATATCAGAAAATATTGGTTGAATAGATTGTTTTTTATTGCCATCTTTGTCATAAATAACAATATGACTGCCCCAGAGTACCGATACAAAATAGAATTTTGGCTCGCTATCATCAACAAGATTAAGTTCAAATATCTTTAATCGCTCTTGTGTATTGCCAATTGCATAAAAGCTACAACTTAATAAGAGCAATATACACATCGGTATTATTCTCTTTATTGGCATTTTATTCACTTCCCTATGTATTAATTCATCAATATCTGGCTATTATGGCGAATCAAAACCAAATATCACTAAAGTTTGAATCATTTACTATAAGTAAAATAATGTAAATGAACGTGTAATGGTGCATTAAGTTATCCATCGCTATAATATTGGTGGCGTTAACTTATACTTTAAACCAAATTCATTACGCGTTTTTGCTTGTTGATAACGCTTTACTATCTGTTGTTTAAAATCTCAAGTATGGACTCGTCTTTATCGTCGTTTTATTTTCTCCGTTTTTACCATTTTTAAGAATAATTTATCTTACTCCTTAAAAAAGTTGTTCTTAATTAATATTATTTACATCTATAATATACAAAACGAGAATCGCAGCGTAGTCTTATATCATAACTAGGAAAAGATGAATCAATAAAGTCTATCACTGGGCACTTTTCCGCCCCCTCAAAGAAAAAGCCAAAAACGACTGACGGTTTGTTTTTAAACAATTTTCCCGTCCATTGCTTTTTGTATTCATGGTCTTTATCTTTGCCATTTAAAGGTAGACCGCCGTATAACGAACTGAAAACATAGTTATCATCACGTAAGATTTTATTCTTCTCATTCTTAATCACTAATCTGCCACATTTAGGATAATCATCGCGGTGAGAAGGATATTGCTTTAAATAGTAATGTAATCCATTAGTTTGAGCTAAATAATTATAACCTTTATCGCTAAAATAGTAATGATCAAATCCATGAGCTTGTGCTAAATAATTATCCTCTTCATCCTCTTTATCGCTAATTTTTTGCCAGTTTAATAAAGTTAGTTGCTCTTGAGCAAAAGGACTTTCCTTTCCAATATAAACAAACGTTGTATCATTAGGATCGTAATCTTGAGGTAGTTGATTCGACTCTAATGCAAATCCAAATTGATAATTTGTTTCATCAGTAGGTAAACAATCGCTCTTTATTGCAAATACCTCTAATTTACTAATGGGAAAACTATACAATTTATTATATTCATAATTATATACGAATAAGTTATCCGTTTCGGATATGCCACTGGCAGTCAAAAAACTTTGTCGATATTTTTGAGGCAATTGATATTTATCCTTTTTATAACCATCCTCATTATCAGGAAATATTGGTTGAATAGATTGTTTTTTATTGCCATCTTTGTCATAAATAACGATATGACTACCTTGGAGTAACTTAACAAAATAGAATTTTGGCTCGCTATTATCAACAAGATTAAGTTCAAATATCTCTAATTGCTCTCGTGTATTGCCAATTGCATAAAAACTACAACTTAATAAGAACAACATACATATCGGTATTATTTTCTTTATTGGCATTTTATTCACTTCCTTATGTATTAATTCATCAATATCTGGCTATTAAGGCGAATCAAAACCAAATATCACTAAAGTTTGAATCATTTAATGTAGACAATGTAAATGAACGTGTAATGGTGCATTAAGTTATCCATCGCTATAATATTGGTGGCGTTAACTTATACTTTAAACCAAATTCATTACGCGTTTTTACTTGTTGATAACGCCTCACAATCTATTGTTTAAAATCTCAAGTACGGGCTCGTCTTTATCGTTGTTTTATTTTGTTCGTTTTTTCCATTTTTAAGTATAATTTATCTTATTCCTTAAAAAAGTTGTTCTCAATTAATATCATTTACAACTATAAAAACGAGAATCGCAGCGTAGCTTTATGTCACATTTAGAAAAAGATGAATCAATAAAGTCTATCACTGGGCAACCCAGTTGTTTTTATTTATGCAGTGTAGCTTTATGTCAAATTTAGAAAAAGGTGAATCAATGAAGTCTATCACTGGGCAACCCATTATTGAGAAACACCCAAACACGACTAATGGTTTATTTTTAAATAATTTTCCCGTCCATTGTTTTTTGTATTCATGATCTTTATCTTTGCCATTTAAAGGTAGAAGGCTGTATTCCTGAGTTAAAACTTCATCAAGTAAGATTTTATTCTTATCATTCTTAACCACTAAACCCGCACATTTAGGGTAATAATCTGGGTACCAAGGAGATTTCCCTAATGTCCATAAATTGTAATGTAATCCATGAGCTTGTGCTAAATAATTATCCTCTTTATCCCTAATTTTTTGCCAGTTTAATAAAGTTAGTTGCTCTTGAGCAAAAGGACTTTCCTTTCCAATATAAACAAACGTTGTATCATTAGGATCGTAATCTTGAGGTAGTTGATTCAATGCTAATGCAAATCCAAATAGATAATATTTTTCATCAGTAGGTAAACAATCGCCTCCTATTGCAAATACCTCCAATTTACTAATGGGAAAACTATATAATTTATTATATTCATAATTATATACGAATAAGTTATCCGTTTCGGATATGCCACTGGCAGTCAAAAAACTTTGTCGATATTTTTGAGGTAATTGATGTTTATCATTTTTACAATCATCCTCTATATTAGGAAATATTGGTTTAATAGATTGTTTTTTATTGCCATCTTTGTCATAAATAACAATATGACTACCTCGGAGTACCGATACAAAATAGAATTTTGGCCCGTTATTATCAATAAGATTAAGTTCAAATATCTCTAATTGCTCACGTGTATTGCCAATTGCATAAAAGCTACAACTTAATAAGAAAAATAAACATATCGCTAGTATTTTTTTGATTCGCATTTGATTATTTTTCCTGTTCTTTTAACCATGCTATCTCTTGAGCCCAAATATCTGGGTTAATAGTTTCAAGAATAAGTGGAATTTCATCAATTCGTGAGTCTTGCATAATAAATTTAAATGCAGCTTCACCAATGGTGCCTTTGCCTAAACTGTCATGACGGTCAACATGGCTGGCAAGTTCGCTTTTAGCATCGTTTAAATGCATACCTCGTAAATATTTAAAACCGACAATTTTTTCAAACTCATCAAAGGTCTCTTTGCAGGCTTTTTCGGTGCGTAAGTCATAACCCGCAGCAAAGGCATGACAGGTATCAATACAGACACCTACACGGCTTTTGTCTTCTACTTTGTCGATGATTTGTGCCAGATGTTCAAATTTATAACCTAGGTTAGATCCTTGTCCTGCTGTGTTTTCTATCACAGCGACGACACTTTTGGTTTTATCTAGCGTGATATTTATCGATTCGGCAATCCGCGCTAAACAGTCATCAACCGAAATTTTTTGTAAATGACTACCTGGATGAAAGTTTAGCAAAGTTAGGCCTAACTGTTCACAACGTTGCATTTCGTCCAAAAACGCGGTACGTGATTTTTCAAGTTGTTCACTATCAGGGCTACCTAAGTTAATAAGATAACTATCATGAGGTAGAATTTGTTTATTGGTGAATCCATATCGTTCACAACGTTTTTTGAAACTATCAATCACTGCAGTTTCAAGCGGTTTTGCATGCCATTGTCGTTGATTTTTAGTAAATAGAGCGAAGGCTGTAGCACCAATTTGATAAGCATTTATTGGCGCATTATCTACACCACCAGCTGCACTCACATGTGCACCAATGTATTTCATATTTTTCCCCTAATTATTCGTTTGAGCCACTATTGCGTTGAAGTTGATCACGTAAATTAGGTGGAACGCCCTTAATAACGAGTGAATCAGTTTGTGGGTCCCATTTTATACGCTCACCTAATAGATCGGAGTTAAAACTTAGGGTTAATCCACCACCACTACCGGAGAATTTTTTCAATTGACGTAAGGCACTACGATCAGCAGGGAATGTATCTTCTAAATCATATTCGCTATTTTTTACAAATTCCATAAAGTTGTTTTCGTCACTTGTTGGTAATTCATTAGCAAGATTTTTCAGCTCTATCTCTTCCCCTGCTTGTAATTGAGCTTGACAATAGTTATAGACATTTTCACGAGCATTGGTTTTATCTTGTTTGTCAAATTGCATCTCTTGACAGTAATCATCTACCGCTTTAACAAGAGTTTTATTTTGCGCTTTTGCATCTAATCCTTCACTAGCACCTAAGTAATCCATGAAAAAATCAGATACTTTTCGCCCTACTCGGCCTTTTAAGAAAGTTAAATAACGTTTTGATTCTGGTGCCGTTTGCCATTCAGTAATATCAATACGGGCAATAATATCAGCATGATCGATATCTAGATACTGAGTTTCAGAGATATTAAGCTCCTCATTAACTAACATGCTTAAGCAACTATTTAATACAGCAATAATTAGATATTCAACGGCAAGGTATCGATAGTGGCAAAAAATAACAGTACCACCTTCTGCAAATGGATATTTGGCTAATTCATTACGCAACTGTTTGGTTGATTCTTGACTAAAATTAAGAAAATTTTGATTACCTAAACGTAACTCTTTAAGTGATTGTTCAAAAAGACTTTCACTATTAAATAAACCATATGCTTTACTTTTATTGTTGTAAATTCTATTAATATCTTCAATCAAGTTAGCAACAGCTTGTTCATTACCGAGGAGTGAATCACGAAGTTGTAGTTCAATTTCAGTATCACTTTTTCTAATTAATTTATGTAGAACTATATTCTCAATTTGTACGCTCATGGAGATTCCTATTTGGATCGACAATTTAATAGTGTCTATTTTAACAAAGCACTAAAAAAGTGCTATCATCAATTTATAACTCTGCTAAACTAAGCAACATTCTTATTGTCAATTTTATACTTTACATATCCTTGTTCTAAAACTTCTTTATAACTTTTAACCTTTTATCAATGTGAATCAAAATGACAAACTCACACGATATTTATGATGATTTTAAACATAAAAAAATCAGCTTATTGTTTTGGCAATATGCGCTTCCATCTATTATCGGCACAACAGTGAATACGCTGTATAACATTATTGATGGAATTTTTATTGGCCATTGGATTGGTCGTGAAGCACTAAGTGGCGCTGGTATTATTTTACCAGTTATGAATCTTGCTGCGGGTATTGGCATGTTGGTAGGTATTGGTTCAGCCAGCCGAATATCTATATTTTTAGGCCGAGGTGAAATAGATAAAGCTGAAAAAGTAGCGGGAACATCTTTTATGTTAACTGCCGTACTTAGTGGTATCACTTTAGCCTTACTACTCTATTTTATCGATCCTGTTTTGCACTTTATTGGTTCAAGCTCAACCAACCATATTTATGCTCGTGAGTTTTTAGAAGTATTTTTACCGGGTAGTATTTTTATCACATTAACATTCAATTATAACAATATGATGCGCGCAAGCGGTTACCCATTTAAAGCAATGGTAACCATGTTTATTAGTGTGATCGCCAACATTATTTTAGCGCCAATTTTTATTATAGGTTTAGGTTGGGGAATGAGAGGAGCAGCTTTTGCTACCACACTCTCAATGTTCATAAGCTTTTTATTTGTGATGCAACACTTTATTAGCAAAAACAGTAATATAAAGCTATATCGTCGTAACTTTAGACTTAATTTAAGCTACATTAAAGCAATTTTATCCATTGGCATGTCACCATTTGCCATGCAAGTTGCCGCCTCAGTGGTAGTTGTTTTTATAAACTGGCAGTTAACCCGTTATGCCCCCATTTCACATGTTTCAAGTGATGATGCGATCGCCGGTTATTCTAATGCTAACCGATTAATTACACTGATTATCATGATTGTCATTGGTGTAAATCAAGGTATGCAACCGATTATTGGTTATAATTACGGCTCTAAAAATTATGTCCGAGTGAAAGAAACCTTTATCTATGCAGTTAAAATTGCCACAGTTATCACCAGTGTAGGCTTTATATTTGGTTGCTTTATTCCTGACGTGCTGGTTAAAGCGTTTAGTTCTGATGTCGATTTAGTGGCAATATCCGCCATTGCACTACGTTATACTACGTTTTCATTTGCGTTTGTCGGCTTTCAAATGGTAACAACTAGTTTTTTCCAATGTATCGGGATGGCAAAGATTTCTATTTTGTTAAGCCTTTCAAGACAACTTTTAATTTTATTACCAACGCTTTATATTCTTCCATTATTCTTCGATTTAGATGGCGTTTGGGCTGCATCACCAACGGCAGACCTTTTATCAACAGGTATCGCTTATGCCGCGTTATATTGGTATTTCAAATCGATAAAAAGAAGACATCGTTTAGCTTAAGCTCTTTTATATTAAGCAGTTAGTTAATGAAGATTGATTTTATAACTCTAAAAAATGAAAAAGGCGGATTAAGCCCGCCTTTTAAATTTCAATTTAGCTGTCGTTTAATTAATTCTCACTAAAACTAAATTTTAATTAATCAAAAATTATTGACAAATTGGATGCTCCACACCGCCTTCACAAGCTTTTTCAAATAAATCCATCGCTTTATCATGATCTTTTTTTAGGCCAGCCACGCCATTTTCATACATGACAGCTAAATTAAACTGGGCTTCAGGTATACCTTGTTCAGCTGCTTTTTCATACCAGTATCGAGCTTTAATTACATCTTTTTTAATACCTTGACCAAAAAAATACATATCACCTAAAAAAGATTGAGCATAAGACAAACCTTGTTCTGCCGATTTTTCAAGTAGTTCTTTTGCTTTTAATGGATCTTTTTCAACACCTCGTCCTTCTTTATACATGCCACCTAAATTTAATTGCGCATACTTATCATTTTTTGCAACACCTTTTTCATACCACTCTTTCGCTTTAGCATAGTCTTGTTCAACGCCATTACCTTTATCATACATAGTACCTACATTGGATTCGGCTGTTCCACTGCCTTGTGCAATAGCTTTATCAAACCATTCTCTCGCTTTTACGGTATCTTTTTCAACACCTTCTACCCCATTGAGGTATCTATAACCTAACTCATTTAGTGCAACTGGATCATTTTGCTCGGTGGCAATTTTTAGTACTTCATCATATGGTACATTATCATATTTAGCTGCATTAACCGAACATGCAAAAAATAAAATTAATAAACCACTTGTAAGCATTTTTTTCATATTAGTTATTCCTTTTCATCCTTTAATATTTTTATATATTTACAACAAAAATAATATCATTATATTAGCAATATTTAATTGATTTTCAAGTAGAAGAAAAGATAGATTTTAGAGGTTTAAAATAGGAATACAAGACAGTCAAATTAGAAAATTAATCTATTCTTAGTTATCAGCAAATCAATGATCAGATTAGTGAAATTATTGTCTTTAGTTCAATAATTCAATCGTTCAATTAAATTCAATTAATAATATCGTTTTTAATTATTAATTACGCTTGATAATGTAACTATAATCAAACAGACAAAGATAAATAACATACCAATCCAAGCTATTAATGACAGCGATTCGCCAACAATTAACATAGCGAGAATTGCAGCAATAACCGGTTCCAATAGACTAATAGTAGTTGCTAAACTGGCAGATATTTTCGATAATCCATATCCATAGCATAGATATCCTAAAAACATTGGAATCAATGCCATATAACAGCCAACTGCAATATTATTCCATGCTGCAAAAAATGTCGTTCCCGTTATTAGCATCACTGGAATCAGTAATAAACCACCACAACCAAATGTAGCACCCATGGCCGCTTTGCTATCTATACCTTTTAACATTAATTGTCGTGCTGACCATGAGTAAAGAGCATAAGTAAAACCAGCAATAAGTCCTAATAAAATCCCCAAACCAACATGATTATATTCAACTGCGGTCGAAGCATTTTCAGAAAATGCTAACATAGTCATGCCGATAATACCCAATAAAGCACCAATAACCCATTGTTTTGTCACTTGGAAATCACGACTAATATATTCAATTATAGCTGATAAGATTGGCGCTGATCCTATTGAAACAACCGTGCCGATAGTAACACCCGATAAACGCATCGATGAATAAAATGCCAAAGGATAGATAGCTACGGCTAAGGCACCTACAACTAAAAAACGGCTATGAGCTGTTAATAATGAGTGGTTTTGCTTGATATTATAAATGGCTAATCCGCATTGCAATATCCCACCAATGCCCATTGCGAAGGAACCAATAAATAAAGGAGATAAAGTAGGAGCAAAAGTGGCTGCTGTGCCAGTTGTGCCCCATAATAGCGATGCCAAAATAACAGCAAAAATACCGAGATACTGATTCATCAACAAGTAAATTATTCGATATTTTGTACTTGCTCGCGGATTTGCTCAATCAACACTTTGAGTTCAATCGCGCTAGCGGTTACATCAGCATTAATCGATTTTGAAGCAATAGTATTGGATTCACGGTTGAACTCTTGCATCATAAAATCGAGTCGACGACCTACTGCCTCATTTTTCTTTAAGATCGAATATGTTTCGTTAACATGCGTCATTAACCGATCTAGTTCTTCAGCGACATCAATTTTTTGGGCTACCATAACAATTTCTTGTTCTAAACGTGAATTATCAAGATCAATATTAGCTTCTTCAAGCTTACTTTTTAATCGTTCTTTTTGCCATTCTAAAATCTGCGGCATCCAAGTGCGAATTTTATCAACTTCCACGGTTATCGCTTCTAAGCGTTGAGTAATTAATTCACAAAGCGCTTTACCTTCACGCTCCCGAACGGCGATAAACTCATCAATTGCGGTTTCAAGTAAGGCCAAAATTTCTTGCGAAATAGTATCCAAATTTTGTTCTTTGCTTGACATGACACCAGGCCAACGTAAAACATCAAGCGGATTTATTTGTCCCGTTTGATACTCACGTTTTATCCAATCACCAGCAGCTAATATTTGTTTAGCAAGTTCAATGTTTAATGACAATTCTTGATGTTGTGCTGCGGGATCTAATTCGAAACGTAAATTACATTCGACTTTTCCGCGCGTTAATCGTGCACGAAGTCGTTCACGAATAATTGGCTCAAGAGAACGAAACTGTTCGGGTAAACGAATATAGGTTTCTAAGTAGCGTTGATTGACCGAACGTAACTCCCAAGAAGCACTACCCCATGATTGGTTCAACTCTTTTCGCGCATATGCGGTCATACTAGAAATCATAATAGGTCCTAAATTTATAAAAAACTTGCTGGGCATTGTATCACAAATTCTGTATAATGTGCTCTTAGCTTAGGCTAAACATCAACGCTTTCTTGTTGATGTCCTCCTAAATGATTTAATAAGTTCAAAGATAAATTTTAAAATAAAACTGCTGGAGAATTGCATGCGCCCGTCTGGTCGATCCGCGGAACAAGTCCGCCCAATCAAAATAACCCGTCATTACACTAAGCATGCAGAAGGTTCTGTATTAGTCGAGTTTGGTGAAACAAAAGTACTTTGTAATGCAACAATTGAAGAATCTGTACCTCGCTTTTTAAAAGGTCAAAATCAAGGTTGGGTAACCGCTGAATATGGTATGTTGCCTCGAGCAACCAATTCAAGAACTCAACGTGAAGCGGCAAAAGGAAAACAAACAGGCCGTACCATGGAAATCCAACGCCTTATTGCCCGTTCATTACGCGCAATGATTGATCTAAAATTATTAGGGGAATATACCATTACATTAGATTGTGATGTTATCCAAGCTGATGGAGGCACTAGAACAGCATCAATAACTGGTGCTTGTGTGGCATTAGTTGACGCAATAAACATGATGTTAGCAAGTGGTAAAATAAAGCAAAACCCAATTAAATCTTTAGTGGCTGCCGTATCGGTAGGCATTGTTAATAGTGAAGCGGTATGCGACTTAGAATATATTGAAGATTCTAATGCCGAAACCGATATGAATGTGGTAATGACTGATGATGGTCGCATCATTGAAGTTCAAGGTACTGCCGAAGGTGAACCATTTAGTCATGAAGAATTATTAACTTTATTAGAACTGGCAAAAAATGGCATTACAACCATTATAGAAGCACAAAAACAAGCTTTAAAAGATTAATTGGAGAGGATCGATGAAATCATATAAGAGTGAATTTATAGAATTTGCTTTAGATAGGCAAGCATTAAAATTTGGTGAGTTTACCTTAAAATCAGGACGGAAAAGTCCCTATTTTTTTAATGCAGGACTATTTAATACCGGAAAGGATTTGGCGTTATTAGGTCGTTTTTATGCCGCTGCATTAATGGATGCAAATTTAAAATATGATGTCATCTTTGGTCCTGCCTATAAAGGTATCCCAATTGTCTCATCTACAGTTGTGGCTTTATCCGAGCACCACAATGTTGATGTACCTTATTGCTTTAACCGAAAAGAAGCTAAAGATCATGGTGAAGGTGGTAATTTAGTTGGTAGTTCTATTTATCAACAACGCGTCATGTTAGTTGATGATGTAATTACCGCTGGTACTGCAATTCGTGAATCAATGCGAATTTTAGAAGATAATCAATCTAAACTTGCTGGCGTATTAATCTGTCTTGATCGTCAAGAAAAAGGTAGAGGTGAATTATCCGCTATTCAAGAAATCAAACAAACTTATAGTTGTGACGTAATTTCGATTATCACTTTAGATGATTTGATCCAATATCTTTATCGTGATCCATCACGTAAAGACCAAGTAGTCCAAGTCGAAGCATATCGTTCTGAATATGGCATTAAATAACCAAGCGTCGTAAGACGCTTTTTTTATATTTGCAAGTTTTTACAATTATTTGACAACTTTTCAATTAAATTAATTATAATTTGTCTTATCTTTCTACATTAATTTACTTAAGCCCATTTCTCTAGACTGAATTAAGGAAATAAAATGAAAAAAACATTTATATTAATTTTGTTACTCAATATAAGCACCATATTTCCATCTCAGGCAAACTATAACGAGTTAAACGTCAGTAACTCTTATTTAGAACTGCAACAATTAAAATATGGAAAAGATCTCATTCCTGTGGGGCAAATTAATTCAAGTATTATTGATAGCATTAAATTAAAACCTGATACAGTTGAATTTTCTATTACTTTAGAAACAGAAGGTGCAACACCTACTGAAGCTTCAGATCTTAACGTTGAGACAATGAAGAAATTAAAAAATTACCTAAACACACTTAATATCACCGATGATAATTTAGTCACCATAGACTACAAAAACAGAGTTAAAACAATTGCGAAAGAAAACAATCAAGAAGATAACCATTATCAAGCGTTTCTTAATATTGTATTAACTATTGATGATAATGACAGTTTTATCAATCTAAATAAAGCCCTTGATAAATATAATATAAATGATATTTCTCAGCTTGAAGAAGAGAAGTTAACTAACTATTATCTATTCCAAATTACTGCAGTCGCTAATAGTGAAAGTAAAGCAAAAGAAGATCTATACCAAAAATATACTAATATCGCCAATGATTTAAAAAATATCGGTTTAACAAATATTTCAATTAAGAGCTCGTTTGTCCGAAAAATTGATACAAACAAAATTAATGAGCAACGTTATTTTGTTAATAACACTTTAAAAATAAAAACAGATAAACTCGATCTTATCGGTAAGATCATTGCTAAAGCACAAGAGTTAAAAATGGAAGTCAATAATAACATCTCTTATAGCGTATCACCACAAGCCATTCAAACCGCAGTAAAAGAGCATGAAACTCTTTTATTAAACCAATTAACCACTAAAGTTGAACGCTTAATAGCTAAACAATATGTCGTTGGTGCACCTATTTCACTTGAAATTCAATCAAGATATCCTGAAGCAATTTATGAAAGAAATAACTCTAGTAGTGATCAAATGATGGGCAAAATGGTTTCAATGAAGAACTATAGTAATGTTGATATTTATACACCACCTGAATATGAAATCACCCTAACCTTATCAGGCTCATTCGAAACTCTTAAAAAGGTCGAGCAAAACTAATTTGATGTAAATTTATATAAAGTCTTTAGATTGATTAGATTTCATTTGGTTAATAATTTATTAACTAAATGAAATCTTGCAGACTATTTTGAATGACTTTGAACAAAGAATTTCGCATTATCGTAATGATAGATAATTTGTGAAAAATCGAAAGGTTCACCAGAAGAAGTATAAAAGATCTCTTCAACACATAAAGCGGGATCGCCGGCCTTTAAACCCAAATAAGGAGCGATATCTTCATCCAATTTTATGGCTTTAAAATATTTATCTGAAAAACCGATATTGACCTTACAAATATCTTTTACATAACTAAAGATTGAGTTTTCGGCAATTTCTTTATTTAAATAAGAAATTATATTTTTTCGATAATAAGATTGTTCAAAACCGTATACTTTATCTTCAACCAAACGTAATCGCTTTATATAATAGACATATTCATCATCTTCACACTGAAGGTTTTCTTTAACTTTAGCATTAGGTTGAATAACATCAACATTAAATACTTGCGATGAGCCAGGTAAATCATTGAGATCGACACTAAAACCATGACTTTCCAGAAAATTTAGATAACCTTGTTTTTTCGGTTGTCGAACAAAGATACCACTACCTTGGATTTGATAAATTACGCCATGTCTTTCAAGACGATTTAGAGCCTTAATAATAGTAGTTCGGCTAACTTGATATTGCTGAATTAAACCTTCAATATTTGGTAATTGCGTACCTTTAGGCAAATCTTGCTGATAAATTGCTTGCTGGATTTTTTCCGCTATATCTTGATATTTTAACATTTGTTATTCTTTATTATTGTTATAAATAGTTTTTATTCTATACCTGTAAATTAATTATTAAATCAAAATTACGAGAAAACGGGATCTAGATCACAAACAATAAAATTGGTCATTAACAATTTTTAATTTAAGGATAATATAAGCTCTCTTACCTGTTGAAAGGAGCATAATTAATGTCATCTAAAATTAGAGATTATAATAAATTGGCAGTTGATATATTAAATGAGTTAGGCGGTGAAGAAAATATTGTTACCGTAGCTCGTTGTGCCACTCGTTTGCGTTTAGTTACGCAACAAACGCCAGAAAACGCTAAAGAAAATATTGCAAAATTCCCAGGCGTTATCACTGTGGTTGAAAAAGGTGGTCAAATTCAGATTGTTATCGGTACTAATGTAGATAAAGTCTATAATGCCTTTACCCAATTAATTAAAGGTGGTAATAAAGTTGATGTAAATAGTAAAAGTAGCATTTTAAACCGTGTTATTGCCACTATGTCAGCCGTTTTTGCCCCATTTGTTTATGTATTAGCTGGTGCAGGGATATTACAAGGTATCTTGATTTTAATTAAGCTAGCTTTCCCAGAATTTGAAGCAACAGGTACTTGCCAAGTATTTAACTTTATTTCTTGGGCTCCATTCGCATTTTTACCTATTTTTATTGCCATTACCGCATCGCAACATTTCCGTTGCAACATCTATATTGCAGTAGCTTGCTGTGCAGCCCTACTTTCACCAACATGGGCCGAATTGGCAGCTATGATTAAATCAGGACAAGAGATTAATCTTTTTGGATTAGCACTGTCTGAAACTACTTATAGCTCAACCGTATTGCCACCGCTATTTTTAGTTTGGTTGCTATCTTATCTAGAGCGTTTCTTAGAGCCTAGATTACATAGCATTATTAAACCGCTATTAATGCCATTAATCAGTCTAGTGATTATGGTGCCATTGACTTTAGTTGCGATTGGTCCACTTACTGCTGGTGCTGCACATTATATTGCTAGTGGTTATAACTGGATTGTTAATCTTGCTCCATGGGTTGCCGGTGGCATTATTGGCGCATTTTGGCAAGTACTTGTTATTTTCGGCGTCCATTGGGGTATTACACCTGTGATTATCGAAAATATTAGCCAATACGGTAAAGACTCTTTCCAAGCTTACCAAACTATTGCCGTAATCGGTCAAGTTGGTGCTGCACTAGGCTTCTATATCAAAACGCGTTCTAAAGAAATGAAAGGTGTCTCTTTATCAGCATTTATCACTGGTCTATTTGGTATCACTGAACCGGCTATTTACGGGGTTAACTTACGTTTCAAAACACCATTTATCTATGGTTGTGTCTGTGGTGCTCTTGGTGGTATTGCTGCTGGCTTCTTTACACCTTACTACTATACTTATGCAGCATTACCTGGACCATTAACCATCGTTAATGCAATTAATCCAGAACATTATGGTTCGTTCATCGGTGTTGCACTTGGTTCAGCCATTGCGTTATTTGGCCCAGTCCTACTTCTACAAATTTTTGGGACTAATGAAACAAAAGCAAATAATGTACCTGTTGAAGACGATACACCAAAAATCGTTATCGACGAAATCGATGTAACAAGTCCAATGATTGGTAAAGTATACCCACTAAGTGAAGTTCCAGATCCCGCATTTGCTCAAAAATTGATGGGTGAAGGTATTGCGATAGAACCAACTGAGAACCATGTTTATGCACCTTATAATGGTAAAGTGACCGCCGTTTTTGAAAGTTCAAAACATGCTATCGGTTTAACTTTAGATAATGGCGTAGAATTATTAATTCACGTTGGTATTGATACTGTTAATCTGACTAACAATGAATTTAGTTACCATGTAAGTATGGGACAACAAGTTAAAACGGGTGATTTATTAATTAGCTTTGATCCACAAGCAATTAAACAAGCTGGTTACCCATTAATTACACCGATTATTATTGTTAATACTGATCAATACCAATTGATCACATTAACTGATAAAACTGAAGTAAATCTTGACGATATCTTATTTGAAATTAAGCAATAACAAGGAACCAAAAATGACTAAAAAACCATTTTTATGGGGTGGTGCATTAGCAGCCCACCAATTTGAAGGCGGCTGGAATGAAGGGGGCAAAGGACCGAGCGTGGTTGATGTCATGACCGCTGGTGCTCATGGCGTTGCAAGACAAATCACTCAAGATATCGAAGCAGGTAAATTTTATCCAAATCACACTGCAATTGATTTTTATCATCATTATAAAGAGGATATTAAGTTATTTGCTGAATTAGGTTTGAAATGTTTACGTACTTCAATTGCTTGGACACGAATCTTTCCTAATGGTGATGAGTTAGAACCAAATGAAGCTGGTCTACAGTTTTATGATGATGTGTTTGATGAACTTATTGCTAATGGAATTGAACCGGTTATCACCCTTTCACACTTTGAAATTCCATTACATATTGCTCGTCATTATGGTGGATTTAGAAATCGTAAAACCGTTGAATTTTTCGAACGTTTCGCAATTAGTTGTTTTGAGCGCTACAAAAATAAAGTCAAATATTGGATGACGTTCAACGAAATTAATAATCAAATGGATACCAGTAATCCAATCTTCTTTTGGACTAATTCAGGTGTGCAAGTTAAACCTGGTGAAAATCCACAAGAAGTACTTTATCAAGTGGCTCACTATGAATTATTAGCCAGTGCTAAAGCAGTTATTGCTGGTAAAAAAATTAATCCTGATTTTGAAATTGGTTGTATGATTTCGCATGTACCAATCTATCCATATTCTTGTAATCCTGAAGATATGATGGCATCAGAAATCGCTATGCATCAACGCTTCTTCTTCCCTGATGTACATGTACGTGGTTATTACCCTGCTTATGCATTAAAAGAGTTTGAACGAGAAGGTTACAAACTTGACATCACTGAAGATGATTTAGCCTGTTTAAAACAAGGAACAGTTGACTACATTGGCTTTAGTTATTACATGTCAACAGTGGTAAAAGCTGATGCTAAAAATGACCATCGTGACAATATCGTCAATGGTGCGCTACCAAATGCGGTAGAAAATCCATACATTAAAAGCAGTGACTGGGGATGGCCAATCGATCCAGAAGGATTACGTTATACTCTTAACCGTTTATATGATCGTTATCAATTACCACTATTCATTGTTGAAAATGGTTTTGGTGCGATAGATGAACTAGAACATGATAACCAAATTCATGATAAACCACGTATTGAATACCTTGGCGCTCATATCAAAGCGATGCAAAAAGCGATGGATTACGATGGTGTTGATGTGATTGGTTATACAGCATGGGGAATTATCGACGTAGTATCTTTCACTACTGGAGAAATGAAAAAACGCTATGGCGTAATTTATGTTGATCGTGACAATGAAGGTAACGGCAGTATGAAACGCTATAAAAAAGAATCATTTGAATGGTATAAAAATGTGATTAAGACTAATGGTCAAAATTTAAAATAATCATTTAGCTATATATTCAAAATAACAATCAAGGATCTGATTTATCAAAATTAAATCAGATCCTTTATCATTAACAAATCTCACCATGATCTAACAGTAAAAAATAACTATTTGATCGTCAGTTAGCAATCAAAATTGAAAAATTAGCTGTTTTTCAACTTGAGGATCTATTAAAGTGACATGAAAACCAATTAATCTTATACCTCGATTATTTCGTCTTTCTGACCACACTTTATAAGCCTGTTCAATCAGATCATCCTTATCCAATTTTGACCATACATGCTCTTGAGTTGTCAGTTGAAAATCATCAAATTTAAATTTGACACCTTGCCTTGCAATCGATAAATCAGCACGAACTTTGCTTAATCTTTTTTCGAGTTCATCAAATAAAGGATCAAATTGAGCTAAACACTCATCCCAACTATGAATATCATCAACTAAAGTACGCTCTACGCCTACGGATTTACGTTGTCTGTCATTACAAACTTCACGTTCATCTATACCTTGACAACGTTCATATAAAATTCGACCAAACTTACCAAACTGATTAAGCAATTTTGTTAGGTCATAATTGACAACATCCTTACAAGTATATAATCCCAATTCAGTTAGCTTTTTCTCAGTTACTTTACCCACACCAGGAATTTTTTTTAGCGGTAACTGTTCAATAAAACTCCCTACTTGTTCAGGTGTAATTACATACTGTCCGTTAGGCTTATTCATGTCAGAAGCTATTTTGGCTAAGAACTTAAGTGGAGCAACACCTGCCGAAGCAGTGAGTTCGAGTTCTTTATATATCGCTTGACGGATATCTTGAGCAATTAAAGTAGCTGAGCCGTGAAAAAGCTTACAATCAGTCACATCTAAATAAGCTTCATCAAGGGAGAGAGTTTCAATAGCTTGAGTATATCGTTTAAAGATTTGCTGAATTTGATTAGAAACTTCTTTATAAACAGCATGTCGACCGGGGATAACTTTAAGATTAGGACAGAGCTTAATTGCCTGGGCCATGGACATCGCACTATGGACACCAAATTGACGAGCTAAGTAATTTGCAGTTGATACCACACCTCGCTTACGCGGATCACCCCCTACCGCAATAGGAATATTGCGATAACGGGGATTGTCTCTCATTTCGACAGCGGCATAAAAACAATCCATATCGACATGAATAATTTTTCGCATAATAGGTGTAATAGCATTAAAAAAATAACTGTATAAATATACAATATCACACCTTAACTTTATCTGCAAATTACTCACTATTATTTAGTTAACTTATCAAAATCAGTTAAGCCTTTTTTATCATGAGGATCGCCAATCCAACGAATTGGTTGTTCAAATTTCGGATTTATTATACTTTTTTCTGGAGTATAGGATTTATAACTAAGCCCAGCTAAATCAGACCAAGTATGAATCAAGTCTTGAGTACTGAATTTTCTATTCACATAGGACTGATAGTTATTAGGATGACTAGCTAGCCATTTTGGTGACTGCCATAGCATGAATGGTACAGTATACATCACCTTAGTAGGCGCTTTTTCATTACGACCTAGAATATCATGCGGAGGGGTTTGATAAACATCTTCACCATGATCAGAAAAATACAACATAAAACCATTTTCCTGACTATCTTTAAATAAATTAAATAGTTTGGTTGTTACAAAGTCATTATAGGTTATTGCATTATCATAACTGTTATAAACCTTTAACTTATCATCATCAAGTTTAAATGCTAAATCTGATCTATTATTAAAACGCTGATAATCAGTACTTTGAGGATAGCGCAATTCATATTTCATATGCGTACCAAGCAGGTGAATGACGATAAATTTCTTTTCAGCAGGATCATGTAATACTTTTTTAAATGGTTCAAATACCGATGAGTCATATTGTCGTGAACTTTGATTACGATCGTTATTCATATAAAACTGTTCATCAGCTTGTTTAGAAAACATAGTTAACATCGTATTACGTTTTGTCATAGTCTGTTGATTAGTGATCCAAAAGGTTTTATAACCAGCTTGCTTCATAAGGTGAATAAGAGATGGTTTGCTAAGATATAAATCTGGATTTTGTTCATCTGCCAAAGTTAGGGCTTGCTGTAATATTTCAATAGTATAAGGTCTTGATGAAACCACATCATTAAACACAACAAAATCAGGATTATCTTGCTTAAATTGTTCAATCAACGGCGTAGTATTGCGTTCATAACCATAAATTCCCATACGATTACGTGTAGTCGATTCACCAATCACTAACACTAATGTTCTTGGCGTATCACCATTAGCATCCGTTAAATTTTCAAACTCAGGCAGTGTTTGCAGATGATTTAAAATATTCTCCATATTCGACAATTGTGAACGATATGCTAAATAACTGTTGATCAATTGCCAAGGAACTGTAGTTTCCATACGTTCTTGTAAATGCTGAGTTGCTTGTGAAAATGACATTTTTTTTATTACAACACCAATACACAATGGCATTAATGCATAAATAACAATAATTATCGACACTAACCATTTAGTCATATTTTTAACATAAACAGGTTTAACTTTAAGCCATAGAAAAAACCCAAGCAAAATATAGATCAGCAATACTATAACTAACTTAATGCTTAAATATTGAGAGATAAATTCATGTGATTCGTTATAATTTGACTCGGCCATTACAAAAAAGACACTCTGTGAAAACTCTTGCCGATATATGGTAAAATAACCAATAGAAATTAATGATAATCCCCCAATTATAATGCCATAAACAGTAGCAATTTTTTTGGTATAACGAGGAAAAAATAATACCGGTACTAGCCAAATCATGCTGTAAATAATTGAATCACGAAAGCCAATAAAATTAGCATGTCCAGACAACGCAATATAGAGTTGCAAACTACAAGAAAAGTAACAAAAAAATAAAATTACATAGAGCAATGAACACCAATTAAAATCTGGAGAATTATCTAACTTTTGCATAGCTACTATTATTCACAATTAATAATGGTAACTAAACTAACAAAAGCAGATTAACAAAACCTTAAGAGCAAATAATAATGGTTAATTACTGTCTTTTTGTGAAAGAAAAGTAGAAAATCAATAAATTCTGATTGAATGAGAACCAGATATCTTTAATAAAAGTAAATATATTCATGTAACTATCATTTTTATTGTTTCTTTTTGTTTCAAATTATGTCATAAAATATCATATAATCTTATTTATAACTGTAATAAAAACTGTTATAAATTTTAGAGAATCCTGTGATATTTTTTGAGGATTTTTTAGTGATTTATTGATTAAAAAGATAATAGGAAAAAGTCATTATATGAGTGGTAAGAAACAACCTTTGGTAGATTTAAAAATTAAAAATATGAAGAACGGAAGTAGACTAACTGATACAAATGAAAATAGAGGTTTAATTGTAAAAAAATCACCAAAAACCAAAAAAACTTCTTTTTTTTATCGCTATGAAGAGTTGGGAACTAAAAAAAGTAGAGAAATAAAGTTCGGCGATTACCCTGATATGTCCTTATCAAAAGCAAGGGTAGAATTACAAAAATTAAAACAAATTCGTCGAAATGGAGGTTCTCCAGCAGATGAAATTAAACAACAAAAGAATGTAGTTAAAAAATGCCAAAGTAAAAGTGAAACATTTAAAGATTTAATAGATTTATATTTGATAAAATATATAGAAGTCAGAAAAGGTAAATCAGATAATATTATAAACGATTCAAAAATATCAAAATATCAGAAAGAAGTCAGGAGAACACTTTATTCAGATCCAATTAAAAAATTAGGTAAATATAAAGCAACGGATATAACAAAAAAACAAATAATCTCTCTTATAATGGATGTTATTAATAGAAATGCAAAAACACAAGCGAAATTTATGCTAAATCTATTAGTATCAGTATTTGATTATGCTATAGGTTTGGATGTGCTTGATGAAAGTATTACTAACCCTGCACTATTAGCAAAGAGAACTTTACTCAAATCAAAAATAAAATTCACAAATCCATCAAAAATACGTCATTTTAGTATTCTGGAACTTAAAAAATTTTTGCAATGGTTACCTGAATGTCCACTACCTAAAGATATAAAAAATATTTTTTTATTAACTTTATATACAGGATGCAGAACAGGTGAATGGTGTAATGCTAAATGGGAACATATTGATTTATCGAATAAAACATTTCTAATTCCGATTGCTAAAAACAATACATCACATGCTGTTCAGTTATCAAAACAAGCATGTGAATTATTGCAGGAAATTAAAAAGGACAACACATTGGAATATATTTTTCCTAAAAGGGGAAATAATCAAAATTCTCTTTCTAAAAAATTAAGTTATTTGAAACAAAAGAATAGAATGTTAGATATTGAGGATTGGACTCCCCACGATTTGAGAAGGACAGTTAGAACTGGATTAGCACAACTAAACTGTCCAACAGAAGTTGCTGAAGCAGTATTAGGTCATTCACCAAAAGGAATAGTAGGAACATATAATTTATATAGCTATGCCGATCAATGTAGAGAATGGTTGCAAAGATGGTGTGATCACATAGATAATTTGAGGGTTACCAGTTATGATATTTCTGATATTATTTAGTCAAATTAATTTTTAATTCAATATTATCTGTTTATGTGTAGTAATTTTAACAAAATTTCTTTTGATGATGCATATGAAAGATTGCTAACAGAATTTCCTGAGCAAGTAGATAAAATTTTAATAAATCCATCACGATTTAAAGTTTGTTTAAATATATTGAGAGGATTTTACCGACTTAATGATATCTATCTTTATGATTCAGATGGAAGACAAATAATGAAGAGGTTTAGTGATTTCTTTTACCCTGAAAAGGATTTCATAACTGAATTTGCCTATAAATATTTTTGTATAAGAATAAAAGAATTTACTAAAATTCTTGATAAAGCAAAAGATCTTAATACTAAATTTCCCGATGATTCTGTATTGACATCTATAACATCAGTTTGTCCTTCCATAATTCAAAATAAAAAAGAAAAAAACAAAGATAATAGATTACAGTTATCCAACCTTATAAGGGATATGGATTATTTTTATATTAGAGTTCCTCAAAATACTCAATTGATTTTAAATAATTACTGCTGGTTATTAGGAGATTATTATACTAAAGAAAAAATAAAAAGTTATCGTATAACAATAGATGATTTTTTAGAAGAATGTTCATTATCGCCCAATCAATGGGGATACAAAGATAGTATTATATTAGGCGAAATAGATGATACTTTTAGTTTTTATCGATTAGATACAAAATGCTTTGGATTACAAAACAATGGTATTTTAATTAATAAAATATTTCTTAAAGAAGAAAATATCTCTATAGATTGCATTAATGGAGGTGTTTTAACAACATTCCATTTAATACCAGATTTTTTTTATTATGTTAAAAAACCATTTTTAGTTAGATTTGAAGATATATATGTTAATGAACAAGATGCAAAAAATAAACTTTACCTAATTCAAAAAAGTAAAGCAGATTGTTTTGACAATTATACTGTTGATGTTCAAAGATTAAATATAATCAGATATGCAATTGAAAATCATATTTTAGATAACTATTTAGAATATTATGTTCCAAATGGAATACCAGTTTATCAAAATACGAAAGAGCATTTATTTAATACATTGGCTAATTGTAATAAAATCTCAAATAAATTTAATAATAAAAATAAAAAGTTATTTAATGTAAATGCCAATGATTTTTTTAAAGGCAATCAAGATATTAAGAAAATAATAAGTTTCAGAGTAGGTAGACCTCGTAAGATATAGTACATAAAATATAGGGTATTAATATTACATGAAATACCCTACATTACCCAATTTTTCACTATAAATTATAATGTTATAATATTTAATAT
>NZ_NASD01000011.1 GCF_002142155.1 Gilliamella apis | reverse complement strand
ACCCCATGCCGAACTCAGAAGTGAAACGCCGTAGTGCCGATGGTAGTGTGGGTATTACCCATGTGAGAGTAGGGTGCCGCCAGACTTTTAAATATACGAGCCCAGCAGCGATGCTGGGCTTTTTTGCTTTCTAGGATTAATGTATTTTTGTTAATTATTTTTCAGAGTTATTTCCCTGAATAGTAGACAATGGATAATCTAAATTTTCTGTATCAGTTTTTGGGTTCTGATTTTATTGAAAAACATACAACAATCCCGTAATTAATTGTTAAATTGTATTATTTGGATGTTGAACAACATAATATACGATTGTTAATATTACTAAGTAGTATTTTATGGATAATATATAGCTTATGGATAGGCTCTTTAGGTAGTTTAGCTATAGAGGTTACCTTCACGATAATTACTATTATGACAATTATTAAATTATCACCAAAATCGACTGTATGATATTATATTTATTCTATTAGTATCATTTTCCTATTTATTTATTGTTGTATGTATGAAACAATTCAACAATATAAAAATAAATTTTTTGAGGTAGTCAGTGATCGATAATGATGGCTACCGTCCAAATGTAGGAATAGTTATTTGTAACAGGTATGGTCAAGTGCTTTGGGCTCGGCGTTATGGGCAAAACTCTTGGCAATTTCCTCAGGGCGGAATAAAACTTAATGAAACGCCAGAACAGGCAATGTTTCGTGAACTAAATGAAGAAGTAGGATTACTACCTAAAGACGTTAAAATTTTATCGGTTACCAATGGTTGGTTAAGGTATAAATTACCAAAACGTATGATTCGTTGGGATAATCAGCCGGTATGTATCGGTCAAAAACAAAAGTGGTTTTTATTAGAATTAATTTCTGATACGTCAGTTATTAATTTAAATATGTCTTCAACTCCTGAGTTTGATGATTGGAAATGGGTAAGTTATTGGTATCCTATACGACAGGTTATTGCTTTTAAGCGTGATGTATATCGCAAAGCAATGAAGGAGTTTTCTTTGCCTGCATTTACTATACAATCTGAAGTAGAAGAACCTGTAACAAATCTTTCTAAGAAAAAACGGTTTAACTTCTTTGCTCACAAACGAAAAAATAAACAGCGTATTAAAAAATGAATCAATTTTTACAATTTCCCAATTTTGATCCAATTGCTTTCTCAATCGGACCTATTTCATTACATTGGTATGGTGCAATGTACCTATTTGGTGTGCTTGGTGCTTTGTTTTTAGCTAAACGTCGAGCTAATAAACCCAATAGCAATTGGACATCACAACAAGTTGAAAACCTATTGTTCTGGGGTTTTTTAGGCCTCTTTATTGGTGGGCGATTAGGTTATGTATTATTTTATAATTTTGATGCATTTTGTGAAGATCCCGCTATTCTATTCAGAGTTTGGGAAGGAGGAATGTCTTTCCATGGTGGTTTGATTGGTGCCATTTGTGTTATTGCTATCTTTGCTAAAAAAACACAAAAGACCTTTATGCAAGTAGCTGATTTTGTAGCTCCATTAGTACCGCTTGGTTTAATGTTTGGCCGATTTGGTAATTTTATTAACGGTGAACTGTGGGGCCGAGTAACTAATTCTTCAATCGGTATGTTATTCCCTACTTCATCACATGCTGATTTTATGTTTGTTCAAGCAAATCCAGAATGGTTTTCCTTATACAGCCAATTAAACGGTGTTTTACCTCGTCACCCTTCACAACTTTATGAGATGGTATTTGAAGGTATAGTATTATTTATTATTTTAAATTTATTTATTCGCAAACCTCGTCCAGTTGGCGCAGTCTCAGGACTATTTTTAGTTTGTTATGGCATATTTAGGTTTATAATTGAGTTCTTTAGACAACCCGATGAACAATTAGGATTATTTTTAAATATAATCAGTATGGGACAAATTCTCTGTCTCCCTATGATCATTGGTGGTATCTTGATGCTTTTATATGCATATAGATTTAACAATAAGGCTATTAAAAAATGAAACAGTATTTATCACTAATGCAAAAAATTTTAAACGAAGGAACGGCTAAATCGGATAGAACAGGTACAGGGACTTTATCGATCTTTGGTCATCAAATGCGATTTAATTTGCAAGATGGTTTTCCATTAGTGACCACAAAAAAATGTCATTTACGTTCAATTATCTACGAGTTACTTTGGTTTCTTAAAGGTGATACTAATATTAATTATTTAAAAGATAATAAAGTAACAATTTGGGATGAATGGGCCGATAAAAATGGTGATCTTGGTCCTGTTTATGGCAAACAATGGCGCGCGTGGGGAGCTGCGGATGGTCGACAAATAGATCAAATTTCGCAACTAATCGAACAAATTAAAAATGATCCAGACTCTAGAAGAATGATAGTTTCGGCATGGAATGTTGGTGAGCTTGATCAAATGGCGTTAGCACCTTGTCATGCTCTGTTTCAATTTTATGTAGCTCAAGGTAAGCTGTCATGTCAACTTTATCAACGTTCATGTGACGTATTCCTAGGATTACCATTTAATATTGCTAGTTATTCGTTATTAGTTCATATGATTGCTCAACAATGCGATTTAGAAGTTGGTGATTTTGTTTGGACAGGTGGCGATACCCATTTGTATTCCAATCATATGGAGCAAACACATTTACAATTAAGCCGTGAGCCAAAACCATTGCCTAAGCTTGTAATTAAACGCAGACCACCTACAATTTTTGATTATGAATTTGAAGATTTTGAAATTGTTGATTACGATCCCTATCCAGCAATAAAAGCGCCAGTAGCAATTTAAAGCTTAACAAATTTTGAGAAATACTCTTTTAGGGTATATTTTTTCTAAATTATAAGTAAAAATTGATTATTAGGGATTAATCAATTTAATCCTTAATATGTGTTTTTTTATGTAATCTTTTCAAACAACTTCATGATAAGAAGTTTAGTTATCTTTGATTATTTTATTTTTCTGCCGCATAACTGAAGATATTGGTATATAATGACTAACTTTGTTTAAATGGTTATTTAATCTTAATATGAGTCAAAATCAAGAAATTCATCCTATTTTTACAAAACGATTATTACATCCTCGCTATTGGTTAACCTGGTTTGGTATTTCTATTTTATATTTGATCGTTTTACTACCATATCCGGTTATTTATCAATTAGGGAAAGGTTTAGGATTAATTTCGATGAAATTAATTAGCAAGCGTAAAGAGACCGCAAGGCAAAACTTAAAATTATGCTTTCCTGATAAATCCGAACAAGAACGAGATAAAATATTAAGAGATAATTTTATTTCCACAGGACTTGCTATATTTGAAACTGGTATGGCATGGTTCTGGTCCGACAAAAGACTTAAAAAACACTCTTCAATTGAAGGTGATTCACATATCACTCAGATACAACAGTCCGGACAAGGTGTTTTGTTAATTGGTATTCACTTTTTAACGCTAGAACTCGGTGCACGTATTTTAGGTATGAGTCATCCAGGTGTAGGTGTTTATCGACCAAACGACAACCCTGTTATGGATTATGTACAATTAAAAGGGCGTTTAAAATCGAATAAATATATGTTAGATCGCTATAATACTAAAGGCATGATAAGAGCCTTAAAGAATGGTGAACTGCTTTGGTATGCGCCAGATCATGATTATGGTCCTAAGAATAGCGTTTTTGCGCCACTCTTTGCGGTAGAAAAAGCAGCAACGACCATTGGAACTCGAATTTTAGTTAAATTAAGTCAGCCTGCAATTATTCCTTTCACCCCTAAACGAGAAAAGAATGGGCACTATACTGTTTACGTTACACCTGAGCTTAAAGGCTATCCTATAGATGATGATGTGCTAGCGGCTACTTTTATGAACAAAGCGATTGAACACGAAATATTAAAAGCACCAGAACAATATATGTGGTTACATCGACGATTCAAAACTCGACCTAAAGGTGAAGCGCCTTTATATACAAATAAAGTCCAATCAGATTAATTTGATAACTTTATAATATTTTCAAATAATTGAAAGAAAGAATATGCAAAAACTGAACAAAATAATTTTGTATTGTCGACCAGGGTTTGAAAAAGAATGTGCAGCAGAAATAACAGAGAGAGCCGCACAAAAAGAGATATTTGGATTTGCCAAAGTCAAAGAAAACAGCGGTTATGTGATATTTGAATGCTATCAAGATGATGACGCTCAATTATTGATTAAAGAAATTCCTTTTCGAACACTTATTTTTGCCAGACAAATGTTTGTTGCTGGTGAATTATTGGCTGATTTATCAACTGAAGATCGTATTACGCCAATAATTAATGTTTTATCTGGTGTTGTTGATAAAGCTGGTGATTTACGTGTTGAAGTTGCAGATACTAATGATGGTAAGCAATTGGCAGGATTTTGCCGCAAGTTTACTGTTCCACTTCGTCAGGCATTACGCAACAAACGTCTTTTGTTAAAAGTACAAAATCCATCACGACCAGTTATTCATTTATTATTTATCAATAATAATAGCTGTTATGTTGGCTATTCTCTGAGTCAAAATAACTCTCCTTTTTATATGGGTATACCGAGGTTAAAATTTCCATCTGATGCACCAAGTCGTTCAACATTAAAATTGGAAGAAGCTTTTCATATTTTTATTCCTTATGAAGAATGGGATGAACGACTTAAAGGTGGTTTAAACGCTGTTGATTTAGGAGCGTGTCCAGGCGGTTGGACTTATCAATTGGTCAAAAGAAGTATGATGGTATATGCTATAGATAATGGTCCTATGAATGAAAAATTAATGGAAACAGGACAAGTTAAACATTATCGTGAAGATGGCTTTAAATTTATACCTAAAAAGCATAATATTTATTGGTTGGTGTGTGATATGGTTGAAAAACCAGCCAAAGTAACAGAGTTAATAGCTAAATGGCTAATTAATGGTTGGTGTAGAGAGGCAATTTTTAATCTCAAACTACCAATGAAAAAACGTTATGAAGAAGTAAAACAAAATTTACAATTACTAATAGAAGAACTAAATAACAGCCAAATAAATGTACAAATTCAGGCTAAGCAACTTTTTCATGATCGTGAAGAAGTTACTGTACATGTACAGCGAATTTGGGGATGAGAAATTATAAGAGAATGGTTATGAAATTAAAACAATCCTTTTATGCTATTGTTATTTTAGCATTATTTTCACTTTTAGTTGGATGTCATCTTAGCTCATCAAAAAGCGGTAAATACGATGAAACTAAAGACTCCAATTATTATTTGTCGCAGGTAGATACTAGCTCAGGAAGTGCTAAAATCGATTGGCAGTTATTGGCAATAAGAGCATTAATAAACGAGAATAAACTTTCTCAAGCAAATAAATTATTATCTCAACTACCAGCTAATCTTAATGTAGAACAACAAAAAGACCAATTGTTATCTCAAGGTGAAATAGCAACTAGAAAAGGGCAACCATTTAATCTTAGCCAATTATCTATCGAGAAATTAAATGATTCACAATCATATCGTTATTATTCAATCAAATTAGCCTTAGACAAAAAAGCTAAAAAGATTAATGAACAAGCGAATGATTATTTGTCTTTACAAAAATTTGCACCTGAAAAATTAAAAAAACAAATTTTAAATAATACCTGGAATTTCTTTAGCAAATTATCGACAAATCAACTAAGTAAAATTGCCGTACTTGAAAATGACTTCATATTGAAAGGTTGGATTGATTTAAGTTATACATATCAAAGTAATAATAGACAAATTTCTATTCAAGACGGTGATAGTCCAGAAATGCTTGAAGCGAAAAATACAAATCGTAAAAATCAACTAAAACAAGCTATTTTGGATTGGGCTGCAAAATATCCCGATCATCCTGCACAAAATATTGTTGCGATTATAACAGGTGAACAAACACTTGCTGTTGATAATGCTAATGCCAAAAAAGTAGCTTTACTATTACCTTTGAATGGATCTTCTCGAATATTTGGTAATACTATTCGTCAAGGATATGTTGATGCAGTTAAGTTCTATCCTCAAGAACCACAACAAAATGTTATTGTTTTAGATACAACGTCAGTACCAATGGATAATTTAATTCAGCAAGCGCAAGAACAAAATGTCGATTTAATCGTTGGTCCATTATTGAAGTCTGAAGTGAGTAAAATAAAGCAGTTAGCACCTAATATCCCAGTTCTAGCATTGAATAAGGTTGATGATGGAACAGTTTCCGCTAACAAAATGTGCTTTTTTGCGTTATCTCCTGAAGATGAAGCAAAGGATGCGGCTGACCATATTTTTGCTCAAAATAAACAAAAGCCATTGTTAGTTATACCACAAAATGACTTGGGTAGGCGTGTAGCCCAAAGCTTTGCTAAGCAATGGTCGCAAATTTCTAATGGCTCACAGGCTTATGTACAATATGTTGGTAATTTAAATACTTTACGCGCCAATATTAATCATAGTAGTGGAATAAGTTTAACCGGTAGTCCGATTGTATTTAATAGTGATGATGGCTCAGCCTCAATGACCTCAAATGGTTCCTCTTCTGGATTTGATGCAATTTATATTTATGCATCTTATGACGAATTAACCTTGATAAAACCAATGCTAGATATGGGGGCGGGTAAGACAGTAGGTAATGGCTCTTCACCAATAGCGCTTTATTCAAGTTCTAAAAGTCATGTGGCAAATGCTTCGAATGACTTTTATTATGATATGAATCAAACGGAATATTCTGACATTCCTTTGATTATTAATTCATCAGAAAAGACAACGGCAGTGATTCCTAGCAATATTCAAAAAGATTATTCTTTAACACGATTATACGCTATGGGAATCGATGCGTGGCGATTAGCTAATCGTTTTAATCAATTAGACTCTTATCAACCTAATTTTTTAGATGGAATGACTGGTAAATTATCAACCAGTAATCAATGTGAAGTGACTCGAACACTTGCATGGCAACAATATGCCTATGTTACATCCCAATCGTCCTCGGAACAGAACGAAAACTAAAGATATCGGCAAGCATTATGAACATATTGCTTGCCAATTTTTAGCCAATCAAGGACTTGTGTTACTTGATCAAAATAGCTTATATCGAATCGGTGAAATTGATTTAGTCATGCGAGATAAGAGTTGTCTTGTTTTTGTTGAAGTTAGATATCGAAAAAATGCTAATTTTGGCGAGGCTGAAATGACTATTTCGCTCACTAAACAAAACAGAATTAAACAGGCTGCTCAACATTGGATGTTAAAAAATAAATTAAATATTGAAGATACAGAGTTTAGGTTTGATGTTTTTGCCATAACGGGAAAAAGTCAAAAATGGATAATTAATGCGTTTTAATGGTCAGGTGAAAAACGTGCAAGATTTAATAAAAAATTATTTTACTGAAAGTATTCAAACTCAAATTGTTATGGCCGAATCTCTAGGCTCTTCAATTGAAAAAGCTGCTAATATTATCGTTGAAGGATTACTTAATGGTAATAAAATTATGGGATGTGGTAATGGCTCAGCTGCCGCAAATATACAAAGTTTTACCTCTCGGTTAATTACCAGTCTTGATATTGAAAGACCAAGTATTCCGGCTATTGCATTAGTATCTGATAATGTATTGTTAAGTGCGATATCTAATCACGAAGAAATCTATGCTCGACAAATTCAAGCTTTAGGGCAACAAGGTGATATCTTAGTTATTTCAACTTGTGAAGGTAATAGCCGTTCGATTATTCGTGCTGTTCAAGAATCCGTAATTAAAGATATGAAAATTGTTGCCTTAACTGCATTTGATGGTGGAGAAGTGATCGGATTACTTGGGCAAAATGATATTGAAATTAGAATTCCATCTTACAAAAAGGTGATGGCCTATGAAATGCATGCAATGATTTTAAACTGTTTAAGCCAATTAATTGAAAATACATTGTTTATTCATGCAGAATAAGTTGAAATAAAAACAGTTTTGTTCTGCATTAATAGCGATTTTATGCTATAATTATGAACTATTTTAAGATTTAAGTTAATAAGAGAACCTGGTGTTATGACCGAACTAGCCAAAGAAATAACCCCCGTCAATATTGAAGACGAATTAAAATCCTCTTATCTTGATTATGCGATGTCTGTTATTGTCGGGCGAGCTTTACCTGATGTCCGCGACGGACTCAAACCTGTTCATAGACGGGTTTTATTCGCTATGCATGAAGCTGGATACGACTGGAATAAACCTTACCGAAAATCTGCTCGTGTTGTTGGGGACGTAATCGGTAAATATCATCCACATGGTGATTCTGCTGTTTATGATACTATTGTTCGTATGGCACAACCATTTTCATTACGTTATATGCTTGTTGATGGCCAAGGTAACTTTGGTTCTGTCGATGGTGACTCGGCAGCAGCAATGCGTTATACCGAAATTCGTATGCAAAAGTTTGCTGGTGCATTATTAACTGATTTAGATAAAGAAACAGTAGATTTTTCACCAAACTACGATGGATCAGAAATGATTCCAGACGTGTTGCCAACTCGCATTCCTAATTTATTAATTAATGGTTCGTCAGGTATTGCTGTTGGTATGGCAACCAATATTCCTCCTCATAATCTAGCAGAAGTTATCAATGGTTGCTTAGCATTTATTGAGGATGAAAATATTTCTGTTGATGGATTAATGGAATATATTCATGGTCCAGATTTCCCTACTGCTGCTTTAATTAATGGCCGTAAAGGTATTGAAAATGCTTATCGAACTGGCCGTGGTATTATTTATATTCGTTCAAAGGCGACCATTGAAGTAGATGATCATAGTGGTCGTGAAACGATCATTGTTAATGAGATCCCTTATCAAGTTAATAAGAAAAAACTGATCGAAAAAATAGCTGAGCTAGTTAAAGACAAAAAAGTTGAAGGTATTTCAGCATTGCGTGATGAATCAGATAAAGATGGTATGCGCATTGTTATTGAAATCAAACGTGATGCTGTTGGCGAAGTCGTTTTAAATAATCTTTTCTCATTAACTCAACTACAGGTTTCTTTCGGGATTAATATGGTTGCCTTACATAAAGGTCAACCGAAACTATTAAACTTACGAGAAATGATCGAAGCGTTTGTTCTTCACCGCCGTGAAGTCGTAACGCGTCGAACTATCTATGAACTTCGCAAAGCTCGTGAACGAGCACATGTGTTGGAAGGTTTAGCGATAGCATTGGCTAATATCGATCCTGTTATTGAATTAATTCGTGCTGCGGCAACTCCTTCTGAAGCGAAAGCTAAATTACTATCGCAAGCTTGGCAGCTTGGTAATGTTGCGGCAATGCTTGAAAAAGCGGGTAATGATGCCGCTCGTCCAGAAGATTTAGCGCCTGAGTTTGGTATTCGTGATGGCCATTATTATCTTTCTGAAGCTCAGGCTCAAGCTATCTTAGATCTTCGTTTACATCGCTTAACTGGTCTTGAACATGAAAAAATTCTTGATGAATATAAAGAACTATTAGTTCAAATTGCTGGTTTATTACATATTCTAGCGAGTCCAGAAAGATTAATGGAAGTTATTCGCGAAGAGCTTGAAGCTGTTCGAGATCAATTCCAAGATGCAAGACGAACTGAAATTACAGCAAGTAGTGCCGATATCAATATTGAGGATCTTATTGCTCAAGAAGATGTTGTAGTTACGCTTTCTCATCAAGGTTATGTAAAATACCAACCGTTATCCGATTATGAAGCTCAGCGCCGAGGCGGTAAGGGTAAATCGGCAACGAAAATTAAAGAAGAAGATTTTGTCGAAAAATTATTGGTTGCAAATACTCATGACACGATTCTTTGTTTCTCAAGTCGTGGCAGATTATATTGGATGAAAGTTTATCAATTACCTGAGGCCAGTCGAGGCTCACGTGGTCGTCCAATTATTAATTTATTACCATTGGAAGCAGATGAACGTATTACCGCGATTCTACCTGTTCGTGAATTTGATGATGAGCATTGTGTGTTTATGGCGACAGCTCAAGGTACGGTTAAGAAAACTTCATTAATTGAATTTAGTCGTCCGAGAAGTGGTGGCATTATTGCCATTAACTTACGTGATGATGATGAGTTAATTGGCGTTGATTTAACCAGTAACGAAACAGCAGATATTGTTGATGATGAAGAACTCAATGATGATGCTATTATTGATGAGCTTGACGATGGTGATGAAGTCTCACAAATTTCCAATACTGAAGACATTATGTTATTCTCAGCTAATGGTAAAGTTGTACGATTCCCTGCCAATAAAGTCCGTTGTATGGGTAGAACAGCAACAGGTGTTCGAGGTATTAAATTAGAAGGCGATGATAAAGTTGTATCACTTATCGTCCCTCGTGGTAATGGTACAATTTTAACAGCAACTCAAAATGGTTATGGTAAACGTACTGAACAAGAGTTATATCCAACTAAATCAAGAGCAACGAAAGGCGTAATCTCTATTAAAGTGAGTGAACGAAATGGTGCTGTAGTTGGTGCAGTGCAGGTTGAAGAAACCGACCAAATCATGCTAATTACTGATGCTGGAACTTTAGTACGAACTCGAGTATCAGAAGTCAGTGTTGTTGGACGAAACACGCAAGGGGTTACGTTGATCCGAACAGCTGAAAATGAGAAAGTTGTTGGATTACAAAGAATTGCTGAAACAGAGGATGATGTTGAATCGGAACTATCGCCACAGAGTGAGGATAGTAATGATTCAAACCAAGAATCCGAACAATAATTTTAATTATAAAAAAGGATTAGCCACACAGACTAATCCTTTTTTATTTTCGAAAATAGTGAAAAGGAATAGAATTACATGTCTTTCTTAATAAAAAAAATCTTAACTAATCTTGCATGGCAAATATTAATTGCCTTGATTTTAGGTGTAGCTGTTGGTGCTTTTCTATATGAACTAGCAGATCCTAATCATGCGTTACATTCATATTACCAATTTTCAATTGTTAATATTTTCCAACCAGCAGGTGATATTTTTATTCGTTTAATTAAGATGATAGTTCTACCAATTATACTTAGTACACTGACATTAGGTATTGCTGGAATTGGTGGATCTAAACGTTTAGGAACACTAGGATTTAAAACCATTCTTTATTTCGAAATCATTACAACAATTGCTATTTTATTAGGTCTTTTATGGGGTAATGTTTTTGCACCCGGTGCTGGTATTGACTCTTCAACTTTAGCCACAACTGATATTAGTAAATATACTAAAGCAGCCGAAGAGTTAAGTGGCAAACCTCACGGTTTGATTGTCATGATTTTAGACATGATTCCAGCAAATATATTTAAAGCAATGACGGATGGCGCAGTTTTACCGGTTATTTTCTTCTGTGTATTTTTTGGTTTAGGTTTAATGTCTTTACCAGATAAACAACGCGAACCATTTGTGTTCTTTTTGAAAGTAGTTTCAGATACTATGTTTAAAGTGACCAACATGATTATGCGTTATGCGCCAATTGGTGTATTTGCATTAATTACCGTAACTGTTGCTAAATATGGTTTTGCTTCTTTACTACCGCTATTAAAACTGATTCTAACTGTGTATTCCGCAATGATCATTTTTACATTAGTGGTATTAGGTGCAGTTTGTAAACTATGTAAATTCAATATTTTTACTTTATTAAAAATATTGAAGGAAGAATTAGTTATTGCTTTTTCTACAGCAAGTTCAGAAACAGCATTACCAAAAATCATTGAAAAGATGGAGGCCTATGGAGCACCAAAAGCGATCACAAGCTTTGTTATTCCTACTGGATATTCATTCAATCTTGATGGTTCGACATTATACCAAAGTATCACGGTTATCTTCTTAGCACAGTTATTTGGTATGGATTTAAGTATCTTAGATCAAATAATCATTGTAATAACATTAATGATTGCTTCAAAAGGAATTGCTGGAGTACCAGGCGCTTCTATTTTAGTATTATCAGCAACACTTGGTAGTGTTGGTATTCCACTTGAAGGTATCGGTTATATTATGGGTGTTGAACGTATTTTAGATATGGGTAGAACAGTTGTTAATGTTGTTGGTAACGCATTAGCGGCAATTGTTATTGCGCGTTGGGAACATGTCTTTGATGATAAAAAGGCAAGAGCCTATGAACAAGAATATTTAAAATAATTCTACTGCAATCTCATTTTATCTTATTTTCTCAAATAAAAAACTACCGTTAATTACAGGTAGTTTTTTATTTATTATTTATTAATTACTTATTGTGATAATGATTAGAAATATGTTGTCATATCAAATTCAACTCGCTCATCATTAAGACGACTAATAAAAAAGAAGCTTACTTCACATACTTTCTTTTATTATAAATTAGTCCTTTATTAATTTTATAGCCAAGTATTCTTATTTTATTGATCTTTTGTCAATATCATTTACTTCCAATACAAAATACTCAATAAAATTGCGAGATTAAGATAAATTGCTATAAATAGAATCTGATAACTGATAGAGTTCTAAAGTAAGCTTTGTCGAAGTTAAAAACTCTACGTGTATTTCGCTATTTTTCTTTTTTTGTAACGCTAAATCCTGACGTTCGATAGGAAGATGACTTTATAGTAATCCTGCTAACTTTCGAACTTAAATGAAAAATAACATGGATTAACTTAATGATATTAGGTGTTTTATTTTAGTTAATATAATACGTTATTAGTTATTATATGTAGTTAAAAAAATATATGCATAATATTACTTTTCTGCTATATTTCATCATCACTTTTAATATATTTATTATGATTATGTCTTTGAAATATCGCCCTGATATTGATGGCCTTCGAGCCATTGCTGTTTTATCCGTTATTGTTTTTCATTTAAATTCACATTGGCTTCATGGTGGCTTTATTGGTGTTGATGTTTTCTTCGTAATATCGGGATATCTCATCACCAAAATCATTTATACTGATATTATCAATCATCAATTTAGCTTTAAAGTATTTTATCAGCGTCGAATTAACCGAATTTTGCCTGTTTTTTTTGTAGTAATGTTCACCACCGCCTTTGTAGCTTGGTACATGTTACTGCCAGATGATTTTATGTTATTTCTGAAAAGTCTAAAGTCAACAACTTATTTTTGGGAAAATATGTTTTTTGCCCAAAATACTGGTGGTTATTGGGATAAGTCTGCTGAGACAATGCCTATTTTACACACTTGGAGTTTAGCTGTTGAAGAGCAATTTTATATTTTTTTCCCTTTTGTGTTATTATTATTAACAGGTATTAGATATCAGACCAAAACAAAGTTAATCAAACTAAGTCGGAATAATATTTTATTTATATTAGTAGTTGTCGCATTAGTTTCATTTGCACTTGCTCAATTATCTCCTAAATCGCTAATTTTATCTAAATATAACTATTATTCGCTTGTGACCGGCCGTGCTGGTGAATTATTAATTGGTGGAATTATTGGCATTTTGTCAGTTCAACAGTCAAGCTCAAATAATAATCAGACTCCAAATCTACTTATAAAAAATTGTTTAAGTATCATTGGCTTTTTGATGATGGTATTATCTATTATTTTCCTATCTGAAAAACGATTATTTCCAAGTTTTTGGGCCATTATTCCAACTGTTGGTACTGCTTTAGTTATTTCTTGCTATGACAAACGAACTGTTATTGCTAAGTTGCTTTCAATTAAACCTCTTGTTTTTATTGGTACTATTTCTTACTCATTATACCTTTGGCATTGGCCGATCATTGTACTAACTAAACTATATTTATTTGTTGATAACTTAACAACTATTACTCAATATTTAGGGATCATTATTCTAATCATAGTGCTTTCATTATTTAGTTTTTATTTAGTTGAAAGACCTTGTCGTAAACACAGAAGAAGTTTCAAATTCTCATTCTTTACTTATTATTTAATTCCTTTTGTAATTATTGGCGGTGGGTATTATTTACAATATAAAACGCAATTTTTAAACTTTAGATATAGTAGCGAGCAATATAAAAATTATGTTGATTTAAATATTAAGGCTTTAAATGATGGAGCTAGTGATAAATGTAATAGTCAATTTCCTAATTGGATTAAATTTACAGATAATCAATGTAATATATATGAGAATGATGAGCTAGATTCTATTGCTGTTATAGGAGATTCCCATGCAGGACATCTTTATTATGGTTTAAGAAGAAATTTAGAAAATGGTGTGTTAGTGTTTCCTGCAAGTTGTGCGCTTCCGTTTTATAATATGTCTGATACAAATGAAAATGACCCTCAATTTAAAGTAAGATATAGAAACACTGAATTAATAAATTCTGCGTATGATTATGTTATTAAAAATGAAAAAATAACTACTGTTTTTTTAGCACACCATCCGAATTGTTCATTTCATTTTGTCGTCGATATTAATGATAAAAATCTCAATAATCACGATGTTGCCATTGAAAATGGAATGCGAAGATCTTTATCTATGCTAACTGAATCTGGAAAAAAAGTTATATTAGTTAAGGATAATCCAGCTTTACCTTTTGACCCTTATCAATGTGTTATAAAAATGATGAGAACAGGAAAGAATGAATGTTCATTTGATGCTAACATTCATAAAAATAATAGTGTGCTTTCAGATTATAATAATATTATAGATAAGGTGTTGTTAGATTATCCAAAGGCGTCATCTATAAATTTATCAGATTATTTATGTGATAAAGATAAATGTTATGTTGCAACTGAATCATTACTTTATCTAGATCGCAATCATTTAAATAAAAATGGATCAAATGTAGTCGTCAAAAAAATGATTCCGGATTTGGAAAAATTAGGATTAAAAAAACGGTGATTATTTTTTAGGGTTACAACCTATTTTAAATATTATAAAACAGCTGTAATAAAAGGCTGTTTTTTTATGTTTAACTTTTAAAATTAGTATTCGTTTGTAAGTTCAATGTGTTGTTTAGGCTATACTAATTCGTACAACTTTTTTAAGAGATAAGATAAACTACTCTGAAAAATGAAAATACGACGAAAAAAATGATGTGAAAGACAAACCTATACTGATGATTTTAAATAAAAGATGGTAATACTTTAGCAACAAGGTTAAACATGAAACGAATTAGTTTTAGAGTATGAGTTAACGTCATCAGCATTAGCATTAGAAAGGTGGATAACAATACCACAATAGATTCATTCAAAACCGTAGATAATAAGTTGCTAGCCCTATTCAAAGAGAATAAACGGTTATTAATGGAAAAATGCGAGCTCCTAAAGCAAGCTGAGTGTTGGGCAATATAAAACGGCAGAGAATGTTATGAAAGCCTTAAGCCAAATTAAACCACTATTATCCTCAATAGGAATATTTCACTCAGACTGAGAAAAATTTTGATAATCAATTATTTGATGGTTTTTGATGTATTTGGTATTACTCGCTCATTGAGCCACAGAGGATGTTCTTACGATAATGCTGTTTCTGGTGCAACATTTAAGCCAATTAAACTGAATTTGTAAAAATGAGATATTCACCAATTAGCTCTGATTTGTAAACTATGTAAATTCAATATCTTTACTTTATTAAAAATATTGAAGTAAGAATTAGTTATTGCTTTTTCTACAGCAAGTTCAAAAACAGCATTACCTAAAATCATTGAAAAATGGCAACCTATGGAGTACCAGGTGCTTCTATTTTAGTTCTATCAGCAACACTTGGTAGTGTTGGTATTCCACTTGAAGGCATTGGTTATATTATGGGTGTTGAACGTATTTTAGATATGGGTAGAACAGTTGTTAATGTTGTTGGTAACGCATAAGCAGCAATTGTTATTGCGCGTTGGGAACATGTCTTTGATGATAAAAAGGCAAGAGTCTATGAGCAAGAATATTTAAAATAGAAATTTACTCTAAAAAGCTTCAGGTAACTGAAGCTTTTTTTATGCATCTAATTTAATAAATTTTATGATGTGATTATTGAAAACATAAAAAAACCCAGCTTAAGCTGGGTTTTTTATTTCTAGATAAAACTATTTAATTTTAGCTTCTTTGTAAACAACATGCTGACGAACAACAGGATCATATTTTTTGATCTCCATTTTTTCAGGCATGGTTCTTTTGTTTTTGCTAGTGGTATAAAAATGACCGGTACCAGCAGAAGAAACTAATCTAATTTTTTCACGTACACCTTTAGCCATGATATGGTTTCCTTATTAGTACTTTTCACCACGGGCACGAAGTTCAGCTAAAACTGCATCAATACCCTTTTTATCGATAGTACGCATACCTTTAGCTGATACACGCAATTTTACAAAACGTTTTTCACTCTCAATCCAGAAACGGTGAGTTTGAAGGTTTGGTAGAAAACGACGTTTAGTAGCATTCATCGCATGAGAACGATTATTTCCCACTAAAGGACCTTTTCCTGTTACTTGGCATACTCGTGACATGTCAATAATTCTCCAAAATTTCTATGCTTAAGCCTAGGGCGTAATATGTTAATGGAATTAACCTCGTCAGGCTTTTAGTTCGCTGCAGTTCTTTTGAGAAGCAGTCTCACCTCTCACACTACACCCATAATAATGAGGTAGCGAAGTATACGCTTTTACAGGTAAATTCTCAAGCATTATCTTATTTATGCACAAAAATAAGTTTCTAATTGAAAAAAATAAATATACCGAGAGTTGTTATTTTTAGCAAAACTATTATATCGTAGTTCATGTTGTGTTGTTCAATATAAAACTATTTAATTTTATAACAAATATGTTTTAATACTATTGAATTCAGATATTATCTGTTAGGCCTAATTTTCTTACTTTCAAGGAGATAGTATGAGTCAGTTCACGCCATACAGTATCTATGGCATTATCGGTTATCCACTAGGGCATAGTATGAGCCCACTTATTCATACAACGTCATTTCAAGATTATGGTATTCCTGCTGTATTGGTGCCATTTCCTACGCCACCCGAAGATATTGCTACTTTATTTAAATCAGTAAGATTACTTAATATTCGTGGTTTATGTGTCACTATTCCACATAAGCAAACTATTATCCCTTATTTAGATGAAGTTACCGAACACGTCAAAAAAGCGGGAGCAGCTAACTTAGTTTATTGGGATGGTGACAAACTTTGTGGTGATAACACTGATATTATTGGTTTTATGCAACCATTAGCACAAAAAAAACTACCTGCTGAGTATAAGAAGGTTTTACTACTTGGCGCTGGTGGTGCGGCTAGGGCTGCGGTTGTTGGTTTACAAGACCTTGGTTATCACGACATTACGGTAACGGATATTGTTACTGATCTTCCAGAGGCACTAGCTAAAGAATTTAATCTTAAAACGATTGCATGGGAAGATAGAGATAAAGTAGAAGCGCAAATTATTATCAATTCTACTCCATTAGGTATGCAAGGCAAATTTGAAGAGCAGACACCTTACGAACAAGCTTGGTTTAAAGGTAAAGGGATTGCATACGATATTGTATATACACCATACAATACCAAATTTAGACAAGAAGCAGAAAAAGCGGGATGGGAATCGATTTCTGGTCGAGAAATGTTTATTGGTCAAGCAAATGCCCAATTTAAAATTTGGACCGGTAAAGATCTTTCTGAAAAAGCAAAACAAGCTGTAATTGATGCCTTAACAGGAAAATAAAATTATAAATAGCCTCGCTCTCATTTTATGGGAGCGATATTTTAAGGTTTTAGGTATTTAATCATCATTTTAAATATTTATTAAATCAATAAAGTAACTATGTTTAGTAAATTTAAAATTGATTAAAAAGGAGTAGTTATGACTAATTTAGAATTACAAGCGTATCGCCGTTTTTTAATGTTAAAAGTGTCAGAAGCAAGTGAATATATTGGTAAAACTGATGTCGAAACATGGCGTAAGTGGGAAAACGGTTCATTACCTATTCCTGAAAATGTGGCAATAGCGATGAAAGAATTAAAAGCTTTTCGCAACGAGAAAATAAAATTGATTATAAATAGCATTAATGACCGTGTAGGTAGTAATACCATTCGTTATTTTATGACTTATCCAGAATTCAAAAAAGTTAACCCAGACTTAGATGTGCTGCAATGGCGATTACATCAATCAATTGCCACTGAACTTTATTTTAGAGGATTAGAAAAATTGTGTTAATGACTATGTTTGACACAATAGTCTATGATTAAAATCGAATGTGTAATAAATTATTTACAGTTATTTTTTTATTTATGTTTATTTAAATCATATTGTTATGTTGATATCGAATTAGACTGTAAAAAAATGTTGCAAAAAGTTAAATGAGTCTCTAGCATAGATAACTTATTTCCAGATCTGTATATTTAAAAGGCCCCACAATGAAGAAAACAATTTTTTTAGTTGGCGCAAGAGCCGCTGGCAAAACAACAATGGGTAAAATGTTAGCCAATAAGTTATCCTTTTCTTTTATTGATACAGATTGTCATCTACTCGAAACAACGCAAAAAACTGTAGCAGAAATTGTCGAAAAAGAGGGATGGGAAGGGTTTCGAGCTAGAGAAAGCCAAGTGCTTATTGAGACAGCTAAACCCAATAGAGTTATTGCAACTGGTGGTGGCATGGTACTAGCTGAGCAAAATCGTCAGTTTATGAAACAGCATGGCACAGTTATTTTTCTCTCAGCTCCTGCAGCGACATTAGCGGCACGTTTGATGAAAGATCCAAATGTTGCCCAGCGACCATCATTAACGGGTATGTCGATATCCGATGAGATGGAAAAAGTGCTTGCTGAACGTTTACCTTTATACCATGATGCCGCTCATCATGTTGTTAATGTTGACCAAGATGAGAATTTAATTCTTACTGAAATATTGGAAAAACTGCAAACTAATTAAATTACCATTTTTTAAATAAAAATTATTTGTTTCGGGATAATGTTAGTACATCAATTTGTAATTTAAACAATCTATACATCATAAATTTATTAATTGTGAATATTCACGAATTACAGCAAATAAATAGTCTATTAACAGTAAATAATTGATACATATTACTTTCAGATAGTAGTCAACACTTGTATATTAATTGCGATTGCGTTTTTTTAGTCGCTTAAATTAGTTAAGTTAATATTGGAGTTTTACACATGGATAATCAAAGAGTCAATTCTTATGGGATTGCTGGCTCTATATATGCTAATTACATAATACAAAGTATTGCTTTAATTGTTATTATGCAGTTCGCAGAAGGCATTTCAAAACAGCTTAATACCGATGTAGATGTCGGTCTTGGTTATGTTGCATCAGGAATCGGTATTGGAAAAATTTTATTAATGTTTGTCGGCGGAATGCTATCTGATAAATTTGGACGAAAATTATTTATCTATTTAGGTATGGCTTGTTATATTATCTTTTTCGTCAGTATGCCATTTTGTCATGATATAGATATTGCGTTTTGTTTAGCTATTGCCATCGGTATAGGTAACTCTTTCTTAGATACAGGGTCTATGCCTGCATTAACTGAATGTTTTCCTCGCTCATCTGGTTCGGCAAGTGTTTTGATTAAAGCCTTTATCTCAATGGGAAGTTTTATTCTGCCACTAATTGTTGGATTATTTTATAAATACGATATCTGGTATGGATGGGCATTTTTTGGTTTTACTGCCTATCTAATTATTAATGCAATCAATTTGCTACCAAAAAGATTTCCACCTAAAGATACCAGAATTAAAGGTAATCAAGGTTCTGATGATTACTTTATTCGTAAACCAAATTTTGCTTTTGAAGGCATTTTATTGATAATTATGGGATTCACAACCACCGCAACCTTTGTGATTATTTGGCAATGGCTACCTGCGATTGCAATTAAAGCGGTTAATATGCCATTAATTGAAGCTAAACAGCTTATTAGCTTTTATAGTTTTGCTTCAATCGTTTCTGTCTTTATCACTGCTTTTATAGTGAAAAAATTCTTGAAACCAATTTATTGTATTTTTATCTTACCTGCAATGTCATCATTGGTTTTATTATTATTTTACTTTGACCTATCGCCATTAATGTGTTTGGTCACCGCAATCGGGATGGGATTTTTTGCTGCTGGAGGTGTTTTACAATTAACCTTAGTTGTGATGCAACAAATGTTTCCAACACGTAAAGGACTTGCTGTGGGTTGTATGTATACTTTAAGTGGCCTGTCTTTCTTTATTATCCCGAGAGTTATCCCTGAATTGGCCAAAATTAATGTTAGTTATGCTATCTTAGCTGATTTGATAATGGCCGTAATGAGTACCCTACTAGGACTGATTGTTTACTGCAGATTTGTTAAAGTTATTGATATGAAGAAGATTTAAATGTGAATCACTCGAATAACTAAAATGATTACTGAGCCGTCTTAATGACGGCTCTTGTCTATAAGCATCGTTAATAAATTAATGTTTTGTCATTTCCTAGCGAATTTAACAAAAGTTTTTCCCTTCGTCAGTATAGAACTTTAGCTTGTTGAACTTATCAAAAAAGACTTGCTATTAACTAAAAAATAAATAAAAATACAAAAAATATGAATAAATATTCATTTTGGCGGTGATAAGATGAAAGAAAGAACAACTGAATTGGTTGATGGTTTAAGGCATTCGGTACCTTATATTAATGCTCATCAAGGAAAAACTTTCGTTATTTTATTAACAGGTGCAGTACTAAAGAGTCATAATTATGCAAGTATTATTAGTGACATTGGTTTATTGCATAGTTTAGGCATTAAATTGGTTATTGTGAATGGTGCTCGTAACCAAATAGATGAATCACTCAAAAGTCATAATATCCAACCTAGATATCATAAAAATACTCGAATTACTGACGCAGCAACTTTAGACATTGTTAAACAGGTAACCGGATTATTACAGCTCAATATAACAGCAAGTTTATCAATGAGCTTAAATAATACGCCTTTACAAGGTGCACATATCAATGTTGTTAGCGGTAATTTTGTTATTGCACAGCCATTAGGTGTTGATGACGGAGTGGATTATTGTCACACCGGGAAAATTCGGCGAATTAATAATGAGGCAATTGATGAACAATTGAACCGAGGATCAATTGTATTATTAGGGCCTGTAGGGGTATCAGTTACTGGTGAAAGTTTTAACTTATCGTCTGAAGATGTTGCCGCTGAAGTTGCTATTCGCCTTAAAGCTGATAAATTAATAAGTTTTTGTGCTGAGCAAGGCGTGCTTGATGAAAACAATCATGTTATTACCGATCTGTTTCCGATTGATGCTGATAATTACGTTAATAACAAAGAGCAAAGTGGTAAGCATTTATCTAGTGAAGCGCGTTTTTTACGTGCTGCATCAAAAGCATGTCGCAATGGTGTGCGTCGTAGCCATTTAGTCAGTTATCTAGTGGATGGTTCTATTCTGCAGGAACTATTTTCTCGTGATGGTATTGGAACTCAAGTGTCAATGGAACATTCAGAACAAGTCCGTACTGCAACGATAAATGATATCGGTGGTATTTTAGAATTAATCCGTCCACTTGAAGAACAAGGTATTTTGGTTAAACGCTCAAGAGAACAGTTAGAAATTGAAATTGACAAATTTACCATTATTGAGCGTGATAATATGACGATTGGCTGTGCAGCTCTTTATCCATATCTAGAAGAAAAAATGGGCGAAATGGCTTGTGTAGCGATTCATCCTCAATACCGAAACTCATTACGCGGTGATCTATTATTAGAAAAAATTGCAGAAACGGCTCACAATTTGGGGTTAGAAAAGATCTTTGTGTTGACTACTCGTAGTATTCACTGGTTTCGTGAAAAAGGCTTTAATCCAGCTGAAGTCGATGACCTGCCTATTAAAAAGAAACAACTTTATAATTATCAAAGAAATTCGAAAATTTTAATGTTTGATTTAGTTTAACTATAGCGAGTTTAAAAAGTCCAATTTATTCAAGTTGGACTTTTTTATTTTAACTAAATATAAGATGGCCTAATTATTAATTTGAGGTAAAAGATACTTATATCAATAAGTTATCAATATGTTTATATGCAGAAGATAAAAAATTGTTTATGGAAGAAATAGTATTTTGAAAATAGAAAAGATAAGCAAGATTAAAGGGGGATGAATACTATTGTTGGCTCACTTTAAATATAACAATTAGCATTTTGCAGAATTTGTAATGTAAATGATTTTTTTAAATAAAACCCTCGTGGACGTGTTAATATAATTTGGCCATTTTCACCAATAGCTTCAGTTAAAGCTTTTCCATTAGCAGCTTTAGGACGGATCTGTAAATAAGTACCATAACGGGCAGTAATCTTTTCAACCTGACCAAGTACAATCATATCCATCAACTCTTGCCAATCTTGTTTAAGTTGTTGCTCTTGTTGTTCAGTTGGTGTCCATAATATGGGGTGGCCAACTTTTCTCTGGGCTAGGGGTATACTTCGTTCTCCTTCAATAGGGATCCACAGAACTTTACTTAGTTTATATTTCACATGGCTTGTTTCCCAAATTACACCATGATTAGCCATTAAAGGGAGGACACTGACAAAAGTGGTTTCAAGTGGTTTACCTTGTTTATTAACTGGAATGGTTTTTAATTCGATACCTAAATTAGCAAAATCACGTTCGGCTTTACTACCCGCATTAGCGCCTAAAAAAGTTTCAATTAAATTACCTACCCAACCTTTTTGCTTATTAAGATTAGCTGGAATAGCAATATTTAAATAGTTAGCTATTTCACCGAAACTATAACCTGCAGCGAGTCTGGCTCGGTTTAATAATTCTTGTTCATTGCAAGGTTGGAAATTTTTCATTTAATTTGTTTTAAATAACTTTAATCATATCCACAACTCATTATATTGGCTGTGGATATTAAAATAAATCATTATTAACTTAGTTTCTCAACCCAATTAGCATAACTATTAATGATCAATGAAAGAAATGCTTTAGTTTTTTCACTAATATTACCATTTTCATCAAAAGCACTGTAAATATTACCAATATAAGCTTCTGGTTGTTGTAAAGTTGGCATATCAAGAAAGACCAGTGATTGTCGCAACTGGTGATTGGCACCGAAACCACCAATAGCACCTTGTGATACCGAAACTACCGCAGCTGGTTTTTGTGACCAAACACTTTTACCATAAGGGCGAGAACCCACATCTAAAGCATTTTTAATCACTGCCGGCAAGCCTCGATTATACTCTGGTGTCACAAATATAACACCATCACAATTGGCAATTTGTTGACGAAAACGTTCATAAGATTTTGGTGGCGTATCTACATCAATATCTTCGTTATAAAACGGTAAATCGCCAATTTCAATAATATTTAAAGAAAGTGATTGTGGAGCGATCTGTTGTAATACTTTTGCGACTTTTAAATTGTAGGAATCTTTACGTAAGCTACCCACAAGTACAGCAATTTTTTTACTCATTTGTAATTCTCCCTTACTCAAACGATAAAGAGACACAATATGTGTCTCTTATTCGGGATGATCACTCATAGCCACTAGATTTTAGTGACCAGAAGAGTCCAATTTACGGCCTGTTTCAAATAAGAACCATGCGCGTTTTTCAGTTTGATCTATCCATTCTTCAATTAAACTTGCTGTTGCCGAGTCATTATATTTATCACAAATATCATGGGCTACACGCATACGAGTAGTAAGTTTAATATTATCTTGGCAGAGTTCAGCTATCATATCTGATGGTTCAACAAAATCAGCATCGTTATCAGAGATACTCTGTAATTTTGAAATATGACCAATTGAACGTAGAGTTGTACCGCCTAATTTTCGGACACGTTCAGCAATTGGATCTGTCATTGCAAATAACTCTTCTCCATGATCATCTAACATCAAATGATAATCACGAAAATGAGGACCACTTACATGCCAATGAAAGTTTTTGGTTTTTAAATATAACGCAAATACATCTGCTAATACAGAGTTCATGGCACCGGAAATATCTTTTGATGCCTTTTGACCTAAATCAGTTGGAAACAAAATAGCTGCTTGTTGTAGCTTTTTTGCCGAAGTCGTACTTTTAGCCATATTAGATTCTCCTATTAATTGAAAAGTAAAATAACTTTGTAATACCAAATTACGCCAACTTATCAGTAAAAAACAGTCATTGTTAACTATTGCTGTTATATCAATAATCTATGAATAAATTAGCTAAAAAACATTTACCAAAAATTTAAAAAGAAATTTCAAAATAATGATTAAATTTTCAAACTATGATCAAATTAAAGTCATTTTAAATCATTTATAGCATCAATGTTTTTATCAATTAGATGACTTACTTTAACTCTGAATGACAATCTTGACTGATGCTCTATCTACTATTTTTAAAAATCTAAAACCACGAGATAAGTTAAATATTTATAAAATATAAATCAAAAAATTTGAGGAAAGGGGTTTTTTAGCCTGAAATTATTGGTTAAATTTGGTAACGCAACCTATAACTTTATTATTATATTAAAATTGCTCTAATCGTTACCAGTCTTTTTACTGAATAGCACTACGGAAGTTTCGAGTATATGATTATTTGGATGGTCGTTATTAGTGTTATGTAATCTCTTAAATAATAACGACCAAAATCATTTTTAACGATAAAAATTAAAATAATAATCTTGCTCGAATAGTACCTGTTACACTTTTCAGCTTAATTAATAATTCTTCGGCTTTATTTTGTTCAACTCTATCAATATCAATAACAACATAACCTATTTTAGCATCAGTTTGTAGATATTGGGCAGAAATATTTAGACCTTGTTCAGCAAATAATGTATTGATAGCCGTTAATACCCCTGGTTGATTATGGTGAATATTGATAAAACGGCTTGAACCTTTTGCTGGAATCGGTAATGAAGCTTCAGGGAAGTTAACCGCTGAAAGGGTTGCACCAGTATCAGAATATTTCGCTAATTTGGTTGCAACCTCAATACCAATATTTTCTTGAGCTTCACTGGTTGAACCGCCAATATGAGGGGTAATAATAACATTATCAAATTTACATAAAGGTGATTCAAAAGGATCATTATTGGTAGCGGGTTCTGTTGGGAAAACATCAATTGCTGCACCATTTAGTTTATTGGTTTCTAATGCTTGTGTTAGCGCCTTGATATCAATCACGGTACCACGTGATGCGTTGAGCAATATTGCACCTGTTTTCATCATATCGATTTCAGGTTGGCTAATCATTTTAATTGTGGTTGGATTTTCTGGAACATGCATACTGACAATATCACTCATAGCAAGTAATTCCCGCATTGTTGGAATTTGTTTAGCATTTCCTAATGGCAATTTAGTTTCAATATCATAAAAATAGACATTCATTCCTAATGATTCAGCTAATACACTCAACTGGCTACCTATATGACCATAACCAATGATACCTAAATTTTTTCCTCGGGCTTCGTGCGAACCTGTGGCAAGTTTATTCCATTTACCCTGATGAGCTTTAGCATTAGCTTCAGGTACTCGGCGAAGTAATAATATTGCTTCAGCTAATACCAGTTCTGCCACAGAGCGAGTATTTGAAAATGGCGCATTAAAAACTGGAATTCCTTTAACCGTCGCTGCGTCAAGTTCAACTTGATTAGTGCCAATACAAAAGCAACCAATACCGGCTAATTTTGGTGCGGCATCGATGATGTCCTTAGTTAAATGGGTTCTGGAACGAATACCAATAAATCTGGCATCTTTTAAAGCTGTTTCCAGCTCAGATTTCGATAGTGCGCCTTTATGATACTCAATGTTGTTAAAGCCCGCTGATTTAAGTGTTTCAACTGCACTAGGGTGGATACCTTCAAGTAATAGAAACTTATTTTCATCTTTCGTTAATGCCTGAACAACCATTTATTCCTCTCTATGCTTAATATTTTAATTGATTGCAAATACAAAATTATCCATCAAAAATGTAAATTTTTATTTTATTAATTCTTTTACACCAGAACGAGTACCGACTAAAGCGATATCGGCCCCTTTATTGGCAAATAATCCAACAGTAACTACCCCAGCAATGCTGTTAATACGATTTTCCAATTCCATTGGTTTGGCAATAACAAGGTCATGAACGTCTAAAATAACATTACCATTATCGGTTATAACACCTTGGCGATAAATTGGTTTGCCACCAAGTTTGAACAATTCTCTAGCAACATAAGAACGAGCCATAGGTATCACTTCTACTGGTAGAGGAAATTTGCCAAGGACATCGACAACTTTAGATTCATCAACGATACAAACAAATTGTTTAGCTAGAGCTGATACAATTTTTTCACGAGTTAACGCTGCTCCACCTCCTTTAATCATTTGCATATGATGATTAATTTCATCGGCACCATCGACATATATATCTAAACTATCAACTTCATTGCAGTCTAATACGGGGATTCCATAGCTTTTTAATTTTTCAGTTGATACTTCTGAACTAGAGACAGTTCCTTTTATCTGATCTTTTATTGTCGCAAGTGCATCAATAAAATGCGCCGCAGTAGACCCTGTTCCTACGCCAACTAATGAATCAGGCTTAACATATTTTAGCGCTGACCAGCCTACAGCCTTTTTTAGTTCATCTTGTGTCATGATATCACCGTATGTAAATATGATTTTGATCAAAAAAAATTTAAAATTTTAAAAGCAAAATTGTTCAATATATGGCATAGTAACCAATTGGAGAGCAAAAATCATTAGTATTTTAAGAAAATCTATAAAGTTTTAGATCGATTTCAAATTTTTTGCAAAATAAAAATAGCTTGAATGATCAAGCAAAGATCAAATCATTAGTAAAGAGATTATGAAGCGTCCAGATTATAGAGCATTACAAGCATTAGATGCAGTGATAAAAGAACGAGGATTTGAACGAGCGGCCGATAAACTGTGTATCACACAACCAGCGGTTTCGCAACGTATTAAGCAATTAGAAAGCTTTTTTGGTCAGCAACTATTAGTACGAACTATTCCTCCAAAAGCAACCAAGCAAGGTGAACATCTTCTCGGATTATTGCATCAAGTTGAATTATTAGAGCAGCAATGGTTAGGTGATAATGAACAAAATACTACACCATTGTCATTATCAATTGCTATTAATGCCGATTCTTTAGCGACATGGTTTTTACCTGCATTAAAACCAGTTCTCGATAAAAATATTTTACGTTTTGATATTCAAGTTAAAGATGAAGAGCATACCTTAGAGCTTTTACGCTTAGGTACTGTTGTAGCTGCAATTAGTATTCAACCAAATCCTTTACCAGGATGCTTATCAGATTTATTAGGCGCATTAGATTATATCTTTGTTGCTTCGCCCGAATTTGCAAAAAAATATTTTCCGAATGGGGTAACCCGTTCATCGCTTTTAAAAGCACCAGCGGTCGCTTTTGATCACTTAGATGATATGCATCAAGCCTTTTTACAGGAAAATTTTAATTTGACACCAGGCAGTGTAATTTGCCATATCACTAGTTCGTCAGAAGCTTTTGTTCAGTTAGCTAAACAAGGTTCTGCATGTTGTATGATTCCTATGTTACAAGTTGAGCAAGAGTTAAAAACAGGGGAATTAGTTAATTTAACTGAAGGTTTATTCCAAAGACGGATGCTGTATTGGCATCGCTTTGCTCCTGAAAGTAGTGTAATGCAAAATATCTCCGAAACGTTAATTCGTTATGCGCAGCGAATCTTATCTCAGCCTGCGGAACGAAAATAACTGTCGCATAAAATATTTTTAGCTAACTAAAATGTCGCTTTAACTATTTTATTAGCAACTAGCAAATTTATAGAACTAAAAGATGAGCCAATTGAAAAACGATCGTTACTTACGCGCATTACAGTGTTTGCCGGTAGATTACACGCCAGTTTGGATGATGCGTCAAGCTGGTCGCTATTTGCCTGAATATCGACAGCTTAGAGCAAAAGCCGGTGATTTTATGACAATGTGTCAAACGCCAGAACTCGCATGTGAAGTGACTTTACAACCGTTGCGACGCTTTGAACTTGATGCCGCAATTATCTTTTCTGACATCTTAACCATTCCTGATGCTATGGGACTTGGATTATATTTTGAAGCTGGTGAAGGTCCAAAATTTGAAAAAACAATTTCTAGTTTGGTAGATATAGAACAATTGCCAATACCCGATCCAGAACTATCACTTAAATATGTGATGGATGCTATTCGTTTAACTAAGCAAGAGTTAGCTGGTAAAGTCCCCTTAATTGGCTTTTCTGGTAGTCCATGGACATTAGCCACTTATATGATTGAAGGTGGTAGTAGTAAAGCTTTTACAAAAATAAAGAAAATGCTTTATTGTGAACCAAAAGCGTTACATCTATTATTAGAAAAATTGGCTAATAGTGTGGCAATGTATCTAAATGCACAAATTGATGCCGGTGCGCAAGCAATTATGATATTTGATACTTGGGGTGGGGTACTTAGCCATCAAAGTTATCCTGCATTTTCTTTACATTATATGCAATTAATTCTTTCGCAATTAAAGCGTGGTAAGAAAAGTAACAATATTACTTCTTATGTCCCTGTTACGCTATTTACCAAAGGGGGCGGTTTATGGTTGGATACAATTTGTCAATCAGGAAGTGATGCAATAGGTGTTGATTGGACAGTGGATTTGAATCTAATTGCTCAAAAGGGTAATATTGCTATACAAGGTAATCTAGATCCTTCAATATTGTACGCTAACAGAGAAACCATAGAGTCTCAAGTTGAATCGGTGCTGACTGATTTTGGTCACTATAATGGCCATATTTTTAATCTAGGGCATGGTATTCATCAAGATACCCCAATTGAGCATGTACAATATTTAGTTAATGCAGTACATCAACAGTCCAAAAGGTTCCATTTATGATTAAAAATCCAGTTCAATTGAGAATAGCAAAGCTAGCTGTATGGCAACAGCGTTTATTTATGATTTGTTTATGTGAACGAATGTATCCAAACTATGTTTATTATTGCCGTTTACAACAAGATGAACAATCAGCTGTCGGCTATAAAAAAATTCTTGATTTAATCTGGGAGTCATTATTAGTAGAAAATGTTAAAATCAATTTTGATTTACAACTTGAAAAACTGGAATTGATAATTCCAATCCTCAACGAGGATAGTCCGTATATGGTTTATCCTGCTATTGATGCTTGTCAGGCGCTGAGCGAGATTTTACATTCTTATATCAGTGGTGAAATAGTCGAACATTCGGCTAAAGTGAGTAGTATATCGGCTACTACAGTGGCTGAATTTGAAATGACTAAGGATAATATTGAACTTTCGGAGCAAGAACAATCGCAATTACCTAGTGTTGTTGAAGAATTTGACTTACAATGGGATATTTTTCGATTATTAAGTAATGAAAACAATGAAATGGTTGATCTAATTAAAGGCCTAAAGGAAGATATAAGATTGACTAAAACGAGCAATATTGGTGTTTTTTTGAGCAATTAAGTCGCTTACGGAGTGATTTTTTTAATTTTTATTAAATTTTTCTTTAACATTACACAAATATAGACTACATTTAACAACAATGTAATCTGAATAATGTTTACAGAAGCAAAATTAAGTGATTAACTTTGCTAAAAAATGTTAACTTTAACAATAAAATAAATATGTAAGGATATCTCCATGAATAAAACAGAACTTGTAGATGCTATCGCTAGTAAAGCTGATATTACTAAAGTTGCCGCTAAAACAGCGTTAGAAGCAACTCTTGCTGCTATCACTGAATCACTAAAAGCTGGTGAGCCGGTTCAACTAGTTGGTTTTGGTACATTTAAAGTTAATGCTCGTAAAGCTCGTATTGGCCGTAATCCAAAAACTGGTAAAGAAATCAAAATTGCAGCAAGCAAAGTGCCTGCATTTGTTTCGGGTAAAAGCTTAAAAGAAGCAATCAAATAATATTACTGCTTTTTTTCCTATCATTATTGATAGGGTAGCATCTAAGGCCATACATGGATAAGTTATGGCCTTGTTGTTAATCTCAAATTCCCTTCTTTTTTCTTTTTAGAATCTGTTTGTTTTTCTTAATTATTATCAATTTTTATCAATATAGTTAATTAGACAATTTGCTAAATTTAGCATTCAATAGATTGGCTAAATCAGCTGGAGATATTTCAATTTCTAATCCTCTTTTGCCACCAGAAACCAACATAGTTTGGTACTGTTTAGCACTAATATCAATCAGTGTCGGTAATAATTTTTTTTGACCCAATGGGCTGATTCCACCCACTATATAGCCAGTCGTTTTTTGTGCTAAATGTGGATCTGCCAACTCAATTTTTTTACAATCTAGTATTTTAGCAACTTGTTTTAGATCTAAAGAACAATTAACTGGTATAACACAAACAGCCAATGTCTTATTATCACCATTGATACTCACTATTAAAGTTTTAAATATTTGACTAGTAGCAATATTAAGTTCTAATCCAAGCTTATTTGCGGCTTCTTGACCATAATGAGTCTGATCGGCATCGTGCTGATATTGATGAATATTAAATTTTATTTTCTGATTTTTTAGTAATCTAATGGCTGGCGTCATAATAATAACCGTAACATAAAGATTTTTGGTGAGAATTAGAAATTAATAATCCCTATTAAATTTTATTAATAGGGATTAATGATAATTAAGAAATTATTAGTTTGTTATTATCGTCTGATTTTGTCGATTCAATATTATTATTTATGCTGTATAAACGATAAAAGAAGCTAAATATAAAGAAATCAGCAAACACACCTAGTGAGGTAGATATAACATCAAAAACAATATTTTTTCCTAAAGAACTTATACCATTTAGTATTCCAGTAAAAATAACGCTGATTAAAATCATTAAAACAGGCGCTTTCCAATTTTGGAAGAAAAACATGTGGCAGGCGTTAAATCTTTGAAAAAAAGGCGTCGAGTTAGGTTGTGCTGCTGAAACGAGAAAATAATTAAAAATCGACTTATAAATTACTAAAACCGTACAACCTATCACCAATATTAATAGTAATGATACCATTTTGGGTACAAGCAATCCTATTATGCTAAAGACCAGTAAGAATAAAATAGCGATAGGAATACAAATTAACATATATAAAACAGAAAAACCAAGTATATTCAGGCATATTGGTAGTATTCGTGACAATATTAAACTTGGATTAAGTTTGTTACTCATTGATAAATTACAGATAATGCTTAATATTATTGAAACCAAAACTATATTCACCAAATATAGAATTATGACGGTTTTCATAAAATAATCGGGAATCATACCGAATTGATTAAAATACTCTAATTCTAGCATTAGTTGGTTAGGATTAATTACAGAATATATAACTAAAGTATTAATTAAACCAAGTACAATACTTGATATTGCTATTAGGGAAAATCGATTACGGATAAAGTTAATCGTTTGTTGAAAAATAGCTGTAAATGAAAGGTTTTTTTGTGAATCCATCATGTTTCCTTTTATGTGGTAATACAAGTATTACCACGGTGTATAAATTCAATTTAATAATTATGATTGTAATAATGAAATATCGGCAACTTTCAAAAATAAATTTTGTAGTTTCTTTAAAAGAGCCAAGCGATTTAATTTAATTTTTTCATCATCAACCATCACCATAACTTTCTCAAAAAAGGTATCTATAGGTGCTTTAAGTGATGCTAATTCAACTAAAGCCTCTTGATATTGTCCCTTAGCAAAATAAGGAGCTAACTTATCTGTTAATACCGCTATTTGCATCGCTAATTCGCCTTCAGCACCAGCTTCGAGCAATGAAGCGTTAATATTTTCAGGAATAGTATCTGCGGTCTTCGATAAAATATTTGATACTCGCTTATTAGCTTCAGCTAATGAAGAAGCTTCTGGCAACGTTCTAAAATGTGTTACAGCGTTGACACGGGCATCAAAATCAGCCGGTCTAGTTGGATTGATGGCAAGTACAGCTTGAATCGTATCGATAGCAAATCCTTTTTCTTGATACCAAGCTCGGAATCGACCTTGCATAAAGTTGACAATGTCTTCAACAACATTTTGGTTAGTTAATTTATCACCATATAATGATGTGGCAAAATTAGCTAATTCAACTAAATCAATAGGTAAATCTTTTTCAACAATAATGCGTAATACACCAATAGCTGCACGACGAAGAGCAAAAGGATCTTTATCTCCTTTTGGATGTTGTCCAATACCAAAAATACCCGCTAATGTATCCATTTTCTCTGCAATTGAGACCGCACTAGCAACCGCTGTACTTGGTAACTCATCACCAGAAAAACGTGGTTTGTATTGTTCTTCAATAGCCGTGGCAACTTCGATACTTTCACCATCTTTAATCGCTAAGTATCGACCCATAATGCCTTGAGTTTCAGGAAATTCAAATACAGTATTGGTGACTAAATCACATTTAGTTAATTTTCCTGCTCGTTTGGCTTGTTCAACATTAGCGCCTGTTTTTTCAGCAATAAAACCTGATAAAGCTTCAATGCGGAGTGCTTTATCTTTAACTGTACCTAATTGTTGTTGGAATAAAACAGTTTCAAGGCGAGGAAGACGAGCTTCTAAGCTTTGTTTCAAGTCTGTTTTATAAAAGAATTCAGCATCAGCTAAACGTGGGCGTACGACTTTTTCATTACCTGAAATAACAACTTGTGGATCTTTGGACTCAATATTGGCAACAAAAATGAAATTTGGTAACAATTTCCCTTGTTTGTCATAAACAGGGAAATATTTTTGATCGCCTTTCATGGTATATACCAATGATTCAGCTGGAACCGCTAAAAATCTTTCTTCAAATTTAGCAGTCAATACCACTGGCCATTCAACTAATGATGAAACTTCTTCAAGTAAGCTTTCGGTTAAGTCTGCTTTACCATTAAGTTTAGCAGCTGCTTCTTCAGCTTGCTGTTTAATGATTGATTTTCGTTTGTCATAGTCAGCGACGACTTTACCACGTTGCTCAAGAATTTCTGGATATTGATCCGCATTATCAATAGTAAATTGTTGCTCACCCATAAAGCGGTGACCACGAATGATTCGGTTTGATTGAATATCTAAAATGATACCAGGTACTAGCTCATCACCATATAACATCGTGACTGTATGACTAGGTCGAATAAATTCAACTTGACGAGCTGCCCAGCGCATCGGTTTAGGAATCGGCAATTTATTTAAGGCATTTTTAACCATATCACAAAGTAAATTAACAACAGGTTGACCTTTTTGATTGTGAGTATAAGATAGCCATTCGCCTTTATCGGTTTGAATTCGTTCTGCTTGTGATATATCAATCCCACAACCACGAGCCCAACCTTCTGCTGCTTTTGTCGGATTACCATTTGCATCAAATGCTGCACTGACTGCGGGGCCTCTTTTAACGATTTGGCTATCTGGTTGAGTATCATTTAAATTCAAAACTTTTAATGCTAAACGGCGTGGTGATGCATACCAAAGTACTTCACCATGTTCTAAATTAGCATTATCAAGTTGTTCAATAAAATTAGCTGCAAAGCTTTCAGCTAAAGTACGGAGTGATTTTGGTGGTAACTCTTCAGTACCGATTTCCACTAAAAATGTTTTTTGCATAATATATCAACTCCTACTTTGCTGCATTTGGTTTAGAACTTGAATTTTGGCACATTGGAAATCCTAGTGCTTCACGAGATGCGTAATATGCTTCAGCCACCATTTTGGTTAATGTTCTGATTCGCAATATATAACGTTGGCGTTCGGTTACCGAAATTGCTTTACGAGCATCTAATAAATTAAAACAGTGAGCTGCTTTCAAAATACGTTCGTAAGCTGGTAATGGTAGTGGTTTTTCTAATTCAAGTAATAATTTTGCTTCTTTTTCATGTTGTTCAAAACAATAAAATAAGAAATCAATATTAGCGTATTCGAAATTATAGGTTGATTGTTCGACTTCATTTTGATGAAAAACATCACCATAAGTAGTTTTACCAAATGCTCCATCGCTCCAAACTAAGTCGTAAACACTATCTACACCTTGGATATACATTGCTAGTCGTTCTAATCCATAGGTAATTTCACCGGTGACTGGTTTACATTCAAGCCCACCGACTTGTTGGAAATAGGTAAATTGCGTCACTTCCATGCCATTTAGCCATACTTCCCAACCTAATCCCCATGCACCTAATGTTGGGTTTTCCCAGTTATCTTCTACAAAACGAATATCGTTGATAGTTGGATGAAGGCCAAGTTCCTTTAAAGATCCTAGATAGAGTTCTTGGATGTTGTCTGGTGATGGTTTTAAGATAACTTGAAATTGATAATAATGCTGTAACCTATTCGGGTTTTCACCATAACGACCATCAGTTGGGCGGCGAGATGGTTGAACATAAGCTGCATTAATTGGTTCCGGACCAAGTGCTCGTAAACAGGTCATTGGATGAGAAGTACCAGCACCGACTTCCATATCTAATGGCTGAATCACTGTACAACCTTGATTAGCCCAGTAATCTTGTAACGTAAGTATTAAACCTTGGAAGGTTTTGACATTAAACTTTTGCATGATGTTATCTTTATGGTTGAATTAATTTTTCTACAAATTAAATAGTGCTACATTTTATACTTTTTATTAGAGCTTGTGAAATGCCTAATTACTTTATATTGATTAAGCTACACATGATAGTTTTCATTTTGCATCTTTAGCCATTTGTCGGTATAGTGAAGTCATCTATATTGCTTGGTAAAAAATCAAAAATAAAAAGGCCATGTCTATTTATCATAAACTGTTGATTATATTTTTTATTGGATTAATAAATACATACTTTGTGTATGCAGATGATAATCAACAATTACAATCGTTACGTCGTTCAATCGAAGAACAAGAGAAACGTCTAGCAGAGCAAAAAAAAGAGCGAACGCAATTAATTAATGATCTTAAAGATCAAGAGATAGAAATAGCAAAATTATTAACATCAATTGAGAAAAATAGTCTTACACTTAAAAAGTTAGACAGTGAAATCATTTCTTTAATTAAACAAATCGATGATTTAAAAATTAAACAACAACAACAACGCAATGAGTTAGCAAAACAGTTAGAAAGTGCTTTCAAGTTAGGAAAAAACACCAACTTTAAACTCATTTTTGCTAGCGAACAAAGTGAGCGTAATGAACGTCTTATTACCTATTTTCGTTATATTAATGAAGCAAGACAACAGCAAATAAATATGCTTCGCGAAACACAAGTTCAACTTAGTGAAAAGAAAACGGCTTTGAAAAAGACACAGAGCACGCAAAAAACGCTAAATACTAAACAGAAACAGGAACAGTTAGCGCTAGAAAAAAATCACCAGAATCGTAAAAAAACTATCAATTTGCTTGAATCTTCAATGCAGAAAAATCAACAGAAATTAGACGAGTTAAAAAATAACGAAGCAAAATTACAGGCTAGAATTGCCCAAGCGGAACGAGAAAGTCGAAAAATAGCCGAAGAAGAGGCAAGGCAAGCAAAAAATATAGAAGAAAAACAACAAAAGAATACTAATTACACACTTAATGCTAACGAACGGGCATTAATGGCTCGAGTCAGTGGTATTGGTAAACCGCAACACCAATTTAATTGGCCAGTAAATGGTAATACTATTCATCGATTTGGTGAAACATTACAAGGTGAACTACGTTGGAAAGGTATGGTTATCGATGCCAGAGATGGCACTCAAGTTAAAGCTATTGCTGATGGACGAGTTATTTTAGCCAGCTGGTTACAAGGTTATGGATTTGTTGTTGCACTTGAACATGGTAAAGGCGATATGAGTTTATATGGTTATAATCAGCGCGTTTTAGTTGAAGTAGGCGAAAAAGTTCGAGCTCAACAGCCAATTGCTATTGTTGGCTCTAGTGGCGGTCAAAATACCGCTGGGCTTTATTTTGAAATTCGTCGAGATGGTAAAGCATTAGATCCAAGTGGCTGGTTAAAATGATAAAAAATCTGTTAAAAATAGGAGTATTACTTTTCTTATTTAAAGCTAATAGTGTATTAGCAGCAAAATTAGCATTAGTTATAGATGATTTTGGTTATCGCCAGCACAATGAAGAACAGATTATCTCATTTTCTCCTAACATCACTATTGCCGTTCTACCTCATTCGCCTAATGCTAGACGGATTGCGACCATTGCCCATCAACATGGTAATGATGTTATTATTCACTTACCCATGGCCCCTTTGGGAAAACAACCTTTAGAGAAAGATACTCTATTTCCCTATATGAGTGAGTTAGAAGTAAAAAGAATCGTTGATGATGCCGTCTCCCGTGTGCCGTATGCTATTGGTGTGAATAATCATATGGGCAGTTTAATGACTGCAAATTTAAATGGTATGCATAACGTGATGAAGGCGTTAAGTCACTATTCCATGTTTTTTTTAGATAGTAAAACGATAGGTAAGACCCAAGTAAAAAACGCAGCAAGTGAATACAATATAGCGGTTATTGGACGCGATGTATTTTTAGATGATCAGCAAAAAGAATATGCTATCGCTCAGCAGTTTGATTTGGCAATAAAAATTGCCCACAAAAATGGTCATGCCATTGCTATTGGTCATCCTCATCCACAAACCGTGAATGTCTTACGTACAAAATTAGCTAATTTACCTGATGATATTGAATTAGTAAAAGTTAGTCAGTTGATTACATCACTTCCAACTAAAACTAAACTTAAACCGACATTTAAAGATATATTTGAAAAATATAAAAAACGATTAACAGATCTATCAAATGTTAATCCTATTGAATAACAGTAATTATTGTTTTTCAAGTGTACGATGACGAATTTGAACTTGTTTATTTTGTGCTTTAAAAAACTCGGCTAATTGTTCAGCGATAAAAACAGAACGATGTTGTCCACCGGTACAACCAATGGCAATAGTTAAATAGCTACGGTTATTTTTTTCTAACATAGGCAACCATTGTTGTAGATAATTGGCGGTTTGATAAATGAAATTCGTTACCTCATCATGTTTTAATAAATAGTTTTTAACGGGTTCATCTAAGCCGGTTAATGGTCGTAAAGAGATATCCCAATGGGGATTCGGTAAAAATCTAACGTCAAACACAAAATCAGCATCGACGGGTAAACCATGTTTAAATCCAAATGATTCAAAGATCATGGTTAATTCTCGTTCTTTCTTACCTAAAACTCTGGTTCTAAGAATAGTTGATAACTCATGAACCGAAAGGTTGTCGGTATTTATCATCAAACTCGCATGTGATTTTAATGGCTCTAAGTAAGTCTCTTCAAGATCGATGGCTTCTTCTAATGAATATTTTTGATTAGTAAGGGGATGTATTCGTCTGGTTTCGCTATAACGTCGAATTAGTGTATTACGACTACAATCAAAAAAGATTATTTCCGGTGTAACCGAAGAGGGTAAGCGTTGGAGGACATCATGATTAAAATCAAAATTATCAGGCAAATTTCGAATATCTAGACTGACCGCAACAGGGGTATTATTATCTTTTAATGATTCAGCAAGTTGAGGCAATAACGCAATAGGAATATTATCAACACAATAAAATCCCATATCTTCTAGTGCACGTAATGCAATTGATTTTCCTGAACCTGAACGGCCACTTACTATCAATAATATCACAATATCAACTCCAAAATAATTGGTGTTCTAGTATATACTGTTTAGTTCAAAATGTGCAATTATTGGAAATAAGTAGTGAGCTGAAAAGCCAGATTATCTGGCTAATACTCAGTTTTTATTTTGGCGATTAATTGTTTAAGTGCTTGTCCTCGATGAGAAATTTGGCTTTTATGTTCTTTAGTTAGCTCTGCGGCACTACAATTAAGTTCTGGAACAAAAAATAATGGATCATAACCAAATCCACCATTGCCATGCGGTTCATTCAAAATTAATCCATTCCATTTTCCTAAGCAGATAATAGGGGTTGGATCGTTTTCATGTCGCATAAAAGCAAGCGCACAGTAGAAGTATGCAGTTCTTTTTTCTTTTGCTACATCCTTTAATGCAAGTAATAATTTCTCATTATTACTTTTATCATTGCCATGTTCTCCAGCATAACGAGCTGAATATATTCCTGGCTGACCATTTAGTGCATCAACAACTAAGCCTGAATCATCTGCAATCGCAGGTAATTTTGTCAATTTTGCAGTATGTCTAGCTTTTAAGATAGCATTTTCAATAAATGTTAAACCGGTTTCTTCAGCATCAGGAACATTGAATACACTTTGGGCTACAACATCAAAGCCAGCATTAGCCAAAAGCTGTTGTAATTCATTGACTTTTCCTTGGTTGTTGGTAGCTAAAACAATTTTTTGCATTTTATGACTCCATAACTAATTTGTGTTATATCGCTATTAGTAAGTTAAATATTACTAATGGATATATTGTTTAAAATTTAAAAATCTGGCTCACAACAAAATGTCATACTTTCCGCTGTTTTGGGGTGATTTATTGTAAGTAGTTGTGCATGTAACAATAATCGTTTTGACATCGAAAATGCTTCAGGATGAGCATAAAATTTATCCCCTAGAATGGGATGTCCGATTGCTTGCATATGAACTCGTAATTGATGGGAGCGTCCTGTAAACGGAAATAGTGCAACTCTGGTGGTATTATCATCATTACGGGAAATAACTTGATAATGGGTTAATGCATATTTGCCATTTTCGTGGTCAACCATTTGTCGTGGACGATTAGGCCAATCACAAATTAATGGTAATTCGACTTGGCCAATATCATTTTCAAGATGGCCATGAACTACGGCAATATAAGTTTTTTTCGGTACTCGTTCGCGGAATTGTTTTTTAATTTCTCTATCAGCCAATTTTGATAAAGCCGCAACCATGATACCACTGGTCGCCATATCGAGACGATGGACTGATTCAACATAACTATATTTTTGTTGTAAGCGATGAATAATGCTATCTATAAATTGTGGCTTATTGCCTGAAACAGATAATATACCGGGTTGTTTATTCACAACAACAATATGATCATCTTGATATAAAATAGTTAGCCACGGATCAATGGGGGGATGATATTCCAAAAGCATGTATGTGTGATAATTTGTAAAATTAAATTGCCACACATTCTAACAAACTCAACAAAAAGTGCCAGTCGAAAAGTTTATTTACTCCAGATTGACTTTTTACTCGGTGAAAAGAGTTGAGAGAAGAGTATCACCAAACTCACTAAAAGGTAACAAGCAAAAATAATGATCATCCATTGCGACATTTCAATAGTTAAAAAAGACCAAATTTTGTCTGCACATGATCCATAAGCATTAAACATACTTGGTAACCATTCATTTAATGCTAACCAAGAAGGGAATTGCACATTAATAGCACAGGTATCACTTAAATTTGGTTCAAATTGTAAATGGGCATGAAAAGTTGCTAAGTTAAAGCCTTTTATGGAACTAATTAACCATACCAAAATACCTGCTAAGCGAAAAATTAGTTTGCTAGGCGCAATCAGTCCAATTAAGCTGCCAAGCATAATGCCGTAAATTGCACAACGTTGATAGATACATAATGTACAAGGGGCAAGGCCTAAGCCATGTTGAAAATAGAGAGCGGTTATTTCAAAAATAAAGGTGGAAAGAAATAACAAAAACCAAGCAACTCTACTGCGAGAGTATTGATTGAGCAGAGATAACATACTGTTTTATTCCTCCAGATTCCGTTATAATCGTTTTATATTCATTTTATTGAAATTAATCGATATTAATTTTTAGCCAGTAGTAGTGTAGTTTATTTTTTAATAATGTGAAACGACTTTTATTTATTAACGGTGGATTAATCTTTTCTTATGGACTCAAAAGTTCAACAAACAAAACAACAAGTTTCATTTGTCACAATTAGTGAAGAAAATGAAGCGCAACGCATTGATAACTTTCTTATTACATATCTTAAAGGTGTGCCTAAAAGTATGATTTATCGCATACTTAGAAAAGGTGAAGTTCGCGTTAACAAAAAAAGAATAAAACCAGAATACAAGCTAGCTATTGGTGATGAAGTGCGTATCCCACCTATACGCGTTTCCGAAAAAACGGTGCCTGAGATTTCCACAAAACTAAATAAAGTTGCTGATTTGGAGAAAGCGATCATTTATGAAGATGATGTAATTTTAGCCATTAATAAACCATCTGGAATTGCCGTACATGGTGGTAGTGGTCTAAGTTTTGGTGTTATTGAAGGATTAAGAGCCTTACGACCAGAAGCGAAATTTTTAGAATTAGTGCATCGAATTGACCGCGAAACATCAGGTATTTTATTGATTGCGAAAAAACGTTCTGCGTTAAAGTCACTGCATGAACAATTACGTTTGAAACAGATGCAAAAGAATTATTTAGCCTTAGTGAAAGGTAATTGGCCTTCTGAATGCAAAGTTGTACAAGCACCATTACTAAAAAATGTTCTTAAAAGTGGTGAACGAGTGGTTAAGGTCAATGCCGAAGGAAAACCTTCAGAAACGAGATTTAAAGTAGAAGAACGCTTCGGTTTTGCAACCTTAGTTAAGGCGAGCCCAGTAACTGGTCGTACTCACCAAATTCGTGTGCATACTCAATATGCTAATCATCCGATTGCATTTGATGATCGCTATGGTGATAGTCAATTTGATGCATTATTAACTGATAGTAAACTTAATCGATTATTTTTACATGCCGCTAATGTAAAATTTATTCATCCGAAAACTTTACAGGAGATGCAATTACATGCCCCGTTGGATGATGTATTGCAAAATTGTTTGACAAAGATTAGAGTTGATAAATATCAACAAACAGAATGATTAAAATGAGAAGGTAATTAATAAGCATGAAAGATCTTAATTTATACTTAATTAGACATGGTCAAACAGAATGGAATATTAAAGATCAGATGCAGGGGTCACAAAATTCACCTCTTACTGAAAATGGCATTTTAGGTGCCAAAATAACCGGAAAGCATCTAAAAAATACGCCATTTATACAAGCCTATTCTAGCCCTCAACAACGTGCAATGGAAACTCGGGACTATATTATTAATGAAAATGATAATGTAATTCCTACTTTTGAGCTTGAAGGTTTGCGAGAAATGGATTTTGGGCTTTGGGAGGGTAGACATGTGCCTTCACTAAAAAAAGAATTCCCAGAATTTAATACCTATTTAACTGAACCAGAAAAGTTTGATGCATCTGTTAATCAAGGTGAAAATTACCTTGATGTACTTTCTCGTATGAAAAATGCTTTAAATGAAATTGTTAAAAATGCACCGCAAGATAATGGTAATATTTTAGTTGTATCACATGGTACGGTATTACGAATATTACTTTGTGTTTTAAATGGTGGCGATTGGCGTCAACATCGTGATGAAAACTATTTCCCACGAATGTTAAATACTAGTATTAGCGTGGTTAATTATAAACAGAATAACGAGCAACAAGAGGGTGAATATTCAGTTAAGTTTTATAATAATGTTGATCATTTAGACGATTAATTACTATTTTTTGTGACATTTTCAGGCTAATGCTATTAGTAACATTAGCCTGAAATACGAGTCTATCTCCTACTATAAACAGCATAACGTTTTTGCAACTGTTTTAATTGATTAATTCTGGCATCAATTTTTGCAATTAAGGTTTGATTACCTTTTGCTTGAGTTTTAGCATTAGTTAATAATCGAATCGCATCAGGAAACTTTCCTTCTAGCGCCACTGACTCTGCCCGTGCGCTCATCTCTTGAGCTCTTGACTTTAGTCCACCATAAGCAGTTATTAACAAATCCCAACCGTTAGTGTCATCATTGTGATCAAAAGTATAACGATGTAATAAACTCACTGCTTGCTGGTAATTTCGAGCTTTTACATAAGCGTTAGCTAAATTTAGTTGTAATGCGGAACTATCAGGTGATCTTTTTAATGCTGATTGAAGACGAGTAATTGCTGCACTACTATTATTAAGCGCTAAATCAATATCCGTCATTAGATCAATATACCAGATATTATTTGGATCATTATCTAATAATGGTTGTAATTGTTGTTTGGCTTTTAGGTAATTATTATTATTGTAATCAACTAAAGCATTAGCATAAATTACCGCTATTTTACTTTGTTCATTATTCAGTTTGCGATAATCTTCAATCAATATTCTTGCATTAGTTTTATTACTCATCAATATTGCTATTCTAGCTTTGGCTAAATAATAATTTAAAGATGGCGTAACATTCTTTTTTGAGTATTGTAATGAACGATTACGAATATCGGATAAACGGCTATTAGGTAAAGGGTGAGTCATTAGGATTTCAGGTGGCTTACTGCTAAAGCGGCTTTGATCGGCGAGTTTTTGTAGAAACTCAGAAGAAGCATAAGGATCAAATCCAGCTTTAGTTAATGTTCTAAGCCCAACTCTATCTGCCTCTTGTTCATTTGATTGGGTAAAACTAATCATACTTTGTGTTGAGCTTGCCATAGTGGTTGTCATTGCCGCCATACCAGCTTCTGGATTGGCTAAAGTTAGTAATAACGAGCCAAGTGTTGCTCCCCAAACGTATGGACTATTACTATTTTGAGCCTCCATTGCTCGTGCTAAATGGCGTTGTGTTACGTGTCCGATTTCATGAGCCATTACTGACGCTAATTGACTTTCATTATCGGTATCTAATATTAATTTTGAATGAACAACGACATTGCCACCAAAAAAAGCAAAGGCGTTAAGTACATTACTTCTCATAACATAAAAGTGAAAAGGCGTTTGTACCGATTCTGATTTGGAAACTAATTTTTTCCCTAAATCATTGATGTATTGATTTAAAACCGGATCATTAATAATCGGAGCACTACCACGTAACAAGCGCATATAATAATCGCCCATCTCTTTTTCTTGCCCGATGCTTAATGTAGCTGCAGCTGCGGTGCCCATATCGGGTAGCTTAATGTTATCTGCATAAACGATCGATGCATTTTGTAGTAATAATGATGTAGATACTATTAGTGCGATTGCTTTTTTTAACATACTTTTAACTCATAAAAAAGATTAATAATTAAGTATTCTAGCTTAAAAAAAAGACAATATCACTTTGAATATTTTATCAATTTGAGCTATTACTTCTATATTATTTTATTTACTCGATTAAATAATGATGTTATTCCAATGCTGCATAGCGAATTTGTTCAACATCAACATTCTTAATGTAGTTTTTGATATTGGGATAAATATTTTAATGATTTCTAAACTCAGGTTACATTAATTCATCAACAACTTGACGTTTATTCCAGTTTTGAAAAATTAAGCGATACATAGCAACAACTACGCCTGTGCGGTCACTGCTATGCCAACAATGAATTAATCTCAGTTTAGGGGAATTTTTGATTGTTTTAAGAATTTGAATTATTTTTTATCAGAAATATTTTCTGCTCGCATATTGATCCAAACTTCAGTAATTTCAGTATTGACAACTTTATCTCGAAAACTATGCCATATCGCAGATTAATTATGGTTTTAATGCTAAGTTTACCAAGCTGTTTTATCTGTTTTAACGAGGATTGTTCAAGCGATATATATCGTTTGGTACTTGATAAAAGTTATTCACAATGAGGTTTGAATTAATTTAGACTAACAACTGCTAATAAAAAATCAAGTAACACAACAAAATAATGTTCACTATTTGGGCAATTTGCAAACCAAAGAGAGCCATTATTTGTTGTGTCCTATTTATTATTACTACAATTGTTTATTTTTGTGTTTATTGTTGACGGCTTTTAATAAATTCAAGGATTTGGTCTACTTTTACCAATTCTTTATCGCCACCTGCACGATGTTTATATTCTACATTGCCACTATCAAGGTTACGTTCACCAATAACAATTGTATGTGGAATACCAATTAATTCAGCATCAGCAAACATTACACCAGGGCGCTCTTTACGGTCGTCAAATAATACTTCAATACCGGCAGCTTGTAGATCGGCATAGAGTTTTTCTGCAGTCGCTTGTACTCTTTCAGATTTGTGCATATTCATTGGAATAATAACAACGCTAAATGGTGCTATGGCTTCTGGCCAAATAATTCCACGATCGTCGTGGCATTGTTCGATTGCAGCGGCAACTATTCGGCTAACGCCAATACCATAACAACCCATGATCATCACATGATTTTGGCCATCTTCACCTTGCACTGTTGCTTTCATGGCTTCTGAATATTTAGTACCAAGTTGGAAGATATGCCCAACTTCAATACCACGCTTAATTTGCAATGTACCTTTGCCGTCTGGGCTAATATCACCTTCGACTACATTACGAATATCTTCGACGCGAGGTAAAGCAACATCGCGTTGCCAATTGATATTGAAATAATGTTTATGGTCAATATTGGCACCGGCAGCAAAATCACTCATTACAGCAACATCACGGTCAATAATCATTGGCATATTTAGGTTTATTGGTCCTAAAGAGCCCGGTCCTGCATTGACTAACGCACGAATTTCATCTTCGGTTGCAAATTCAAGTGGAGACGCAACAATATCGATTTTTTCCGCTTTGATTTCGTTTAAGGTATGATCACCACGCACTAATAAAGCCACTAGTTGGTGACCACTCTCTTTAGTGGCTTTAACCATTAATGTTTTAACGGTTTTTTCAATTGGTAAATTGAATTGTGCTACTAATTCATCTATAGTTTTGGCATTTGGAGTATCAACTAATTGCATCTCTTTGGTTGGAGATTGGCGAGTTTGAGTTGGTGCTTGTGCTTGTGCCATTTCAATATTGGCGGCATAATCGGATTCCGTTGAAAAGACAATATCATCTTCGCCACTATCCGCTAATACTTGAAATTCATGTGACCAGTTACCACCAATTGAGCCTGTATCAGCACGTACCGCTCTAAAATTTAAGCCAGCCCGAGTAAATACTGCACTGTAAGCTTTATACATATCATCATAAGTTTCTTGTAATGATTCTTGCGATGTGTGGAATGAGTATGCATCTTTCATAATAAATTCACGTGAACGCATCACACCAAAACGAGGGCGGACTTCGTCGCGGAATTTAGTTTGAATTTGATAAACATTTAGCGGTAATTGCTTATAAGAACTCACTTCATTACGTAGTAAGTCAGTGATTACTTCTTCATGAGTTGGCCCTAAGACAAAATCACGATCGCCACGATCTTTAATACGTAATAATTCAGGACCATATTGTTCCCAGCGACCACTTTCTTGCCATATATCGGCAGGTTGTACCACCGGCATTAATACTTCAATTGCACCGGCTTTATTCATCTCTTCACGAACAATATTTTCGACTTTTTTTAGTACGCGATAACCTGTGGGTAGCCATGTATATAATCCGGCAGCAACTTTACGGATCATACCGGCACGTAACATTAATTGATGGCTAATTACTTCAGCATCTGCTGGCGTTTCTTTTAATGTAGATAGAAGATATTTACTGGTTCGCATACATTTATCCCGAAAAATAATTTATATATAAATATAATAAAAATGTTAGCTAGTTTAGCAGTACCAAGCGCAACACAAAAGTAATTTTATTAGTAAATATGGTTATAAATGTTTATATGTGATAAATTTTCTTTTATTGAGAATAAGTTACTAAACAATATGGACAAATTGAACATACCTAAATTAAAACAACGTTTATTCTTTCTCTTTTTAATAGGTCTTATTTTATATTGGCCAATTAAATTTGCTAAATATCATTTGTTTGATTTAAGTTATCAAGAGGTATTAGAGTTTTATTGGCGAACTGATGGTTGTAGTCGACTGTCTAATACAAAGGAATATATAATGGAATGTCCTTGTGATAGTTTTATTCAGCCTGATGACCATTTTACCATTACTGATGATGGCGATTTATATTTTGAAAATAAGTTTTATGGTAAATTGATATTAAAAGAAAAACCTAGTTTTTTCCACGACACATCTGAAATATTGTCTGGTGGCTTTATGGAAATTATACGGTCAGATTTAGGTGTTGTTTGTTACTATGATTCGATATAAAAATTTTGAGAGTTTTTAACTAAAATTAGTTGTCAAAAACCCCGTTCCTCAAAAATTTTTATGCTAATAATTTAATCTTAATTAATAGTCTGATTAGGTAATGGTTATCAGCATAATATAGTACTAAATATAATTCGTTGTTTATTTATCATTACGAATAAGTTTTCTTGTGTCTTATCTTGAGAAACTTAATAACGCTAATCTTGATCACATACCCCATATTACAAATACTATAAATCAACGTTATTTATAACTTAGATTTTTTTAAATATTAGGATACCAAAATAATTTTATTATTGTTTTTAACTAAAATAATGAGTAATGACTCTGTTATTACTTATCGATTAGAACTCAATTCAAACATAAATTATGTCAGGTTACTTATTTATAGGTGTCAAAAATGATTCTTTAACAAATTTAAGTAGCTTAAGTATCAAAATAGATATCATTATGTTATTGATTATATTGAATAATTTTGCGATTAATGTGATGAAGGTCACACTACAAAAGTTTAATTATTGATATCATACGCGCGAATTTTAGATTAAGGAGATATTCAATATGGGACATACGATTAATAAGGACATATTTGAAGATAAAAGCTCATCGAAATTACCGAAATGGCGTAAAAGTGATACATTATGGATGCTTAGCCTTTATGGAACAGCTATTGGAGCGGGGGTACTATTTCTTCCTATCAATGCAGGAGTCGGAGGATTAATCCCGTTATTGGTGATGTTAATGCTTGCTTTCCCAATGACATTCTTTGCTCATCAAGCTTTGTGTCGGTTTGTTTTATCGGGCAAAAGCCCTGATGGTGATATAACAGTAGTGGTTGAAGAAGCATTTGGACGCACTGCAGGAAATTGGATAACACTACTCTATTTTTTTGCGATTTATCCGATTTTATTAGTTTATAGTGTCGGTATTACTAATACTGTTGATAGCTTTATAGTTCATCAATTAGGCATGGAGCCTCCTCCTCGAGCTTTACTTTCATTCTTTTTAGTTGCTTTTTTAATGATGATTGTACATTTTGGTGAAGAACTTATTGTTAAAGTTATGTCAATATTGGTTTTTCCTTTTATTGCAGTGTTAATGATTTTGGCTTTGTTTTTAATTCCTGAATGGAATGGTGAACTTTTCACAAATTTTTCATTTAGTAATACAGCTAATGAAGGTGGACGTAGTATTTTAATGACACTATGGCTAGTTATACCCGTAATGGTATTTGCATTTAATCATTCACCTATTATCTCATCTTTAGCCGTAGCTAAACGTAGAGAATATGGTGAAGTATTTGCTGAACCTAAATGTAGTAAAATTATTGCAGCTAGTAATATTATGATGGTGGTTACTGTCATGTTTTTTGTCTTTAGTTGTGCGCTTTGCCTAACCCCTGCAGAGCTATTAGATGCAAAAGCTCAAAATATTTCAACATTATCTTATTTAGCTAATCGATTTAATTCACCAGTAATTGAGTACATTGGTCCTCCAATTGCCTTTATTGCTATGGCTAAATCATTTTTAGGTCACTATTTAGGTGGTAAAGAAGGATTTAATGGCCTTGTTAATAAGGCACTACGTAGCTGTAATAAAACAATTTCGCCAAAAAAACTCGATAAAATTGCCATTGTTTTTATGTTCATTACTGCATGGGGTATTGCGACACTAAATCCAAGTATTTTGGGGTTAATTGAATCATTAGGTGGTCCAATTCTAGCGATATTACTATTTTTAATGCCAATGTACGCAATCCATAGATTGCCTATATTAGAAAAGTATAAAGGTAAAATTAGTAATATATTTATTGTTGTTATGGGAATGATTGCGATTTCAGCAGCTATTTATAATTTAATTTAAATTTGCATTAATTAAAAACCATAACTGTTTATGTGTTATGTAGTAAAGTCGATTGTTTTATTGATCAATAGAAGGAGTGAGTGGCAAATAATTTATTTGCGGAAATCTTAACATAAGATTTGAAATAACTTGTATAAACTTATAGGTTTTACTGCATTTTTGCTCACAGTTATAATTTATAATATTGATAATTGTTATCGATTTAAAATTAGGTATAAAAAAGGGAAAATATGAGTTCAGTATTTGAAATATTTAAAATCGGTATAGGTCCTTCTAGTTCTCATACAGTGGGACCAATGATAGCAGGAAAAATCTTCATTGATCAGTTGATTAGTGCAAATTTGATGTCGTCGGTTACTAAAATTGTTGCTGATGTTTACGGCTCTTTATCATTAACAGGTAAAGGGCATCAAACTGATATTGCCATTATTATGGGATTAGCTGGCGAAAAGCCTGATAGTGTGGATATCGATAATATTCCATTATTTATAGAAACAGTGACTCAGACCAATCGATTATCAATTTATAATAATAGGTATGAAATTGATTTTCCTCTCGATCAATGTATGGTATTTCATTCAAAATTTTTACCATTACATGAAAATGGTATGACATTGAGTGCTTATAATGGAGAGACGTTATTATTACAAAAAACGTATTATTCTGTTGGTGGTGGTAAAATTGTTGAAGAAGAGAAATTTGGTCAGGAAGAGCAAAATTCAGTAAAGTTACCATATTCTTTTTCATCAGCAGCACAGCTACTTAATCTCTGTGAAGATAATTCATTGTCTATTTCCAGCATAATGATGAAGAATGAGTTACAGTTACATACATATGAAGAAATAGAAAACTATTTTGAGCGAGTGGGCGGAACAATTTTAGATTGTATTAAACGCGGAATGAATACAGAAGGTTTATTACCTGGACCACTTAAAGTTCCACGTCGAGCATTTTCATTATATCGGCAATTATCGACCACAAAAGATGGTATTATTAATGACCCAATGGTTATTATTGATTGGGTTAATATGTTTGCTCTCGCGGTTAGTGAAGAAAATGCTGCTGGTGGGCGAGTGGTAACAGCTCCAACAAATGGTGCTTGTGGTATTATACCTGCTGTAATTGCTTATTATAATAAATTTATCAATCCGGTAACACCTGATATCTATATTCGTTTTTTCTTAACTTGTGGTGCTATAGGGCAACTTTACCAAATGAATGCTTCTATTTCTGGTGCCGAAGTTGGTTGCCAGGGTGAAGTGGGGGTTGCTTGTTCTATGGCTGCAGCAGGTTTGGCTGAACTCTTAGGAGGAAACCCTCAGCAGGTTTGTATGGCTGCTGAAATAGCGATGGAACATAATTTGGGTTTAACCTGTGATCCAGTTGCAGGACAAGTTCAAGTTCCTTGTATTGAACGTAATGCAATAGCTGCAGTAAAAGCAATCAATGCCACTCGAATGGCGTTAAGAAGAACAACTGTTGCAAAAGTATCCTTAGATAAAGTTATTGAAACTATGTATGAAACAGGAAAGGATATGAATGCAAAATATCGTGAAACATCGCGTGGTGGATTAGCTATTACGGTTCACTGTAATTAATTTTAATCATTTTGTTTATTTTCGCCGATATAAAATCGGCGAAAATAGCCAATCAACTTAGTATTTCCAACGCATTGTATTAACTTTTGAACGTAGAAAATCATTATTTACTAACATATCTATTTTTTCGTCTTTTTTGAAACAACGTTTTTTTCGTTTTGGTTGTTCTGATGATGTTTTATGCATTATTTCATTATAGGCCAATAAATTGTTCAGTTGGTCAAGTTCATCTAAGCCTTTTAAAACAGCAATTAATGTTTGTAAAGTAATTGATTTTCCATGTTCAATACGTTTTATTGTGGCAATACCTATTTGGGCTTTATTAGCCAGCTCTAGCTGTGATAAATTTTTCTCAATTCTTGCCATTTTTATTCTGCGACATAACATTTTAATCATGTCGGTATTGTCATTCATGTACTATCCTCAATTTTATAAGCGGAGATTTAATACCATGTCTAATATAAATGGTGTATTAGTTATTCTATTAATCAACAGTAGTTACAGATAAATTTACTATATTATCAATTTATCAGTTAAATCGTCCTAATTAGTACTTATAAAGGCGTTTTTCCTTATTATTTAGAAATAATAAATAATATTTATATTATTCGATTTTCTAATTATCTGTCTAGTTATAGCTTTTGATAACTAGCTTATTTATTCATAGTATTTATCTTGTTCGCCAATTAGTTCTTAGCAAATAAGTTATTATTTGTATAACATATGTAGATTAATACCTAATAAAAGATAATATAATGGATTAAAATATATAGCGATGACATGCCACTAAAAATGACATGTCATATTGGAATGTAGTTATTAATGCCGCAATTTTTCTTCTTGTTTATTTTTTATTTGCTGTTTTTGCAGATTTTTTAAAATTTTATTATGAATGCCATTAAAACCACCATTACTCATAATCAAGATTGCATCAGTTGGTTTAGCTGATTTAGTAATCATCTCAACTAATAAATCAATATCACCAGACCAATAAGCTGGTTGAATACAAGCATCAACCACATCAGCAACTAACCAAGGTAGTTGTTCTGGTTGAAACATATATATTTCATCTGCACGACCTAATGATGGCGCAAGTTCATCTTTCGATATGCCTAGTTTCATGGTATTCGAACGAGGCTCTAAAACTGCCAATATTCTTCGATTTGCCCCAATTTTGCTGCGTAATGCTTCTAAAGTTGCTAATATTGCAGTTGGATGATGGGCAAAATCATCATAAATCTCAATATCATTAACTTCGCCATATAACTCTAAACGTCTTTTGGCATTTAAAAACGATCCAAGTGCTAAACAAGCATCAGCTGGTTTAATACCGACATTATGTGCCGCTGCAATAGCCATTAAGGCATTATGCATATTATGTTCACCAACAAGAGAATAGTTAACTTCACCAACCTGTTCATTGTTAAAGTAAACAGTAAATTGGCTCGCATCATTAGCGATTTTTTTCGCCATCCAGCCATTTTCTGATTCGGTGAATGATTGCTCACTCCAACAACCTTTGGCTAAAACTTGTTTTAAATTGACATCTTCTTGCGGGGAAATTATCAACCCTTTACTTGGCACTAAACGAACTAAGTGATGAAATTGTTTTTGAATTGAACTGAGATCATCAAAAATATCTGCATGATCAAATTCCAAATTGTTCATAATTAACGTTTTTGGGCAATAATGCATAAATTTAGAACGTTTATCAAAAAATGAACAATCATATTCATCGGCTTCGATAACGAAAAAGTTACCTTCACCTAGCCTTGCGGATACTTCAAAATTACCGGGTACGCCACCAATAACAAAACCTTGGTTATAGCCTTGTTTCTCTAAAATCCAGTTAACCATACCTGCTGTTGTTGTTTTACCATGCGTTCCAGCAACAGCGATTACCCATCGTTCACGTAAAACGTTGTCATGTAGCCATTGAGGAGCAGAAATATAAGGAATGTTGTTATCTAAAATATATTCAACACAAGGATTGCCTCTTGATAAGGCATTACCAATAATTACCAGATCCGGAATAGGGTTTAATTGTGAAGGATCATCTCCTTCAATAATATCAATATGTTCTTTTTGTAGTAGCGTACTCATTGGTGGGTAAACATTTTTGTCTGAACCCGTGACTTTATGACCCAATGAGCGAGCGATTAATGCAATGCCGCCCATAAATGTGCCACAAATCCCAAGAATATGAATATGCATTTTTTGGTCCTTAATGTTGTATAAAATATTGTACTAATGATAATACTTATCTGTTGCCAGTATCTTTTAATTAACTGATTTGATTTTTGTAGAAAACTATAATTATAGTCGATTTTACTCGCTTATGCGATAGGCCAAATATGTCTAATCATCAATTTTACCGCCTGATTACCATGAAAATCATTAACATCTAGTTGATAGACAATTTTTACAATTTTTATTGTATTATCTGGCCATTGAGTTAAATTTACATTGAAACATATGCCTTCAATAATTGGACCACCGTTTTTTGGTTCTAATACTAATTTAAGATGTTTTTCAGCAAATAAACGTTGTTGATGCACAATAAAATCACCATCGAATGTTGGTTCTGTAAATCCTTCACCCCATGGACCAGACTCTTTTAATTGTTTAGCTATTGCATAATTAAAATCTTGATTATCTATCTCACCATCGGTTTCAATGATTTGTTCGAGTACATCTAAATTGAGTTGTTCAGTTATCAATGCTTCAAAATGTGCGCTAAATTGGTCTAAATCTTTTTCTTGAATACTTAATCCAGCTGCCATGGCATGTCCACCAAAGCTCACTAGAATATCGGGATATCTCTCATTGAGTTTATCAAGTATGTCTCGTAAGTGAATCCCCTCTATTGATCGTCCGGAACCTTTTAATAATCCATCTTCAGTAGAGGCAAAACATATAACTGGACGATAATGTTTATCTTTCAAACGTGCCGATACAATACCGATAATACCTTGATGCCACTGCGGATGATGTACAACTAATGCGTTCGGAAAAGTAGAATTTTTCTGTTCTACTTGTTCAATATAGGATAACGCTTCTTGATACATTGTTTGTTCAATCAGTTTCCGATCATGATTAAGTGTATCAAGATCAGTTGCTGGTTTAATGGCACTATCATAATCTTCACATAGCAGTAATTCCACGCTAAGCGACATACTATCCATTCGCCCAGCTGCATTTAGCCTTGGGGCTATGTAATAGGCAAGATCTGTGGAAGTTAACGTAAGAGGATCTCGTCTAGAGATATCTAATAATGCTTTGATTCCTTCACAACAATAACCGGCTCGAATACGGCTAATTCCTTGATGAACCAATATACGATTATTGCGGTCAAGTTTTACCACATCGGCAATCGTGCCAAGCGCAACTAAGTCTAGCAAGTTGGTAATGTTATATTCTGCTAACTTATTGCTAGCAAACCAGTTTTCTTTACGTAGCTTTGCCCGTAATGCCAACATAAAATAAAATGCTACACCAACACCAGCTAAGTGCTTAGATGGAAAAGAGCTGTTTGGTAAATTAGGATTAATGATAGCATCAGCTGCTGGTAATTGCTCTGAACACAAGTGATGATCTGTAATTATTACAGTTAAGTTTGATTGTTTTGCAAATTCAACCGCCTCAATAGCCGAAACACCATTATCAACAGTAATAATCAGATCGGCTTTTTTTGACAGTGCTCTTTTTACCACACTTATACTTAAACCGTATCCATCATCAAATCGATTAGGAATGATATAATCGACATGTTTACATCCCATCTTTTTTAATGCTTTTATCATTAATGCAGTACTGGTTGCGCCATCAGTATCAAAATCACCGACAATCATAATCCGTTTATTATTCTGCATAGCTGAATAAACAATTTCGACAGCAGTATGGGTACCGTCTAAGTTGTCATAGTTGCATAAATTACGAGTGGTATAATCTAATTCTTGCATAGATGTTATTCCACGTAATGCATAGACTCGTTGCAATAAGAGTGGAATATCTGGTGACAATTTAGGTAGTACTTCAGGTAATTGGCGGTGTGTTAATTTACTTTTCATATTTTAAATGTTAGCGCATGTGCGCTAACATACATTCTTATTTTTATCTGAATTTTAATTATTAGAAATTATAAAGTACTAATTTTTAGCTTTCTTTTTTAATATTTCGATTAATTTATCAGCAGGAACATAGCCTGAAACTAATTGCCCATCCGGTAGTAATAATGCTGGGGTACCACTGATACCTAATTTTTTACCAACATTAAATTGTTGTGTTACGTAAGGCACCATACTATTTGCTGGAGAAATTGAATTACCCTTATAGGCATTATCAAAAGCAGCTTTACGATCGGCAAGACTCCAAATAGATTGCATATTTTTGCCTACATCACTATCAGCACCGGCTCGAGGAAATGCAAAATAGTGCACTGAGATACCCGCATCTAAGTATTGATTTATATTTTCATGAAGTAATTTACAATAATGACAAGTATAATCGGTGAAAACTGAAATAATATATTTTTCTTTTGGTGCTTTATAAACAATGGCATCTTTTTCAATTGATTTCATTAATTTTAAGTTATTACTGTTGGCAATATTTACTGGTTCACCACCTTCAAGACTATAGATTGGTCCTTGAGTTAAAAATTTACCATCATCTGTTATATAGAAAATACCCTCAGGTGTGATAACACTTTTCAATCCTTGTACTGGATTATTTTCGATAGTAATTTCTTTATTAGAAAAACCTAATTTTTCCATCGATTTGGTGATATCGGCGTTATTGGCTAATACTGAAGTTGAGATTAATGCTAAACCTAAACTTATGACTAATTTTTTCATTCAGTTATCCTTAGTTATATAAACTGTTATGCACGAGGATGATGTTTGCTGTGCAATTGTTTTAATCTTTCTGTTGCAACATGTGTATAAATTTGTGTAGTTGATAAACTACTGTGCCCTAGTAACATTTGTACTACTCGCAAATCGGCGCCATGATTAAGCAAATGCGTTGCAAAGGCGTGCCTAAGTACATGAGGTGAAAGGGCTTCGATATTAATGCCTGCTAGTATGGCATAATATTTGATTCTATGCCAGAATGTCTGTCGTGTCATTTTCTTGCCTAAACGACTTGGAAAAAGTACATCAACTGGCCCATTTTTTAGTAGATCATTGCGTGCATATTTGAAATAGTATTCAAGCCAATAGATTGCTTCTTCTCCTAAAGGAACTAAACGCTCTTTGTTGCCTTTGCCTATAACTCTCACTACTCCTTGCCTTAGGCTGACATCACTAATTTCTAAGTTAACTAATTCTGAGACTCGTAATCCTGTAGCATAAAGCACCTCTAACATAGCTTTATCTCTTAGTTCAATTGGATCATCAATACTTGGTGATTCTAGTAGGGCATCAACCTGTGATTCAGTTAAGTCTTTAGGTAATTTTTTTGGTAATTTTGGTGATGACAATATAGCTGATGGATCATCGGTACGATAGTTTTCTTGATATAAATATTGAAAAAAACGTTTAGTCGCACTTAATAAACGTGCCGAACTACTTGCTCTATAACCATCTTTAACTCGTTGTAGTAAAAATTCCTGTAAGTTAGTGGATTGTGCCGTGAGAAAGTTAACTTTTTGTAATTGTAGTGATTGGCTTAGTGCGAAGAGATCCAGTTTGTAAGATTCAATTGTATTTTCAGCAAGATTTCGTTCTAACCAGATTGAGTCTAGAAATTGTTCAATTAATATTTTATTTTGTGATGATATATCTTTATCAGACATTAAAAACCAACTCATTTTCAATAGTTGTTAATATTATATACTAACTGTCAATAACTTGAAGTTGTCACATTATTATTGCAATTGAAATGCATAAAATTGAATGTTTGGTCAATGAAAACATTAACTTTAGTTGATATTGCAATAATATTTTGTATCTTTTCTATTGCCTACTATATACTGAATTATCTGTTATTTTTTATGATAAGTTATGTTAAAACGAAATATTAATCTTTTTATTGCATTATATGCTTTTTTTATTATTGGTATTGAAACTTATATTTATTGGCATACGCAGCTAAGACCTTGGCAACCAAGTACCCCAACTGGGCGAATAATATTTTACTACAGTTTTTTTACGGTACTTTCCAATCTAATGTTGGCATTTAGTTGTCTATGTTTAACTTTCAATCCCAACTGTAATCGATATAGTTTCAAGGTGATACGACTAAATGGCTTAGTCGGGGTGATTATAACCGCAATAGTTTATAACTTAATTTTGAGGGGAATACATAAACCACCTAATACTTTATTACAGTTTACCAATGAAAGTTTACATGTGATTCTACCGGTTATTGGTATATTAAGTTGGTTAGTTTGGGGTCCATTTCGACGAATTCAGTTTAATGTCATTGTTGGTTCGTTTTTGTCGATGTTAATTTATGGTATTTATATTTTCATACGGGGTTATCTTACTAATCAATATCCATATCCTTTTATTAATGTGGTTAGGGTTGGATATGTTAAAGCGCTATATGCTGCAGGATCAGTTTTTATACTGTTTTTAGGGCTGGCTCTTTTGTTATGGGTCATTGATTGCTTTAGGAGAAGAATATGAAATTGTATATTTATGAACATTGTCCTTTTTGCGTACGGGCAAGAATGATTTTTGGTTTAAAAAATATTCCAGTTGAACAGCATGTCTTTCTCAGCGATGATGTTAAATCACCGACAAGTATGATTGGTGAAAAAATGGTGCCAATCTTACAAAAGGAAGATGGTAGCTATATGCCAGAAAGTCTTGATATTGTTGCTTATGTTGATAGTAATTATGGTAAAGGCCCTATCTTAAGTGGAGTTAAAAATCCAGAAATTGAAGCATTAATTAAACAATTTCAACAATATGATTATAAGTTAGAGTGTCCACGATATGTAAAATTAGGCTTAGCTGAATTTGCCACTCAAGCTGCTATTGATAATTTTATTACAAATAAGAGTAAAAAATTGGGTTCGTTTGCTGATTGCCTTGCCGAAACTGATGCATTAATTGCTAAGATATCTGATTTATTAAATCAGCTTGAACCATTAATTGTGGCATCGAATGCATGTAATGGCACATTATCTTGGGATGATATATGTTTATTTCCGATATTACGCAATTTAACCTGTGTTAAAGGTCTCATTTTCCCTACAAAAATTAAAGCCTATTTAGAGTCAATGGCTGAACTAAGTAAGGTAAACCTGTTTTTTGATCAGGCGGTTTAACAAAAAGTAGAATCCTATTGTATACAAAAATGATGATTAAATAATAGGCAAATTGTTCATTTAATAACAAGAGTACAAGAAAAATAGGAATAAAACTTGTACTCTTATCTGTTATTTAAGTTATTTATTTAAATCTCTACAAAAACGATTAATTACTTAATTTAAGATCAATAATTTCAATTTTGTCTTTACCACCATATACATCGTACCATGGGGTTGCATATTGTTTTAAAATCTTATTAAGTTGTTCAACATTTTCACGTCCAATAGTATCAAGCCAACGTTTTAAGCCATCTTTACCATTTTTAGCATATGCTTCAATACCCTCAAACCAAGTAGCTCGACCTCCTAGAATACCGCTATATTTGGCGCCGTGCTCTCCGGCAAAAATGAGTTCTTCATGGAAAGTTTTAGTTGGTACGCCTGCACTTAAATAAATGAAAGGACGAGTCGCAACATCACTTGCTTGTTTGAAATAATCGGCAGCTTCTTGTTGTGAATAAACTACTGGATTATTATCGTTAAATCCTGCAACATTTTTAAATAGCACTGGCACTTCTACTTTTAAGATATCGATGTAATAGTGATCTTTAGTAAATTCTTCAATTGTCTTGATAACTTTTTGTGGTTTTATTTTTGCGAATTCAGGACTTTTATCATCAGTTACCACATTATCATAAACAATAGGCTCAACAAATACTGGAATGTCAGCCGCTCTCGCTTCATTGCCTAAACGTTCTAAAAAGGCGTGTTTTTTATCTAAAATATCTTGCGGATCGTCAGGATTATAATAGACCAGTACTTTTGCGGCATCAGCTCCTTTTTTTAATAAACGTTGAAGTGAATCTTCCGGTAAAATATCTGGTAAACGTCCTGGTGTATTGGCATCGTAGCCAGTTTTTTCATAAGACATAATTAAACCAGCATTTTTATTTTTTGCTGCCATGCCTTTAAAACCGAGTTCTTCATCCAGTAAAATGGCACTAACATATTTGGTTAATTCCTGAGAAACAAGCTCTTTAAATTCATACACCATATCAATATTATAACGTTCTTGACCTACAGCATTTTGCATCATTTTTACCATAGAACCACGCTGATCGATTGCTAATGCTGCAATTACGCCATCTTGGTTAGATAATTGTTGCATACGGTTGAATTTTCCACGAGAAATGCATTTTGTTGCCATTTTAAAACTCTCCATTTAATAAGATTTTTTCATTGTAGGTTTTTATTTGGCTAATTATTAATCATTTAGTGCTAGTTTTAATTTTGTGTGAACTTTTTGATATTTTCTTTTAAATGGCAATTTGTTCCGGTATATTAGTACAGATTAATAGACTGTTTGTAAAAAAATGTTTACACGGATGATTATGCCAGATTCTATAATAGTTACAAATGTGCGAACATTAAATAATCAAGATTATAAAACCTTAGCTCTATCAGCATTAGGTGGTGCATTAGAATTTTATGATTTTATTATATTTGTCTTTTTTTCAATTACGATAAGCCATCTATTTTTTCCGGATGATATGCCAGCATGGTTAAGTCAAGTTCAAACTTTTGGCATATTTGCTGCTGGTTATTTGATTCGTCCTTTTGGTGGTATTGTGATGGCTCACTTTGGTGATATGTTTGGCCGCAAAAGAATGTTTACACTTAGTATTCTATTAATGGCGTTACCAACATTATTTATTGGTTGTTTACCTACTTATGCCAATATCGGTATTTTTGCACCATTATTACTCTTAATGATGCGATTATGCCAGGGGCTTGCGGTAGGTGGTGAAGTGCCTGGGGCGTGGACATTTGTTGCTGAACATGTACCTAAAAATAAAATTGGCCTAGCCTGTGGTATTTTAACCAGTGGTTTAAGTTTAGGTATTTTGCTGGGTTCATTAGTATCTACCATAATGAGTAAAAGTGTATCAATAGAACAAATGAACGATTGGGGCTGGCGAGTACCATTTATTATTGGTGGTATTTTTGGCTTAATTGCTATGTATCTTCGTCGTTGGTTAAAAGAAACACCGATTTTTTTAGAAATTCAAAAACGTAAGAATGAAGAGTTATCTAAAAAATTACCTGTGATAACCGTTTTAACCCAGTATTTACCACAAACTATTTTATCAATGTTACTGACTTGGGTGTTATCTGCCGGTATTATGGTAATAATGTTAATGACGCCAATTTTATTACAAAAGCAATTTGGTTTTTCTGCAATTGACGCTTTACAAGGTAATATATTAGCTATCATTGGACTTATCATTAGTTGTACGTTTTATGGCATGATGATGGATAAATTTGCAATGGGCAAAGTGCTGGTTATTGGTTGTAGTATTGCTGCTATCATGATTGCTATATTTTATTTATCATTAGAAAACGCAAATCTTCTCTTTATCACTTATTTCTTAGCCGGTTCTAGTGTCGGAATTGTTGGCTCTTTTGCTTATTTTATGGTTAAGGTATTCCCAACTCAGGTTCGCTATAGTGGCGTATCATTTTCATTTAATATGGCTTATGCTATTGCCGGTGGTTTAACCCCATTACTGATTTCATTTTTTAGTGATTTTGTTAGTAAAATGGCACCGGCAATTTATGTGGTTGGATTATTTGTATTAGGCGCTTTAATTGGACTATTCTTATTAGTTAATAACAATAGCCAAAAATATGTGGCAAAAGATATTGCTTAACCTCAATGGGAAAAGAAAAATTTTGAGGAACAGGGTTTTTATGTTCCTCAAAAATCATATCTAGACTATTTCACTGATTCTTGCCAAGCTCAACTATTCGTATTACACCAGCTTTAACACTACGCTGTAATCCTGCTACGAAGTCATTATTATCCAGTTTATATAAACTATATATTCCAACACCGACCGCTAAATTGTTAATAAATGGATTTAATTCTGTCATGAGCATAAAAATTAATTGAAAGCCTTGACTATAAAAATTTTTAGTAAAGATGAGAGATATCAATATCACATATTTATATTATTTTTTAGGTATATGTTTGGTTATGAATCCAATTTGTTGGACCTTTATAATTATCAAGGTTTGTTATTTAACAATTTAGGACTGTACATAGAAAGGAATAATGAATAATTCTCATTTTTATTGATAAATGTGAAATAGCGCATATTTTTTCTAAATAAATAGTTTAAAATGAATCCAGTGATATTTTTAAATTGTAATTATTTTAGGAGAAACAAATGAAAGCTGCAGTTATTAGACAAGAATGCGATGGTCAAGTCGAAATTAAAGACGTTCCTGTTCGCCCATTAGAGGCAGGGGAGGCTTTAGTTGAGGTTGAGTATTGTGGGCTTTGTCACACTGATCTTCATGTCGCTGCTGGCGATTTCGGTAAAAAACCAGGTCGAGTAATTGGTCATGAAGGTGTGGGTATTGTGACTAAAATTGCACCTGATGTAAAAAGTTTGAAGGTTGGAGATCGTGTTAGTATTGCATGGTTCCATGCAGGTTGCGGTACCTGTGAATATTGTATATCTGGTAACGAAACATTTTGCCGAAGTGCTTTAAACTCAGGTTATACTGTCGATGGTGGTATGGCTGAACAATGTATTGTTAAAGCTGATTATGCGGTAAAAGTGCCAGATGGCTTAGATCCAGCTCAAGCAACTAGTGTGACTTGTGCAGGTGTAACTACTTATAAAGGAATTAAGGTTGCTGACACTAAACCTGGTCAATGGCTAGCAGTTTTTGGTATTGGTGGACTTGGTACTTTGGCTATCGAATATGGTAAAAATGTTTTTAACAATAAAGTTGTTGCGATTAGTAACAGTGATAGCCAGCTAGAGTTATGTAAGAAGCTTGGTGCTGATTTAGTGGTCAATCCTAAAAAAGTGGCTGATGTTGGTGCTTACATTAAAGAACATACCGGTGGTGGTGTGCATGGAGCGGTAGTAACTTCAGTTACTAAAACAGCATTCAATCAGGCTATTGGTTCTGTACGTCCATTAGGCCGAGTTGTGGCTCTGGGGTTACCTTCTGAAACAATGGATTTAAGTATTCCTAAAACAGTTTTAGATGGCATTCAAGTGTTAGGCTCATTAGTTGGTACTCGAGAAGATTTAGCGGAAGCATTTCGTTTTAGTGCTGAAGGTAAAGTTGTACCAATGGTTGAAAAACGCCCTCTTGAAGATATCAATGATATGATTGACGAGATGAAAGCAGGTAAAATTCGTGGTCGTATGGTTATTGATATGAAAATGAAGAAAAAATAGTAATTATTAAGTGATTAACTCATTGAAAGTCAGCTTTATGCTGACTTTTTTATTGATAATAATTTCTGATTTGGAAAGCTTTTTTCGATTAAAGTTAATCTTGCTTGTTTTTTATAAATAAAGTCCTATTATAGGCAAGTTTTGCTTTATTGATCAGTTTAAGAGGTTATTTATGTCTGAACACAATTTAGAGAATAATTTGCGGAAAGATCTTGGTTTAGTTTCCGCATTATCACTAGTTGTTGGAATGGTTTTAGGCGCAGGTGCATTTATGAAACCACCCGCTGTATTAGAAGTCGCTGGCGATTATAATTTTGCTTTGTTAGCGTGGATTATTGGTGGAATTTTTTCAATTTGTGGTGGTTTAACGTTATGTGAACTTGGTGTTATGTTCCCAAAAACTGGGGGCATGCTGGTTTATTTAGAAAAAATTTATGGAGCTAAAGTTTCTCATCTATATGGTTGGATGATCACTGTGCTTTTTGCGCCATCTTTAGTTGGTGCTTTGGTTGGTTACTTTAGCTCAGTATTTTGTTTATTATTTGGGATCAATGATGCCTATCGTATGGCGGTAAGCGCTGGTGTTTTGGGGCTTATTGCATGCATTAATTCAATAGGCGTGAAACAGGCTGGATATCTGCAAACGATTGCTACTTTTTGTAAGCTTGTCCCAATCTTATTGTTAGCAATATTTGGATTATGGAAAGGTAATGGGCAAGTTGCACTATTTAGTGCTAGTGGTCAAGGTATTGAAACTTATGCGCCATTTGCAGTAGCAATTTTGGCAACGCTATTTGCATATGATGGCTGGGCACAAGTTGCATCGGTTGCGGGTGAAATTCGTAATCCATCAAAAGTATTACCTAAAGCAATTATTCTAGGCATAATATTTTTAGTAATTGTTTATGCATGTATTAATATTGCACTGTTCAAGATATTTCCAGTACAAGAAATGGTTACGCTTGGCCATGACGCTTCAGCAGTTGCTTCACAGCGCATGTTTGGACATTTAGGTGGTAATTTAGTTGCTGTTGGTATTATGGTTTCAATTCTAGGTGGTATTAATGGTTATATCATGACATTATCTCGAACTATCTTTAGCATGGGAGAGCGAGGAACCATTATTGGAGCAAAATTCCTAAGTACCATTGATGACGATAGTCGTTCACCGGTGAATGCAATTATTATCCTAGTTGTGTTTTCCTTCCTTTATTCAACGCTACTTGATGCTGATCGCTTATCTGAAATTTCGATGTTCTCCATTTGGGTTTTTTATCTATTAACGTTTATTGGGGTAATTATCGCCAGGAAAAAATTTGCTGATATCCCAAGACCTTATAAAGTCATTGGTTACCCAGTTATTCCTCTTATCGCTATTTTAGGTGCTGGATATGTTATATACGGTATGTTAATTCACCAAACTGTAAATGGGATAGCCTCGATAGTGTTAACACTAATTGGTTTACCTCTTTATTACTATTTTGATAATAAAAATAAACATATTGAACTTTCACTTGGTGAAGTAAAGAAATACCAATTTAAAACCAAGTATATGATTGCAATATCTTCAATTATTATTGTTTTAGGTTTAATCGCCTATGGTTATTTTATAATCAAATAATCGTTAAGCACATTTATTAAACAATTTGAAGTGCCCCCCAATAGTTGGACAACCAATTACAGGGGGTCTTTTTATGTCAAAATATAGTCGAGATTTAAAAATTATCATAGCTAATGAATTCTTATCAGGAGAATCATCGGAAATTCTTTCAAAAAAATATGCGATATCTTCTCGTCAGATTCGATATTGGTCCCAAGTGGTTGCGATTCATGGTGATAACGCCTTTCAACCAACACCTCATTTACGTCATGCTGAAGCAAGATTACAAGCATTAAAATTAATGTGGACAAATAATTGGTCTCTCGGGCACAGCACACTAGTGCTATGCTTAATTTAAGCTCCCCCGGTCTTCTATTTGTTTGGCTTGATAGATATCATAAAAAAGGTTTCCGAGGGCTTGAATATCGTTCCAGAGGAAGACCCTGTATGAAGCACCCCCGCATTGAACCCACTCACAGTGATGACGAAAAAATAATTGAAGAATTAAAAGAGGAAATTGCTTATCTACGAGCAGAAAATGCTGTTCTAAAAAAGTTCGAAGAGCTAAAGCAAGCAAAACGACAACAAACAAAGAAAAAACGTTAGTTGTTTTAGCTCTTAAATATCAGTATTCCTTAAAACATTTGCTATCAGCAACAAAACTGGCAAAAAGTGTTTTTTATTATCATGTTAATAGGTTGAAAATGCCGTCTGCTTATGAAAATGAGTTAAAACGTATAGAATCGATTTACCATGAACATAAAGGGCGTTATGGTTATCGGCGAATTCATTTAACGTTGATAAATGAAGGCATTAAGCTCAATCATAAAACGGTACAACGATTAATGGGTCAACTTAATCTCAAATCGACAGTAAGACCTAAAAAATATCGTTCTTATCGTGGAGAGACAGGTAAAACAGTAGCTAATTATCTTAAAAGAGATTTTGAATCATCGAGACCGAATGAAAAATGGGTAACGGATGTCACAGAATTTAAGGTAAATGAAGAGAAAATTTACCTATCGCCCATTATCGATTTATATAATCAAGAAGTAATAGCTTATAAAGTGGCTAAAAATGCACGTTTGACCTTGGTGACAGATATGCTTCAAAAAGGGATATCACGATTGAAACAGTATGAAAAACCGTTACTACATAGTGACCAAGGCTGGCAATATAGAAATTGCCATTATCAGAAGCTACTAGCTAATAATGGCATCAAACAAAGTATGTCCAGAAAAGGAAATTGTTTAGATAATGCGGTAGCTGAAAACTTTTTTGGTCTATTAAAATCAGAAATGTATCATGGACAATGCTTTAAAGATGCAGATGAATTGATTGAAAAAATAGAAGAATATATAGAATACTACAACACCAAACGGATTAAGGCCAAATTAAAAGGCCTGACTCCGGTTGAATATCGAAATCAGGCCTTACAAGCCGCTTAATAAAAGTGTCCAACTTTATGGGGTCACTTCATTAGGTCGGTTTTTTTATCAGCAAATAATTAAACTTAATCGACAATCAAACCATAAATATTTTGATCATGAAAAGTTTCATTAATATATTCAGCTTGTTTTAAAGTACCTTCATAACTAAAACCACAGCGTTTGGCTAAAGCATTACTTTTCTCATTATAAACAGTACACTTAATTACAAATCGTCTAATTATTTTTTGCATAGCATAATGCTTTATTAATGCATTGAGTGCCGCGGTCATTACTCCATTGCCTTGCATTGAACCATCTAACCAATAACCGATATAAGCTGTTTTATTATTTTTATCAATCTGATTAAAAGATAGTAATCCAATAGCTTGACCTTTTAATAAAATGACATAGGTTTTGCTTTCATTCTGTTGATGTTTTAACCAACAAGAATCTAAAAACTGCGCTGTATCGGCTTGGTTTTTTACAAATTTAGGCCATGCCATAAATTGACTAAAGTGCTCTCTATTGCCAGCGATAATATTATAAACATCTGATGCATATTGATTATTTGCTGGTACTAAGCAAAGATGTTTATTAACATCAATTATATCTTTTTGATTATTTGTCATTATTAACTTTTTAAAATACCTAACAAAGTTGTTTAAAGATTTTAAACAAATTATGTTGTCATGTATATTAAATAAACGACGTTGTTGAAAGTTGATAGGCTAAGTTGTAGTAAGATGAAATAGTATAAAATTGCCAGACTAACAAGTCTGGCATCATATTGTTACTTAATGAAAAGATAATAATCTATTTTTCATTGTTACTTTTTTTAGGTTTTGTTAATGCATTATGTACAACTAACAAAGCAAAAATAGCGATAAAGATTCCCATAATAATATCTTTATTGAACCATTTTGCCATATTGCCCAGAATAATTCCTACACCACAAAAGTCTACATCAGAGAAAGTTGTATTAGAAAAACCAAGTGACCCTAAAACTGGTAATAAAAGTACTGGTAGGAATGTCACTAATAAGCCATTTGCAAATGCACCAAGCATTGCACCTCGACGGCCCCCCATAGCATTACCAAATACGCCAGCAGTTGCACCACAGAAGAAATGAGGTACAACACCCGGTAAAATAAGTACAGCATTTAGTTGTCCTAGTACAAATAATCCAACTAATCCACCAAGAAAACTAAATAAGAAGCCAATTAATACTGCATTTGGTGCATAAGGGAAAACAACAGGACAGTCTAAAGCAGGTTTTGCATTTGGTACTAATTTTTCTGAGAAACCAGTAAATGCAGGAACAATTTCAGCTAAAATAAGTCTAACCCCTTGAAGGATGATGAATACACCTGCCGCAAATGTGATGGCTTCAATAATCGCATAAACTAAATAATTATCTCCTTTACTTAGGTTTGTTTGAATATAATCAGGGCCAGCAAATATAGCTAAAATTAAGTAGATAATCATCATTGTTAATGAGATAGAAATTGAGCTATCACGTAAAAAACTTAAGTTTTTTGGTAAATTCATTTCTTCAGTAGAACGTGAGCCTTTACCAAAGGCAGAACCAAGCCAACCCGCTAATACATAACCTAAGGTACCGAAATGACCGAATGCAACATCATCATTGCCAGTTATTTTGCGCATTTGTGGTTGGGCTAAAGCTGGGAAGAATGCCATGATCAAGCCGAGAACCAATGAGCCAGTAAATACTAATTGCCAACCTTCAAATCCAGCAACGGTCAAAATAATACTGATCATACATGCCATATAAAAAGTATGATGGCCAGTTAGAAAAATATATTTTAAGCATGTGAATCTTGCAACCATAATATTGGCAACCATACCGAATGCCATAATTAACGCGGTTGCTGTACCATATTCATTTAATGCCATTGAAACGATGGCTTCATTATTAGGGATGATACCTTGAAGTTTAAAAGCTTCTTCAAACATTAAACCTAAAGGAGTAATTGCACTGATTAAAACCGTTGCACCACCACCTAATACTAAAAAACCTAAAATTGTTTTAACCGTTCCTTTAACTGTATCTGCAAATGATTTTCGTTGTGCTAATAGCCCAACCATGGCGATTAGACCTACGAGTATTGCTGGTACTTTTAAGATATCAACAACGAATTTAATTACTTCTTGAATCATAGCATTACCTCATAATTAGGCTTTATTAAAATGTTCAACGAGTTTTTGCTCTAAATCGTTGATATCAATAATATTGTTTAAAACTACTAATTTATCTTGTGGAATGCCAGAACTTGCTGCTAGATCTTTAGTCATCACAAAAAGATCTGCTTGTTCTGGTGTGGCTGAGGCAAGATCGGCATGTGTTACTTCAGCATCAATGTTTAATTTTTTGAGTACTTTTTTGATATTCATTTCAACCATGAAACTACTACCAAGTCCTGAACCACAAACAGCCATAATTTTCATATTATTTATCCTTATATTAATTGGTTTGAATTTAATAACGATCAATTACTGTTAAAATTTCATCGCTATTTTTAGCATTAAAAATTGTATTAACATCATTTGATTCAGCAAATAATGAAGCTAACTGAGTTAACATTTCGATGTGACTAGTGCTATCACTTGCGGCTAACAAAGTAATTAAATAAACAGGATCATTTTCTTCTGAATTAAAATTAACGCCATTTTTAACTAATAGCATCGATAATCCTAAATTATTTACTCCTTGTTCTGGTCTGGCGTGAGGCATTGCAATTCCTGGTGCTAATACATAGTAAGGACCAATTGATTCATGTAGCTGAAAGATAGCATCAATATAGTTTGGTGTTATTGATTGATTCTCTAATAATGGAGTGGCGCAAAGCTCTATTGCTTCTTTCCAATTTTTGACAGAATCAACAATTTTTACCGTTTGACCAGTTAGCCATTGATTTAACATTTTACCTCCGAAAAACTGATTTATTATTTGTTAATATTACGATAATAGAAAATTAACACATTGGCTAACAATAATAATTTAAAAAAAACAAAAATGTGATAGCGCTATCATTTTTTAGTCAATAATTTTTCTATTTTGTGATTTGGATAGCATTTTTAATATATATTTGAAAAAAAAATTGTTATTGCATAATATTATAATAATCTCTCTTTTTTTGATTAAATATTTAAATTAGTAAGTTAACTTATTGTAATTATTTGTTTTGTGAAATTTTGGAGTATACATTTAACTATTAGTTAGTTCAAATTGAGATCAGATATGCAGGATACAAAAAAGCGCAGAAGTACAGGTCAAACAACTTTATTTGATGTCGCTAAATATGCTGGTGTTGGTACGATGACTGTTTCAAGAGCATTACGAACGCCAGATAAAGTGTCGGATAAACTGCGTCAAAAAATCCAACTAGCAGTTGAGACATTAGGCTATAAACCTAATATAGCAGCCAGTTTACTCGCATCAGCTTCTGCCAATAAAGTTATTGCAGTCATTACTACAAAAATTTATGAAGATTCAACCCGTATAGCACTCAATTCACTGCAAGCATATTTACTCAAAGAAGGTTATACCACAATTATATTTGAATCTTATTATTTCTATAAACGTGAATCACAACTATTAGATACTCTCTATAGTAATAATCTTGAAGCGATATTGCTCTTTTATATTGAAAATGATGATTTTGTTGAAAAAATATTAAATAATAAAACGATTCCTACTTTCAATATTGGTAAGTCGTATGATGAAGTGGCAAATATACATATCGAAGTGGATGATAGTTTAGCAATGTGTATGTTGACTGAACATGTAATAAAAAAAGGCTATCGCCATATTGGTTTACTTTGTGCTGACCATCAATGTCATGTTTTTCAACAAAGGTTACATGGTTGGCATAAAGCTATGTTAAACAATCATTTGCCAACCCATAGAATAATTAATCCGGCAAAACCGGCTAATTTTAGTACTGGTAGTGCATTGTTACCTGATATCTTGTTGAACTGGCCTGAAATAGATGCATTAGTTTGTACTACCGATGAGTTGGCGTGTGGTGTGCTCTATGAATGTCAAAGACGACATATTCGCGTTCCTTATCAATTAGCCGTTTGTGGATTTGGTGATAGCGAATTTAGTCAGGTAAGCATTCCAACACTCACTACTGTTTCTTTACCTTCAAAGAAAAAAGGGGAATATATCGGTAATTTATTATTGAATGAATTAACAGATAAAGGTGGTCATTCAAGTTTCGAAATATCAACTCTGGTACCAACAATTTGTTTAAGAGATAGTTTGTAATTTAACCAGAAAGTTAATCATTTAAAGAAATACTTTAAGTTTGAATTAATCTAATAGCTATGATAATAAAATGAATGGATGAGAGCGAGGATTGACTTGCATTCCATGCTTGTCCTATGGATTGTTGCTAAAGCAATACTGCCTAGTAATACTCGATCCTCTTGTTGGTTAGACTCAAGAATATATTTGTGATAATAAAGAAGCCTATTCGTTTGAATAGGCTTTTTTATATAAAATTGGTCGGCGAGAGAGGATTGACTCGCATTTTATGCTCGCCCTACGGGTCGTTGCTAAAGCAACGCTGTCTCGTTCTACTCGGCTCGAACCTCTTATCGGTTCGAATCAAATGCATCGTTGTAGTAATAAAAAAGCCCACTCAAACGAGTAGGCTTTCTTATTAAATTGGTCGGCGAGAGAGGATTCGAACCTCCGACCCACTGGTCCCAAACCAGTTGCGCTACCAAGCTGCGCTACTCGCCGTTAGGAAGCGCATAATACTGCGCTAACTATAATGTGTCAATAGTTGATATATAAATTTTAGCAACTTTGTTCGGCTTTGTTACCTAATGGTGCTGGTGTTTTACCTATTCGTTGATAGAATTCAGTAACAAACGCTTCATATCGTCTATTTGCTACCGCTTCGCGTATTTCAGCCATTAAACGTTGATAATAACGTAAATTGTGAATAGTATTTAAGCGAGCTCCCAATATTTCACCGCATTTATCTAAATGATGAAGATAAGATTTTGTGTAGTTTTTACAGGTATAACAATCACAGTGCGGATCTAGTGGTGTCGTATCGTCTTTATATTTGGCATTACGAATTTTTATAACCCCATTGGTAACAAATAAATGACCATTACGAGCGTTTCGAGTTGGCATTACGCAGTCGAACATATCGATACCTCGACGTACACCTTCAACTAAATCTTCTGGTTTACCAACACCCATTAAATAACGGGGTTTATCGGCAGGTAATTGTGGACAGGTTCCTTCAAGTATGCGGTGCATATCTTCTTTCGGTTCACCAACCGCAAGTCCACCAACCGCATAACCATCAAAACCAATTTCGGTTAATCCCTTAATTGAAATATCACGTAATTCTTGATGTATACCGCCTTGTACAATACCAAATAATGCATTTTTGTTATTTAGTTCATCAAAACGTTGTCGGCTACGTTTTGCCCAACGTAAGGACATCTCCATTGATTTTTTGACATAATTCCATTCAGCAGGAAAGGGGGCACATTCATCAAAAATCATTACAATATCAGAACCAAGATCATATTGGATTTCCATTGAAATTTCAGGAGATAAGAAAATTGAATCACCATTAATTGGATTACGAAAATAAACACCTTCTTCTTTTATTTTACGAATATCACCAAGACTAAAAACTTGAAATCCCCCTGAATCGGTTAAGATTGGTCCTGACCACTGCATGAAATCATGAAGATCTCCGTGTTTGCGCATAATTTCCTGTCCTGGTCTTAACCATAGATGAAAAGTATTACCCAATAAGATTTGTGCTCCTGTTGCTTTTACTTCTTCAGGAGTCATACCTTTTACTGTGCCATAGGTACCAACCGGCATAAAGGCAGGAGTCTCAACGGTATATTCCACTCCACGACGATCAAACTTCATACGGCCACGACGAGCTAAGCCGTCAGTATTATCTAACTCAAATTTCATTTTTATATTAACCTCTTGCGACCAAATAAACAGTTTGGCGCCAATTATTGCTATAATACAAACTTGTATTATTAAATAGTGGCGCCTAGTGTATCGTGCTAAGCTTAATTAGACAATATTTGTAAGGATTTTCGAACCATTGAAATCTATTATTTTATTTATCTCATGTGTTGTAATACTTATGCAGGTTGGATGTCAAAGCCAAACTAGAATACCACCAACGATTGTTTTACCTGAAGGAGTTAAAAGCTTATCGGAAAATGATATATTGGCAATTAGTCAACAAGCTTGTATTGAAAATGACAATAGAGCGATTATTCCTCCTGATTATCATCATCTTAATCGTCGATTATCTAAAATAGCCCAAAGTTTACCAAAACGAATAAATAATATTGAATTAAACTATAAGGTTTATATTGATACAGCCCCCAATGCTTGGTCAACAGCTAATGGTTGTATTCGAATAAATAGTGGTTTAATAAAATTACTTGAAGATAATGAGTTACAAGCCGTACTTGCGCATGAACAGGCTCATATAGCCCTAAAACATGGGATAAGTTTGTTTCGACAAGCTCCTTATATTGAAATTACTGATAAAGCTAATGAACTTGTAATTATTGTAAAAGAAGAAACCTCACATCAATATGAGGTTGAAGCAGATAGTTATGCTTTTAATTTATTAGTGCGAGAAAGTATAGATCCAATTGGTTTGCTCAAAATGTTAACAAAAATGCCAATTCATTCTAAAAATCAACCTACCTCACATCCATCAAGAATAAAACGAATGGCCAATATTGTTGATAGGTTGAATTATCATTAACTATTTTTAATTTATTGAATATAAATGATTTATTCTAGATATAAATCATTTATTATTGGTAATTAGCATTGCATCACCATAACTAAAGAATTGATATTTTTCTTTTACGGCATACTGATAAGCATTCATGGTGTTCTCATAACCAGCAAATGCTGAAACCAGCATAATTAATGTTGATTCAGGTAAATGGAAGTTAGTGATAAGAGAATCAATGACTTTAAATTGATAGCCAGGGTAAATAAAAATTCGGGTGTCAGCAAAAAAAGGCGCTATAGTTCCAGTTTGTTGTGCCGCACTTTCAAGAGCTCTGACCGATGTTGTTCCTACAGCAATAACTTTATTTCCACGAGCTTTACAGTCTAAAACAGCTTTCACAACTGATTCTGGAACTTCTGCATATTCGGCATGCATAATATGGGTTTCAATATTTTCAACTCTGACAGGCTGAAATGTACCTGCGCCCACATGTAAGGTAACAAATTCCATCTCAACACCTTTTTGTTTAAGTTTGTCTAATAAAGGTTTATCAAAATGAAGACCTGCTGTTGGGGCTGCGACAGCTCCGGGAACTTTGCTATAAACGGTTTGGTATACTTCACGATCTTGAGCATCATCAGGGCGATCTATATAAGGAGGTAATGGAATATGGCCAATTTCATTTAAGATGCTAAGCACATCGTCAGGAAATTGTAGCTCAAATAATGCATCATGGCGTGCTACCATAGTAACTTGGATATTTTCATTTTCACCTAAAATAAGTTCTGCTCCTATTTTAGGCGACTTTGAGGCTTTAATATGTGCGAGTGCTCGATTTCCCTCTAACAATCGTTCAATCAATACTTCAATTTTTCCACCTGATACTTTTTTTCCATATAACCGTGCAGGAATCACTTTAGTATTATTGAAAATGAGTAAATCACCAGCATTGATATAATCAACAATATCTGTAAATACTTTATCTTCAATTTTACCTGTATGGCCATCAAGTGCTAATAATCGACAAGAACTTCTTGTTTCTGAAGGGTATTTTGCTATCAGTTCTTTGGGGAGAGTAAAATTGAAATCAGACAGTTGCATAATTATGTTCCTCAAAAAAATGAGGCACTAGTCTAAATGGCTAATTATCTCTAAGCAAGTAATTATTTGTTGATTATTATTAAAGTTGCGTTAAAATTCAATTTATCTAACATTTATGTTAGAAGAAAGTAAAGTCTGTTAATATAAGGAAAATATTATGAAAAAACATCAAAAAACATTGCTTGTTGCACTACCTTTAGTTGCAGCTATGTCTTTAGCTGGCTGTAAAAATATGAGTGCTAGTGATTTAACTAGTCTTGGTATGAAAGGTTTAAAAGCAGCAACACTCAGTGATAATGATGTGAAATCATTAAGCCAACAATCATGTGCGCAAATGGATGCTCAATCAAAAATTGCTCCAGCTAAAAGTGCTTATACTAAACGTTTAAATAAAATTGCTAAAGCTCTTGGTAATAATATCAATGGAACTCCAGTTAACTATAAAGTGTATATTACTAAAGATGTTAACGCTTGGGCAATGGCTAATGGTTGTGTTCGTGTTTACAGTGGTTTAATGGATATGATGACTGATAACGAAATTCAAGGCGTTTTAGGTCACGAATTAGGTCACGTAGCTTTAGGTCATAGTAAAAAAGCAATCCAAGTTGCTTATGCAACAGAAATTGCTCGTGATGCAGCGGCGGCATCAGGTAACAGTACAGTTGCAGCATTATCTAAATCTTCTTTAGGTGCTTTAGCTGAAGCTGTTATCAATGCTCAATTCTCTCAATCACAAGAACAAGACGCTGATGATTTCTCTTTTAATTATTTAGTTAAGAAAAAAATCAATCCAGCTGGTCTTGCAACTGCATTTGATAAATTAGGTGGTGGTGATGCATCAATTTTAAGTAGCCATCCATCTTCAGCAAAACGTGCTGAAAATATTCGTAATAAATTAGCTGAATTAAAAAGATAATTCATTTAAATAATTTATTAGAAAAAAAGCGCCTTTTTGGCGCTTTTTTATTGGTTACTTTTTATGATTAATAATTATAAATAACAAGCTTAAGCAACGATTAAGCAATTTAAGATTTTGTTGAAATAAAAAATAGTTTTTAATAGTTGAATATCCCCCTATCTATAATTAGAGGGATATAGGAATTAAATTATGCTTGTTTATAGTTAGATAAAAAGTGTGCAAATCGAGCTATAGCGTCTTGTAGTTCTCCAGTATGAGGTAAAGCAACAATTCTAACATGATCTGGTTTATGCCAATTAAATCCACTTCCCTGAACTAATAGTACTTTTTCTTGTAACAAAAAGTCTAAAACTAATTTTTGATCGTTATGAATATTAAATTTTTTCTGATCCAGCTTAGGGAATAGATATAAAGCACCCTGAGGTTTGGTACAAGAAACGCCGGGAATATCATTTAATAAACGCCATGCCAACATACATTGATCATAGAGTCGACCGCCAGGCACAATAAATTCGTTAATACTTTGATAACCACCCAATGCTCCTTGAATTGCATGTTGCAGTGGTACATTGGCACATAAACGCATTGAAGCTAACATATTTAGACCTTCAATATAACCTTTAACGTGTTGTTTTGGTCCACAAAGTGCCATCCAACCTTGCCTAAAACCAGCAACTCGATAAGTTTTCGATAAACCACTCATAGTAATAACAAATAGATCTGGTGCTAAAGCTGCTATTGAATGATGTATGGCATCATCATATAAAATTTTATCGTAAATTTCGTCAGCAAAAATAATTAAATTATTTTGGCGTGCGATTTCCGCTATTTCGAGTAAAACTTCTTTACTATACACTGCGCCAGTAGGATTATTGGGGTTAATAATCACAATCCCTTTGGTTTTTGGGGTGATTTTTTGTTTGATATCTTGTAAATCAGGTGACCAATTAGCTTCTTCATCACAAAGATAGTGAACCGCGTTACCACCAGATAAACTAACGGCAGCAGTCCAAAGTGGATAATCAGGCATTGGTACTAATATTTCATCACCACTATTAAGTAATGCTTGCATTGATTGAACAATTAACTCAGAAACACCATTACCAATATAGATATCTTCTACATCTAAATTAGTAATTCCTCTGGATTGATAATGCTGCATAATCGCTTTACGAGCAGAATAAAGACCTTTTGAATCACAATATCCTTGTGATGTTGGTAGGTTGCGAATAACATCCACTAATAGTTCATCTGGAGCAGTAAAACCGAAAGGGGCGGGATTTCCAATATTAAGTTTAAGAATGGTTTGACCTTCTTCTTCAAGCTTTTTTGCATGTTCAAGAATTGGTCCACGAATGTCATAACAAACATGATCCAATTTATTGGATTTTTGAAAATTCACCATAATAACGCCCTTTCATTTTATCTTTTTGTTTTTTATTTTGATTAAAAAAACAATCTACTCCTATTTAGATAATTTTTGAAGGTGTTATTATAAACAACTCAATAAATATTTTTTAAGTGTATAAAATTTGTGCGGAGAGTGTGATGAAAACAATTTTAACGGTAATAGGTAAGGACCAAACAGGAATTATTGCAGGGATAAGCCAAAAGTTATATGAATTAAATATTAATATTTTAGATGTTAGCCAAACTATCATGGATGAGTATTTTACCATGATTATGTTATTAGATTTATCTAAAATTAACGCCACTTTTGATGAAGTTAAAAATACTTTAGTACATACCGGTGAGCAGTTAAAAGTTAAAGTGAATATACAACGAGAAGAAATTTTTGATGCAATGCATCGTTTATAAGCTCAATTTCATATTTTTACGAAAGGATAGAACTAATGGAAACAAAACAGATCCTCGAAACAATTAAAATGATAGAGGAAGAAAAACTTGATATCCGCACAATAACCATGGGTATATCTCTTCTTGATTGTATTGATAGTGATGGCGCAAAAGCGCGTCAAAAAATATACGATAAAATTACGCGATTAGCGAAAGATTTAGTTAAAGTTGGTGATCAAATTACTTCTGAATTTGGTATCCCTATTATTAATAAGCGTATTTCGGTTACGCCTATATCATTGATTGCAGGTGCAAGTGACGATAAAGACTATGTTGCTTTTGCTAAAACACTCGATGAAGCAGCCAAAGCGGTTGGTGTTAATTTTATAGGTGGATTTTCTGCATTAGTGCAAAAAGGTTACCATAAAGGCGATGAAATTCTTATTAAATCAATTCCACAAGCATTAGCACAAACCGAACGAGTTTGTTCATCAGTTAATGTCGGTTCTACTCAAACTGGTATTAATATGGATGCAGTAAAGCAAATGGGACAAATTATTAAAGAAGCGGCCGCATTAACCGCCGATAATAGTAGTATGGCTTGTGCAAAATTAGTGGTATTTGCTAATGCAGTTGAAGATAATCCATTTATGGCTGGTGCTTTTCATGGTATTGGTGAAGCTGACTGTGTGATTAATGTCGGTGTGAGTGGGCCGGGTGTAGTTAAGCGAGCATTGGAAAAAGTTAAAGGTCAGCCTTTTGATGTTGTTGCTGAAACCATTAAAAAAACAGCCTTTAAAATAACTCGTATGGGGCAATTGGTAGGTAAAGAAGCGTCAGAACGGTTAGGGGTTAAATTTGGGATTGTTGATTTATCATTAGCACCAACTCCAGCTATCGGTGACTCAGTAGCACATATTTTAGAAGAAATGGGACTAGAAGTTGTTGGAACACATGGAACTACCGCTGCGCTAGCGATGCTGAATGATGCCGTAAAAAAAGGTGGCGTAATGGCTTGTGGCCATGTGGGTGGCTTAAGTGGTGCCTTTATTCCTGTATCAGAAGATGCGGGGATGATTGATGCAGTAAATAATGGGGCACTAAACCTTGAAAAATTAGAGGCCATGACTTGCGTTTGCTCAGTGGGGCTAGATATGATTGCTATTCCTGGTGATACACCAGCTGAAACTATTTCAGCAATTATCGCTGATGAAGCAGCAATTGGCGTAATTAATCATAAAACTACGGCTGTCAGAATTATCCCTGCGGTAGGTTTGAAAGTAGGCGATAATATTGAATTTGGTGGTTTACTTGGCCATGCGCCAGTAATGCCTGTAAATAAATTTAGTTCATGTGATTTTATTAGTCGTGGTGGGCGTATTCCAGCTCCAATTCATTCATTCAAAAACTAATTAATTAGTAATAAATTGGTTATCTTTCATAATCCGTCTGTGGAAAGCAGACGGAGATTAATCTATTTTTAGATTCTATTTTTCCTTCAAAAATATATTTATAAAACCCACTTGATAAAATTATTAATACTATTGTTATAACGCTCCCTATGATGTGCAATACCATGGCGACTATTTGGTATCAAATCCATTAGTTTCTTTTATTTTTATTTTCTAAAATCAATCACATCTAAACAGTGCTAATTTAATTCTAGCAGTAGCAAATAACTAATGTTTTAAAAATTTGCTGATCACTTAATGATGGAGGATGAAATGGGGAATGAATCTAGCGAGCAAATGTTTTTTGAAGATTTAATTCTTTTAGATAAAGACTTCCAAAATAATAATCAATTTTTTGAATTCACATTTTCTGTTCTAAGAAAGAAAGGATATGTTAATAACTCTTTCTTAGATGCAATTAAAAAAAGAGAATCTTCATTCCCAACCGCTCTACCTACAGAACCTTATGTAGTTGCTATGCCTCATACTGACATTGAACATGTGATTAAACCATTCATCTTTTTTACTCGAGTTAAAGGAACCATTCCATGGTGCGAAATGGCAAATAATGACCATGTATTAAATGCTAATTTTGTTTTTTTACTTGGGTTTAACAAAAAAAATGGACATATTGATTTGTTGCAAAAATTAATGTCCTGCTTTGTAAATTCATGTTTTTTAGAGTCTCTTTTCCATGCAAAAAACAAACATGAAGTTTTTACACTACTCACGTCGAATATTAATTTATAAGGAGGCATTATGAAAAAAGTTATTGTTGCATGTGGCAGTGGAGTAGCTACATCTCAAACAGTTGCAAGTAAGGTTACACGTTTATTAAAAGAACGAAATCTTGATGACATAAAGGTTGAAGTTGTCGATCTAAAATCGGTTGATTCTCATATCAAAAGTAGCGGGGCATACATAGCGATAACCAAAGTTGAAAAACAATATTCTATCCCTGTGATTAATGGCATTGCATTTTTAACGGGAATAAATATGGAAGCTGAATTACAAAAAATTATCGATGCCTGTAAATAGGAGTACATTATGGACTTTCTTGGAACAATTATAAATTATATTTTAAATTTAGGTGCTCCAGTTTTTGTACCTTTCATTATGCTCATTGCGGGTTTAATTGTCCGAATGAAATTTAGAGATGGTGCATCAGCCGCTATTACATTAGGTGTTGCATTTGTTGGTATGAGTATGCTGATTGGTTTTATGGTAGGCGCCATTGGCTCAGCAGCACAAACAATGATGGAACGAACAGGTATTGAGCTTAGTATTGTTGATGGCGGTTGGACAACTATGGCAAACGTATCTTGGGCTTGGCCGTATGCTTTTCTAATGTTTCCTTTACAAGTTGGCGTCAATATTTTAATGCTAGTCTTCAAAAAGACAGATACATTTAACGCTGATTTATGGAATGTATGGGGAAAAATTTTTACAGCTTTCATTGTTGTCGCTGTTGCTACACCAATTTTAGGATCTGTTGTGGCATTGGTTCTTGCTTTTATTGTTGCCACATTACAAATCATATTGGAACTTAATTCTGGTGATATTAATCAACATCGTATTGAAAAATTAACGGGTATTCCAGGTGTTACATGTACTCACCGAATGTTATTTTTTAGTGCAATTTATTACCCTTTTGATCTACTTCTTCGCAAAATTCCTATTTTAAATAAACCAATGGATGCAGCAACGTTACGCGCCAAAATTGGTATTTTTGCTGAAAATCATGTAATTGGTTTTTTATTAGGTGTGACCTTTGGAATTATTGCTGGTTATGATGTGGCAGCCATCTTAATGTTAGGTGTGCAAGCAGCTACCGCATTGATGTTATTTCCAATGATTTCTAAATTATTTATGCAGGCGCTTTCGCCAATTTCTGAAGCAATCAGTGATTACATGAATAAGCGTTTTGCTGGGCGTAAATTGTTTGTCGGTTTGGATTGGCCATTTATGGGAGGAGCCAGTGAGATATGGTTTACTATAATTGTTGCTATTCCTTTTACTTTAATTTGGGCTGTTATTTTACCTGGCAATAAACTTTTACCGTTTGCTGGCATTATCAACATTGCCCTTATTGTGCCTGCTTATATTTTAACTAAAGGTAATACTTTAAGAATGGTTATCTTAGCAATTATAGGCGTGCCATTTTTCTTATTTGTTGGTACCCAGTTTGCGCCTATCATCACCGATTTAGGATTATCAACTAAAGCAATTGATATTCCAGCCAATCAATTAATTTCAAATAGTTCTATTGATGCACCTGTCTTTACCTATGCGTTTTCTTTTATTTGGCAATGTTTGCAAGGTTATTTTGTACCCTTAATTTTTGCTGTTTATTGGTGTGTAGGATATTTCTTTTATGCCCGTGAACTGCGCAGGGAAACAATACAGGATTTAGCTGAAAATAATGGATAAATGAGCATTTAAACATTCGTTGAAAATAGTGTTTAGTATCTCTGATGGTAATGATAATTACCATCAGACAACGAACAAAAAGGTAATTGTTATATGGTTGTTGATAATAGAATTCATACTGTTCTAAATGCCTTGATTCAAAACCCAAGTATCAGTGGTGTAGAACTTCAAGCTGAATTTGGGTTAACACGCAAACAACTTAGTTATACATTAAAGAAAATTAATGATTTCCTTGAGTCTTCTAATCTTGAATTAATTAAACGTTTTAAAACAGGAAAATTTAGTGTACCAAAACATGTCATTGAAACATTTAGAGATGAACCTGTTTCAAAAGCTATTGGACGTTATATATATTCAGAAGATGAACGAGTCCATTTGCTTTTATTCTTTTTATTAACTCGAACTGAAAGATTGTCATTAATACATTTATCTTCCGCTCTTACTATTAGCCAAAATACCGTTATTAATGACATTAAAAAAGTACAACTCATGATAGTGCAATATCATTTACAAATAAGCTATGACCGTGAAAATGGTTACAGAATTATTGGTAAAGAAATTGACAAACGGTATTTATTGCTGAAATTAATTCGTAGAATTATCAGTATGCCAGTCGCGGATAAAATATTTAAAGAAAATGATATTATTACTCAAGGTGGATTAGAACAAGTAGGGCAGGTATTTAGTGAAATAGAGAAAAAATTAAAAATTATTTTTACCGATGAGCAGTTACAAGAACTGACCTACTTTATCTGTTTTATGTTACAGCGCATTGAAACCGATAAAAAAATTGAGCACTTACCTGAAAATTATGCTGAAGTTGCCAATAGTCGTGATTTTCAATTGATGAAAAAGTTGATTGAAAAATTTGGTATTACCGATCTTAATGAACAAATTTTTTTAACGATTCTAGTGCAAAGTTCAAATATCCAAACTTTATCAGACAAATATTTCCATTTAGATACTGTATTATTGGAAAGTGCGGTTGAAGTTATTAATAATTTTGAGCAGATTAGTTGTATTACTTTTAGGGATAAGAGTGAACTTACTGAACGCATTTATCAACATTGGAAACCCGCCTATTATCGAATTCGTTATCATATTACCAATATTAATAGTGTCTATGACATAGTTTTACAAGAGTTTGGTCATTTACATGAAATGGTACGAAAAGCCATTGCACCGTTTGAAAAAATTTTACATTGTAATATGCCTGATGAAGAAGTCGCTTTTATAACGGTTTTATTTGGCGGTTGGTTAACTCGTGAAGGTTTGATAAATCAAATCAAAACAAAAAAAATTGCGATTGTTGTCTGTGAAAATAGTGCAACTGTTTCAACTTATCTTTATTTAACTTTGCAAGTTTTGTTACCCGAATTACATTTTTCCGATGCAATGTCTAAACGTGAGTTTGAAAAATATAATCATTATTATGATATTGTGTTTTCAACATCCTATTTATCGACCGATAAACTTTTATTTATTGTTAATCCATCCGTTAATAATTTTCATAAAAATGCTTTTCGTAATCAGGTGATCGGCACTTTACAAGGAATTGATCCAAGCATAATTCAAGTTGAAGAACTGATGTTAATTATTGAAAAGTTCAGTAATATAAAAGAGAGAAAAGCCTTACAAAAAGAGTTAACCTCATATCTGTATAACGATGAAGTAAATGATAACCCTTTACGTATAACCCAACATGAAATTCCATCACTTGCTGATTTAATGCAACCAGAACATATCAATATTGCGCAATCAGCCGATATTTCATGGCAAGATGCACTTGAATTAGCCGCAAAACCACTTCTAACTAATCAATCCATAGAGCATTATTATCTTGAAAGGATGATTAACAAAATTCAATTTGAACAACCTTATATTATGTTAGTTGATGGCTTAATCATCGCTCATGCTGGTATTGATGATGGTGTTAATAAAGTTGCGATGTCTTTACTTAAATTTCCTCAAAAAATTGATATTTGTGGTTATATGCAAGCTGATTTAATCGTTGTTCTTGCTACCAATAACCCACAAAAACATCTTAAAGCTTTAGCTCAATTAAATGAATTATTAGAACTTCATGAAGGAGCTGCAAATATACGAAAAGCAAACAATAACCACGAAATTTGGAAATTGTTTGCAAACTATCAATGAATATTTTGCCAAAAATAGGAGTCATAAAATGTTAGAGATTCAAAAACAGTATGTTGTCGATATGGCACAAAAATCTAGCGAATGGGGATTATGTAAACATAAAGCGGGTAACTCAAGTGTTAGAGATAAACAAACAGGATATGTGCTTGTAACACCAACTACAATTGATAAAAAATTATTAACAGTTCGCGACATAGTGGTTATGGATCTTGACGCTAATGTTATTGAAGCTGATTCGGGATTAAGACCTACCAGTGAATGTTTAATGCATCTTGAAATTTATAAGGCTCGTGAGGATGTTTTTGCTATTTCGCATACTCACTCTATTTTTGCCACTTCATTTGCCGTATTAGCAAGACCTATACCTGCCGTAGTTTATGAATGTGCTATCCTTAATTTAAAAGATGGTGTTATTCCTGTTGCGCCTTATGGTAGGCCTGGAACAACTGAACTATCACACAGCGTGATTGAACCAATTAAGCGTGCTGATGCGATTTTAATGGAGAAACACGGGGCTATAGCTGTTGATAAAGATCCTTATGAAGCTGTTTTAAAAGCTGCTTATATTGAAGAAATGGCTGAAATTTATTATCACGCATTACTTATTAATGATGGTAAAGATCCTGGTGGTTTTCCACCCGAAGAGTTGCAACGCTGGGCGTATCCATCACAAATTAAATTTAAACACTAATGTTTGATATTCTCTAATTTTATAACGTAATAATTCAACATTACGTTATAAAATGCAGATGTTTTATTTTATTTTGATAATGTTAACTTATCGAATTTTTTTGTGTTGTTTAATAGTAGAATTTATAGGTTATTTTTGTGGCTCAATGAGTTTGTAGAAATCCGCCGATGAACAGCGGATTTTGTTCTTTATTGTATTTTAATTTTATTGCATATGAATATAGTCATTCATGTATTTTAAAATAAATGCCATTGAAACTGCTCCAGGATCCATATGTCCAATAGTACGATCGCCTAAATTTTTAGCACGCCCAAATACCGCAATCATCTGTTTGGTTTTTTCTGCTCCTTCCATTGCTGATTTAGCAATTATTGGTAAAGCTTCATTGAGCGTAAGATGGGTTAATTCATTGGCTGATTTTGACGCTGCTGATAATGCATCAACCATCGTTTTATCGCCAGGCTCTGCGTTACCACGTTGATATACCCCTTGCCAACCGTCGTTAAGAAATTTTGCAAAGACTTCAGAATTCAATTCCATTGTGCCCACAATACTTTTTCCGCCAGTTCTAAATAATGTTCCAAATATAGCGCCCGAAGCACCGCCCATGCTTGTCATTAATTTTGTACCTATCTTAATAAAAAAATCGCCTATATCAGTAGGTTGAAATTTTTCATCTTGTAACAACTCAATAATAGATGCAAACCCTCGTTTCATTCCAATACCATGATCACCATCACCAACAATCTGATCTAATGCTGTTAATTCGGGTTCACTTTCGACCATTCTTTGAGCGGTAAATAACATCATTTTGCGTACTTGTAATAAATTCATTCTATTTTCTCCATCCAAGCGTTTGACAAGGTAGATCATAAAGATGTTGCAATTCATCATCTAACTTCATTAGTGTGATTGAAAAACCTGACATTTCAAGTGATGTACAAAAATGTCCGACAGCAATATCGTGAATGATAATACCTCGGTTATTAAGTTCAATACCGACTTTGCGCGTTATCACTAATAGTTCTGTATTACTAAGAGCGCCTAAATTGTTGATCAGTACACACACACGATCATCTGTTTGGAAAGGTAAATCATCACATAAGCGATCTATCATCTCTTTGACAACTTCATCACTTGATGTCATTGCTTGTCGCCGTAATCCAGCCTCACCATGAATGCCTATCCCAATTTCGATCTCATTTTCATCTAATTCAAAATTAAAATTATTTGATTGAGGTAAGGCGCATCCATCAAGTGCGACACCTATAGTACGAACATTAGCGTTAGCTTTTGCTACAACTTGATAAAGATTTTCAAGATTGTATTTTTCAAATTGAGAAGCAGCACCTGCAATTTTATATAAAAACATAATACCGGCTACACCACGGCGGTCAGATAGTTTGGATAAGGGAGCTGAGGCAATATCATCGGTTGCTCGAATAGTTTTAGTGACAATGTTTTCTTCTGCTAATATTTCGGCTGAAATATCAAAATTCATCCCGTCACCTGAATAATTACCATATAAAAAAAGCACACCATTACCATTTTCAGTCGCTTTGGTAAGTTCTATTATTTGGTCTGGTGATGGTGAAGTAAATACTTCTCCTAAAGCACAACCATCAATGCCTCCTTCACCAATAAAACCGGCAAAAGTTGGTTCATGACCACTACCACCACCCGAAATAACAACGACTTGTTCATTTGATATATGATTACCATAAACAGCACAATAATCAGGAATAGCTGTTAATTTACCATTATAGGCACACACCAATCCTTGCATAACTTCTTGTCTTACGTTATTTGGATCGTTAAGTAACTTTTTGGGTTTACGCATTGATTTTTCCTCTTCATTAATCATGTTTAACAATATTTATTGTAGGTAAAACTAAAAAGTCAAACGAATACATTTAATGACAAATAGTATCCTTATAATTGCGCATCATAGGGATCAATCACTTTCAACCACTTATTTAGCAAATACCATATTAGTTTGTAAAAAAGTTTCAGATTATGGGTATGTTTCAGTAAAAATAATATTTTAATTCAATAAGATAAAGGTTATTTAAATTCGTTACATTGATATTAGAAAGATTTTTGTTAAGAAATTCTGATATAAATTGCTAACTTACATAATAAGGTTATAATCATCTTTTTAAGCATGATGATTCAATCAATAGAGTAGAGAGTATGAGAAAACTTCGAGCGATCTTTACTGCATGCATTTTAATAAATATGCCAATTAATCAAGTATTATCTGAACCTAAAACAGATGAAATTTTAACTCAATCATCTAATGAATTCTTGCCAGAATTTCAGTTACCAGAGTAAAGCCAATTTTTTTCTGTTAATTTTAAGAAAACTGAATCTTTTAATTCTAATCATATCCAAAAGTTCACTGATAATTATGTTGTGCTTTATAGTAGTGACTTGAGTGATACTCGAATTTTAATTATTAATGAAGTGGTTGCCAATGAACAAGAAGCCATGCAAATATTTCTTGGGCAAGCTAAAACACGTGGTAATCAAAAAACAGAAATCAAACTTTATAATAACGTGAAATATATTGATGGCATTGATTCCAACTTAAACAGACGTTATATCCTGATTCAACAATTTGATGAGGTTAACAGTTTAGTAACAATAAAATCTTTAGTTTATCGAATAAACGCTAAAAATAGTGATTTTTCTGATATTGTAAACCCTATTGAACCACAGCAACTGGTTAGTGAATTAATAAATTTTGCTAAATAATAATTAATGCTGGTATTTGTATTTTGACAAGCATTAATTACAATATTGGTTAAATGTTCTTACATTTATGAATGATGCAGTTTTTTATAAAAATCATTGATAGCTCTAAAATATATTTATTGAGTTACGACAAATACCAAAAGTGATGCAAAAATTATTAGAGTTAAAAATTCATTTATGATTTTTGCTTAGTTAATAGTAACCATTCACGAAGATTGGTTAACATATTGCGCTTGTATCTATGCGCTGTTAGTATGCTGACTTAATTTGATTGATGAATGGTACTTATGCAAAACACATTTTCAGATTCTTATTTTCAACGTTTTAGCGGAATTGCGCGGTTATATGGTGAGTCTGCATTAGCTTCTTTTTCTCAGGCACATGTTTGTGTAATTGGTATTGGCGGAGTAGGCTCTTGGGTCGCTGAATCGCTTGCTCGAAGTGGTATTGGACAAATTACTTTGATAGATATGGATGATGTTTGTATTACCAATACTAATCGTCAAATTCATGCTTTAAAATCTAATATAGGTAAAGCAAAAACGGCGGTGATGGCAGAGCGAATCTTACAGATTAATCCTGAATGTATTGTTAATGAAATAGATGATTTTATTAATGCCGATAACGTTAATGATTATTTGGGTTCTAAACAACATCCTCGTTATAACTATATTATCGACGCAATTGACAGCGTCAAAGATAAAGCTGCTGTTTTGGCTTATTGTAAGCGACAAAAATTAAAGGTCATTACAATCGGGGGCGCGGGTGGGCAAAAAGATCCTACACAAATTAAAATCGCCGATTTAGCGAAAACAATTCAAGATCCTTTAGCGGCTAAATTGCGTGAACGATTGAAAAATGATTATAAACTTAACAAAGATAGTAAAGGCAAATTTACTATTCCATGTGTTTTTTCAACTGAACAATTGACTTATCCGGCATCTAATGGCCAAACTTGCTTAATGAAAAGCCAAGCACAAGGTGCAAAAAAAATGGATTGTGAATCAGGTTTTGGGGCAATCACAACTGTTACGGCAACATTTGGTTTTGTGGCGGTTAGTTATGTGTTAAATAAGTTAAGTATTACATAATATTTATTATGTATTTACGCTAAAAAAATATATTTTTTTACTTTGTTGTAAATTGTTTTTTCTTGAAATGCTTTGATATTAAATTAATAGAATTTTGAATTTTAATCAGCAAAAAAACAATAAAAATATTTGCTCTTTTAAATAACATTCATTTTTTGTGAATATCTTATTGTGTAAAGTAAAAAACTGATTTACGATATCCAACAATTTCGTTTTGCTATTATAAATATGCTTTAAATATGTTCAAGGAAGACGCCAAACGATCCAAGTTTATTTTTTAATTTTCAAGGAGAAATCTATGGCAGTAACCAATATGAATGAGTTAAATGAGTTAATGACTCGCGTTAAAAAAGCTCAGGAAACTTATTCTACTTATACTCAAGAGCAAGTTGATAAAATCTTCGTGGCAGCAGCAACAGCCGCAGCCGCAGCTCGAATCCCTCTTGCACAGCAAGCTGTTGCTGAATCAGGAATGGGGATTGTAGAAGATAAAGTTATTAAAAACTTATTTGCTGCAGAGTATATTCTTAATAAATATCGCAATGACAAAACTTGTGGTGTTATTGCTGAAAATGAGTCTTATGGTACCATTACAATAGCGGAGCCATTAGGGATTATTTGTGGAATCGTGCCAACTACAAACCCAACTTCAACCGCAATTTTTAAATCATTAATCAGTTTAAAAACTCGTAATGCTATTGTCTTTTCGCCACATCCACGCGCTAAAAAATCAACTATCGAAGCAGCCCGTATTGTATTAGATGCAGCAATTAAAGCTGGTGCGCCAAAAGATATCATTGGTTGGATTGATGAGCCATCTATCGAATTATCAAATGCTTTAATGCATCATGATGATGTTGCTGCAATTTTAGCAACTGGTGGTCCAGGTATGGTTAAAGCGGCTTACAGTTCTGGTAAACCAGCATTAGGTGTTGGAGCAGGTAATACCCCTGTAATTATCGATGAAACTGCCGATTTAAAACGTGCTGTTGCATCAGTACTTATGTCTAAAACTTTTGATAATGGTATGATCTGTGCTTCTGAGCAAGCTATCGTTGTTGTTGATTCAGTTTATGATGAAGTACGTAATTTATTGACTCAATATGGTGCTTATGTTTTAAATGCTAAAGAAACAAAAGCTGTTCAAGGTATCATCTTAAATGATAAAGGCGCTTTAAATGCTAATATCGTAGGTCAACCAGCAACTAAGATTGCAGAAATGGCCGGCATTAAAGTTCCAGCAGGTTCGAAAGTACTTGTTGGTGAAGTAAGTAAAGTGGATTTATCTGAACCATTTGCTCACGAAAAACTTTCACCAACATTAGCTATGTTTAAAGCTAAAGACTTTAAAGAAGCAGTAGATAAAGCTGAAAAACTTGTTGAAATGGGGGGTATGGGACATACCTCAGTACTTTATACTGATCAAGATAGCAATCGTGATCGTGTTGCTTATTTTGGCAGTAAAATGAAAACATGTCGTATTTTAATCAACCAACCAGCTGCTCACGGTGGTATCGGTGATTTGTATAACTTTGATTTAGCACCATCTTTAACATTAGGATGTGGTTCTTGGGGTGGTAACTCGGTCTCAGAAAATGTCGGTCCGAAACACTTAATTAACAAGAAAACAATCGCTAAGAGAGCAGAAAACATGTTATGGCACAAATTACCAAGTTCTATCTATTTTAAACGTGGCTCACTTCCAGTTGCTTTAAATGAAGTGATTGAGCAAGGTGCCAAACGAGTATTTTTAGTAACTGATAAATTCTTATTTAATAATGGTTACTCAAAACAAATTACTGATCAACTTGAAGCGCAAGGTGTGATTTGTGAAACCTTCTTTGATGTTGAAGCTGACCCAACATTAAGTGTCGTCCGTAAAGGTACTGATTCAATGACAGCATTCCAACCGGATACTGTTATTGCTTTAGGTGGTGGTTCACCAATGGATGCGGCGAAAATTATGTGGGTTCTTTATGAACACCCAGAAACTAAATTTGACGAATTAGCATTGCGTTTCATGGATATTCGTAAACGTACTTGTCATTTCCCTAATATGGGTAAAAAAGCAAAACTAATTTGCGTGACAACCACATCAGGTACTGGTTCTGAAGTGACACCGTTTGCGGTAGTTACTGATGATGCAACTGGTCAAAAATATCCATTAGCTGATTACGCAATTACACCAAACATGGCAATTGTCGATGCTAACTTAGTTATGAATATGCCAAAATCACTTTGTGCTGCAGGTGGTTATGATGCGGTAACTCATGCTTTAGAAGCTTATGTGTCAATTATGGCAAGCGAGTTTTCTGATGGTCAAGCATTACAAGCATTAAGTTTATTAAAAGCTTACTTGCCAACAAGCTACAAAGAAGGAGCAAAAAATCCTATCGCTCGTGAAAAAGTGCATAATGCTGCAACTTTAGCTGGTGTTGCGTTTGCTCAATCATTCTTAGGTGTTTGCCACTCAATTGCCCATAAAATTGGTGCGGCATTCCACATTCCTCATGGTGTAGCGAATGCGATGTTAATTAGTAATGTTGTTCGCTTTAATGCAACGGATAAACCGACTAAACAAGGTACATTTAGCCAATATGGTTATCCTCAAGCTGTAAGACGTTATGCTGAGATTGCTGAACATCTTGGCTTAACTGTAGCAACAGATAAAGACGAAAAGAAAGTTGAGAAACTAATTGCTTGGTTAGATCAATTAAGAAAAGATCTAGATATTCCTTTCTCTATCAAAGAGTTTGGTGTAGATGAGAAAACTTTCTTAGCTCAAGTTGATCAACTTGCAGTTGATGCATTTGATGACCAATGTACTGGTGCTAATCCTCGCTATCCTTTAATTGCAGAATTAAAACAAATTCTACTTGATACTTACTATGGTCGTGCGTATCAAGATAAAGGTGATATTAGTGAAGATGTAGCTGTTCACACTGCCGCTAAAGGTGCAGCAGCAACGACAACTAAGAAAAAAGCGCCAAAAAAGAAATAATTTAAATATTATTCTTGATTAGCAAAAGCCTGAGATAGTTTATATCTCGGGCTTTTTTATTGTTTAATTTTATTAAACTTATAAATTCTGCTTGAAATTAGCGGTGTTAATGGGCAAGATAGGGATGATATTCATAATAATTTTGCTATTAATACCGTTGTTAAACAGTATTTTGTAACTAAAACCAAGAAAAAAGCGTAAAAAAAGAAATAATTTAATATATATTTTTTGATTAAAAAAAATCCTGAAATAGTTTACATCTCAGTCTTTTTTGGTTTTTTTGATTTTTTTTTAAGCAAACAATAAAAAAAATGTTTTTTTTGCTTGCAAGCTTAAATGTTCTAGTACATAATGCGCAGCACTTAGGCCGGCTTAGCTCAGTAGGTAGAGCAACTGACTTGTAATCAGTAGGTCGCCAGTTCGATTCCGGCAGCCGGCACCATTTTCCTAAGTAAACAGTTTATAATGATTCGGGGTGGGGTTCCCGAGCGGCCAAAGGGAGCAGACTGTAAATCTGCCGTGTCACACTTCGAAGGTTCGAATCCTTCCCCCACCACCATTATCTAACATTAGCAATTGCTAATTGAAGCATTTAGGTAGCCGAGTTTGAACATGCGGGCATCGTATAATGGCTATTACCTCAGCCTTCCAAGCTGATGATGCGGGTTCGATTCCCGCTGCCCGCTCCAATTGCTGATATAGCTCAGTTGGTAGAGCGCACCCTTGGTAAGGGTGAGGTCGGCAGTTCAAATCTGCCTATCAGCACCATTCTTGTTACTTTCCTAAACCTTCTAAAAAAATTAGATTTGACTGCTTTAGAGCTTGTCACTTGACGGCTTTATCTGGTATCATTCAGAGCTAATTTTAAGTTAGTATTATGTTAAAACTAAATATGATACTTGGTTAATGTGGTGAATCACCACCGATTTGTATTACATTGAGGGACGATAAATGTCTAAAGAAAAATTTGAACGTACAAAACCCCACGTTAACGTTGGTACAATCGGCCACGTTGACCATGGTAAAACAACTTTAACTGCAGCGATCACATCAGTATTATCTAAAAAATACGGTGGTC
>NZ_NASD01000010.1 GCF_002142155.1 Gilliamella apis | reverse complement strand
AATCATGCCATTAGGCTTAAAATTTTAAATAAATCATAAAATTGGATTGACAAGGATATCTGATATGGATTATAATTTTCAACACACAACACACAACACACAACCTGCCCAACCTATAATTTCACCTTTCTAAAGTTAAGCTCACACCGTTTATTATTTCACCGCAGTTTATTATTTCAGCAATTTCCAAAATTTCCGAAATTCCGGCAAAAATTTTCAAAATTTCTTAGTTTAGCCTGTTTATCTCGGCAGATGGTTTTGGTATTAACCGTAGTTGTTTTACAGTCTATCTCTTTTGCTAACTATGCATTAACCACTAAAACGACCAATATTATTTATGGCTCAGCACCTTATTTAACCTTTGATGGTGGTCGAACCCGGGTAACCAATACTGAAGCGCTACTCGGGATATCGCTTTCAGATGGAAGAAGATTTACTCCGACAACCAATAATTCAGAAAGAAATCCTATCGTTTTACCTGTTGTTGGTCAGAGTTTTAATGATATTGGTATGTTAGTACCAAGGGATACTGATTCTATTGCATTAAGTTCACTTATTGGCACACCGTATAATTATTGGGGAGATGATGATGGCGATGGTCAGGGAGTTAATGGTATCACCGCTACCGGTCGTTTAAATGTATCTATTGTCGATAAAAATAATCGAGCTGTTGCCCGTAATGAAGTACTGACTATTTGTAAAGCGCCATATAAATTAACCTTATCTAATGGTGAAGGTACATTAACAACACGTTATGGGGTACCTAATGAAAGTCGTTTTACGGCAGGTAATGCCACTTATTATATTAATCCTAAGGCCGCGCCAGCGATTTGTTTTGCAAGACCTGACTTAGCTTTCGGTACAGCTAACACCGCACCTGCTGACATATGGGACCCTCGTAAGGGTTTTCTAACCCAGTCAGCTACGCCGTCGTCTTATGATTTAAACTTCCCGACTACTGGTGCTAATAATTTGTATTTTGATTTAGATATTAGTGGTGTTAGTCAGGCCTTATCTTGGGCGCCGGTTTCTCATGGTGGTATTACGGCGACGATGACCAATTCAACAAGTACCAGCGTTCGAGTCACCCTAACGGGTCCTGCCGTCACAAACCGTAATCAATGGGCCTCAGAAAATCCAGGTAGAATCGATAGCCTATCTTTACCGCAGACATTTGAGTTAGTCGGTCGTGATAGTAGTGGTAATGCGGTGGTCAAATATGGATTTGTGTTAAAGCAGTGGTTTGTTCATCGTGGTCCTGAGGTGTGGGGCTATAGAGAATCTTGGTGTAATGGTCTTGGAGGATACCGTATCCCAAATGTCAAGGAGTTAACTAATGGGTCTTGTAAAGATCATTATGGGAGGGAAGGAGTGTGTACAGAGTTCGGGGCTGATCGTCCTTCTCCTAATGATACTCCTGCCAGTCGTCAAATTGGTGGAGGATTGTTCTCGGAATGGGGGGGGATGAAGAATTATAACCGGGCCGGCTTCACCGACATCTACAGCATTAGTGGCTATTTTGCGCAAGAGTTTGTGGTTGAGGGAGGTCGTCGGTTTAATCATACAGTTAGCGCGAGTGACGGTAAAATATATCGTAGTGAACATGGCTGGGCGCACCAAGGAATCTGTACCTATCCTTAACTATTATTTCTTAGTTCTTAGGTATTAAAGCTGAGGATAAGAAAAATAACGTTAGGGGGATAAAGAGCGCTTTTGTGGTGCGACATTCGCAATGTGCTGACAACTGAGAGAGGTTAGCATGGCAAACAGGGATGTTTGGCAAGGAGCGTTAACAGCGAACGCAGGCAGAAGGTAGTCACATCGTGACCACTTGCGTGGTCGCCGCGGGAGATTGTAAAGAGGGTTCGCGCCAACCCTCTTAACTCGGACGTAATTACCGTATAGAAACAACCACAAAACAACAAACGTCCGAAACTCAAACAACTAAAAAATAAAGAACTAAAAAATTTTGAGGAGAGGGGTTTTTGAAACTTAAATTCCTACTTATTGCTAACCCTTTTTTTTAACTTAAAATAAAATGATTAAAAATCAATATATTAAAAAATCACTTAAAAAAAGGGTTTTTAATAGTAAAATTGCGCCTTGTCTTTTTGCCAACTGCATTTATAGTATATTGGATTCTAGTTTACTGCCGTGTAGGTAGTTTAGAAATGCGCAACTTCTTCTAATCCAAATCCTTGCTCGTTCACTACCGTGTAGGTAGTTTAGAAAGCAAATTAACCTTGCTGTATGTTTAGCCCATGGTTCACTACCGTGTAGGTAGTTTAGAAACTAAGTCGGAATCATCGCAAACATTGATTATCGTTCACTACCGTGTAGGCAGCAAAATCATTTGTATCATCTTTTGGATAATTATAGTTATTTTAAAAAAGATCGTTTTTTACACAAAGTAATGTTATTTTATCATCATTATAAATTGAATTTACTGTCTAAATATCATGGATTTGATTCATTCGTCTGATCTTAAAACCATTTTACATTCCAAGCGTGCAAATATCTATTATTTAGAGCATTGTCGAGTTTTAGTCAATGGTGGTCGAGTTGAATATGTGACCGATCAAGGGCAGCAGTCATTATATTGGAATATTCCAATAGCCAATACCAGCTGTATTTTACTTGGTACAGGTACTTCATTAACTCAAGCTGCGGTGCGTGAACTTTCTCGAGCAGGAGTTATGATTGGCTTTTGTGGGGGAGGGGGAACGCCTCTATTTTCCTCGACAGAATCGGAATTTGCCTGCCAATTCTTTTCACCGCAAAGTGAATATCGTGCAACCGAATATCTGCAAAGTTGGTGTCAATTCTGGTTTGACGATAATCTCCGCCTACAAGCTGCGAAAACCCTTCAACAACAGCGACTCAAAATTATTCAACAATGTTGGCCGAAATTTGATTGGCAAGTTGACGATAAGCAACTCATAACGCTGTTAAACGATGCTGAAAAACAGTTCAATGATGCTACAACAAGTCAAGCATTGTTAGCTGCAGAAGGACGTATTAGTAAACGTCTTTATGGCATGGCAAATCAACTTACTTTACAAGATGATAATTTTAAACGGGAGCAAGGTTCACGTGGTAAGCATTATGATCCTGCTAATCAATTTTTAGATCATGGTAATTATTTAGCTTATGGATTAGGTGCAACAGCTTGTTGGGTATTAGGCTTACCACATGGTTTGGCTATATTACATGGCAAAACCAGACGTGGGGGGCTAGTATTTGATGCTGCTGATATTATTAAAGATGGCATTGTGTTACCACAAGCTTTTATATCAGCTAAACAAGGTGATAGTGAAAAAGAGTTCCGACAGGCATGTATTTCTCAATTTGCACAGTTAGGTGCACTGGATATGATTATTGATACATTGAAACAGATAGCAGATAAACCATGAATATTTTACTGGTTAGCCAATGCAAGAAAAATGCATTAACTCAGACACGTCGTATTATCGATCAGTTTGCTGAACGTTGTGGTGAACGAACTTGGCAAACGCCGATGACTGCCGATGGTTTACAGACACTGTATAAATTATTACGTAAAACAGCGCGAAAAAATACTGCAGTTGCTTGTTACTGGACGCATGGAAAAAATCTAACCGATCTACTCTGGATTGTTGGTGATAAAAGCCAATTTAATCAACAAGGACGAGTGCCAACTAATCGTACTAAGCGTAATATATTACGCAATGATAGTGAAAATAGTTGGCAATATGCCACATCTATCCAACTTATCGCAACCATTGCTGCGCTATTGCATGATTTGGGCAAAGCAACAGTCGGTTTTCAAGATAAATTACGGAAAAGTCGACCAGCAGGTGATCCGTTTCGTCATGAGTGGATTTCATTACAGTTATTTTTATTGATGATTCGTGATTGTACCACTAATCAAGAGGTTTTAACCCGTTTAGCTAATTTTGCTGATTATCAACAATTAAGACCTGATTGGTATAAAGAGCTAGCAAAGACAGAAAAAAACGATCTCTCTCAATTGCCATTATTGGCCCAATGGATTGGCTGGTTAATTGTGTCACACCATCGTATGCCGTTTTTAAAAACTTCGTTAGGTGGTGATAAAGATAAGAAGCTACTGAGAGATATGTTTCTATCTGGTCTAAAACTAAAAAGTTTTTTTAGCACTTTTACTGCTGTTGAAAACTGGGTTAGAAATGGAAATATACAAGACAGTGTCGATTTTTGGCAACTTAAAAGTGATATAACTTTGAGCCAATCTTGGCTTAAAAAATTAAGTCGCTATGCAAGCAAGGCAATTAATCACCCACCTTTAATGCAACTGACCACTGTTGATTCATTATTATTACATTTATCACGACTAAGTCTTATGGTTGCTGACCATAACTATTCCAGCATATCAATCAATGACAAAGAAGCCCAAAGGGTTGAAGATATTCTTATCGCCAATACCAATAAAAGCCAGCACGCCAATCAACGATTAGATGATCATCTATTAGGTGTTGCTAATTTTAGCGCTCGTTTTGCTCGCTTGCTTCCTAAAATCAACACTGAATTACCAGCAATTAATCAGCATAAACCATTTACGCAACGTACAACGATTAAACGCTTTCAATGGCAAAACCATGCTTTTGATTTAGCTAAAAGTTATCAACAATTAAGTGAGGATAATGGCTTTTTTGGCGTCAATATGGCATCGACTGGCTGTGGTAAAACCTTAGCTAATGGGCGAATTATGTATGCATTATCAAATCCACAGCGAGGGGTACGATTTACGATTGCTTTAGGATTACGAGTATTAACCTTACAAACTGGTAAAGCATTACGAGAAAGATTGCATTTGACCGATGAACATTTAGCTATTTTGGTTGGTGGTCGGGCAACAAAGACCCTATTTGAATTAGAAAATCAAGCAGAAATTGATAAAAATAAAAATAAAAATAAAAATAAAAATGATAAAGATAAAGATAAAGATAAAGATAAAGAGATTAATCCCGAAACTCGTGGTTGTGAATCGACAGAATCATTAGTCGATGAATATATTGATGTGGCAGAGAGTGGTATTGCTGACTGTGAACTCGGTACCATTATCGAAAACAGTAAGGCCCGTCAATTAATCTATGCGCCGATTGTGACATGTACCGTTGATCACTTAATGCAAGCTAGCGAATGTCTCAGAGGTGGCAAATATATTGCCCCTACCTTAAGGTTGCTTACCGCAGATTTAATTTTAGATGAACCGGATGATTTTGATCAGCGAGATTTACCTGCTTTGGCAAGGTTAGTTCATTTAGCCGGGCTTTATGGCAGTAAAGTGCTACTCTCATCTGCCACCTTAACGCCAGACCTTATTGCTGGTTTATTTGATGCTTATCAAGCCGGTCGAAAAATTTGGAATCAGAATACAGGAAGATCTAATCAGGGGATTATTTGTGGATGGTTTGATGAATATCAGCAGTCAGTCGAACAAATAGCTGATACGGTTAATTTTAAACATCATCATACGAAGTTTATCGAAAAAAGAATAGCGAAGTTGCAACAAGGGACAATTCGTCGTCGAGGACAAATTTTAGAATTATTAAATTACTCATTACATAAAAAAGAAAATTCAGATCTCGGCTATGCTCTATTGGCGCAACAGTTATTAGATCAAGCTTATCATTTTCATTTACAGCATCATCAACAAGATCCGCAAACCAACAAAAAAATTAGTCTCGGTTTAATGCGCTTTGCGCACATTGATGATGTGATGTCGCTCACTAAGCAAATCTACCAGCAAACTGAGTTACCGGCAAATGTTCAATTTCATCTGGTGGTTTATCATGCCAGACAACTGCTACTATTGCGCAGTCAATTAGAAGAAAAACTGGATAGAATTTTAAACCGTAGTGATGCTAATAAATTATTTGATCAACCTGAAATCCGTGCAGCAATAAAAAACAGTGATAAACAACATCATATTTTTATCGTCATCGGCACACCGGTTACTGAAGTTGGGCGTGACCATGATTATGATTGGGCAATTGTTGAGCCATCTTCAATGCGTTCAATTATTCAGTTAGTAGGACGAGTTTGGCGGCATAGACCGGAAAAAATAGCCAAAAGTGCCAATGTGGCGATTCTAGGCAGTAATTTAGAAGCGATGAAAAACGGCAACAATTTAGGTGTTAATAGCGCTTGCTTTACTAAACCGGGGTTTGAACAAGAACCATTGTTTTTGTTAAAAACACATAAGACTGAGCAACTGATAACGTCAGAACAATTAAAAAATATTAATGCGATTCCTCGTATTATGACTGATGCGCAAGCAGGCTTAACACTAGCAGAATTAGAACATAAGGTTATGGCAAATTTGTTTCCAATCAATGCTTGTAATAGTAATTATGTTACCAGTTATTGGCAAACTGATTTAGCACATCACCATTGTGTTCATCTACAGTTAATCTCGCCTTTTAGGCTGCAAGAGCAACCACAAGATGAGTTTATTTGCCAACTTGATGACAACGGTGAATACCGATTTAGTTATGCCGAAATCGCTTGGCAAACGCCAAATGAACTTTGTGGTGATCCGCAAAACGAAAATTTTAAATATGATAATTGGCAATTTAGCAATCCATTGATGCAGCCATGGCTTACTAATACCATTGAGCAAGCGATTACTCAAATAGCGGAATATTTTCCAGATAAAAATCATTATCGGCTAGCTAATGAATTTTGTACTATTAATCTGAATAGCAAAACACGCTGGTGCTTTCATCCCTATTTTGGTTTTTATAAAGATAGAGGTTAAAAGAAGAGGTTATTTATTATTTTTTAGAAAAATTTTATCTTTAAAAAAGGTGTTTCCTCAACTATTTTTATAGAAAATAATCAGCTGAGTTATGCATGCTAGTAATGTTTGAGTAATTACTCTATACTTAACTGCCCGTTGTATTGGTGGTTTAGAAACAAATCCACTCAGTGCGATAATTTTTTAAATTGTTCACTGCCGTGTAGGTAGTTTAGAAATATGACATTCTTTTGAATGTGAATCGAAATCATAACCGCCGAATAGGCGGTTTTTCTTATTAATCAATGTGTTAATTTTTCTTTGTGATTAATTGTTCTTATGACATTCTTTTGATATTTTTAAAAAATATTGACTAAAAATTTTGATAAAGTTAACATGACAAATATGTAATGAAAATTACATATTATTACATCTATAAAATCATGTGTAATATAAAAGAAAACCCCAAATGGGCTAGATTTGGGGTTATTTGAATTTTATCCAAAAATGTAATAGGAGGACAAAATTTTGTCAAAGGATAAAACGTTGACGATACAATGTCAAATTTCAATTGACCAATTTGTATTAAATAAATTACAAAAATTTGTAATTGATAAACAAGCTGCAAATGATGAAGTTATTCTAAGTTTAGCATCAAATTCTAATTATTATTCAATAAAAGATATTATGAAAATACTTAATATCTCAACTAGAAAAGAAGTTGAATTATTAATTAAAAATTTGCAGTTAAATAAAGAAAAATATCGTCATTTAAGCGCTAATAATGAATGGCTATATAATAATGACGCACTTAATATTTTAAAGTTATATTTGATTTATAAAGTAGCATAAAAATAAAGGCTTATACTAAAAAGTATAAGCCTTTTTTGTTTCGTTTTTACAAATATAAGGAGGGCCAATGAATAATATTTCTTGGCAAGATATAAGAAAGGTCATTGTCGACTTTCTTCAGCAACGGCTTGCTAATAACAGCAGTTATAAAAGTGAACTGACCAAATTAGAAAAAGCTAAACAAGCAGGCGATCAAAATGCTGTTAATGAATCTCAACAGAAGGTTTTAGAATTTAGTAAAAGATTTGATTTTGAAAATTGGATGGAAGATGCTGCAACTCGACGTATTTTCTGGATATCGGTGTGTAATACAACATCTAAAGGCATTCATTCTTCAAGCTTAGGCAATAATATTAACTTTTTTACAATAGCAAAACCTAATGAGCAGCAATATGTTTCTTCATTAACCCCGTTAACTATTAAAGCAGACTGTTCGGGAAACGCTGCTTCTCTTGATATATTTTCTCTTCTAAATCAAACCGTAAATAATAAAACATTATTAGAATTAATTATTGACGATCATCCAGCTGTACTAAAAGCGCTATCTGATGATGAGCAGAAAGCAGCAATCTATTTAGCCAATTTTAAAAAAGTTATTTTTAATGATTTTGAAAAACCGAAAGCTGACGAACTTAATAAGCAATTTTATTGGCCGAATAGTGAAGAGAGTTATTTGTCACAACAAGAAGATAATTATCGTTTGCTTGTTCCTCTGCATCCCACATCTTTGTGTAATGTAGTCTATCAAAAAGTACAAACCCGCTTTTCCGAAGAAAATAAAAAAGCTCGTGAACAACGGCGCTTGAAAGGAGTAGAACATCAACCTTATTTTACTTTCCATCACTTAGCAGTGGTAAAACTAGGAGGTAGTAATCCACAAGGGGTAAGTCAATTAACTAGTAATCAAGGCGGTCGTAATTTTTTATTACCTTCAATGCCACCTAAATTCGAGCGCTCTCAATTTCCGTCAATTGGTCAAAAAAAAGAAAGTGTATTTGACAATTCCTTACAGTATTTCTGCCGATTTGGTTTTCGTCTACTGTTCGATATGGTTGCTGCACCCAAAAATGTAGTTGAAGAGCGGGATAATCGAAAAGATGCCTTTGCGGTTATTTTAACTTTATTGCTTAAATTTGCTCGGAATATACAAACTTCCATGCCGGCAGGTTGGAGTCGTGATTATTCGTTGCTGATGTCACAAAAACTTTGGCTTGATCCTAATCGGGCCGAACTTGAAGATGAAGAAAACTTTAAACATCAGTATGAGCAAGGTAATTGGGTTGTTGAATTAGAAAAGGATTTTGCTTTTTGGATTAAAAATGCCTTAATAGAAAAATTCGACAATACTAAAAAACAATTCTCTGATGCTGAATCTCAAGAGTGGCGTCGCGAATTTCGCGAAGCAGTAAAAGCCAGTCAACGTAGGAAGGAGGGGATCTTCTAATGGCAGATTTAACATTCTATCTCTTTTTTGATCATGTCAAAATTCATAATGCCAATGCCATTTCTAGTCCATTAACTTATGGTTTTCCGGCTATCTCGGGCTTTTTAGGGGCGATTCATGCTTTAAATCGAAAAATTGAGTCGGATCATCCTATCTATCTGGATGGTGTATTAATCGCTTGTCATGATTGTGATGTACAAGTTTATCGACCTAATAATTATGCGGATTATACATTTCGTCTTACCCGCAATCCGTTAGCTAAAAATGGTGATACTCGTTCAATTATTGAAGAAGGTCGAGTTCATCTTGATGTCTCATTGCTAGTAGAGGTGAAAATAGACGATATGGAAACCTTATACAATACTGAGCAACAACAATCATTTATTAAGCAGATGAAGCAAAAACTTTATCAGCAACGTATTGCCGGTGGTCAGGTTATATCAATTGAAAATGTCTCATTACTTTCTTCAGATGAGTCAGATGAATCCTTATCAAAACTTTTATTACCAGCATTTGTTTTAGTAGAAGCACAGCAAGAGTTACAGGAAATCACCGCCGAGCTACAACAAAAAGATCCGAATGCTACTGCACTTGACGCGTTAGTTGAAACTGCCATGTTGCATCATCATCCGCAAGAAAAAGAGCATTGGCAAACCACATCGGTCAAGCAGGGACGAGGTTGGTTAGTACCGATACCCCTTGGTTATCAAGCTATTTCACCACTGTTTGACGCAGGAATGGTTGAACATGCCCGTAGTAATGAGCATCCAACGCAATTTGTCGAATGTATTTATGGATTAGGTAAGTGGGTATTTCCACTAAGGTTACAAGACAATTTATCACAAGCATTTTGGCGTTATAAATGCAGCGAACTGCAATCGAATGACGCAGATATTTATATTATTAATCAAGATTAATTAAACAAGTTTAGCATTGAAAAAAGGAATAAATTATGAGTAAAGATAAAATCACCACCGCATCAGTATTAGCCTTTGAACGTAGTTTTGATATTTCTGATGCCATTTTTGCCCAGCAAAATAGCCATGATGACCAAAAATTAACACCAGTTTTATTATCTGAAAAATCTGTTAGAGGTACCATTTCGAATCGGCTTAAAAATGCTTTAGCAAATGATCCGGCTAAATTAGATGCTGAAATTCAAAAAGCTAATTTACAAACAGTCGATGTTGCAGCGCTTGATGCCGATAAAGATACCTTGGTGGTTAAATGGAGCTGTAAAGTGCTACCTTTCTTAGGTTCGCCATCAGTCTGTAATGATATTGATTACCAAGAAGAGTTAACCAAAACGACTCAAAGCTATATTAAGGCTGAAGGGATGCAAGCACTAGCTAAACGTTATGCTATCAATATATTAAATGGCCGTTGGTTATGGCGTAATCGTATGGTTGCTGAACAAATCAGTATTAGCATTACTCGTAAAAAAGATGACAAAATAGCAACGATTGAAGTGAGTGATGTTAAGCAATATCAATTAAATTCATTTGATTATGATGACAAATCGGTAAATGACCTTGCCGCCTTGATTGAAGCAGGTTTATTAGGCAAAGAGTTTGTTATTTTTGATATTCAAGCCAAATTAAAAATGGGATTGGGGCAAGAGGTCTATCCATCACAAGAATTAATTTTGGATACTGGTAAAGAAAAAAGTAAAGTCCTGTATGAAAAAAATGGTCAGGCAGCAATGCACTCGCAAAAAATCAGCAATGCCATTCGAACTATTGATACTTGGTATGCTGAAAACGCCGAGTTTCCGATTGCCATTGAACCTTATGGTGCTGTTACCACTATGGGACATGCTTTTAGACAACCTAAACAAAAACAGGATTTTTATACCTTATTTGATAATTGGGTACTCAAAGGTGAAAAACCAACGCTTGAACAACAACATTATGTTATCGCAGTTCTGATTCGTGGTGGTGTATTTGGTGCTAGTGGTAAGGAGTAATATTATGCTTACTCACTATTTTGAACTACGGGCAATTCCGCAACTGGAGATAACTGAAACAGAAGTGATTAATCAAGTTATGCAATCACTGCATCAGGTGTTAGTTAATCATCAAGGCAATATTGCGGTTAGCTTTCCTTGTTATAATGTCCACAGAACATTAGGCGGAATTATCCGGTTATTTGGCGATGAAGCGCAGTTACAACAATTTAGAACTGCCTTACTACAGCAAACTGTAATTAATGATTACACCTTAGCCCTGCCAATAACATCTGTACCGACAAGTGTTAAAGGTTATTTACGGTTAATTCGTGTTAATCCTAAGGGGCAAAGTGCTTTAAGACGAGCCGAAAAACGTTTAACCGCACAAGGTAAATGGTCAGCCGAGGTAAAAAGCAAAATGGTTGAAAAATGGGGTAGCATTCATTTGAACTATCCACACCTTCATTTTGCTAGTAAAAGCACAGGGCAACATTTTATTATGTGGCTGAAACAACAAAAATGTGCAACGGCTGTTCAAGGTACATTTAATAGTTACGGACTCAGCAAAACTGCTACTGTTCCTGATTTTTAACTAAATAATAAGGGCATTATTATAATGCCCTTAACTGCCAATATCTAACCATATTAACAGCATAAATTTTGAGGAGCGTACTTTTTAAAGCTAAAAAATTTGAGGAAAGGGGGTTTTTGAAACTTAAATACCATGCAGTGTTAACCCTTTTTTTTAACTAAAAATAAACTGTTTAAAAATCAATTAATTGAAAAACTACCGAAAAAAAGGGTTTTTGCAAAGTAAAATAGATTTTGCCTTTTGCATAACGATGTTTATAGTATTTTGGGTTCTACTTCTAGGCTGCATAAGCCGTTTAGAAATAATGTCATATTTCTAAACCACCTATTCGGCGCTTCTAGGCTGCATAAGCCGTTTAGAAACCACCCCAACGCCTCGCAATTGGTGGTTGTTGCTTCTAGGCTGCATAAGCCGTTTAGAAACAGATGACATTTCTTTTAACGTCTTACCTGATCTTCTAGGCTGCATAAGCCGTTTAGAAAATTATGTTTTGACGTTGAGCAACCGAAGGGCGCTTCTAGGCTGCATAAGCCTAAAAAATTTGAGGAACGGGGTTTTTTGAGCTTAAAATCCTTAATAACTGAAATGATCTGAATAGGTAAAAATATCTAAAACTAGGTAGGCAAGAATTATGAAATAAGGTTTTTGCGGATTGATGTTGTTGAGATTAAACTTTACAAAAGTTAACAATTTAGATTCTAAAATCAGTTGCATAGATTATTTTCAGTCACTATACTTTTAGCGGATTTTAAGTACAATAATCGGCTGTTATTTAGTCAAATTAACTTAAAAAAACCAAATAAAACATGGAATTACTTGACAAGGTTGTTGTTATGAACTATAATTTTAAACACCAAACACCAAACACCAAACCTGCCCAACTTATACTTTAAATTCATCTCGTTATTGCAATCAACGTTTAGTCTTTTCTAATAATTTATTTTTTCCTCGATTTTTAAGGTTATTTTTATTTTCGCCGCTTTTTAGCGTTTTCGCCGTTACTTTAGTTTTATTCTTTTCATCAAGTAGTTATGCACTAACATCCCTAAGAGCCAGTACCGTAAAAGTTATTGCCGGCAATTCTCCCTATATTATATTAGGCGATGGTTTTAATCCTTTAACTGATTTGCGTCAAATAATAGGTTTGAATTTTCCTAATGGTCAAGGTGGTTATAATTGGATAAGCGCCTGGGATGCCGGGGTTGCCATTAAAGCGCCGCCCGGTATGCATTTTAATCAAGTCTTGTCCCATAGTGTCATCAGTGATGGTAATGCTCATCATATCCCTTATCTTACTATAGGTGATGCAGATGGTGATGAAGGGGGGGGATATGTGTCAGGTTATCTAAAAGCAACATGGTATGAAAATGGCGTACAAATTCCGTATGATAGGTTAGGTAATGAATTATGGGGTTGTGGTGGGCCGTATAAATTAAGAGTAGAGGTTTGGGATATCCAAGCTAATACCCCTTATGGTGTGCCGAATAATCGTTATTATGGTAATAGTTGGGTGGAATATACCGTCATTCCCCATAATCCCAGTATCTGCTATTTAAGACCAAATGATATGGGTAATTATGGTGGTTATGACGGAAATGTATTTCATAACTTTTGGGGCTTTTCTCGTTGGAGTGGCTTTCCGACCACGGGTTTTCAAAATGCGGCATTTACGTTAATAGGTGCAGGTGCAGACCAAAGTCGTTATCGCTGTTATTCACATAATGGGGGTGGCAAAATATGGTTATCGACCATCAATGGTTATGGTGCAAACTGCACGGTTAATTATGCGGCAGAAAAAAAATGGCAATTTATTCAAAATGGTACGCCGGTAATAACCATGGAATACTTTAACGGTCGAGATTGGATTTGGATGGATAGTTTTACCATACCGGTACCGAGTAAATGGCCATCAAAAATGGGCAATAAGAGTAATTTTACCAATCAAGTGATTCTTGACGGTATGAACGAGCCTGGAGATCGAAATGTTTGGAATGGAGGTGCTGAACATGGACAATGGGTACATGTTCCTAAAACAATTTATTACATATTGGATTATTGTAGTGGCAGAAATAGTAACAATGTAAAACGCCGAACCCAAACAGCGGAAGCGATGGATGACAATTTTCGCAGGGGATTGCTATATACGCTTGTAGAGCTTAAAGGTAATAATAATACACGAGGTTTTGTTCGTGGTTTAGGTAATTTTATGGGCGAATGGGGGGCATTGAACAGTTATAATTCACTTTGGGGAGATAAAATGTGGACAGCAGATAGAAATGATGCTTACAAGCCTTTTTATGTTCAAGTCGATGGATATGCTATTACACCAAGTATAAACCGTAATGGATTGACAATTTCAGCCAATTCAATATGTCGTGGAGATTAACCCGAGATTATGTTAATGACTACCAAAATGGCAAATATAACTTTATTTTAAAAACAATGATAAGTTGTGTTAACAATTTGAGGAGCGTACTTTTTAAAGCCCAAAATCTTCTAAAATAAAAATTTTACAATATATAGGCAGCGTAAAAACGGTTAATTGCCTTTTGCTGTACAATCTTCTAGACAATGTTTATAGTAGTTTATATTCTGAATTAATATTGGTTTTGATTACTAGCATTATTATGAAGCTTCAACAGTTACGTTACATTTTAGAAATTGCCCGTTCAGGCTCAATCAATGAGGCTGCTAAAAATTTGTATATTACTCAACCAAGTTTATCAACTGCAGTGAAGGAGTTGGAAGCTGAATTTGGTATTGAAATTTTTGTACGGACATCTAAAGGAGTTTCATTATCGACTGATGGAGTTGAATTTTTAGGTTATGCAAAACAGGTTTTAGATCAAGCTCAGTTGCTAGAACAGCACTATGCTAAAAAAGTACCTTCCAAACAATTGTGTAGAATATCTACCCAACATTATGCATTTGCGGTAAACGCTTTTGTTAATTTAATCAAAAAGAATCATACTGATGAATATGAGTTTACCCTACGTGAAACTCGTACTTACGATATTATAACTGATGTGGCTAATTTACGTAGTGAAGTAGGTATTTTGTATCTAACTGATTTTAATCAAAAAGTTATTTTACGTTTGCTTAAAGAACATCGTTTAACTTTTAATCCACTATTTGAGGCTGATCCACATGTATTTATCAGTACCCATCATCCTTTGGCGGCCATGAAGTCTTTAACATTAGATGATTTAGAGGATTTTCCCTATCTTTCATTTGAACAAGGTGAATATAACTCTTTTTATTTTTCCGAAGAGATTTTAAGTACTGTGTATCATAAAAAGAGTATTCATGTCAGTGATAGGGCAACTTTATTTAATTTATTGCATGGATTAAATGGTTATACCATTAGTACCGGTGTGCTCAGTACTGATTTAAATGGTTCAGACATTCTATCTATCCCTTTAGATGTCGAAGAAAAGATATTAATTGGCTGGATAACATCACAAAAAGCACAGCTAAGTTTATCGGCACAAAATTATATCGAAGCGTTGAAAAAGCTTATTCAAGAAGAGTATGGTTTTAAGCTCAAATAAGCGTTTGCGATTAATAAATCAAATTGCTATTTCAGTAAATTCCAGTATAATTGCGCACGATTCATATATTTATTATATGGATGCCGAGGGATGTCTGAATTAGAGATCGGTCATTCCATTTTTTATATTTATATTAAGAGGTTTATTATGTCTCTAACTGTAGAAGCTAAAGCGAAAATCGTTGCTGAATATGGTCGTGGTACTAACGACACTGGTTCAACTGAAGTTCAAGTTGCTCTTTTAACTGCACGCATTAATGACTTACAAGGTCATTTTTCTGAGCATAAAAAAGATCACCATAGCCGCCGTGGTTTATTACGCATGGTGTCTAGCCGTCGTAAATTATTAGATTATTTACGTCGTAAAGACTTTGAACGTTATAGCCAATTAATTCAAAGACTAGGTTTACGTCGCTAATTATTTATCTACTTGAAAAGAGGCCTAGGCCTCTTTTTTCGTTGTGAAAATTCAAGGCTTTGATATAATGCAGAGTCCGAAAAGCTAAATAAATGCTTTGAAGATAGAAATTAATAAAATAAAAGATTGTATCTCATGTTTCGCGCGACTAATGAGAGCTCTATAATTTATAGATTTGTCATTAGTCGTGACAGTGAAATAATCTTTTGTTTAGTATCCCACACATAGTTGAAGTGTGTATCAATATGTTCCAGCGTCATGCTGCTTCCTGTCGAAATATCAAACTTCAACGTGATTTATTACAAGAGGACATTATTTTGTTTAATCCGACATATCAAAAATTCCAATATGGTCGCCATACTGTTACTTTAGAAACGGGTATTATGGCGCGTCAAGCAACTGCTGCAGTTATGGTTAACATGGACGATACTGCGGTATTTGTCACTGTAGTTGCTAATAAAAAAGTTAAAGAAGGACAAGACTTTTTCCCTTTAACCGTTAACTATCAAGAACGTACTTATGCTGCTGGTCGTATTCCTGGTGGCTTTTTCAAACGTGAAGGTCGCCCAAGTGAAGGCGAAACATTAATTGCCCGTTTAATCGACCGTCCACTTCGTCCATTATTTCCTGAAGGTTTTGTTAATGAAATTCAAATCATTGCAACAGTGGTATCAGTGAATCCTGAAGTAAGCCCTGATTTAGTTGCTATGATTGGTGCATCAGCTGCACTTTGTTTATCTGGCGTTCCTTTCCATGGCCCAATTGGTGCTGCTCGTGTAGGCTTTATCAATGATGAATTTGTGTTAAATCCATCAGTAAAAGAATTAGCGACTAGTCGTTTAGATTTAGTTGTAGCCGGTACCAAAAGTGCGGTATTAATGGTTGAATCAGAAGCCGATTTATTAACTGAAGACCAAATGTTAGCGGCAGTGGTATTTGGCCATGATCAACAACAAGTTGTAATTGATAATATCAATGAATTTGTGGCTAAAGCGAACTGTGAAAAATGGGATTGGGTTGCACCAGCTAAAAATGAAGAGCTATTTAATGCGGTTTCTGAATTAGCCAAAGATCGTTTAGGTGAAGCTTATCGTATTACTGAAAAACAAGCTCGTTATGCGCAAATCGATTTAATTAAAGAAGAAGTGTTAGCCACACTTAAAGAAAAAGATGAAGAACTTGACGAAAATGAAGTTATTAACATTATTGTTGATTTAGAAAGCCAAATCGTTCGTCAACGTGTTATTGCTGGTGAGCCACGTATCGATGGTCGTGAAAAAGATATGATTCGTGCTCTGGATATTCGTACCAATGTATTACCAAGAACTCATGGTAGCGCATTATTTACTCGTGGTGAAACGCAAGCATTAGTTACCGCTACTTTAGGTACTGAACGTGATGCGCAGATCATTGATGAGTTAACTGGTGAATATACCGAACGCTTCCTTTTACATTATAACTTCCCTCCATATTCAGTTGGTGAAACAGGTATGGTTGGTTCACCAAAACGTCGTGAAATTGGTCATGGTCGTTTAGCTAAACGTGGTGTTGCTGCGGTAATGCCAAGCAAAGAAGAATTTCCCTACACTGTACGTGTAGTTTCTGAAATTACTGAATCTAATGGATCTTCTTCAATGGCTTCAGTTTGTGGTGCGTCATTAGCATTAATGGATGCTGGTGTTCCAATTAAATCTTCGGTTGCTGGTATTGCCATGGGCCTTGTTAAAGAAGGCGATAACTTTGTAGTATTATCTGATATTTTAGGTGATGAAGACCATCTTGGTGATATGGACTTTAAAGTAGCTGGTACCCGTGAAGGTGTAAGTGCACTACAAATGGATATCAAAATTGAAGGTATCACGAAAGAAATTATGCAAGTTGCCTTAAACCAAGCTAAAGGCGCTCGTTTGCATATTTTAGGGGTAATGGAACAAGCGATTAATAAACCTCGTCAAGAGATATCTGAATTTGCTCCTCGTATCTATACGATGAATGTTAATCCAGATAAGATCCGCGATATTATCGGTAAAGGTGGTGCAACGATTCGTGCATTAACTGAAGAAACCGGTACTACTATTGAAATTGCAGATGATGGTACAGTGAAAATTGCAGCATCGGATGGTAATAAAGCACAAGATGCAATTGCCCGTATCAATAATTTAGTTGCTGATGTTGAAATTGGTAAAATCTATACCGGTAAAGTAACACGTATTGTTGATTTTGGTGCTTTCGTATCAGTTATTGGTGGAAAAGAAGGACTTGTTCACGTTTCACAAATCGCTGATCATCGAGTGGAAAAAGTTGCTGACTACTTAAAAGTAGGTCAAGAAGTGAATGTTAAAGTACTAGAAATTGATCGCCAAGGTCGAATTCGTTTAAGTATGAAAGATGCGGTTGAGTCAGCGCCAGAAGTTGCGCCAACAGCTGAATAAAATATGATTCACTAGGAGCTTAATATGAGATTATTCAACCTGCGAATGTTGTGCTGTATTTTTGCAGTCATTATCTTGTCAGGTTGTTCTAATTCTCTGCCTTTAATTGCTGTTCCTGAGCAAGTTTCGTATGATGATGAGTTGAAAATAGCTGAAATAAGTCAACAGTTATCAAGACGAGATCTTGATACTGTTTCTCGAATGCAGCTGATTTTTGAACGAGGAATTGTTTACGATTCATTAGGTTTTAAAGCATTTGCACAAAGTGATTTTAATCACCTTTTAAGCTTCAATCCTGAGATCCCAGATGTTTATAATTTTCTTGGTACTTATGCGCTAAGAGATGGTGATTTCGATAACGCTATGATGGCATTTAATACTACACTAGAAATAGATCCATCTTATGCTTTTGGTTATTTGAATCGTGCAATTACTTTATATCGTACAGGACATTATCAAGCTGCACAGCTTGATGCACAAAAATTCTATCAATATGACGTCAACGAACCTGTTCGCGTTTTATGGCTTTATTTGATTGAAAAAGAAATAGATAAACAAGCTGCCTTAACTCAGTTACAAAATCGTTACGATAAACTAAGCGATAAAATGAGTTATGGTGGTGATATCATTGCATTTTATTTAGGTAATATTAGTGAATCTAAATTAATGCAAAACCTTCAACAAGGTGTTGAAAATGACCGGCAATTAGCCGAACGCCTATGTGAAGCGTACTTTTATTTAGGTAAATATTACCAAGGTAAAGGTAACAATGAGCGTGCCAAAATATTATTTAAATATGCTTTAGCTAATAATATTTATAACTTTGTTGAACATCAACAGGCACTCTACGAAATTAAGTTACTTGAAGAAAAGTAACAAGGGTCATGCCAGTTTTAAAAGTGAAAATATTGTTATAGCGTAGTTCTGATTTGCCCATAATATTCTCAATTATTTTTATGCTATCTATCTTTTGTATTAAATAAAGTAATTATTTAAGCAACAGTTATGCATATTTGATTGCGTGATTATTGGCAGTTAGTTATTGGGGTGAGTTGTAAATTTTCAATTTAGTGAGCTGGCATAAATTTATATAGTGTTTTATTTAGGTAAGCTAATATTTTATGAGCAATATTGTAATCCTCATAAATTATCTTGATTAGTAATTATCAGGTGTGTTGCTAACTTAAAAGTAAGCCTATATATCCAATTTGCAAGCGAGTTTACATGACAACAGAAATATCTTTTATTGACCTTGGTTTATCTGAGGAAATCCTTAACGCATTAAATGATCTTGGTTTTACTAAACCATCGCCAATCCAAGCAGAATGTATTCCTTTACTTTTACAAGGGAACGATGTGTTGGGTATGGCACAAACTGGTAGTGGTAAAACTGCTGCTTTTTCCATTCCTTTTTTGATGAATATTGATGCTAATTTAAAAGCACCACAATTATTGGTTTTAGCACCAACTCGTGAATTGGCAATTCAAGTCGCTGATGCCTGTGCTGAATATGCAAAATATGTGAAAGGAGTAAAAGTTTTACCACTGTATGGTGGTCAACGTTATGACGTACAATTACGTGCATTAAAACAAGGTCCACAAATTGTAGTCGGTACTCCAGGTCGATTGTTAGATCATTTAAATCGTAAAACATTAGATCTTTCTAATCTTAAAGGATTAGTTTTAGATGAAGCCGACGAAATGTTAAGAATGGGCTTTATTGATGATGTTGAAAGTATTATGGCTACGATCCCAGAAGATCATCAAACAGCACTGTTTTCAGCAACAATGCCGGCACCAATTCGTCGTATTACTAAACGTTTTATGCATAATCCGAAAGAAGTGCAAATCAAAGGGACTAAGCAAACTGCACCAGATATCGATCAGAGTTATTGGTTAGTGCGCGGCATGCGTAAAAACGAAGCAATTGTACGCTTTTTAGAAGCTGAAGATTTTGATGCAGCAATTATTTTTGTTCGTACCAAAACCGCTACATTAGATGTCGCCGAAGTATTAGAAAAAAATGGTTATAGTTGTGCTGCTTTGAATGGTGATATGACTCAGCAACTTCGTGAGCAAACGCTTGATCGTTTACGTAATGGCCGATTAGATATCCTAATTGCAACTGATGTGGCTGCTCGAGGTTTAGATGTTGAGCGTATCAGTTTAGTTATTAACTATGATATCACTCTTGATTCGGAATCTTATGTTCACCGTATTGGGCGAACTGGTCGTGCAGGTCGTGCAGGACGAGCAATTTTATTCGTTGATAGTCGTGAACGTCGTTTACTTAAGAATATTGAACAAACAATTAAAAAGCCGATTCCTGAAGTAGCATTACCATCTAAAGAGTTGCTTGAAAAACGTCGTTTAGCGAAATTTACTCAGCAAGTTCAGCAACAATTAGAAAGTGCCGATTTAGATCAATATCAAGCGTTATTAGAGCAAATCCAAGCAGATAGTGGCGCAGATCTTGAAACGATTGCAACAGCATTATTGAGATTAGCTCAGAGTGATCGTCCGTTGATTCTTCCGCCTGATCCAGTATTTAAACCATCAAGAGAATTTCGTGATCGTGATAATCGAAATGGTGAACGTCGCTTACGTGGTGATAATCGTGAGTCACCAAAACGTCGTGAACGCCGAGATGTGGGTGAAATGGATATGTATCGCATCGAAATTGGTAAAGAAAACGGTGTTGAAGTGCGTCATATTGTTGGTGCAATTGCTAATGAAGCCGATATTAGTAGTCGCTATATTGGTAATATCAAACTTTATGAAACTTATTCAACCGTTGAGTTACCAAAAGGCATGCCGAAAGATATCCTTAAGCACTTTGAACGGGTTAGAGTACTTAATCAACCAATGAAAATGAGCTTGGTAGCAGGTAAGCCATCTGAAGCTAAACGTGGGCGTAAAAGTAGTAAACCAGAATCTAATGACAAAGGTTTTGCGAAAAAACGTGGCCGTCCTAGCGCACCTAAGTTCTAATATTTTTACGGTTTAATTCTTAAGAACCTCTGCCAAATGGCAGGGGTTTTTTATTGCTTATCTTTGAGATTATTACCAGCATTTTTTGGCAAGGTAATAAAGTCAATCATTGCTAACAAGGTCATTGCTGCTACCATTAATAGTGCTAATCTAAAATCTTCCACCATTAAACCAGTTTGGCTATGGCCATTATAGCTAGATGCAATAAATAAAAATAAAGCACTTAACACAATGCCGAGTACGTTATTTAGCTGCTGGAAAATGGTAGATAAAATATTAGCGCTCTGTATTTCTGTTTTATCAATTTCTGAAAAACTAAGCGTGGTGATGGTAGTAAATTGAATAGAACGAGCACCACCGGAAAAGAATAGCACTAATATAATCCAGATGATAGGTGTTTGTGGCGTGAAAAGGGCACATAACACAAAACTTGAAGATAATAACAATCCATTGATAATCAGAATTTTGCGGAAGCCAAACTTATGAATTAAAGGTGTATTTACTGTTTTAAGCAGAATATTTCCGGCAAACAATGATAGCAGTAGTGAACCAGCAGTTAACGGCGACCAACCAAAACCGACTTGAAACATTAGCGGTAAGATAAACGGAGCACTATTTAAGCCAATTCGTATTAATGAACCACCAAAAAAGGTCATTCTAAATGTACGTTTAGAAAAGGCATATAGACTAATTAATGGGTGTTGAGTATGAGCTAAATGATAGTAGGCAAAGATTAATATTAGGCTACCAACCAAAGATACTGTTACGCCTATCCAGAGACTACTATTTGAATGAGAAATCATTTCAAGCCCATAAACAAATAGTAAAAGGCCTAAACCACAGGTGATAAATCCAACACCGTCAAATGTACGTTTTTCAGGTAATTCTTTGGGTAATAATCGCTGAGCGAAAAATAGCGCGATAAAACCTAATGGGATATTAAGAAGAAATATCCAGTGCCATGTTAGATATTGAGCAAAGAAGCCACCAATAATCGGTCCCATTAATGGCGCAATTAAGCCTGGCCAAACTAAAATAGAAATAGTGCTGACTAAATGTTGTTTTTCCGTTCGACTTAATACCACCGTTCTGCCTACAGGCACCATTAATGATCCACCTAAACCTTGAATTAATCTTGCGATGGTAAACATGGTCAGATTAGTCGATATGGCACACAATATTGATGCTAACATAAATAAAACAATCGAAATCGAAAAGACTCGATAGGCGGTGAAACGGTTAGCGATCCAGCCACTGGCCGGTAAACCAATGGTAAGTGCTAGCATATAGGCACTAATCCCAATAGATAAATCTTGAGGATTGGTTAAAAATGATTTTGCCATAGCTGGAATTGCCGTGGTGATCACTGTAGCGTCTAGATTTTCCATGAAAAACGTTGCAGCGACTAAAATCGCCATTTTTCGGACGTGACTATTCTGTTGCATCATGTAATTTGATTGATTCGGAAAAATAACAATAAAACTTTAATATACGCCAAAAATTTGTGTTGTGGTAAAGGTTTTTAACATTTTGCCCTTAATAGTGATTAAGAGTATACTAATGCCATATTAATCGGTAAAACAGAGGTAGAGGTACACAATGACAGATTCTTTAAATAAATGTAAAGCTAACGAAACACCTGCATGTTGTTGCGTTGATGTAGGTACAATTATAGATAATGAAGATTGTAGTGCAGAATATGAGCATGTTTTTACATCTGAATCAGAAGCAAATGCCAAATTAGCTAAATTAACTCAAGCTGCAAAAGCTGTTGAAACAGAGCCTTGTGAAATTAACAGCAGCATCGATAAAGTTGAAAATGGTTATAAATTAACAGCTAAATTTACTTTCTGCTGTGGCGCTGAATGTATGATTTTCCAATTGAAATTACGTTAATCATTCTTTTATGAAAGTTTGTATTATGAGACATGGTGAGGCAGGTTTTGCTGCTTCATCTGATGCAAGTCGTACTTTAACTGATTATGGTTTAAAACAAGCTTGTCAGGCTGGACTATGGCTTAATCAACAAAATTTTAAATTTGATTTAGGGTTAGTCAGTCCTTATTTAAGAGCCCAACAGACTTTCACTGAATTATCCTCACACTGCCGAGTTTCTCAATTCGAAACTGATAATCTTTTGGTGCCTGGCGGTAGCCCTTCTCATATTGCTGATTTATTAATGACACTACCCGATCGTGGTATCGAAAATGTGATTATTGTTTCGCATCTACCTCTAGTTGGTTATTTGGTTAATGAGTTATGTCCAGATGTTTCACCACCAATGTTTCCTACAGCTGCTATTGCTTGTGTTGATTTATTCGCTAATACGGCAGGAAAGCTAGAATGGTTTCATGTAGTGAAATAAAAAAGCTTAATTTATTTGATTTACCTTTAACTGGTCGAACGCTAATCGAAGCGTCAGCAGGAACGGGTAAAACCTATTCGCTCGCATTTATTTACCTGCGGTTATTATTAGGTATCGGGGAAAACAGTTACCCCATACCTCTTGATGTTAATCAGATTTTAGTGGTGACCTTTACTAAGGCCGCTACTCAAGAACTGCGATCTCGTATCAGGCAAAATATTCAAGAATTACGATTAGGGTTGTTACAAGGTCATCATGATGATCCAATTTATCAACAATTAATTGATTTAGTTGATGATAGCAACCAAGCAATACAGAAATTAACCCAAGCTCAACAATCAATGGATGATGCGGCGATTTATACGATTCATGGTTTTTGTCAACGTATATTGACTAGTCATGCTTTCGAATCAGGTGTACTGTTTGAACAAACATTGATAACAGATGAACAAGATCTAAAGTTACAAGTTGTGCAAGATTTTTGGCGTAACTATTTTGTTCCTCTCGATAAAGCATTAGCCTACCTGATTCTTGACTATTGGCAGGATCCAGAAACATTGCTATCTGATATCAGACCTTATTTAAATTTTGAATTTGATGAGAAATCAGAAGAGAGTGTTGATATCACCGAAAAAATCCGGCACTTCCATCAAAAACATGTTGAGCAGATCGATCAGGTTAAAAAACAGTGGTTAGATGCTGCTAGTGATCTTCCAGAGATCATTGCACAATCAGGTATTAATAAACAATCCTATAGTAGCCGTTATTTACCGAATTGGTTGGCTAAAGTTACGAGTTGGGCCCAGTTGCCAACGCGATCGTTTAAATTACCGAGTGAGTTAACTAAATTTAGTCAATCGATTTTAAACGAAAAAACCAAGCAAGGTAAAAATCCTCCGCGTCATGCCGTTTTTGAGAATATTGAAGCGTTATGTAATAGTTCTATTGATTTACGTGGCGAAGTTCTAATGGATATCGTTAGAATCATTCAAAAGCGTATTTATATTCAGAAGGTAAAACGTGGTGAAATGAGTTTTGATGATCTCTTAAGCCAGTTGAGCCGAGCTTTGCGCGCTAGAAATGGAAATCGATTAGCTGAGAGTATTGCGAAAAAATACTGTGTAGCGCTGATTGATGAATTTCAAGATACCGATCCGGTGCAGTATAAAATTTTTGATCGTATCTATAATCGTTATCCGAAAGAGACTGGGTTACTGTTTATTGGAGATCCTAAACAAGCGATTTATAGCTTCCGTGGTGCAGATATTTTTACTTATCTAAAAGCAAAATCATCAACTGGTGAAAATAATTTTACTATGCAGGTTAACCACCGTTCTTCATCATTGATGGTGAATGCAGTTAATTCGTTATTTAATCATCATGATAATCCGTTTATTTTTGAAAATATTCCATTTTTACCAATGGAAAGTGCCGAACGTAATCAACAAAAAGGTTTGATTATCAATAATCAAGAGGTTAATGCTTTAGCGGCATACTTATTACCTGATGAAGTTAGCACAAAAACCGATTATCAAGAGCATATCGCCAACTGTTGTGCCAAGCAGATTGTGACGTGGTTGATGGATCCGACCATTTTATTGAAGGATAAAGATGGTCAACGACCAATTACAACTGCTGATATTGCCATTTTAGTCCGTACCGGATACGAAGCAGAGATCATCCAACAAAAGTTAACCAGTGTTGGGGTTAAAAGCGTTTATTTATCTAATCGCAGTAGTGTCTTTCTAGCTAAAGAGGCACAGGAGGTCTTGTGTTTGTTACAAGCAGTGCTTATGCCAGAAAATGAAACCGCTTTGCGCTTAGCTTTAATGACGACACTGTTAGGACAAACCATGACTGAACTTGAGCAAATAACTGATGATCAAGATAAATGGGAAGGTTTGATAGAGGAGTTTAAGCAATATCAGATTATCTGGCAATATTATGGTGTGTTAGTCATGTTGCGCCGGATGATGAAAAAACGTCAGTTAGCTGAAAATATATTAGCTAGCCCAAATGGTGAACGGACTTTAACTAATTTGATGCATCTAGGTGAGCTATTGCAAGAAGCTGCCGACGAACTTGATAGTCCACATGCTTTGGTTCGTTGGTTATCAAGACAAATTGTCAGTCCTGATGCAAATTTAGAAAATCATGAGCAACGATTAGAAAGTGATGAAAATTTAGTAAAAATTATTACTATTCATAAATCTAAAGGTTTAGAGTTTCCTATTGTTTGGTTACCATTTGCAGCTCAATTTCGAAATTCAGATAGTCAGTTTTATCATGACAAAAATAATGACTATCAACCAACTTATGCTTGGCTATTAACCGATGAAATAAAACAACAGATTGAAGATGAACGTTTAGCCGAAGATTTACGTTTACTTTATGTTGCTATGACACGTTCAATCTTTCATTGTAGTGTTGGCTTAGCATCATTAAAAAACAGTCAATCAGCGATTGATTATTTATTAAAAGGTGACTTGCGTTCAATTGCTAAATTTGCTGATTTGGTTGAATTACAATTACCTATTTTAGGTGAGCAGTTTAATGCTGAATTAGCCGCCAATCTTTCACTTACCGCCAATGTATTTAAACGTAAATTATCTAATAGTTGGCGTGTAACCAGTTATACCGAATTACAAAAACATAATAATATGGTTGGTCTTAATTCAACTATGCTTAGTGATTGGCGTGAAAATAATCTCGAATCCGCCGATTCATTATCAACTGAAGAGCAATATGATATCCATCATTTTCCAAAAGGTGCATACGTTGGTACATTGTTGCATTCCATTATGGAAAATTTAACGCCAACTAATGCCGAGGATTTGTGCGCTAGTACGATTAAAAAATTGAGTTTACCACCGTATTGGTTAACAGTGCTAAGTGATTGGTTACAACAGGTTTTAGCAACGAAACTAAATAAAAGACAAGATCAAGATGGGCCGTTATTAGCCGATGTTTTAAATAGCCAATGTATTAATGAATTACAATTTTATTTTCCCATTCGCAGTGCTGTGACCAGTAAGCAATTAGATAGTTTATGTAAAGAGTATGATGATTTATCCAAACAATGTCCTCCTTTAGATTTTGAAACTGTACAAGGCATGTTAAAAGGATTTATCGATTTAGTGTTTGAGTACCAGGGTAAATATTATATTGTAGATTATAAATCAAATTGGTTAGGTGATGGGGTAGAGGCTTATACCGAGTCAGCATTAAATCAAGTTATGTGTGAGCATCGTTATGAGCTGCAGTATCAAATTTATTGCTTAGCCCTGCATCGATTTTTACGCAGCCGTTTAGCAGATTATCGATATGAAACGCATTTTGGTGGTGTTTATTATCTATTTTTACGGGGACTTCCTAAACAAGGGATCTTTTATCATCTACCAAAGCAACAGTTTATAGAGAAACTCGATAAATTATTTGATGGGAAAGATTTAACTTAATCAACTAGGCACAAATACTTGTGATTTTGCGATATCTGGACAACATAATGGCAAAGAAAATCAAATTAGTTTTGGTGTGCAAACTGAAGTTTGGCTTTAGGTAGTCTTATCTGGATAAATAGGTCAATGTCGAAAACTGTTATTATAAAGTTTTCGACATTTCCTAGCGCCTTGTTCGTTTTAAACTTAATCTTAATTAGCGAATATTATTAACGGAGTATCGTTTAGTTAACGTTGGAATAAATACATTGATTAAGTTAGCTGGCGGAGGTTCTCCTTTTGCTAATTGTAATGCAAGTTCAGCTGCTTGTTCGGCCATTGTGTGTAATGGATAACGAATAGTTGTTAGCTTTGGATGTAAATATCGAGCAATTAAAAGATCATCAAAGCCAATGATCGAAATATCATCCGGAATTTTTATATCATTATCGTATAATACTGACATAGCACCAGCAGCCATTGAATCATTGTAACAGGAAATCGCCGTAATTTGTCGATTTCGTTCTAAAAGAGACATCATTGCTTGTTCTCCTCCTTCTTCATTAGGAGAACCGAAGGCAATAAAATTATCATTAATATCAATGTGATGCTCGATTAATGCATCTTTATAGCCTTGTAATCTATCTGCTGAGTCAGAGATGCTGTGATTGGAACATAAATATCCAATATTAGTATGACCATGCTGAATTAAATGTTTAACGGCTAGGTAGGAACCATAACGACTATCAAGAGCAATACAGCGTTTTTCAAAACCTTCCAATATTCGATTAATTAGAACCATACCAGGAATTTGCTGCATCAGCTTTATTAATTGATCATCCGCTAGCATTTTTGCATGCACGACTAAAGAAGAACAACGATGTTCTATAAGATTGGTTATAGCATTATATTCTTGTTTTTTATTGTGGTAACCATTGCCAATCAGCAAAAAATGACCGTTTTTCGCTGCAACTTTTTCAACAGTACTAATCATCGCGCCAGAAAATGGATCGGATAGGTCTGCTACCACGATGCCAATAGTATTAGAGTTTTGTTGGGATAAAGCTCGGGCGTTAGCATCAGGATAATAATTTAATTTTTCCATGGATTTTTTTACTGTTTCACGTGTTTTATTACTGACATTGTCAGCGTTATTAATCACCCGTGATACCGTTGCAACGGAAACTTTTGCTAACTTTGCAACATCTTTGATTGTCGCCATAAAAAATCCTTTTAACTTTTTTTAACTTATTGCCAATATAGAGTTTTCAAATTATCGATTGATTAGAATAAATAGCTCGTAAATTGGCTGAAAACCTAAGATTCAAATATTACGATTACATTTGCTATTGTTATTGCCCGTAATATTCTGAATATCTACTTAACTGGTTATAATAGAACAAAATTTTTAGTTTGCCAATAAGCTCATTTTTATATGAATTGTTTCAATAAAAAATATATTAATGTAGAAGATTGAAAATGCTAAGCTGTTAAATTGAATGAAAAAAGTAAATATTTTAGTTTGTTATTACGTCTATTAACATGGTTTAACTGGGTTTGGTTCTAGTAATAGTAAATAAATATTTATTAACCAATGGTGTTGGATAATAAATTGCATAGCATAATTATTGACTATTAACTTTATATTTTGCTGAGTCCTAAATAATGTGATGATTTTTTTTATTTATTCACATCATTGGATTATTGTTTTTTGATTTATATTTTAATGAATGTAATCGGTTTCATTTATTGTTAATAAAATTTGAGATTATCAAATTTTTATTATAAATGGTTGTGCGAAAAGGCTACTTTTTGTGTTATCATGTTTTTATTGTGGGTAAAAATTTAAAATATCATGAAAAAACAGAATATTATTACTTTACTTTCTTTTATTGCTGTAGCTTTTAGTGCAAATGCAGTTGATAAATATGTTACTGAAAATGTTGATATTTATCTACGCCGAGGCCCTAGCTCTCAATATGCTTATTCAAACGCAGTTAAAGCCGGTCAAAAAGTAATTGAACTTGAAAAAAGTGCTGATGGTAAATATACACGAATACAGCTTCCTAATGGTAGTTCAGCTTGGATTGAGTCTAATAAATTAAAAGATCAACCTAGTTTTAAAGAACTTGTGCCATTATTAGAAGCACAACTTGCTGAGTATAAAGATAAAGTTGATAATGCAGAAAAAAATCAACAAAATGCCATCCAAGATTATGCCGAAAAACTACAAAAAGCTGAACAATCGATTGAAAGCTTACAAGCTAAGAATAATGAGTTAGAACAACTTAATAAACAGCAAGAGATGAAGCTTGAGTCTATGTTAAATCAAGTTGATGATAAGCGCCGTGATCTGATTGTAACTTGGTTTACTTATGGTGGATTAGTTGCTGGTGGTGGTTTTCTTCTTGGTCTTATTTTGCCGGCTATTATGCCTGGTCGTCGTAAAAAAGATCGTTGGATGCGTTAAATGAGTAAAATCTATCTTGTTGGCGGTTCAGTTAGAGATAGATTGTTACATCTACCTGTTGTTGATCGAGACTGGGTTGTGGTTGGTGCAACCCCAGATGAACTTTTAGCATTAGGTTATCAACAGGTTGGTAAAGATTTTCCTGTTTTTTTACATCCCAAAACTAAAGAAGAGTATGCTCTAGCTCGAACAGAGCGGAAATCAGGTAAAGGCTATACAGGCTTTATTTGTGACTTTAGTAAAGATATTACTTTAGAGCAAGATCTTATTCGACGAGATCTTACTATAAATGCGATTGCCATGGATCAAGAAGGCAATATAGTCGATCCTTATCATGGTGTTAATGATATTAAGCTTAAATTATTACGCCATGTTTCTCCTGCATTCAGAGAAGATCCCCTACGAGTTTTGCGAGTGGCCCGTTTCGCTGCCCGTTATCACCATTTAGGTTTCAGAATTGTTGCTGAAACGAATAATTTAATGAAAGAGATGGTCTCTGCTGGTGAAATAAATACCCTTACAGCAGAACGGGTATGGAAAGAGACTGAAAAGGCGCTAGCGACCGAGGATCCGCAAGTTTATTTTCAAGTACTGGAACAATGTGGTGCTTTAGCATTATTATTTCCATCACTCAAACTTTCCAGCACTATTACTGATGCATTAAAAAAATCGACTTTATTGACTGATGATCTGACCGTGCGCTTTGCAGTCTTGTGTGGTGAGTTTGTATCCAAAACTGAGCTAGAAAAACTTTGTTTACAAATTAAAGCCCCTAATCAATATACGAAATTAGCAATTATGGTGCAGCAATTTCATAATAGTGTTACTAACGTGATACAATTAACTGCGGAACAAATTATCGAATTGTTCAATAAAATAGATGTATGGCGCAACCCAGCCCATCTTAATCAATTGATAATTGCTAGCCAATCTTATGCTAAAACGGAATTATTTCCTCAAGCTCAATACCTTGAACAAGCATATAAATTAGCTCAAGCAGTCGATGTTCAAAATATAATTGCCGAAGGTTATACTGGAAAGTTAATTCATAATGAGTTACAAAAAAGGCGAATTGAAGTGATATTAAACGGTATTTGATTGCATCTTAATCAATCGTCACTTTTTTTTAAAATATCTAAAAAAAAGGGTTGACGATTTGCCGTAACACAAGCATAATGCGCCTCGCAGTGTTGGTTATGACGTTGCGAATGAAATGGCTACGTAGCTCAGCTGGTTAGAGCACATCACTCATAATGATGGGGTCACAGGTTCGAATCCCGTCGTAGCCACCATTAAGATTAGTTTGTACTTTTACCGAAAGTATACAGTGCGGGTGTGGCGAAATTGGTAGACGCACCAGATTTAGGTTCTGGCGCCGCAAGGTGTGTGAGTTCAAGTCTCTCCACCCGCACCATTTTAATCTTAATGTCTATCCTTTATTGGGGTATAGCCAAGCGGTAAGGCAGCGGGTTTTGATCCCGCCACGCCCAGGTTCGAATCCTGGTACCCCAGCCATTCCAATCTGCTCATATTTTTATATCCGACTTTTTAGTCTATTTTTATATTGGAACTTTGCCACTATAATCAATTCTATAAAAATATGCGGAATTAGTATATTTATCAGATATCTAATCTCCATTCATATTGGGGTATAGCCAAGCGGTAAGGCAGCGGGTTTTGATCCCGCCATGCCCAGGTTCGAATCCTGGTACCCCAGCCATTTAATTTTCAAACATTATCTATGTATCACTCTTTTGAGTGAATTGATTAATGTCAATTGATAGTCATAGTTGAAAAATCAGCCACTAGTTATTTTTTGGATTAAGTTTATTTATCTTATTTAATATATAAATGATGAGTTGCTTTTAACAGTAAATACTAAAGTGGATTATCTGCTTTTTAAAAGCGAAATTAAAATTATTTTAACTATAATAACAATGAAAATTGCGTTATATCATCTTATAACGCAATTTATGAATAAATTTTCTATTTCAGCACACAAACAAAATATAATTCATTATCTTTCAACTGCCATTCAATAGCCCCTTTTGTTGAACCTACTGCATATTGGTTATTACTATCTCTTTCGTCTGAAGTCCAATATAAATGTCCTCTAGGAAAATGGTTACCGGGATAAGTGTGATGATAATAGTTTTCTTCGTTAGTTACATCACCCCATTCAGCTAAAAGATTGTTTCCAACCTGACGATAATAGTGATTTGTTGTAATGGCTAGACAATTATCTGAGTTATTATCAGATTGGCAAGCACCACCACTAGTTATAAGACCTTGGTCACTGTTGGTTAAATCTTCAATAGATGGAACGATATAGTTTCCCTGACAAACACTTCTACTTTGATTATAAGGATAAAAATCTTGGCTGGGTGCGGAGAACCATTTCTTAATAGTAAACGAATAAATATCTTCACCGTTGGATTTTATAGAAAATGTAGGATTTGCTTCAGTGGCTTCTCCTAGCAATTTAATTTGAACAGCCGTGTTAGCTAGGTGGCTATCTACATCATTATCACTAATTGTATTTACTTGAACATTTACTCCTTTTGAACTATTTGATGATGTTATTGTCGATAAATCAAAAGGTGCACCAGCTATAAACATGAGAAATCGTGCTTGATCAAATCCAGTAGTTGGAAAACCACCAGCACTGACTTTATTGACGAAGCCAGAATCAACTATGTATTGATTGTTATCACCCCAAGTTAAATGAGCCCAGTCACCAGTGTAATCTCGATTTTCGAAAGGGAATGAATATACAATTGATGGTCGATTTGCACAAACTGTAGGTTTGATCGCATTGTAAATCAAAAAGTCACTTTTAGGCGTCGAATAAATTGTATAATTTGGCATGCCATATTCAGAAACTAAAGCGATAGTGCCTGAAATTCTGATATATGGGTTCCACCCCAACCGTGCTAGCTCACAAAAGGTTCTATTTCTATCTGGCTCCAATAACAAATAGGATATATTGGCAGCTCGATAGAACCAATCTATTTTAAAACCGCCATCAGGTGGGGTTATTGTAGTTATAACATCGCCGTCATCATCAGAGACGTTCTGGCTATCAATTGGATTAGTAGGTGAAAATGGCATTATTATAGGTTCAAAACCATAATCAGACTTTAACATAGTTAACAATTGATTTGGTGTGGTTGTATTAGGATCAACTTGAGGGAAATTTATGGACTTTATTGTGTCGTTTAAACTATTTAACTCAGAGTTTATTGTAGTTTGTAATTTTACTCCAAAATAATGAAAGTTTTGTTGATTATATTCTCGAGAACCATTTATGCCTATCGCATCTGGGTTAGTAAAATAGGGAGCGGAACCATGAATAACCTCTACTGTTTTTGTATCCAATGCCAAAGCTAAACCGTTCATTAAAAATACTGAAATTAAAAAGAATATGATAAATCGTGTTAAGCATTGAAATTGAGAAAACAGTATAAATTTAAATCCTTTCAATAACATCATCTTACCTTACCTTTTAATTCTTAAATTTAAATAAAAAAGATACATTTATTGTGTTTAAATTATGCTGATACTTATTACTAAAAACTTAAATCGTGAAAAGCTTAATTCTTGGATAAAAATCTTTTTTATGAATTGCATTGTTAGGTAGAGCTTGAAACTAAAAGTTAATTTTTGTAAAAAATCCATGTGTAAAAATATGATATTTAACACATGGATAATTATGTAGTGGATCGTTATTTATATAAATTTACATAAACTGTTTGAGCGGTGCCGGCACGATTGGCAGAGACTTCTTTGACATAATAGAAATTAGCATCATTAGCGATAGCATATTTTTGTGCAGCAGCACTAATTTCGCTAGTATTATTAAATGTGCCATGGAAAACAATAGTTTGATAAGGTTTCATCACTTTGAAAGCATCACTAGTGATTTCATAAGCATCTTGACCTGCAATAGCTTTAGAGATAATAAAGTCACGGACTGGCGCATCTTTTTTAAATAAAGCAACATCAATTTCCTGCTCATTATTTTTAACATCATCGGCAGTAATTGAATACACATAAAATGCATAAGCATTTTTTTCTGCTGCTAATTTACTTGCTGAATCCATTATTTCAGAGGTATTGTTATAGTTACCTTTGTATTTAACTATTTCAAATGGTAAATAATAAAGTGCTTTAGAGCGAGGATAAAGCACAATACCATTATGGGTAGCTTCATCTTTGCTGACAGCAATTGGCGCATTTGATAAATAAATATCAGCATAAACAACAGCACGATCGGTTGAAGTACCAGTAGCTGGTTGTTCAATACCAGTGATATGATAATATTTTGCTCCAGCTTCATCAGCAGCTTTAGATATATCATCTGCTGCATTTTGTGCTTGTAAATAGCTACCAGTTACTGAAATTTCTTTATAAGGAATGAGGTTATTACTTTCTTCTGCTGTTAATGGTAATGCCGCATAAATATTGGCAACAGGTAGAGATAATAGTAAAGCTAATGCAATAGATGATTTATTAAAACGTTTCATAATAATGTCCTTCATATTTATGTTATAAAAATTAAAAAACAATTTGTAACGCTTATTCTATGGGGGTATTGCATGAGAGTTTTGAAAAACGAATAACGCTCTCGAAATAAATCTTTTACTAATTCTTTCAGACAGCTAGATAAAACAGGGTAGAAATGATAGAAATGAGAAACAACCGATTAATAGTATATATTAATCAAAATATTTGTGTAGGTACCACTTAGTTTTTTTTGAAAAAATTTTTCTTAAAGCATTTTATGTTAAAGTCAGAACTGAAGCATATTTAATTTAACTGTAATTTATAATTGAGTATTACTTTTGATGGTACTTATAAAACTATTAATAATTTGTGCAGTCAATCCCCAAATAACAAAATTATCATATTGATAAAAATGAACATCATGTTGCGACTTTTGTTGCCAATTTGCGCTTCGATTAGGTACCAATTCAAATGGAAAATTGTCATCAGGCTTAAAACCGACTAACATGTTAGCTTGTTTCGGTTGATGGTTAATAAACCATTCAAGTGGAACCGTAAAAACAGATTCAACTTCATCTTGATTAAGTAGCAAGTTATCTAAAGATTCGATTTTTGCGACAAATGGATAAATCATCATACCTAATGAAGCAATAAATTTCGGCAATTGCCCCAAAATAGTTATTTGATCAATAGGAATGCCTAATTCTTCAAAGGTTTCACGTTTAGCTGTATATTCAGGGCTATCATCAGTTACTTCAACTCGACCACCAGGAAAGCAAATATCACCGGGTTGCCATTTGAGTTGCTTTGAACGTACTTGAAAAAGTAGGTGTAATTGATTTTTGATAGAGATAATGGGTATTAATACTGCTGCTTTATTAATGGTGTGAAATTGTTTTTTGGTTTTTTTTAAAGATTGTGATATTTTTTTGATTGTGGTCATAATATTTATTTCGTTTTATTTTTAGGTTTACATTCTTTTTACGTTATAATATAAAATTATTGGAGAAATTGTTCGTCAATAGTACATCTGTTTCACCTGAATAATACTATGCAATACGATATTAATAACATAAAAAAAGAACTTGATGATCTTGCTATTCTGAAACATGAGCGAGCTCGAAGTGGAATGCCTTTGGAATTCCAACGAGTTTTTACCTTGTTACCAGTGCTTTTTCATTTTCATCATCCAGATCTTCCCGGTTATCAAAATATAGATACCCCATCAGGTATTGCATACTATCAACCTTCAAATGAGATTATTGAACAACTACAACATTGTTTCAATTTTAAGAGCGCTACACAGACAAAATATTCTGACATATCTGCACTATATTCAATGGGGAGTACCTGCTCTATAGGACAGGCGGTTACCTCTGATCTTGATATATGGGTTTGTATCGAAAATAATTTATCTACAGTTAAAAAGCAAGCTTTAATAACGAAGTGTCGATTGATTGAAGAGTGGGCTGAGGAACTAGGTGTAAAACTTACATTATTTGTCGTTGATGTCGATCGATTTATCAACCAACATCATGAATGTTTGATGGGTGAAAACTGTGGTTCAGCACAACATATTTTATTGCTGGAAGAGTTCTATCGTTCCGCCAATCTTTTAGCTGGTAAACGACTACTATGGTTTGCAGTTCCAGCTGATTTTACTATTAATGATGTTACTTACCCAACTTATGAAAAATGTGTTCAAGCATTAGTGGTCGCTAATATAATCAAACGTGAAGAATGGATCGATTTTGGACCACTCACAGGATTGTCTGCTGAAGAGTATTTTGGTGCAAGTTTATGGCAACTCTATAAAAGTATTGATTCGCCATTTAAAGCTGTATTAAAAACATTACTACTTGAAGCTTATTCTTCAATCTATCCTGAAAATAGACCAATTGCTTATGAAATGCGCGAGTATATTCAAAAAGGTGAAATTCACGTTCATCATTATCTTGATTCATACTCTATGTTATTAGATCGGATTTCTAATTATCTAATTGAAATTAGAGATTTTCAACGTCTTGAATTGGTAAGGCATTGTTTTTATTTAAAAGTAAATGAAAAATTATCAGATAATGATCAGCCATTGTTATGGCGTCGAAAAATATTAAATGAATTAGTACAACAATGGGGATGGACGCATAAGTTATTGGTAAAATTGGACGCCAGTAAAACATGGAAAATAGAACAAGTACGTGAAATACACGAAATATTGCTCCATACCATGATGACAGGTTATCGTAATTTACTCAATTTTGGTCGTCGTAATAACTTAGATTCACTTATTAGTCCACAAGACTTGGCTATACTGACTCGTAAATTATATGCCTCTTTTGAAGTTTTACCGGGTAAAATTTCAACATTAAAACTTAATATTTCAGATAATCTGCAAGAAGATGTATTAACTTTTATTCATGTCAAAGAAGATCGTATCAATCGAGCTGGTTGGTATGTTTACAATCAAACACCTAAACTAAATTCTATTATTGGTCACCAATACTTAGAATATAGTAAATACTTGGTTAAATTAGTTGGTTGGTGTTACTTTAATGGTTTAATTTCTGATTCGACCAATTTTTATTATTACGATGGTGATGAGCGAGATAATCAAAAAATAACCAAGCTCATCGAAGATCTGAAAAATTATTTTCCGATAGATGTACCTGCCGCAACTGAAGAACAGTTATATGGGCCTTGTGAAATACGCCATTTGGCGATTATCTTGAATTTAGAAGATGATCCAACTATTAATTTAGAACTTGAGGATGAAATTAGTACTAATGTTTTAAATTATGGCAAGCAAGAGTTAAGTTTAGTTGGTTCTATAGATTTACTTTATCGTAACTCATGGAATGAAATTCGGGTATTACATTTTAGTGGTTCTTTATGTGTGCTGGAAGCCATAAAAGCGTTACTTAATCGTATGCATAAAGATGCTGATTTACCTAATTCGGTCGAAATTTTTTGTTATAGTAAACATCTTAGTCATGAAGTCTGTAAACAAATGAAAAAACTGATGGATGACTGTGTTGATTTACGATTGACGACTACTAAAAATAACTTAACCCAAGTCAAACCACTTAGAATAGATGGTGCTTCATGGTATCTATTTTTTGAACGATTTGGCGTTTCATTTCATCAATTCGAAAATGCTATTGATTTTTATGGAGCGGTATCGAATAATAAAGTTCAAGGTAGGCCGTTAAATATCTTAGATGAAAGTAATGAATTACCTAAAGAGATAGATAGCGTCGCTTATGAAGGTATTATTCAATTCTTCTTTGAAGATACTACTACAGGATTTGATTTATATATTTTAAATGAACATAATCAAATAGAAATATACCGTAATTGTAATGGTACTAAAGAAAATATGGTTAAAGATATCAATGATTTTTATGTATTATCTGATGACCGTTTTACTTTCACTACCAGTAGTTCAGTTAATTTTAATTTACCGCAATTTTATCAAATCACATATAACGATGCGGGCGAGCGCGAAATCTTCTTATTGAATTAATTATCTAAAAAATTTTTTATCTAAAAATTTAATAAAATCATTGTCTTTTAGTATATAAATAATTAAAAATGAAAATGATTGATTAAAAAAATGAAATTTCTATTAAAATAATGGGAACTTTTTTTAAATTTACGAATCTAACTGTTAGAGTGCACAGTTTTGGGCCAACTAATAGTTATTAACATAATGAGGAATGGCCTTTAATGGGGGAGCAAATAACAGACCAAGTTTTAGTTGATCGCGTTTTAAACGGAGATAAAAATGCGTTTAATTTACTTGTCGTTCGTTATCAAAATAAGCTAGCTCATTTGGTATCACGTTATGTTTTACCTTCTGAGGTCCCTGATGTTGTGCAAGAAACCTTTATCAAAGCTTATCGTTCGTTAAGCTCTTTTAAAGGGGAAAGTATTTTTTATACTTGGTTGTACCGAATTGCGGTTAATACAGCAAAAAATTATTTAATTTCGCAAGGTCGACGACCGCCATCTTCGGATATTGATGCTAGTGAAGCTGAAAGTTACGAAGGTGCCGACTCATTGAGAGATGTCGATAACCCAGAAAGTTTAGTTCTTTCTAAAGAAGTTGAAAAAGTTGTATTTGAAGCAATTGAAGCATTACCTGATGATTTGAGAACTGCTATCACATTACGTGAAATTGACGGTCTAAGTTATGAGGAAATTGCCGAAATTATGGGAACACCGGTTGGAACAGTTAGATCACGTATTTTTAGAGCTCGTGATGCTATTGATGAAAAAATTAAACCTTTAATTGGTTAAATAAATTAAGTAGCAAGAAATTTAAGGTATCTACTATGCAAATAGAACAGAAACAGCAACTTTCATTATTAATGGATGGTGAGTTAACTGATCAACATGTTGTTGAGATGGTTAGCCATGATGAAAGTTTGCAATCCTGCTGGCATCGTTATCATATTGCAAGAGACGCAATGCGAGGAGAATTGCACGGTAGTTCATTAACATTAGATATTACCAAACAAGTTGCTATGGCGATTGCTGATGATGACTTATATCCACAATTAACTGAGCAGCCATCCCAAAGTGAGATTTCAATTCCAAAAGCCGAAAATCTATTCTGGATTCGAATGAAAGATATTATGGCTAAAGTTAGTCAAATTGGATTAGCGGCTTGTGTTACCTTAGCTATTATTGCGGGAGTCCAATATCATCAAGGTCAATCAGATGATGTTAGTGGTGCGCCTACGCTAAATACTATCCCTATGGGAGTAAACGTTGCGCCTGTTGGTGGTATACAACAACATAATGATCAGCAACTTCTTGAAAAAAGACAATATGATAAGATTAGGTTGTTGGTTCAAGATTATGAATTACAAAAAAGGTTAAATGCCCGTTAACTAAAAATGAATTTTCTTTATTCTTTGATAAAATTTATGTTAAAACAGAGTAATAATTTTTTTATTACTCTGTTTTTTATATTTTTTTCCGCATCTGTTATGGCGGAAGAAACGCATGATGCGTTGAGTTTACTCAATAAAATGACCAAAGCTGTGCAGACGCGTGACTATCAAATTCATTTTATTGCGCAAGATAAAGATCAATATGCAACTACCTTTGAATATAATCATTTAGGTGCTGACAAAAAAGAAAATATCAATGCTCAACTGCTTTATCTTGAAGGTCCAGCTAAAGAGATAATTTTACATAATAATACCACTAGTTATTTCCAACCTGATAGTCCTTCTTTTTCGATTTCAAGTTCCCGCATTACAGAGGCTTTTCCTGACGTTATTTATAATGATTTTAATTCATTAGCTAATATTTATGACTTTATTTTATTAGGTAAGACTAGAACGGCTAATCGAGGTGCTCAATTAGTCAAAGTCATTGCTAAAGATAAAGATCGTTATAGTTATGTTATATGGATCGATGATGAAAATTTTTTACCACTACGCATTGATTTGTTAGATGAAGATAATGATATTATTAATCAATTAAAAGTGGTTGATCTTGATAAAGAATTTGATGCAAAAAAATTTAAAAATTATATTGATAATCGAACCTACCCAATTTTATTATCAATTGAAAAACAGAATAATCTTCTTGATGCTTGGCGTTTAGCATGGTTACCTAAAGGGTTTAAAGAGATTGCTGCTTATAATGTTAACTTTTATAGTTCTGATATAGCGACTAAGCTGTTTTCTGATGGTGTATTTTCATTTACTGTAAATGTTTCTTTAGAGCAGGCCAGTCAATTAAATCAAATTATTCAGCAAGGTGGCCGAACGATTTTCTCAACTAACATGGGTAATAAAAATATCATAATTATTGGTAATTTACCACAAGTAACAATAGAAAAAATTGCACAAAATATTGTTGAGAAATCACCGGAAAACTCTCGATAACACTATGCTTACTCACTATTAATGTGTAGAATGTCTGCTTTCAAATTCGTGATTATTTGACTTGTTATTTATAGCCAATAACATTAATGATAATTAACAGTACATAACTAAAATATAACTTATTGATATGAATAAAAATATCCGCAATTTTTCAATTATTGCTCATATTGACCATGGTAAATCAACGCTTTCTGATCGTATTATCCAAATTTGTGGTGGACTTTCTGATCGCGAAATGGAAGCTCAAGTTCTAGATTCGATGGATTTGGAACGTGAACGAGGGATTACGATTAAAGCTCAAAGTGTTACTTTAGATTTTCATGCTAAAGATGGCCAAACATATCAGCTGAATTTTATTGATACTCCTGGGCATGTTGACTTCTCTTATGAAGTATCACGCTCGTTAGCTGCATGTGAAGGAGCATTATTGGTAGTCGATGCAGGACAAGGTGTTGAAGCGCAAACACTTGCCAATTGTTATACGGCACTTGATATGGATCTAGAAGTCGTACCAGTACTTAATAAGATCGATTTACCTGCGGCTGAACCTGAACGAGTGGCGGAAGAGATTGAAGACATTGTTGGTATAGATGCCAGCAATGCAGTCAGATGTTCAGCGAAAACTGGTGTTGGGGTGGTTGATGTACTTGAACAACTTGTTCATGATATTCCTGCACCCGAAGGTGACTCTAATGCACCATTACAAGCGCTAATTATTGACTCATGGTTTGATAACTACCTAGGTGTTGTATCACTAATTCGTATTAAAAATGGTGAACTACGCAAAGGTGAGAAAATCAAAGTTATGAGTACCGGAATGACTTATAATGTTGATCGTTTAGGTATTTTTACACCAAAACAAGTTGATAAAGACTGTTTACATTGTGGTGAAGTAGGTTGGGTGGTTTGTGCTATTAAAGATATCTTAGGTGCACCAGTCGGCGATACCTTAACATCGGCCAGAGCACCTGCTGAGAAAGCATTACCAGGTTTTAAGAAAGTAAAACCACAAGTCTATGCAGGTTTATTTCCAACTAGCTCAGATGATTACGAAGCATTTCGTGATGCATTAGGTAAATTAAGTCTTAATGATGCTTCACTTTTTTATGAGCCAGAAAATTCAGGCGCATTAGGATTTGGTTTCCGTTGTGGTTTCCTTGGCTTGTTGCATATGGAAATCATTCAAGAACGGTTAGAACGCGAATATAACCTTGATCTTATTACTACAGCTCCAACGGTAGTTTATGAGGTTTTAACTACTCAAAATGAGATCATTTATGTTGATAGCCCTGCTAAACTACCGGCCGTAAACAATATTCAAGAACTACGTGAGCCGATAGCTGAATGTAACATTTTAGTACCACAAACTTACTTAGGTAATGTAATAACATTATGTGCTGAAAAACGTGGTGTACAAGTTAATATGGTTTATCATGGCAATCAAGTTGCATTAACTTATGAAATACCAATGACCGAAGTTGTATTGGATTTCTTTGATAAACTTAAATCGACTTCACGTGGCTATGCATCTTTAGATTATAGTTTTAAGCGTTTCCAAGTTGCTGATATGGTAAGACTTGATGTATTAATTAATGGTGAACGAGTTGATGCATTAGCGCTTATCACACACAAAGATAATGCACCTTACCGTGGTCGAGAACTAGTGGAAAAGATGAAAGATCTTATCCCTCGTCAACAGTTTGATATAGCAATTCAAGCGGCAATTGGTAATCATGTAATAGCACGTTCTACAGTAAAACAATTACGTAAAAACGTATTAGCCAAATGTTATGGCGGTGACGTTAGTCGTAAAAAGAAACTTTTACAGAAGCAAAAAGAGGGTAAAAAACGTATGAAGCAAGTAGGTAATGTTGAACTACCTCAAGAAGCGTTTTTAGCAATTTTGCATGTAGGAAAAGATTAATCAGTTAAAGAGGAAAACAAATGGCTGGAACATTTGCCATCATATTAACATTAGCAACTTTTATTACCGCTATCTTCTGGTTTTTAGAAAAATTTAGATGGAAACCAGCTAGACAACGTAAAGTAGAAGAAGTGCGTAAAGCCCATAATGGTGAGGTTGATGGGCGAGTCCTTGCTGAGGTTGGAAAACCAAAAGGTTGGGTTGAAAGCTTAGCATCTTTTTTTCCGGTTTTATTCGTGGTTTTTGTTATTCGTTCATTTATTTATGAACCCTTTCAGATTCCTTCAGGATCGATGATGCAAACTTTATTAATTGGTGATTTTATTGCGGTTGAAAAATTTTCTTATGGCTTAAAAAATCCAATTAACAATAAAGTACTAATTGCTACAGGAAAACCCCAAAGAGGGGATGTTGCTGTATTTAAGCATCCTAACATACCGCAAATGGATCTAATTAAACGTGTGGTTGGTTTACCTGGTGATAAGATTGTTTATCTGGTTAATGAAAAGAAAGTAGTTATTTATCCTGCTTGTCAAACAACGGATAGTAATTGTGTTGGTCAACGATCTGAGCCATTAGATTTGCACTATACTCAACCACAGCCAAGCAATTGGAAACAAGTACACGAAAAAGATAAATCTAACCCAAGTTTTTATACCTTGGAACAATATAAGGACAAAGGTATTGTTGATTCTCAATTTATAAGAACGTTTGATATAAAAATTCAACAAGAAACGTTGGGTAATAAGTCACATGATATTTTAACTACATCTGGAATAGAGGAAGATCCGAGTTATTTTTATCATCAAAAAGGTCAACCTGTTGCAACTTGGGTAGTACCACAAGGTAACTACTTTATGATGGGTGATAATCGTGATAATAGTGGCGATAGCCGATATTTTGGTTTTGTTCCTGAAGAAAACTTTGTTGGTCGTGCAACCGCTATTTGGATTAGCTTTGAAAAACAACCTGACGAATGGCCTACAGGAATTCGATTCAGCCGTATCGGTGGGATCCATTAACTGTGATAACTATGAAAAATTTGAATCAAATACAACAATCGATTGGTTATCAGTTTAAAGATACATCTTTACTACAACTCGCACTGACTCATCGCAGTGCGAATAAAATGCACAATGAGCGGCTAGAGTTTTTAGGTGATTCAATCCTTAGTTTTGTTATTGCTGATGAGCTTTATCATCGATTTAGTAAGCAAGATGAAGGTGATCTTAGCCAAATGAGAGCAAGTTTAGTTTGTGGTCAAACTCTTGCTGAAATGGGCAAAGAGTTTAAATTAGGTGATTATCTTATTTTAGGTCAAGGCGAATTAAAAAGTGGTGGTTATCGCCGTGAGTCGATTATTTCTGATGCCGTGGAAGCTATCATCGGTGCTGTTTATTTAGATAGCGATATTGAAAATATTCGTCAGTTAATTTTAGCTTGGTATACAACACGTTTAAACGAAATTAAACCCGGCATTAAGCAAAAAGATGCTAAAACACGATTACAGGAATATTTGCAAGGTATTCGACATGAACGACCATGCTATTTAATTCTTGAAGTTACTGGTGATAATCATGAGCAAGAGTTTCTCATTCAATGCAAAATTGATAATGATGATCATCAATATTTAGGACGAGGTTTAAGCCGTCGCAAGGCTGAACAAGCCGCAGCTCAAGAAGCACTAAACCAATTAGGTATAAAATGACAGAATCAAAACAACATTGTGGATTTGTTGCCATAGTCGGTAGACCAAATGTCGGCAAATCAACTTTATTAAATCAACTACTTGGTCAAAAGGTATCAATCACTTCACGTAAGGCACAAACTACACGTCACCGTATTGTAGGTATTGATACTCAAGGTGATGATCAAATTATCTATATTGATACCCCCGGTCTTCATATTGAAGAAAAAAGAGCGATTAACCGGTTAATGAATCGTGCTGCTAGCAGTTCAATTGGTGATGTTGAATTGGTTATCTTTGTTGTTGAAGGCACACACTGGACTGATGATGATGAAATGGTTGCAGGCAAACTTAAAGATTGTAAAGCGCCTGTATTACTGGTGATTAATAAAATTGATAATGTGACAGATAAAACCCAGCTGTTGCCTCATATTCAAGAAATCAGCCAAAAAATCAAATTTTTGGATGTTGTGCCTATTAGTGCTGAAAAAGGTGAAGGCGTTGATATCATCAAAGACATTGTAAAAAAACATTTACCTGTTGGTGAACATCATTTCCCAGAAGATTATATTACTGATCGTTCACAACGGTTTATGGCTTCAGAAATCATCCGTGAAAAACTAATGCGCTTTTTAGGTGATGAACTACCTTATTCTGTCACGGTTGAAATAGAACAATTTAAAGTCGATGAGCGTACCGGCATGTACCGTATCAATGGTTTAATTTTGGTTGAACGTGATGGTCAAAAGAAAATGGTCATTGGTAATAAAGGTGAAAAAATCAAAAAAATTGGCATAGAAGCACGTAAAGATATGCAATTATTTTTTGATAATAAAGTTCATTTAGAATTATGGGTAAAAGTTAAAGCTGGCTGGGCTGATGATGAGCGAGCTCTTCGAAGCTTAGGCTATAGTGACGATTAATCCAAATCCTTTTGTATAAATATCAGGCAAAGATTTTGCCTGATGATTACTTTCTAATTTATCAACTCCTGTTCCGATTTATTTTTCAAAAGTTAATGCTAAACATCTACTCTGGTTTTATATATAATAGCCTTTCACTGACTTGGATTTAGAATTTTAATTTCGGAGCTTTTTCATGCAGCAGTTTCGTCCTATCCGTCGTGCTCTACTTAGTGTTTCTGATAAAACAGGAATTATTGAATTTGCCAAAGCTTTATCAGATCGTAATGTAGAACTCCTTTCCACTGGTGGTACCGCTAAACTATTAATCGACAACCATATTCCTGTTACTGAAGTATCTAATTATACAGGTTTTCCTGAAATGATGGATGGCCGAGTTAAAACCTTACATCCTAAAATACATGGTGGTATTTTAGGCCGTCGAGGTGTTGATGATGACGTCATGCAACAACATCAGATCGACCCAATTGATATGGTCGTTGTGAACTTATACCCTTTTGCAAAAACTGTTGCTGATCCAAACTGTAGTTTAGAAGATGCGATAGAAAATATCGATATTGGTGGGCCAACTATGGTACGTTCTGCCGCCAAAAATAATAAAGATGTTGCGATTGTGGTTGATTGTCAGGACTATAACACAATCATTGATATGTTGGATAACCAACAAAATTGCCTTTCTTTTAAATATCGTTTTAGTCTAGCAATAAAAGCTTTTGAACATACAGCTCAATATGACGGCATGATTGCTAACTATTTTGGTAAACTTGTCCCACCATATTATGGCGACACTGATAAGCCTGCTGGAGAGTTTCCTCGAACTTTAAATCTGCAGTTTATTAAAAAACAAGATATGCGATATGGTGAAAATGCTCATCAACAAGCTGCATTTTATATTGAAGAACAGCTTGAGCAAGCCTCTATTGCAACCGCTAAACAGCTACAAGGTAAGGAATTATCTTATAATAATATTGCCGATACTGATGCTGCATTGGAATGTGTAAAATCCTTTGATGAACCTGCTTGTGTAATTGTCAAACATGCCAACCCTTGCGGTGTTGCAGTAAGTGATAATATTTTAACTGCATATTTAAATGCTTTTAAAACTGACCCAACCTCTGCATTTGGTGGCATTATTGCTTTTAATCGCCCTTTAGATGCTAAGACCGCTCAAACTATTGTCGATAAACAATTTGTTGAAGTGATTCTTGCACCTTCAATTGACCAAGATGCTTTAGCTATCACACAAACTAAAAAGAATGTTCGTGTACTTGAATGTGGTAGTTGGTCAAGTAGTTCTACAACTAGTTTAGATTTTAAACGTGTTAATGGTGGGGTTCTTGTACAAGAAAAAGATTTAGGTATGGTTACTAAAGATCAGTTAAAAGTTGTTACCAAACGCCAACCAACTGAAAAAGAACTATCCGATGCGCTATTTTGTTGGAAGGTAGCAAAATTTGTTAAATCTAACGCCATTGTTTATGCCAAAGATAATATGATAATTGGTATTGGTGCAGGGCAAATGAGCCGTGTTTATTCAGCGAAAATTGCCGGCATCAAAGCAAAAGATGAAAACCTAGAAGTTGCTGGTTCGGTAGTTGCTTCTGATGCTTTCTTTCCATTTAGAGATGGCGTAGATGCAGCCGCTGCGGTGGGCGTTACTTGCGTTATTCAACCGGGTGGATCGATTCGTGATGATGAAGTTATTCAAGCCGCAAACGAGCATAATATTGCGATGATTTTTACCAATATGCGTCATTTTAGGCATTAATCTTTAAAAGTATTGAAAGGACCTTGTATGAAAGTTTTAGTTATCGGTAATGGTGGGCGTGAACATGCCTTAGCATGGAAAGCAGCACAATCACCATTAGTGACCAAAGTATTTGTTGCGCCGGGTAATGCAGGTACCGCACTTGAAACAAATTTAGAAAACATCAATATAAAAGCAACCGACATTGCCGGACTATTAAATTTTGCACAGGAGCAACAAATAGACTTAACCATAGTCGGACCAGAAGCGCCATTAGTTATCGGCATTGTTGACAGTTTTCAAAAAGCTGGATTGAAAATTTTTGGCCCATCTAAAGCGGCTGCACAGTTAGAGGGATCAAAAGCTTTTACTAAAGACTTCTTAGCTCGTCACAATATCCCAACGGCTGAATACCAAAATTTTACCGAAATTGAGCCTGCTATTGCATATATTCGCCAAAAAGGTGCGCCAATTGTAATAAAAGCCGATGGGTTAGCTGCTGGTAAAGGTGTGATTGTCGCTATGACGCTAAAAGAAGCCGAAGATGCTGTACATGATATGTTAGCGGGTAATGCCTTTGGTGATGCAGGTCATCGAGTTGTCATTGAAGAGTTTCTTGATGGTGAGGAAGCCAGTTTTATTGTTATGGTCGATGGTAAACATATTGAACCAATGGCAACCAGTCAAGATCATAAACGAGTAGGGGATGGTGATACAGGTCTTAATACTGGTGGAATGGGTGCATATTCACCAGCGCCAGTGGTAACTGATGATGTATTTACTAAAGTGATGGAACAAATCATCTATCCAACAGTTAATGGCATGGAACAGGAAGGTAATGTGTATGTCGGCTTTCTTTATGCTGGTTTAATGATTGATAAACAAGGTAATCCAAAAATTATTGAATTTAACTGTCGATTTGGTGATCCTGAAACCCAACCAATAATGATGCGAATGCAATCTGATTTGGTTGAACTCTGTTTAGCTGCCGTAGAAGGTAAATTAAACACAATTAAATCAAAATGGGATCCAAGACCTGCTTTAGGGGTAGTTCTTGCTGCAGGTGGATACCCTGGTGATTACAATACTAAAGATGTCATTTTAGGCTTACCTGCTGAAATAGATCAAGATTGCAAAGTCTTTCATGCTGGAACCAGCTTAGAAAATGGACAAGTATATACTAATGGTGGGCGAGTTCTTTGTGTTACTGCACTAGGTAACACGGTATCTGAAGCTCAACAATATGCCTATGAACAACTTAAAAATATCTATTGGCATGGTTGTTACTATCGTCATGATATTGGTTATCGAGCTATTGAACGAGAAAAAAATAGTTAGAAGACTAATCAATAAAAATAGCGCTGTATAGCGCTATTTTTTATCTGTTAATAAGTTAAAAAAAATTGAGGAGAGGGGTTTTTTAACCCCAAAAAGTTAAGCATAGCCTCTTTATAGCACAAATAGAACCAAAAAAAATTTTCTTAAAAAATTTGTTTGGGGTATTTGTAATGTCTAAAAGAGTAAACTATATTCTTTTGATTATAATTGAAGTATTAATACCACCAAAAGCAAAATTATTAGTTTGAAAGTATTCAATATCTAAATTTCGCCCTTCACCGACAATATAATCAAGATCACCGCATTGTGGATCCACATCATTTAAGTTAATAGTTGGGTTAAACCAACCTGAGTGCATCATTTCTAACGTTAACCACGCTTCTATTGCACCACAAGCACCAAGGGTATGACCAAAATAACTTTTTAATGATGATATTGGTGTTTTATTACCATAAATATTTGCAACCGCGTTACTTTCAGCTACATCTCCTCGTGCGGTAGCGGTGCCGTGCGCACTAATGTAACCAATTTGGTTAGCATCTAATCCTGCATCTTTTAATGATTGTTCGATACAATACTGGATTGTTTCTTGTCTTGGCTGAGTAATATGACTGGCGTCACAGTTAGTTTTGAAGCCAATAATTTCACCATAAATTTTCGCTCCGCGAGCTTTGGCATGTTCATATTCTTCCAAAACTAATGCTCCTGCACCTTCACCAATAACTAAACCATCGCGATCGCGATCATACGGCCGTGGTGATAGTTTAGGCGTGTCGTTAAGTTGACTAGTAGCAAATAGAGTATCAAAGACTGCTGCTTCCGATGGACATAATTCTTCGGCACCACCAGCTACCATTATTTTTTGCATACCGTATTTTATTGCCTCGTAAGCATAGCCAATCGCTTGGCTGCCAGATGTACAAGCACTTGATGTTGTGATCAATCTACCTTTCAAACCAAAAAATAAGCCAGTATTAACAGCAGTAGTATGCGGCATCATTTGAATATAGGTTGTTGCAGTGATGTTATTGGTATGTTTTTCATTTAACATAGTTGCAAATGACGCAACTGGTTGAGTACTACCTGTTGATGATCCAAATGCGATGCCAGTATTGCCATTAGTGAGCTCGGGGTCATCTAACAATCCTGCTTTTTCTAAGGCAATTTCAGTTGCCTTGGTTGAGAGTAGAGAAACTCTGCCCATAGAACGGGTTTTTTTTCTTGTATAGTGTTCAGGCAATACAAAATTATCAATAGGAGCACCAAGCTTGGTATGTAATCCGTCATAGATTTCCCATTCAGGCATGTATCGAACAGCATTGTCTAATTGTTTTAATTTGTGTTCAATTTCGGTCCATTCGCTACCAAATGCAGTAATGCCACCAACTCCTGTTATGACTACTCGTTTTGTCATACCATTCCTCCATTTATTGAAATGACTTGCCGTGTTATATACCCAGCATTGTCTGACATTAAATAACTTGCAAGTCCTGCAACTTCGTCAACGTGTCCCATTCTTTTCAGTGGAATCATGTTCATTGCTTCTTTTAAAGCTATTGGTTCCATATCCAATATCCCAGTATCAATTAAACCTGGTGCAATGCAATTAACAGTAATTTTTCGTTTAGCTAGTTCAAGGGCTAACGCTTTGGTTGCACCAATTACACCTGCTTTGGCAGCACTATAATTAACTTGCCCTCGATTGCCAACGATACCTGAAACTGATGATATAACAATAATTCTTCCTCCATCACGTAATCCAATCATGGGCATAATACATGGGTGTAAAACATTGTAAAAACTATTAAGATCGGTATGAATTACCGATTTCCAATCATCTTGAGTTAGAGCAGGAAAAGCTCCATCTCGAATAATTCCAGCATTATTCACAACACCGTAATAAGCACCATGCAGTTCAATATCGGCTTCAATTACTTGTTGGCATTGTTCTGTGTTGCTGATATCAAATTGTATGAGTCTGCTTTTTTGACCTGTTTGTTCTATGAATTTTTGCGTTTCAAGCGCACCTTGTTTATCACTATGGTAGTGTATAACGATATCAAAACCATCTAATGATAATTTGCAAGCAATTGCTTTACCAATTCCTTTACTTGCTCCAGTGACAAGTATTGTTCGATTCATTATCCTTATCCTCCTAGTCGCTGGGAACCAAAAAGTTGATCTAATTCATTGTGATCGGGTTCATAAACATTTAGTTTGCCTGATGAAACACATTGTTGATTGATGGTAATTTGGCAATCAAAATTAGCCAATTTTGTATCAAAAAGTACTAAATTAGCGGTTATTAGTAATTCACTATTAAGAGGAAATGCTGGTAATGTATTTTTTATTGCTCGACCGCCTAGTAACATACCCAATTGTGGTGAATGATTTTTTTTTGCATCATGATATCCATTCCAAACGCCAATGGTTTGAGCCATCAATTCGATAGCAAAAAAATTGGGTAGTTGATTATCTCTATTTAAAAATGGAGAGAGTATGCCATCTTTAGTAACTTTAACACTGCAAATGCTTTGTTTATTGTTAACTAAATGAACTTTATCGATCATGATCATTGGTGTCTTGTGTGGTAAATAGGAATTTACTGATTGATATTGCATTATACTTTTCCAATAATAAGTGATGCATTATTGCCACCAAAAGCGAAAGAATTTGACATTATAATTGGTGTTTGTAGCATCATTTTTTCTGTAACTATATTGATTTTATCTAGATTCATGTCATAGGGTGATATCGAAAAATCTTGCTGCGGTAAATAAATATTTTGGTTAAGTAACAAATAGCTTATGGCCAATTCAGTAATTGCTGCACTACCCAATGTATGCCCAGTTAGATGTTTAGTTGAACTGCAATAAGGCAAGTTTTGATTAAATAAACGATAAACCGCCTTACTTTCAGCTTGGTCATTAAGAATTGTTGCTGTGCCATGTAAGTTAAGATAGCCAATTTCATTAGGTGTTAAGTTAGCATCATTTAATGCCATTTCCATTGCAGCTTGCGCACCAATTCCTTCTGGATGAGGGGATGAAATATGATAAGCATCTGAAGATTCCCCGGAGCCTAATAGAACAATTTCACTTGATTCTTCTTTGGTTAATAAGATTATGCCACTAGCTTCACCAATGTTTATGCCGTTACGATCTTTAGCAAATGGCATGCAAGGGCTATCTGATAGAGCCTCGAGTGCATTAAAGCCATTGATTGGCATTCTGCTTAAGCTATCAGCACCACCAACAATCGCAGCATCAACTAGACCTAATTCAATCAATCGTTGTCCACTCATTACTGCTTTTGCACTAGAAGTACAAGCAGTTGAAATGCTGTAACTAGGACCTTTTAAGTTGAGTAATTCTGTTAAAAATCTAGACGGATCACCCAGTTCTTGTTGATGGTAATGAAAATTTGGCTGACAATGGTGTGTTTTTAGGTAATATTTAATATTGTTGTCACCTTCATGTATTCCCGAAGTACTTGTACCCATTATGACGGCTATTCGTTTGGTACCATATTTTTCGATAGCTTGTTGTATTGGTTGTTTGATTTGCAAATATGCAGCATAGAGTAATTGATTATTTCTTGTTGAATATTGCACCAGATGTTCTGGAATTGAGGGCAAATCATCGGTAACTTTACCTAACCAGATATTATGGCCATTTAGTAACCAACCGTCTTGTTTCGTTAAGAAATGTTTCGCACAATAATTCTCTGATAAATTATTGGCTATTTGTTGTTTGTTGTTTCCTAAAGTGTTTATTGCGCCAAGCGCTGCAATATAAATCATCTATTATTGTTCCATACTCTGAATTGCAATTTGATAACCAAATACAGCATGTTCAATTTTAATTGGTTTGCGTATAACAGTTGAGGACTGTTTATTATAGGTGATATTAATAATGGTTTCGTGTAGGTCATTAATAAGTGTTCTAGATAAATCTTTATCAATGAGCTGCCAATTGCTAGGTAATACTTTTTGCCATGCAACTGTTGGCAAAATGCTTAACATGATGTCCGATAATACTTGTTCTGGTGGAGGTAGTTGTTGGATAAATAAATGTTGTTTCGCTTTGACTTCACTGCCGTTATATTGGATTTCAAATAGACGAATACCGATAGTAGAAAGTCCCATTACAGTTAAATGGTTGTTTTTGATGTCAACGATTGTGATAATTGAGTTTTCTTGATTATTGTATTTAAAAGTTAACAATTGTTGATCGTGATAATCTTGGTTGAGATCTAATTTTGGCAAGTTAACTTTAGTTCCTTTGGTCAACCAAGCTTCTGATTTAGGTTGAGATGAGCAAGCTGAAATCAATAGACTTAATAATAATAAAGTTAAATTTAAATATTTCTTCATCCTTTTATACCTAATATTTCATTATTCGTTTTATTTATTATTGATAACTAATGGAGCAAATAAAAAAGCAGTAAAAATGCCACTGGTTAATACCAATCCAAACCCCTTGATTGCGACAGTATGGCTTATTATTAATAGGCCAAAAGATAATATTGTGGTTAACGCAGCCATAAAAACTGCTAATAACGCACTTTGAGTTTGGCTTTTATCATTACTAAGAAATAAACTATAGTCGATACCAATACCAATAACAAGAATTAGTGCTAACATTGAGAATAAATTAAGAGTTTGATTAGTTATGCCATGCATAGCTAATGCGATACCAATCGATAATAAGGTTGGCAATGTGCTTTTTAATGCTGCTTTTAAACCATATTTACGATGATAGAATATAAAACATAGGCAAATAATAGTTACTGCTCCAGCAATAAGTTGAGATAAGTGTATTCTATAAAAGGTAAACATAGTGTTAAATTCATCTCGACGATCAAGCCAATAAATACCTTTATCAATTTCAGATAATTTTTTAATTTCACTGATATTTTTAATACCGCTAATTGGAATTAAAGTAGCACTTTGTCCTGTTTGTAAGGTTAACCAAAGTAATTTTCTCCCCTGACTAAGTTCACTTTGTAGCCATTCCTCTGGTGTAATAATCGCTTGTTTCTTATTAAGGTCAGGTAACTTAGTTTTAATTCCCATTTGCGTTAATGAGGATAAAATTTCTGGACTGTATTGTTTTACTAATTCAATATTTTGTTGTTGTTTTTGTATCGAAGGTAAATTTATACTTTGATATTGTTCAAAATAACCTGCTAATTTGGCTTTTTCAAGTTTGAGTGAAAACTGTTCTAGTCGTTGCAAGGTTTGTTCAGCTGTATCACCAAACACGATAAACCATTTTTGATCAGTTGTCTGATGGGTGATGCTGATAATTTTTTGTTCTTGTTGTTGTAATTGTACTGGTAATGCTTGTAGTTTTCCAATATCGTCATCGACCTTTAAATTAATTAAGCCATAACCAATAAATAATACTGCAATCGATACCATTAACCATTGCATCTGTTTATATTGCCATAAATTTAACCAGCGATTTAATAATTTATAACCAACATGTTCACGGACAGGCAATTTGTTAACTAGTAATGGATACCAGCATATGACGGTTAAAAAAGCACCTATCAGGCCAAATACTGCAAATATTGATAGCTGTTTCAAACCGGGAAAAGGTGCAATTAATAGAATAATATAAGCAATAAAACTTGTGCACAGGGCTAAAGTTAGCGTTGATATTAGTTTTTTTAAACTGGCATAAGGTGATTCTTGATTACCATGTAACAGTCGTTCTGTTAAGTAGTGAAGTGAATAATCAACGGTTATACCTATGACACTAGTGCTCATAACTAGTGTCATAATATGAATTTCACCAAATAGAGTTAAAACCGCAATTAAACCACAAATTAAACCAATAAAAATTGACAGTAAAGATAGAATTATCGGCCTTATGGATCGAAATATACTAATAATTAATATTACTATACCGATGATTGATAGACTACCAATTGTGGTTATATCATCTTTAGCTTCACTACTTGCATAATCGCTGTAAAACAGCACACCTCTTTTTAAAATTTCAACATTAGGCCATTGTTCATGTAATTGTTTGGTAAGATCACTTAACTGACTGGTAATCTTATGCGATTGACTCATATTAAATGATGAATCACTTAGTTCAGCGTAAATCATATACCATTGATTGCCTTGGTTATCTTGTCCAGACAACCGGTTATTTTGGATAGTCAACCCACCTGAGTTTGCTAGTTGATTTAATTGTGATGAGCGTGTAAGTAAAAGCGGATCATTTTCTAATTCGGTAGCACTTATCCCACTAAATGGAGAATATAATTGGCTTTGAATCCAATTTAGTTGCGTATGATTTTTCAATCTTTCGCTGGTTTTTATGTCGAGCAATTGGTAGCGATATTTAAATGCAAACTCTCCCCATTTTTTTTGAAATTGTTCATCGAAATAACCATTTACTTCGCCGATGAAAGATTGTTTTTTTAAAGTTTGGTACCACCAATTTACTGGCTCTAATTCATTATTTGCAGGCTTAATTAACCAGACTAACTGTTTGTCCAATCGATTTTGGAAGCCATCAATGAGTTCAGTCGGAACATTGTTGGTTTGTTCTTTGGGTAATAAAGATAAAACGCTACTATTGATTTTACTGTTAACTAAAAGATTATATGCAGTAAAAATCAGACAGATTGCGATTATTAACCATAGAATTGCTCTTCTTGTTAATATTAATCGATTATCGGAATAACAATTGTTCATTTTGACTTAATTTCGTTGTTTTATGATTTGCGAATGTCAGTTCTGTTTTATCGTTTTGCATATCATTAATGGTAACTTTTTCTAAATAAGATTTACCATTGAGAATTATCTGTTTGAAAATTTTGTTTAAGGGCGCCAATTTAGGTTGTAGTGTTACGGTCCAATATTTATTTTGTTCGGTAACTGTTATATCAAAATTACTTTCAAGCATATCTTTATCGGCAGTGAAAATTGCTGTTAGTAGTTGATTAAATTGAAAAAGTTGTGGTTGTTTTTCTGCTGTTATCACTTCTGGTTCTTGGCCTTCTATTCGTTGTTCCATCCGTTGTTGATTCATTTTTAATGTCATCGCAAAAGGTGTCTTTTGTTGCCACCATAATCCTAATTCTTTGGATATGATCATTTTTCCTGTTGAATGAATGGGTGCAGTTAAACCATTAATATAGCGATCTTGAACAAAATCAGCACGAACAACTTGGTTTTTACTAAATAACTGTTGTAAATCAGTTAACGTTATTGCACTGGATATAGTTGAAAAGGTCAAGAGTAGCATCGAGAATAAAATAGTAAGGTATTTTTTCATTTGATTAATCCAAAACATTGCAAAAATATGTCAGGTGTGACAAAGGTCATTTCTTGATTAGCAGCCGATACAGCAACTTGAATTGTGTAGCCTGATGTCGTTTTTTTACCTGTTTTTTTGTCTTTTATTAGGTAGCTTATTTTTATTCTATGCTCATATTCTTCAAGTTTGGCATTAATTTCTAAAGTTTGTTCAGCTAGCGCTGGTGCGGTATATTTGATTTTGGCATCAACAATAGGCCATAGATAACCAGAATCAATCATTTCTTTATAACCATAGTTAAATTTTCTAAATAAGGCTTCGCGAGCTTTTTCGAAAAATTTAAGATAATTACCATGCCAAACAACACCCATAGCATCAGTATCATGAAAAGATGGGGTATAGTCGATTGTGATATAGCAGTTGTTAAAATTATTCATCTTTATTTCTAAGTGTTTCAGGTGGATTAAATTGCCAAAAATCGAAAAAATTGAACCAATCAAGTGGCGATTGTAGACAATAATGTTCTAGTCTATTAGCGTAAAGTTGTACAGTTTGTTCAAGTTCTTCTTGTCTGTTTTTTCTTGATAGTTTTAACTCATCAGTAAAGTGTTCAAGGTATATTTGGAATCGCCCGTTTGGTTTTAATCCCCAGCAAAAGTAAACAGGAAATTTTAATGCAGAAGATAATACAAACGGTCCTTTAGGAAAGGGAGCAGGTTTACCAAGAAAGTTTGCCCAAATAATTGAGTTTTCGGGTACTCTCTGATATGGATTAACCGAAGTCCTATCTGCAATGATAGCGACCCATTCACCAGCTTCTAGTTTTTGCTGAAGTAATATGGCTGTATCTGCACCTAAAGTTGCGACTTCAATTAAATTAATAATCGAAGCTTCATTAACTTGTTTTAATACTTGATTAAATCGTACTGCATTACGTTTATGAACTAGGGCATTAATTTTCACATTATGTGATATTTCAGCTAGTGCTCGACACATTTCAATATCACCTAGATGGGAACAAATTAATATAATGCCTTTTTGTTCCGAAACTAACTTTAAAAATTCGTTTTTATTCGGTGCATAAATGTCATCAAGTTTTATATCACCTTGCCAGCTGGCAAGTTTGTCTAAGAGTGATTCACCAAAATGTTGAAAATGTTGGAAAGAAGTTAATTTTTTCTTCTCTATTAAAGGAACATTTTGATATTGTTTAAGAATTTTTTCTAAATATATTTTGGATGCTTGCCGTTGTTTTTTTCCAGTTAACCAGAAATAACTAATTACCGGGAACATGATTATTTGAGCCGCTCGACGACCTAATAAGCGATATAACATTAAAATTAATTTAATACCAAATAGACCTTTACGTTCTTCAGTTTGTGACCAGTGCGTATTTTTATTTTTCTTCAATCGGTTATGTTTTATTAATTTTGGTATTCGTGGCAACATGCCCAAAAAAAGTCGTGTATGCATCCAAGAAATTAATAGATTATCTTTGAATGCTTTAAAGTGAGAGATACCATCAACAGGATAAGTCACCTGTGTCGGTACAAAAACCGAATCAATGCCTTGCCAATATAATCGAACCATGATGTCGGTATCAAAATCCATTTTTTTACCAATTTGGTATTGTTTTATCAGTTTACATGTTGGTTTTAAAGGATAAATACGAAACCCACACATACTGTCTTTTATATTAAAAGATAAGGTTTCTATCCATACCCAAAAATGGGTTATATACCTCGCAATGAGGCGATGTTTTGGTACTGAATCATCATAGACAGGACAACCAGATATCAATGCATTTGGGTTTAATTTAGATTGTTCAATAAGCTGCTTTACAATTTTGCTATCATGTTGCCCATCAGCATCAATCTGTATGGCATAATCAAAATTTTGATTAAATGCATGGTTAAACCCACACATAACAGCCGCACCTTTACCTTTATTTGAAGATAATCGAACTAAATTTACCCATGGGTATTGATTACTGATTTCAATTAGTTTTTGTGCTTGCTCATATGCGCTACCATCATCAATTAAAAAGCAAGGAATATGGTATTGCTCAATATTTTTGAGTACATTGACTAATGCATCACTATGATTATAACAAGGGATAATAAAACAGTAACTATCAGACAAGTGCGGTGCTACTACTGACATAGGGTAAGCTTTCCTGTACTTGCTATTTTATTGTTATTGTACTGGGTAATAAAACTATAAGTGAATTTTAGTTTTTGGGTGTCTTTATCCCAAATTAAGGTTAATTTTAGATGATCATTGGGTAATATCGGTGATTGAAATTTTACTACTTCAATAGATGATATTGATAAATTAGAATTGAATAGCTTTTGGGCATAACTAATAACCCAATTAAGCTGTGTCACCCCAGGCAATACTGGTTGTGTAGGGAAATGCCCTTGAAACCAAAAAAGATCTGATGGTATGGTCATTTCAATATTAGCTTCTGTTTCAGTTTTTATAATGTTTATTTCTGTGGCTAACTCTTTTTTCATATCTTATCTGTTGCATCAAATAATGCTTTTAAGTCAGTATAAGTGCATTTACCCTGTGAATTTTTCGGAAAATTTTCAATAAAACGCCATTTTTTGGGCGTTTCAACTAATGATAATGTATCTTTTATTAAATGTCGAAAATATTGTGTAAGTTTAAAGTGGTTAAAGTTATCTATCTCTTTACTGTTGGTTGAGTCTATTTTGATAATGGCGCCTAAAATAGTTCGATTATTTTGTTCTAATGGAATAACAATTACTTCTTCAACTACTGCTAGTTTATTTATTTGCTTTTCTATAAATGTAAGGGATAGGCGCTGTTCGGCAATCTTGACTATTTTATCTATGCGACCTTTTAAATAGAATTTCGTATCATCTATTTTTTGTAATTTATCGCTTAGTAATTCAGCTTGCTGCAGTAATGGTGATATCAATAGTGGTTGATGATCTGAGGTGTATTTTATTTGAATTGGATAAAAAAGTTCCCAAGGCGTATTTAACGATTTTTGCTTTCTTTTTGCTATAATTCCTGTTTCACTTGAACCATAAATTTCACAAGGTAATACGTTGAAATTTTGTAAGCAAAATTGAGCATTGTCGAAACTCAGTTTTCCGCCAGAAGAAAACACATTTTCACACTTAATAATCGGTAATTTATTATCTAAATTTTTAACAATTGATGGCGTTGTAATGTAAGTTATTTTTTTTGATTGGTAAGTTGCTAATTGTTCTTGATAGAGTATTGTTTCGCATACAAAAGGTATTTTACAACTTAACGATAACATTATTTTAAAAGTTAACCCATACATATGTTCATGTGACACAGAAGCAACAAATAGATCATTGGTTGGTCCGCCTAAATTATTTATTAATATCGCAATTTCATTTTCAAGTTGAGAAATTGATTTCTCAATTGGTTTGGGTAATCCAGTTGAACCTGAGGTAAATAATGTCAATGATGTTTGTTTAAAGTTTGGATTGATTGTACTAATTTTCTCATCTAGTTGAGGCTGATTGATATCAATGATTGGTAGCGTAGTTGGTAAATTAATATTTGCGATATCGATATCAGTTAATATTGCCTGATAATAGTGTTGTAACTCAATATAGTTAGGATTTAGTAGCAGTGGATGTTTTCCTGAATATAGGAGAGCGAAAAGTCCTGCAACAAAATTAAAACTGTCATCCATGAATAAAACCCAGTTTTTTTCTGGATGTTTTCTGATTTTGCTGATAATAGTATTGGTTAGTTTTTTTAAATCACCAACTGTTAGTGGTTGGTGTTTTCTGTATGCTATTATTTCATAATCAGGGCGTAATAATTGCTCCGATAATAAAACTAATGTTTTAGTTTTTGACGAACAATCCATTCTCCCCCCATTAATAGTCCAGTAAAGATATAACTTATTAATCCGTTATATATTGTCCACCAATACATATCATTAATGAAACATGTAATTAGTGCAATTGAACCATTTAATATAAAAAGTAAACACCAACAAATAGTTACTTTTCTTGTATATTTAATTGTACTCGGTGTTAAATTACCTTCTTTTAATCTGGCAAATTTTTCAATAATATTTTGTGGTTGATATAATGAGTAGCCAAAAAAGATTAAGAATAGTAGGTTAGTTGCTACAGGGTAATAAAGTAAGAATTGAAATTCGTTAAATATCCAACTAATTAATGCTAATAACAACCCAAAGCACGTTACAACTTTAGCTAACCAACCTATATTTGAAAATAAATTGGGTAATGTAATTAGTCTCAATATTAACAATGTAACAATACATAAAATAGCAATATTGATTACTTGATATTTGAAAGATAAGTAAATAACTAAAGGGTAGCAAAACAGGATAACCCCTGTTATTGCTTTTATTATTAACTTTACCTTATTCATTATGCTATTTGGTATTCATTAAATTGTCTACTGCATCAACAACGTCTTGAACGGTTCTAACTGCTTTAAATGTTTCTGGATCGACTTTTTTACCAATCTTTTTTTGTAAATGTACGACTAAATCTACAGCATCAATACTGTCTAAGTCTAATTCTTCAAAAAGTTTAGATTCTGGCTTAATCTGATCGGCAGGTAATTCAAAAAGTTGCACTAGTGCAGATTGAACTTGTTGAAAAATTTGTTGCTTATCCATTAAAAAACTTCCTTATTACTGTTGAGAACTAATTAAATCAGCTAAAGTTGCAACTGAGTAAAATGCTTTTTTGGTTTCTTCACTTTCAGATGATAAAACAATACCATATTGATTTTTGATCGCAAGACCTAGTTCTAGTGCGTCTATTGAATCTAAACCTAATCCATCTCCAAATAGTGGAGCTTGGGTATCAATATCTTCAGGTGTGATATCTTCTAAATTAAGAACATCAATTATTAATGCCTTTATATCATGATGTAGAGTTTCCATTTTATTTCCTTTGTATCTGTTATTCTTTTAATTGTTCTAGGGTTAACAATGATGCAAGATGTCTTGTCAGTTTTCTTGCGGCAATAGTGGTATTTTGGTCTAAAAAGTCTTCAATTTTAATCTTTTCACCGACATTGATATTGAAAACTGCCTTTCTTTTAGGAATGTCATACCATTTTTGTTGTTTTATCAACCAAGGTGGATTGCATTGAATATGTATGATTCGAATATCTGCATGGCAACGTAATGCTATGTTTGCAGCACCTCTTTGTAATGTTATAGGGTTATTGGGTATGCTTCTTGTTCCTTCTGGGAAAATCAAAATTTTACCCTTGTTAGACAAGATTTCGTTGCATTGTGGTAGTATCCTGCTTGATTCTCCATTAAGAATATAACCTGCCGTTTTAATAATGCGACTGATGAAAATATTATTAAGTAAAGCTCCTTTAACCAAGCAATCACATCTACGCATAACGGATACCAGCAATACTACATCTAATAAAGAGGGATGATTTGCAATGATTAAACATCCTTCATCGTGTTTTAATTTTTCAATTCCTGTAAATTGATAATTAAAAATACCTAGATATTTTATTATCCACAAAAATACTTTAAAACTTATACTAATGCTATATTGAGCAATTATTGTTCTTTTTTGTTTATTCCATACGAATAACCTCAATAAACTAAACCAGATTATCGAAAGAACGATTAACCCATAAAGACCAAATATAATAAAACCCAATGCAGTTGCGAATAATCGCCACCACTGATTTAAGGTATATGGTTTTCGTTTTTTTATGTATTGAGAGTCCATTGCCAATCTTGAGATAAACCTTTTATGATGAATTGTTGCTGTTTATTTAAAAATGCATTTAAAAAAGCTAACGATTGAGGATAGTCGATTTGATTTGATTGTGATGTTTTTTCAATACTTTGACAAGTAAATTGATTACCTTTAGTTAAAATATATCCTACCGCATAGTAAGGAATTAATTGGTGAACAATTGTTTGATAAGATTGAGGTATCATACCATCAAAATCAATTAATAGTACTTTTTTATCTTTTTGAAGTAATATCGGTAGTGCTTCTAACAAACTTTGCTGAAAACTATCATCATTTGCACTAAGTGAAGTGACGGGCACTTTTTGTTTGGCAATAATCGTGAATAATCCTGATGCTGTATTATGTACTGATAATGCGAAGTCAGTTGGTGAAATATCAACATTTTGATTTAATGCTGTAAGTATTTTATATGTTCTTTCAAGTTCACCATGCCTACTTGAGAATATTGCTAAGTCAAGTTTGTTATTTTCAATAAGCTCCAAACCAACTTCAACTGCTAGGCGAGATGAAATACTCATCCTCCTTGCTTGCATCATAGGTAGTTTATTGAGTTTGGGTAGTGGTAAATCCCAATTGTGGTTAATCTGTTTTGACCATAATTGCCAGTCAGATTTAGAAGATAAACCCGCAGATAAAGCAAACCAATTTTCGATTGAAAAAGAAAATTTCATAGTAATGTTTTTAATTAATTCTTTACTTAGTTACTTTTTGTAATATTATTAAATCAATAATTCTTGAGAAACATCAAATTTAATTTATACAATACAGTAAAACAATAAAAAGGCAAGAGATTGACAGAACAAGAAAACAGCAAGTATGGATTTAATAAAGAAATTTATACTGCATTAGAAGCAATTACAGAAGCCCAAAAAATTGCCTTTGCACCAATTTTATTCCAAGCAATCATCGCTATTAAAAATCATGGGATTTTATCTCAAATTGATCAGGCTGGAAAAAATGGTATTAACTTAGATGACCTAACTAAAAAAGTTTCTTTATCTTCTTACGCAATTGAACTACTGTTAGATGTTGCACTTAGCATACGTGTCATTTATCAACAAGATTCAAACTATATTTTAGGTAAAATAGGTCATTTTTTATTACATGACAAAATGACAGAAGTTAACCTCAATTTTTCCCAAGATATTTGCTATCAAAGCATGTTTTTTCTTCAAGAAGCGCTTGAAAAGGGTGAACCAAGCGGCTTGAAAATTTTTGGTGAGGGAAAAACGATTTATCCAATATTACAATCATTACCAAAACAAGCTAAAAAAAGTTGGTTCGAGTTCGATCATTTTTATTCGGATCACTCTTTTCCTGCTGCTTTGCCTTATATTATTCAATTAAAACCAAAACATATTTATGATATTGGTGGAAACACAGGTAAATGGGCGATTTTTTGTGCTAAGCATTTAGAGAAAACTCAAGTAACAATCTTAGATTTACCTGAACAAATAGCTGTCGCTAACGAAAACATCAAACAAGCAGGTTATGATGATCGTATTGATGGTGTCTCTGTTAATTTATTGGATGCTCAAATTTTACCCAATCAAGCAGATGTATGGTGGATGAGTCAGTTTCTAGATTGCTTTAGTTTGGATCAAATTACCCAGATATTAAAATTAATCCATCGTAGTATGCATGATGATGCTACAGTCTGTATTATGGATCTTTTTTGGGATCGTCAAAATTTTGAAGCAGGAGCTTTAAGCTTAAATGCTTCCTCTCTCTATTTTACCTGTTTAGCTAACGGTAATAGTCGTTTTTATCATTCTAAAGTGTTTTATCAATGTTTAAATGAAGCTGGTTTTCACGTTGAGAAAGATATTGATGGACTTGGATTTGGTCATACTTTACTTATATGTAAAAAACGTTAATAAAAATAATCTTAAAGGAGTAAACAATGAAATTTTTTAAATATATTGCTGCATTTTTCTTAGTTTCACTATTATTTGGTTGTGCCGGTAAATATCAAGCACCACACAATATCACTACCCCTGTTAGTGGTTTAACTAAAGAACAGGTTAAACAAGCTATTTTGGATAGTGGAACAAAAGGTAAAGCAGCATTCGGTACTTGGAAAATGGAAGTCTTAAATAGCAATACAATTAGAGGTCATTTATTCAACCGTAAATTTGAAATTGTAGTTGATATCCCTTATTCTGCAACAAGTTACTCAATCAATTACGTGTCTGTTAGTCCAAACTTGCAAGATAGTAAAGGAAAAGTACATCGTAATTACAATCGTTGGGTAAATAATCTTGATGTTAAAATTAGAGAAAGTCTTTTCAGAGCTAAATAAAAATTTAATCTAAAAATAATTTTTATTTTCAAAGAAAGAACGACTAAGCCCAAAATTTGTTTGGGCTTTTTTATGTTGAATTCATTGTTGATATTATATTTTTCTATTTAATATTTTAGACAATATAATGTTATTTACTGACAATAATATTAATTGTTAAAATTAACTATCTATTCTTGGTATTGAAGTTTAAAATATATCCATATTCATAAATTAGTATGAATATTATTCAAGTTCCAATCTTTTCTTTTCTATCTTTTTCTATTTCATAAATCTTAGCACTTGAGGACAATTATTATGTTTCAATGGCTTTCAAATTGGATTTTAGATGGACTTAAGCATTCACCCGAAATACTTTTATTTCTCTCTTTAAGCTTAGGGTATTTGATTGGTGGAATTCGAATTGGTAAATTTCAATTAGGTGGTGTTGCTGGTTCATTATTGGTAGCAGTGGCATTAAGTGTATTTGGTGTTACTGTCGATGCTGGCGTTAAAGCGGTGCTTTTCGCTTTATTTATCTATGCTGTTGGTTTCGAAAGTGGACCACAATTCTTCCGTTCATTAGGAGTTAAAACTCTACGTGAAATCTTTTTAGCATTATTTATTGCTGTTGCTGGTTTTGTAACGGTAGTAGTTTTAGCCAAATTATTCAATTTAGATAAAGGTCTTGCTGCTGGTTTAGCTGCAGGAGGATTAACACAATCTGCCATTATGGGTACGGCATCTGATGCGCTAACTCAGCTAGGCTTAAGCCCAGAAGAGTTAAGCCGATTACAAAGTAATGTAACCATTGGTTATGCAGTGACTTATATATTTGGTTCACTGGGCGCGATTATTGTCTGTGTTAACATTTTGCCGAAAATTATGGGGCGAGAAATTAACGACGATGCAATTAAGGCCGAAGCAGAACAATTACATGGCTCGCTTTTATTAGGTAGTGGTCAAAACTTTGCTTTATCTGATGTAACTGGTCGCTTATATCGTATTACTAATAAGGTTAATCAAACCGTTGAAAGTTTAGAAAAGGTGATTAATGGTATTAGTATTGAGCGAATCAAACGTGGCAATCGTATTATTGAAGCTGCACCAGAAACTTTATTAAAAGCCAAAGATATTATTTTGGTTGTTGGTCATCGGGATGCCATGATTGCTGCAGCTGATTTATTGGGTGAAGAAGTGAATTCAGCACAGGGTATGGATGTGGTGATGAATACCCAAGATGTTGAAATGCGTAATACTCGATATGTCGGTCAAAATTTAACGCAAGTGCTTTCATCTGACGAAGTGATGAAATTAAAGCATGGTATTTATTTAATTGCTGTTCATCGTGATGGACAACCATTGCCATTAAATAATGATATGGTATTTAAGTTAGGTGATGTTATTACCATTTATGGTACCGATGGTGATTTAAGGCGTGTGGTTGACAGAATTGGTGCGCCGATTACCAAAAGTGAAAAAACTGATTGGATATTCCATGGTTTAGGTCTTGTTGTTGGACTTATTATTGGTCTTATTGTGATCCGAGTCAGTGATATTCCAATCACTTTAGGTGCAGGTGGTGGTGCATTATTATCAGGTTTATTGTTTGGTTGGTATCGCTCTTTGCATCAAACTGTTGGCAATATTCCAACTGGAGCAGTGCAATTACTTAAAGACTTTGGTCTAGCTGGCTTCGTAGCCGTGGTTGGGCTAAGCTCAGGTTTACAAGCCATTAATACGATTAAAGATCAAGGTCTTTCATTATTCTTAATCGGTGTTGTGGTGACTTTATTGCCGATGTTACTTGGTATTTATTTTGGTAAGTATGTGCTAGGTTATAAAAATTCGGCTGTATTTGCCGGGGCTTTAGCTGGCTCTCGCAGTGCGAATCCTGCTTTTGGTGAAGTACTTAATAAAGCGGGTAACTCAACTCCTACCAATTCTTTTGCTATTACCTATGCTTTAGCTAATGTTTTCCTAACGTTATTAGGACCATTAGTTGTTGCTTTTGTTTAATTGACATCTCAAATTAAGGATACATGGTTATGAAAAGTAATAATGAATATGCAAAATATGCGAATTTAAGTCCTTTTGAATTGAAAGATAATTTAATTAAACTAGCACAAAGCCATACTGACCGTGTGATGTTAAATGCGGGGCGTGGTAATCCTAATTTTTTGGCAACATGGCCACGACAAGCATTTTTTCAACTTGGTGTTTTTGCGTTACAAGAATCCGAAATGTCTTTTTCATATATGAATGAAGGTGTCGGTGGTATGCCAATTAAGGCTGGTTTAACTGGTCGTTTTGAACATTTTGTTCGTCAAAATTATCAAACTCCGGGTGTGTCATTTTTAGGTAAAGCATTTTCTTATATTCGCGATCAGCTTGGCCTAGATGAAAATGCATTTTTACAAGAGATGGTGGAAGGTATTTTAGGTTGTAATTATCCTGTACCAGATAGAATGTTACGCTTTAGTGAAGAGGTAGTTAAAGCATATGTTCTCACTCAAATGGGGGCACAATATCTTGGTCGTGATGATCTGGATCTGTTTGCCGTTGAAGGCGGTACAGCAGCAATGGCTTATATTTTCAATTCTATGAAAGAAAATAACTTAATCCAAAAAGGTGACAAAATTGCCATTGGCGCACCTATTTTTACACCATATTTAGAAATTCCAGAGCTTAATGATTATCAATTAGTAGAGGTATTAGTTAACTCTGATCCTGATGCCAATTGGCAATATCCAGAAGCTGAATTACGGAAATTAGAAGATCCTGCTATTAAAGCTTTTTATTTAGTAAACCCATCTAATCCTCCATCAGTAAAAATTGATGATAAAAGCTTGCAGATCATTGCTGATATTGTGAAAAAACGTCCGGATTTAATTATTTTAACTGATGATGTTTATGGCACATTTGCTGATAATTTCCAATCCTTGTTTGCTATTTGTCCAAAAAATACCATTTTAGTTTATTCATTTTCTAAATACTTTGGGGCAACCGGTTGGCGTTTAGGTGTTATTGCAACAGCACGTGATAATATATTCGATAAAAAAATTAAGGCATTACCAAGCAAAACGAGACAGATTTTAAATAAACGCTATAGTTCTATTGTAACTGATCCTGAAAACCTAAAATTTATTGATCGTTTAGTGGCTGATAGCCGTGCAGTTGCACTAAATCATACCGCTGGGCTTTCAACTCCACAACAAGTACAAATGGTATTATTTGCATTGTGTGAGATGATGGATACCGATCAAAGTTATAAAGCTGCATTAAAATCATTGATCCGTCGTCGAGCGGCTTCGTTATATCAACATTTAGGACTTGCGCATCATACTGATGAAAACAGTGTTGATTACTATACCTTAATTGATCTAGAACATATTTGTCGAGAGCTTTATGATGACAAATTTGCTAAATGGATCCTAAAAAATAAGAATCCATCTGAGATGTTATTTAGAATTGCCGATGAAGCAGGGGTTGTTTTATTGCCAGGTAAAGGATTTGCAGTACAACATCCTTCGGCTCGAGCTTCATTAGCCAACTTAAATGAATATCAATATGCAGCGATTGGCTTATCAATGCGAAAACTTGCTCAAGAGTATTATGCTGAGTATCAAGGAAAAGCGAAGAAAAAATAGTTAATCACTTAGATTTATTCATCTATCTACATATCAAACCCTAGTTTAACTAGGGTTTTTTATTTTATATATCATTTAACTTGATTATAAATTTTAGTTATTCCTTCTGAATAAAATCAAGTTAATTTAATAATATTGATTTTTTTTAAACAGTAATTTGACAGCTTATTTTCCAATCTATATGATCGCAAATGAAAATCATTATCAATTTTAGTATATTCGGATGAAAAAGATAACTGCAAAATTTAGTTTATTTAGCTTGTGCTTTATGTCCTCATCTTCTCGATATAGAACTTATCAGCAACCACGACAAGTAGGTATTTCTGCACAAATAAACTATTAATAAATATGTTAAATATTAAATGTACGAAAAATCTAAATTTGTTTTATTTTTTACTACTAAAAAATAGTATTAATGAAAATATTATGACCACAAAATAGGTACTGCAAAAGGATAATTAGTAAATGAATGACAATGCAACAATTAAATTACCTAAAAATGTATGGTTATTATTTGTAAGTCTTTATATTACAGAATATGTTGGTATTGGCTTTTTAACTATCGCCTTAGCTTTAATCCTAAGAAAAGATGGCATGGAGTTAGACCAGTTAAGTCTTATTCCTTTAATGATGTTACCAATTGGTTTAAAAATTTTATGGGCACCTGTTATTGATAAATATTTAAAAAGACGAATATCTCATTATCGCAATTGGTTATTTATCTCTTTAACGCTAATGTTAGTATGTTTAATATTTATAGCTTTTTTAGATCCTATACAACAGTTTTATATCATTTTACCCATCATTTTTATTTTTTCGACCATGACTGCAACTCAAGAATTAGCCATATCGGGATTAGCCTGTAATATTTTTTTAGTTCAGCAACGTTATCTTATTTCAAGTATAAAAACCAGTGGTTCTATGATAGGTAATATTTTAGGCGGCGGAGTAATTTTACTACTTTATGCCTATATTGGTTGGATGGGTTGTTTATTATTAATTGCTATTTTAATTGGATTTACATTAATTCAACTTTTCTTTTTTGAAGAGTACCGTTACTGTCAAAATAAGCCAACATATGAAAATATGGATCCTCAATATTGGAAAGATCTGATTATCATCTGGAAAGGTAGAATTAATTGGTTAATTATTTTGATACTTATGCCGTTTAGTTTCCTACCGGCTTATAATCTATTATCACCAATACTTGTCGATGATGGTTGGGCATTATCAGATATTGCTATTTTATTAAAAGTATTTGGATCCATTGTTAGCTTAGTGGCTGTTATATTAGTTGCAAAAATCCTCAAACGATTATCTAGGAAACAAAGTTTAACCTATTCATTACTTTTTCATGCGTTTGCTTTACTTGCATTCATCCCGATCTCGTTAGGTTATGTTAATATTTTTAATGTCTATTTAGCCTGTTTTCTTTACTTCTTTAGTTTACCTTTAATGTCTATTGCGATTACTGCCATCATAATGGACAACTCAGATAGTTCACAGGCACGTTCTACTGCTTGTAATGCTCAATCAGCGCCAAGTTTTATATGTGGATTTATCGTAATATCACTAAGTTATTATCTGGCAAAAAAATTTGGTTATTTTCCAGTTGTAATCGGCTCAATAGTACTCGCATTTTTAAATGCATTCTATGCAAACCGAACAATGGGAAAATAGGAGCAGAATAGGTAGATAGGATAACTTTAAAGTGTAATTAGATGGATAATTAAATTAGTATGCTTATTGCTCAAGATATTGAATACCAAATTCAAGATACCCTTGTTGTTAATCATGTAACGACTCAATTTCAACCAGGGCTTGTCTATGGTATTGTTGGTCATAACGGTTCTGGCAAATCGACATTTATTAAATTATTAGCAAAGCAAATTGCCGCAACATCTGGTGTTATTACATTAGATGAAAAAGAACTCACTCACTATTCACATAAACAGCTTGCGAGAATACTAAGTTATTTACCACAATATTTGCCTACTGACATTAATCTGCCGGTTAAAGAACTGGTTAAATTAGGGCGATTTGCATGGCATGGCATAATTGAACGTTATACGGAAAAAGATTTTAAAATTGTTGATCAAGCATTAATACAAACAAATACTGCACATCTTAAAGAACGTTTTTTGAGCTCATTGTCAGGAGGAGAACGTCAACGAGTTTGGTTATCCATGTGTTTAGCACAGCAAAGTCAATATCTTTTACTTGATGAACCTCTTTCAGCGTTAGATATTAATTATCAAATTGAAGTAATGAAATTACTTCAACAGCTGGCCAAAAAGAATCAAATAACGACTATTATTGTGCTTCATGATATTAATTTGGCTAGTGAGTTTTGTGACCAGTTATTAGCTTTTAAACAAGGTCAATTAATTTATGATTTACCGACAAAACAGATGATTACGCCATCGATTTTACGGGAAATTTATGGTGTTCATTTTGAGATCATTGATCATCCTACTCGAAGTCATAAGGTTGCTTTAGCATGAAGTTCAAAATAACCTTAATTAGCTTTGTTATTGTAAGCTCTATTTTATGGATAATACATTTACCTGATAGTAATCAGGATTATGCACAATTTGATAACCCAACTAGAATTATCACTACGGATTGGACTATCGCAGAAACATTATTAGCTTTACAAGCACCTTTAGTGGGAGTAGGTGATACAAAAGAGTATGCCACGTGGGTAGGTGAACCTGTCTTAAATGATAATATTGTTGATTTAGGATTAAGATCACAACCTAATTTAGAAGTAATTGCTAATTTAAAACCCACTCTATTGATAAATTCAACTTGGACACAAAATCTGATCCCCAAAAATATTATTCCGATAAAGTTAGCTGCAATTGATTTTTACACAAATGAAGGTACAAGTTGGTCGTACATCGTACAAACAACAGAAAAATTAGCGCAACTAGTCAACAGAACTAATCAGGCTCAGATATTGATAAGCCAGACTGAAAAACAGTTTACTGATAATATTCAACGCTTAAAGACAATACCAAAGCAGTCCTATGCAGTTGTGCAATTTATTGACTCTCATCAGTTACGTATCTATGGCGCCAATAGTTTATACGGTGTGGTATTAACTAAATTGAATTTAGATAATGCATGGCAACATTCGACAAATGCATGGGGATTTAGTCAAATTAGTTTAATCGACTTAACGACATTACCCAAAAATACGAGTCTTATTATTGTTAAACCTTATCCAGCTAATGTTAATCAGCAATTAGAAAAAAATTCATTATGGCAAAAGTTGCCATTTAGTCAGCAGGGAAATTATTATATTTTACCCTCTGTGTGGGGATTTGGAGCGTTACCTTCAATGCAACGGTTTAGTTCTTCATTAACCAACGCTTTAACTAAGCAAACAGTGAATACATGGTGATTGTATGTCGGCATTGAAGAAAATCATCTTAATTAATTTATCTCTTTTTTTACTTGCTATGATAGCAATCGTTTGGATTATTGTGCATGAGTTACATCAGCCTTTTTTGCAAGTTGATTTAATTCAAGTAAGTGTATTAAAACGTATAATTCTTGTCGATAACTGGTTACCTCGCTTTACTATGGCTTTATTGGTTGGTGGGGCATTAGGTATTAGTACCATCATTCTACAGCAAGTTACTTATAATCCCTTAGCCTCTGATTCAACGTTAGCTGTAAGTAGCGGTGCTTATATTGCCCTACTTGGCACTCATCTATTTATACCATCATTATTACTTTGGTTAAGTAGTGCAATGATTGCATTTTTAGGTGGACTTGCCAGTTTACTGCTTGTGTTTATGATGTCTTATCGTAATCAATTTTTACCAATCAGGATGCTACTGTCAGGTTTGATATTAAATTTATATTTGGGAGCATTAGCCACAGCATTAGTTATATTCCATCCTGAAGCGGCTAAAAACATTTTTGCTTGGCAAGCTGGCTCATTAATTCAAGATAGTTGGCATGATGTCAAACAGATAGTTATTGTCTCTTTGATTGCATTTGCCATCTTGATTTTATTATTGCGCTCATTTGAAGTTATGCAATTAGGTGAAACTCAAGCAAAAAGCTTAGGTGTATCGGTAGTGGTTATCCGTGTTGTCTGTATTTTGTTTGTCGCTTATTTATGTGCTACAACACTAAGTTTAGTTGGGATGATTGGATTTATCGGCTTAGCCGCAGTTACCATGATTAATCAATTGCAGTTAACCAAAGCCTGGCATAAGCTTCTCTTTTCATATACAACAGCAGGATTAATTTTATTATTAACAGATTGTCTTTTAGTTATTATCCAGTTCTATTGTTCGTTTTATTTGCCTGTCGGCACAGTCAGTGCATTTATTGGAACACCTTTATTGCTTTATTTAATTTTCAAAGCGTTACCTACAACAATTAGTATATCAAATAATAACTCTTTAACTCGATGTGATTTATTAACGCCCATAAAAACAAGGGGACACTGGATATTAGCGATATTAATAATCTTAATATTATTATGGTCTAGTTTAACAATCAGTAATACACAATACGGTTTTATATCGACTGGTTGGAATCATTCTCTTTTAAACATTAAATTACCAAGAATTATCACTGCCATTTCGGCTGGAATCATGTTAAGCATGTGTGGTGTTTTACTGCAATGCATGACCCATAATTCTCTGGCTAGCCCTGATTTGTTAGGTATTAGCTCAGGTGCAGCTATTGCTATTATTGTCACAGTTATGGCGATGGGGTATGACATCATGCCACTTTGGTTGCCGGGATTATTGGGTGCTCTACTGACCTTTTTATTTATTATTGCAATTAATATTAAAAATAAATTCCAACCAGAAAAAGTGATTTTAACGGGGATAGCTTTTGCAGCTTTTTTAACGGCTCTGATTCAATTATTTTTAGTTACTGGCGATCCGCGTATTCAATATTTATTAATATGGTTATCGGGATCAACATACAGTAGTGGGCTACTAAGTAGTGTGGTGATATTTTTAGTAGCATTATTCATTTTATTTATCTTATTGATATTTTCACGACCAATAAGCTTGTTGGAATTGCCAGAAAATATGAGCAATGCATTAGGCATGAATAGCAATATTGCTCGTTTTTTATTAATTGTCGTTTCGACCATTTTAATCACTTTAGCCACATTACAAATTGGACCACTTAGTTTCATTGGTCTACTTGCACCATTAATTACTCGGATTATTGGTTATCATTTCATCCGTAGTCAATTACTCATGTCATCGCTAATTGGAAGCATATTAATGATCGCTGCTGATTGGTTAGGTCGTAATATTATGTTTCCTTACGAAATTCCAACAGGAGTCATGGCATCACTGATTGGTGGGTCTTGCTTTATCTATCTAATAAGGCGTTCTTGATAATGTCGGCTTTTTTGCAAACTTTTAAACCATATGGTCATACTATTTTTGCTATTAGTCATGATAACAATATTTTGAGCATACTGATGGCATTATTGAGGAGTTCAATGATCAATTTCACGAGCTCAGTTCATAACCAAAAAGGAGAAAACTATGAGTTATTCAACTCATTTTAAACCTAAAAAACGTATTTTAGTTTGTTCTATATTATCTGTTTTACCTATCATCGCATATGCTGAAACAACTGATACAATGGAAGTTGTTGGTTCAATGGCCAAAACAGGCACGGTCAAATTTTATGATACTCAATCGACAGATTCTATTGATGAAAAGCAGATTAAAGATAAAGACTATAAAAAAGTCGACGAAGCACTATCTTATACTTCTGGCGTATTAAATAGTTCATATGGTCATGATGGCCGCACAAATTGGTTAAAAATTAGAGGATTAGATGTTTCATTTACTTTAGACGGTATGCCTCAATTTACTTATAGTTATTTTGGTTCAACACCTGAAATTTTCGGACTGGAAAAAATAGAAGTATTAAAGGGCGCAAGTTCTCAACTATATGGTTCATCTAAACCTGGCGGTACCGTCAATATGATATCCAAACGTCCCAAAAAGGCTCCAGCTGGTGAAGTTAATGTGTTTTATGGAACACATGCACAAGTAGGAATAAATGGAGATTATAGTGGTATATTAACTGATGATGTACGATATCGATTAGTGGGTGCCTATCGAGATGAAAATGGACAACAAACCAAAACTGGATTAAAGCATTATTATTTTGCACCGAGTTTAACATGGGACATAAATGAACTAACTTCTTTAACTTTATTATCAAGTTTCCAACGTGATTTTGGCATTCCTGAAAATGGATTTTTCCCTGCTTATGGCACGCTATTTCATTCTAAATATGGGAAAGTGGCAAGGGATACTTATTACGGTGATAAAGATTTTGATAATTTTAATCGTAAATCAGAAACGGTCGGTTATGAATTTAGACATCAATTCAATAATGGACTTGTTTTTACGCAAAACTATAAATATGCTCATCAAGATTTAGATTTATCAGGTGTTTATGGTATGGATTTCACACCAACAGTTGATGGAAAAAATTATTCACGTTTTGCATATTCTCAAATAGGTATTAACAATACTCACACAATTGATAATCGCCTTTCTAAAGATTTTGAATATGGAAATTGGCGAGACACATTATTAATTGGAATTGATTATTTAAATACCAATATGAGTGGAAATAATTTTAGTGGCAGCGCTAGTACAGTGAATCGTTTTAAACCAAGATTAACTCATTCAAATATTACAGGTAGTTATTCACCTTTTAAATTAAAAGCACAAGAATTAGGTGCATATGTACAAAATCAACTGACTTTTGATAATAAACTGATTTTCAATCAAGGTATCCGTCATAGCAAAATAAAAAATGATGGATACTGGAGTGGTTCTGATTTTAATCGTGATTATAACCATAATGCCTATAATGCTGGTTTAATGTATATTTTCGATAACAATATTGCACCTTATATAAATTATTCAGAATCATTTTTGCCAGTGTATGGCTATGATAGTGTCAACAAAACAATGTATCGACCTTATGAAGCAAAACAGTGGGAAGTAGGGGGTAAGTATGAGCCTGATTGGTTAAATGGTACATTTACTCTGGCCTATTTTGATATTAAATCTCAGAATTCATTTGTTTCTAATGGGACAGGGCAAGCATCACAAACATTAGAAGCACGCAGTAAAGGTGTAGAGTTACAAATAAAGGCTGATATTACTAAAAGTATAGATATGGATTTTGCTTATACTTATACTCATGCTAAAACAGATCAAACAGCTTCATTGACAACACGTAGTTCATTAATTCCAAAACATTCTGCTTCAGCTTGGGTAAATTATAAATTTGATGGTCAGCTTGATGGGTTAACTGTTGGATCAGGGCTTCGTTATATTGGTAAAACTGTTGATGAAGTCTATTATCCAAATGAAAGTGTACCTAGTTATACCTTATGGGATGCAATGGTTAAATATCAGTTTAATAAATCATGGTCAGTACAAGTTAATGCAACTAATTTAACCGACAAAAAATATGTATCAGGTTGTAGTTATTGGTGTTATTACGGTGCGGAACGCAGTGTGGTAGGAACGCTTAACTATAAATGGTAGTTATCAACTATAAACTAACAAAATGCAAACAATTGTTTGCATTTTTTATACTATTTAAAAAAAGATATCATAAAAATAAAATAGTAAGAAAGTTTACCTTGTTGATACATTTGAACAAGTTTAAAATGAAATTATCTTTCTATATTATGGTTTGACTTTTGGTCCATAGCCCCAATCTAGAATGTATGGTTTATAATTAATATCTTGTTCATTATACTTTATAGAAGAGTCCATACCTTCCTCTTCATCTTCCTCTGACGGAATTTTACCAACAAAATCATTTAAATCACCTACTTTAGGTATTGTAGCAAATTCTTCAATAGTGACTAATTTATCATTTTTGACGTAAGTGATCTTCCAAATGTAATTTGTAGGATCTTCACCATGATAGAAAGTATCAGCAAATTTTTCTACCGGGGTTAATAATGTAGGTAATTCACCACATAGATCAGTTTCGTCGACACAAAACTCAACTAAAACTACACGATAAATATTGTTACCGACGATATATCTCGCAACCGCTTCTCTGGAATAATCGTTTTTATTAGAATAATTATTAACAATAAATACAAAGCGACCATCATCAATATCTGCTGAGTAAGTTAAATATTCTATTCCATCATTTAAAACTTCCTTCTGTTTTTTAAATATGGATATGTTTTCAGTAGTTGGGTTGGCAAATAATGGGGCTGCAAACAACAAAGATAATATAGTGATTTTTTTTAATAGTTCTTTCATGTGTTCTATTCCTATATTTTTATATGCAACAAATAATCTAAGTATGCATTTCAGTAAAGATTGTTGTTTATTGTATTTTAATTTTGTTATTGTACAAATATTTGGCGTTCAATATTGCCAATAAAATTGGTAGATAAGAGTTAAAAACAGATATTTTTCATAAAAACTCTAATATAAATAATCTTCTAATAAATAGATGCTAAAAGCAATGTTTACCTTTAAAAAAACTCACTTTTTTGTTGGTTTTTGATAAACTAATTATCAATAAACTATATAATCTTAAAAGATATCATATGTAGCATTGGTTCTATTTTAGTATTTGTTTAAATTTTTTATTTAGGAAAAACCGTGCGAGCTTTTTTTCAGCAATCAAATTTTACTGATGGAGCACTAGCTTTAGCGCTTTCGCCTGCTTTGACGCCAACAGGTATTGTTCATCATCCGGTATTTTTTTCTGGTTTTGCTCTTTACCCTCAAATTATTGCAAGAGGCTTGCTTGCATTAGCAGACATTACCTCTACGAACTATTGCCAGTATAAGCCTGAGTTTCAAAAAGATCCGGTACTTTCAGCGCAAGGTGACCGTGTAAGAGCAGAGTGTTTTTCTGCCTGTAATGGGGTATATGCACGTTTAGATTTATTAAGAGACGGCCTTGATGGAGAGATTCATCGAGGTACTACTAATGTTGATATTGGTATTGGTTTAAGACAAGCTCTTGCTAAGGTTAATAGTAAAGACAGACTTCATTTAAATATAGGTGATCAAGGGTTAGCAACACGGTATATAGAGGATAAAGGCAATCATCTCAATGGGTTAGCAAAAATCATTTTACAACGGCCTGTTCAAATGCCTAATCGGTGGATAAGAGCTTTAGGCAATATCGCTGAAATTCATAAAAACATGAAGCCAGTTTTTACAATAAAAGGACCTCAAGCACAAATGTTTGTGAGTACTCTACCTAATGTAACGAGTAAAAATCAATCTGGTTGGCTTGTATTATCGCGTTCAGGTATTAAATTAATGTCTAGAAGCGATACGCATAGTGTTTATATATCTGGCTTGCATCGTCTCAATGCACTTAAGCGCCTAATAACGAATATTAAAAGTTTAACCTTTTACTGTTTGCAAAATAACGAGCAGGGGCCATGCATGATTGAAGTAAGCCTTTTGGGTGCTCGTTTAACACTTAGCTTAACAGCTGAAACATGGCAAGGATATTCTGGTGAAGGAGCATTGTTAACCTCTTTAGTTTCATCAGTAGAACAAGAAGATTCAAAAATAGTGAATGATCTTTTACAGTTTGATGCGCTTATTAATAAAGAACAATTGTCAAATGCTTCAGCATTAGAGGCTTATCGTATTGAGCGCGCACTTGCTTATCTTGCCGTTTCTGGAAAACTTGGGTTTGATGCATATGAAGGTTCTTATTTTCATCGTGAGTTACCAGAAGATCCGAACCGAGTTTTAAAAGATAATCCACGTCTTATTGGTGCGCATAAATTAGTTGATCGGATCGAAAAAATTGATGAGATGACATGGATGGTCAATTCTACAGATGATTGTTATCGAGTGTCTATTCCTACAAATCAACTGAATTGCAATCCACAATGTACATGTACTTGGTATCTTAAAAATCAACAGAAAAAAGGCCCTTGTAAGCACGTTTTAGCTGTACAAATCAAGGAAGGTATTTATGAACTCTAAGCTTGAAGAAGCCGTTGCTATTTTTAACTCTTTGGGATGGGAAAAAGTAACTATAGATACCATATTACAGCAACCACTAGGCACAAAAGAACAACAAAAAATAGCGCTGAATGGTCTAAAAAATGGAGACTGGGAGCGTCTTATTAAAAGAGAGGCAAACAGCGATTACAGCAATGAAGGATATATTGAATGCAATCTCAAACATATCACATTGTATGCTATTAGGATTGGCGTTTCTATCACCCGTGCTCTAGAGTTTGCTTATTTTGCTGATAGGCCCTTATTACTGCCTATTATTAAGGATAAAGGTGAAAAATATGCGACTAACTTTATCAGCAAAGCTTGCGTATCCAGAAGAAGAGTATTTGAACACTCTTCAAGTGTATTTGGTGATATTGCCGTTCAACTTGTTGATCAGTTAAATTTAGCTATTCCTGAAAGCTACGAATATATGAAAGATTGGGCTGTTTATGCTGCTTTGTCTATGGGATTACCTGCTGAAGACTATTCTAGAGCAGTATCGACTCAAGAGTTACCAATACAAGAACAAATAAAACGCAGATTTTCTGAGCATATTAAAATAGGGATTGCCGTCAATGTACCTGCAACTGGACCATTCTTTTCTGTATTTATCGAAGGTGTTAAACAAGGTTGGCTCTCAAAACAAGACGCCATAGAGTTTATCTTTTTTGCGTTAGATGTTGCCAGTCGACCTGGGGATAGAAAGGTTTGGGTTAGTGCAATAGAGGAGTTAGGGATAAGTACTACAACGTTATATGAAAGAACAGCTGTTTTGATTCCTTTACTTGCCAAAGGTGAATCAGATGTAATTGCAAAAATTGCGCCTATATTGATAAAGAATGTTGATGATGAACTTTTAAATGAGGTAATGATAGCTTCATTCTCAGCAAAGGTTAAATCAACAAAACAGTTAGTTTTAAAAACAGCAATGACAAGAAAAGCCGCTAGTGATGTAGCGCAACTCACACCATGGCTGGCGATATGGTGTGACGATAAAGATAAATCTATTGCAAAGCTAGCTCGTCAATTGGCTAACCATTGGCAACTCAATTATGCACAAATTGAAGAAAGTCATACACAGGACATTAAATATCTTTGGCAAAAAACACCATCTTTGTGGACATGTCCTCAATTTGATTGGGGAAAAGTTACACCTCAAGCACTAACAGAGCTTGCCAGTGAACTGGTTAGTCGAAGAGAGTTTGTTTGTGATACTGTTGCTGAAAGATTTTTAGCTGTTGCAAATAAGATCGCTTATAACGATCCTCAATCGGCTCGAACAAGTTTGGCGGGGGTGAAACCAACATCTGTTGATGTACTACTTAATTTGATTGCTTGTTGGGTGAAAGGAATCGAACCTGAAGGCTATTGGGGAGCAGATCAGAAAGATATGGTACATGAAGTATTGCATGCTCGTAATTATGTAGTGTGCAAAAATTTAGATCAATTGCCTTGTATTTTATCAACTCCTAGTAAGAGTGATCTTTCAATTACAGTAGATGATCTTTGTAAGCGACTAGAAAAATATCAGAAAAATAAAATTCATGCACTTGAAGCGGATATATTTTTAGCTTTAACTCGTTTGGATACCAAAACACAAAGTAGTAAAAATTTAAACTTATTAAAAACGTTAAAGGTTGATGTCATTTTACAATCAGGTAAAAAAATTCCTGTTAACGCTGGTGACATGGTTTTAGCTTATCTTGATTGCCCAGTAAAAGAAGTTTTATTAGATTATAATGAGGAATATTTTTGGGATATAAAAATTCCAACCACCCCATCATTACAATACTTTCCTAAAAGGTTTGATTCTTTAGGTGATTTGACTACTAGTGCATTTTCTGTGTTTCCGCTCTGGGGTGATGCTGCTATACGACTGAGTGTTTCTTGTTTCAATGAAACGGAACATGTCAAGGGTCTCATTTTTAGGCAAATTGCTAAGAGACAAATACCGTTAACTGCTGGTGTTGCAATGAATATTCTCGCTGCACAGCGTTCAGCATCACCCCGTGCTATAGCTGATATAGCCTTAGCCGTGAATGAGGCATGGGAAAGAGGTTTACTTATACCAGGAATTGCTGATGTTTTCTTACTAGACTGGATAAATAACACTCCTTCTAAATTAGTGAGTTTAGTTGCAACATTGTCAAATATTGCACATCAAGGACTTTTATCAGTTGTATGGCCAATTTTAGATGAATTAATTTTAGCGTCTTTAAAAGCGCCGAGATTGCTAATAGGAACTGATGAAATTGTAGATGCTATGGCAGAATTTTTACCCGAAGTTCAGTTTGCAGTTACCAATGGACTTGCGTCGCCAAACCAACTGGATCTTTTAGGTTTGAGAGCTTTAGCTGAAAAAACAGGTAGTTCACGGGCAATCAGTGTAGCAAAATATATTATTACCCAATTACCAGACATTAAGTCTGTTAAATCAAAAAATTCTAATGAAGTTAATATAACTGATTTTGATAAAATTTGGCCTAAAAAAGAAAGAAACATTCCGGTACTTGATGATGGCGCTATTATCTCAATTGATTTATTTGAGCAAAGCAAATCTAATTCCGCTTTCATTTTTACATTGAAACTACCAGATATTAATGACCGTGTTTTTCATATAGTAAAAACAAATTGGTTTTTTGATTTAGAAATAGAAGGGCAATGTCAAGCATATCCGGCTCCCATGGAACACCCTAAATTTACAACAGATAGCCAAGAAAGTGTTTATTTGCATTGGGATAATGATAAAAAAGCCTTACTGGTGAGCAAATATCGAAATTGGTTAAAAAATGAAGATGGCCCATTGTCTAGTACAGAAATACCAGCATTATCGAATACTTTATTAATAATTGTTATTGGACTTCTCGCTCAAGATGGCGAGGGTGCCTATTTTGCTGAAAATTATGTTTTAACGAGTCGCATTGATGAAGAAACTGTTCGTAGAGCAATTTTACTATTTTTAAAAAATCCCATTGTAAGTCCTGCAAAACTTATTAGGTCACTAGAAAAAGAAATTAAATTTTTACCGCTACTTTGGCCTATTTTAATTGAATGTGTTCGTTTTGTTGGTAATCTTGTTAGTCGAGGGGAAAAAATACCAGTCTGGACAAATCGTATTTTAGACATATCTTTACAGTATGCCGCTTATTTGAAAGAAGCTGCATTGCGTGGTTACATCAAAGATGCTAAATGGGAAGGTCTGCACGAAATAGCTTCATCAAAATTAAAGTCAACAGCAGTTGCGAAAGCAAAACAGTTACAAGAAGCTTTGAATATTAACCTTTAATCAAAGATTGTTACAGCACTATTAAATCTATATTTATATACTTATTTATAGTGCATTATCAATTTTAATGCCTAAGTAGGATGTTATACTTTTGTAGTAGTATGCCTATTTAGGTAATAGTTTTAGTTAAAATGAGCCTTAAGCATAGCTAACTCCTCTATCCATAATCATCCAAACGAGAACAGGTTATTAATCACCCAAATATTAATGTGACGGTATACACTCCTCAATTATTTTTACAAATAAATGGTGAAGTGATACTACAGGGCAGAAAAAATAAGTAACATTACAATGAAAATGACTTATCCTGAAATCAGTTATTTCTTTACCAAAAAATTCCAGATAGAATACTTGCAAATATATATTTTTTATATAGTTATATTCTCGGTTCAACGTATATTGATTAAATTTAATTTTTTATCATAATAACGATGTGTATGAGGAATAGGTGTTCCTCTAGTTTTGTACTCAATATGAAAATGTAACATACTATCTTCAATATTTATCAAGTGTATTTTTTTCCATATTCGGATGCATTGTTAATTGTTTACATAATGATTCAAAAGAGCAATTAGTCATTTTATCTAATCTGCAAAGTATTAACTCAGTCTTAATTCATCAAGGTATAAGTGCTTGCGAATGCTTGATACCACTTAATGGTATTGCGATTAATCAAATGCAATCTTTGGTCAATATTTCTGAAACGAAGAATCTTATATTCAGTTAGTAGTATATAAACGATAATACAGTGTATTTTAGGTATGTAATGCCTGAAATACGCTGTACAAACAGTAATGTTTTCCGCATATAGTGTCTTTATTATCAATTATTAAAGCTCGTTTGAGTTGTGATGGTCTCAGCCCCAAACTAGATAAACATGTTCTACTAAAATGAGCCGAATCAGAAAATCCCATATCATTGGCTAATTTTGTCAGTGTTGTAGGGGAGTCGAGTGTATCAATTACATCCTGTAATCTTTTCCACAATAGATAACCCCTAAAATTAATACCCAACTCAGAACGAAAAAGATGAAGAAAGCGACTTTCAGAAAGGTGTATTTTTTCGGCGATTTCCCTCGATGAAATTTGCTTTATAGGTAATGATGAAATAATAGAGACTGCTTTATTAATGCGGTTATCTTGATCACATGAACAATTAGGATCTGACTCACATAATAACTTATAGACGTGATAAAGTTCAAATGGTTGGCTAACAGTAACAGATTTCATAAAATAACTGGCAATTTTTAATGCTTCTTCTTTAGTAAGAAAATAAACAGGATTAGTTTCAGTAAAATGCGATAATAAGTGATAATAGGGGTTTTCTGGGTCAATAAGCAAATTAATACAACAGACATCTGGTGCGCTCAGTTTATGGGGAACATTTGATTGAATAATAAAACCAAACACATCTTTTTTTTCATCTGGTGTTTCTAGCTCAAAAGACATATTGTGCAATGATATTGTCAATTGAAGAGAAGGGTGACGATGCCAATCCGTCGTGATATTGTTTATGAAAAGCAATGTAGATAAATTTTGTCGGTGCACTTTAACTAACAAATCATTGTCTAACATGATATTTTATCCTTGCTAAATAAACATCCTTGTCATTAAAAACAGTAACATAAACCATATTTAAAGACTATATATATACGTAATTCGATTAACTTAAACTAACTAAAGGATAACACATATCATATATAAAGTTAATCAAGAACAATACAAACGTATTTTTGGCTATTTTAAACCTATCACCAAAAACTTTATTATAGGATCGCAAAATATTTCGCAATCTTTTGGCCATTTTTCAGTAGATAATTTTAATATTAATAATTTTGATGATTTACCATTAAAATTAAAAAAAGATATTCAATACTTTCCAGTAAGAAGAAAAATAGAGTTCTTAGCTGGTAGAGTGTGTTCTGCTATGGCATTAGAAAACTTATTGCGCGAGGGAGAATATTACTGGAGACTAAAAAGTTCCAACGGAGCCGTTTTATGACCTAAAAACATAGCTGGTTCAATATTTCACTCTAATAATTTTGTAACTGCGGTTACAATAAAACACTCAAATGAGGTTCAAAGCATAGGAGTTGATATAGAAAAAATAATGTCCACTCAAAAAGCAATTGATTTAAGTCAAACGATCCTAAAATGCCCTACTCCCAGTGACATGATAATGGACATAACACATTACATTACTTTAGTATTTTCAGCCCAAGAGCGTTTATATAAGGCGTTTAGCTAAACTGGTATTACACTTTCATATGAAGATATTTTTTGCATAGGTATAAACAAAGAAAAAAACATGTACATTACATGTAGGTAATCCGATCAATAAAGTTTTTGAAGTTCATTTTTATTTTTCGAAATATTATAATCTTGTTATGACTTACGTACTTATATAACCAACTATTTTTCTATTTCATTCTTTGATGTAATGGTTGATTTTGCAAACCAAACAACTATGATTAATAGTAGAAAAATAATTCCATATAGCCAAAAAATTTCGTTGGTTGCGATTACCAGCCCCTGATTAGTAATATTTTGTGCTAGTTTTGCCGAAGCTTGAGTTTCAGAAAAACCTTGCAACTGAAACTGCTGATATGTGTATTCTAGCGTTTGTATATTTTGATTCATTAGATCAGTTAGTTGGTTGTGATGAATTGCTTCGCGATGTTCCCATAATGAATTTGTTAAAGAAGTACCAATGGAAGTAGATAATGTTCTAAAAAAATTAAATAAACTTCCTGCAGCCGCTAACTTGTGCGAAGGTATATCAGTTAAAATTATTATATTCAAAGGCATAACAAAGCAGGCTATCGCAAATCCTTGAAAGAATTGGGGCCATGCAGAACTCGAAAAATCCATATTAGGCTCAAATGAGTAAGCTCTCCAAAAAAAGCACAAAGCAAAAACAATGAAACCAAAAGTCACAAGCTTCCTCATATCTAAATAAGGAACAAAACGACCGACTATTGGAGCAAGAACAATAGGAACTAAACCGATGGGAGACAATGCTAATCCTGCCCACGTTGCAGTATAACCAAAAACTCGTTGTAATAGCTGTGGTTGCATAACTAATGTGCCTATATGTAGCAAAAATGCCAAACTTATGCAAATTGTCCCTACTGTAAAATTTCTTGATTTAAATAAAGATAGATCAACAATAGGATGATTCGATGTCATTTCCCAAAGAACAAAAAAAGATAGTGTTACTAACGCTATCACAGATAAAATAATAATTTCAGATGAATTAAACCAATCCAGTTCTTTCCCTCTATCTAAAATAAGCTGTAAACTACCAACACCAAATATTAATAAAGCAAGCCCGATAGTATCTATTCGAGATTTACTTATTTCTGTTTCTCGTCCTTTTAATAATATTTTAGTACTTATCCAAGCTATTAGACCAATTGGCACATTTAGTAAAAAAATCCAGCCCCAAAATAAATTGTCACTTATCCATCCACCCAAAATAGGTCCGCAGACGGGAGCAATAATAATAGTCATCGACCATATTGCTAAAGACATATTTTTTTTGGAATCTGGAGAGTTAGCTAATAATAAGCTTTGAGAAAGAGGAATAATTGGTCCAGAAACCGCACCTTGTAGTACTCGTGAAATAATTAACATTTCAAGGCTGTTGGAGACACCACATAACCAAGAAGCAAATACAAACAACAAAATTGAAAACAAAAATAATTTAACTTCTCCAAAGTACTTAGCTAGCCATCCAGATATAGGAATTGAAATGGCATTGGATACGGCAAATGATGTAATTACCCATGTTGCTTGGCTACTTGATGTTCCTAGGTTTCCAGCAATAGTAGAGAGTGCTACATTGGCAATTGTTAAATCTAAAATTTGTAAGAAGGCCACTGTTGCCAATGCAACAATAAGCCCAATTAATTTTGCACCTGATAGATATAATGGTGACATTTTATGATTCACTGAATATTACTCTCTAAAATTAAGTTATTTTGCATAATTTCTCGTACTAGTTGCTCGAATTCATCTAAGTCGTAAGCAAGTACATCTGTTTGATATTTAATTTCTTGAGGTGAAATATCAGTAAGTAATTTTCCACTTACATCACTGGTATCCACTGTTACATACATAGATAACCCTACCCGTAATGGATATTCCTTAATTTGCTCTTTATTCAATTCAATACGAACAGGTAAACGCTGAACTACTTTAATCCAATTTCCTGTTGCATTTTGTGCTGGTAATAACGAAAATGCACTTCCCGTTCCCATAGCAATTCCTGTAATCACCCCGTCGAATTTAATATCATCTCCATAAAAATCACTAGTTAACTTAACTTTTTGTCCTATTCGAATGTGTTTTAATTGAACTTCTTTAAAGTTAGCTTCTACCCAAACTTGATCCAAAGGAACAATAACTAATAATCGTTCTCCTCTATTAACCTGTGTTCCAACTTGGACTTGGCGCCTCGAAACATATCCAGTGACAGGGGAAACAATTGTTACTCGTTTTAAGTTAAGCCAAGCTTCCTTTAGTTTAGAAATGGCTTGCTGAATACGTGGTTGTTCTAATAATGAATTCTGCATTAATAGGGCATTATTAATTTCTAACTCTTGCTTGGAAATTTTTAAGTCATTTAACGCAATTAATACATCTTGCCTAGCATGCTCTATTTCTTCTTTTGAAATAGCATTACGAGACCAAAGGCCTTCTCTCCGAGCTAAATCTTTTTCTAATTTATCTAATGTCGCTTGCTTTAATTGAATACTTGCTGACAATTTTTCAGTTGTCAGTTTGATCTGTTGAATTTCTCTTATTACCTTGGCTAATTCATTTTTTGCATAACTAAAATTATTTTCAGCATCAATTGATTCTAATTGAGCGATAACATCTTTTTTTCTCACAAAGTCATTATCATCAACGTAAATGGAGGAGATTCCTCCGCTTATTTGAGTATGAATTGGAATTTGATTTCCCATAACATACGCATTATCTGTAGATTCTGTAAACCGAGAAAACATGTACCAAAAAATGAAGTATCCTATCCCTGAAACCAGGAAAATAACAGATAAAATAATCAATTTTTTATATCGTGTTAAACCATTGAATTGTCGGCCATCGGTGTTGTTTTCCATCGTACACTCCATTTACATTTTTTATTTTAATCATTGCTTCTATGAATAGCATCACAAAATGCTGTTTCATTAAGCAAACATTCCACCATCAATAACTAGAGTTTGACCCATAATATAATTACTCCCACAACCGAGTAAAAAATTCACAGACATAGCCACTTCCTTATTATTTTCCATTATGTTACTCCATCTCTTGTTTGGTTATTAGATTGTGAAAAGTTAATGGCATTATATAAATGGGTGAGTAATATTGTCTTGAACAAATAAGCTGACTTCATTTTATAAAAAAAAATTATTCATTTATTTAACTCTCTATATTTCAAATAGTTATTTATTCTTTGACAATTATTTTCATTTAAAAAAAAGAATGAGAGATTTAATATAGCTAGTTTATTCAATTAAATAACCATTGAATAGATATATGCTCACCCAACATATATCTATTAAAGGATATAATTCATGACTTACGACTGTGTTTAGCATCATTTCTGACTAAAAAAATATTACTGTTCTTATATTAGAAAGAGATGAACGTATAGGAGACGTCTGGCGTAGACGACCAGATAGTATGCTGTTGTTTACACCAAGAGCAATGAATCAACTAACAGGTTTAATTATGACTGGTGATCAAAAAGGGTATCCAGATAAGCATGAAGTGGCTGATTACTTAGAGTTTTACGCTCAACATAACAAATTACATGTATTGCTAAATAAAAACCAATAAAATTCCGAATAAAAAAGGAGTTAGGCTTTACTCTAAACTTACTTTTTTAATTAGTGTTTTAAATTTAAAAAAATTTCATTATTTTTTTGCTAATTCGGCTAATTTAGCCGTTTTAGCCATAAGTTAGTGCGTATTGGCTTAAAATATTGGCAGATGAGAACTTATTTAAGATTGTAAGATTATTTAACTAAAGTGGTATACTAGATGGCAGACTGAAAAAAATTCCATTTCAACTTTTTGATTTTTAGATAATATTTAAAGAAGATGGCGGAAGCGCAGAGATTCGAACTCTGGGAGGGTCGCCCCTCGCCGGTTTTCAAGACCGGTGCTTTCAACCGCTCAGCCACACTTCCGCAATGGCTGTGAATATTAAAGGAGACGGACTTGTTTGTAAATAGTAAATTTAATATTTTTTATCGACTGCTTTAATTTTCGCCAAATTCGGGCGAAATTCAACAAAACTAGATTGTTTACTCGCCAAAACTAGTGTTGCAATCTTATTAATCGAGTATAATACGCAACAAATATTAAGTTATGTTTTGAAAAATGTTAAATCAAATAGACACTGATGATAAAGGGTATTTAAAAAATTGGCAGGATTGGACTGTTGATTTAGTACCTGAATTAGCTACTTTAGAATCTATAGAGTTAACTGATGCTCACTGGGAAGTGATTTTATTTGTTCGTGATTTTTACTTAGAATATAAAACTTCACCGGCAATTCGTGCATTGGTTAAAGCAATGGAAAAAAAATTTGGTCCAGAAAAGGGCAATAGTAGGTATTTATATAAGTTATTTCCTGATGGTCCAGCTAAACAAGCAACTAAACTAGCAGGCTTACCAAAACCTGTTAAATGTATTTAAGTTAAGAGATAAATTAAACTTATGATTAGGTGGAAAATTCCATTTTTATTACTACTAGTGCTGGGTTATTTACAGTACTCATTGTGGTATGGGAAGAATAACATTTATGATTATCAAGAAAATGTGCAAATGTTACAGAATCTGCATCGAGAGAATGATATGTTGAAAGCACGTAACGAACAGATGTTTGCGGAAGTTGACGATTTGCAAAAAGGCTATGAAGCGATTGAAGAAAGAGCGCGCAGTCATTTAGGCATGGTTAAAGCCAATGAGTATTTTTATCGAATAATTATTGATTCTAAAGCAAAACAATAAGGTATTACGTGACAAATAATAGTGATATTATCGCAATCGTTCCTGCTGCAGGAGTGGGTTGTCGCATGAAAAGCCAATTACCTAAACAATATCTAAAAATTGGTCCAATGACAATATTGGAACATACTATACAAAAATTGTTAACTCATCCCAATATTTCCTGTGTAGTGGTGGTCATCAGTCCTGAGGATAAATTTTTTAATACACTTGAACTCGCATCGCAAGATAATGTTAAAGTGGCTTATGGTGGTGAAACTCGAGCTGATTCTGTTTTAGCAGGTTTAAATTTAGTTAATGATAACCAATGGGCCTTAGTTCATGATGCCGCAAGGCCATGTGTTACTCATGAAGATATTACAAAATTAATTAATCGAGTATTACACGAAAATAAGGGTGGAATATTAGCAACACCACTAAGTGATACGATTAAACAAGCTTATAGAGATAATCAAACTGTTATTGATCACTCTATCGATCGAACTTATTTATGGGGAGCTGCTACGCCGCAATTATTTAATGCTGGTGAACTTAAAACATGTTTAAGTAAAGCCTTAAAAAATAACATTGCAATTACTGATGAAGCATCGGCTATAGAGTATTGTGGTGGTCATCCATTATTGGTGGAATGTCGTCGAGATAATATAAAAATTACTCGACCAGAAGATTTAAACTTAGCATCATTTTATTTAACTAATCAAAATTAATATAGGTAGATTATGCGAATCGGTCATGGGTTTGATGTCCATAAATTTGGTGGTGAAGGGCCAATTACATTAGCTGGAGTGAAAATCCCTTATCAGTTTGGTCTTGTTGCTCATTCTGATGGTGATGTGGTATTACATGCTATTACTGATGCATTAATTGGTGCATTGGCTTTAGGAGACATTGGTAAATTATTTCCAGATACAGATCCTAAATACAAAGGTATAGATAGCCGATTATTATTGAAAGAAGTGTATGGTATTATCCAATCTAAAGGTTATAAATTAATTAATTTAGATACTACTATTATTGCACAAGAACCTAAAATGAGACCTCATGTCGATCAAATGCGGGTTAATATTGCTGAAGATTTGCAAGTTCATTTTGATCAGATTAGTGTCAAAGCAACGACGACTGAACAATTAGGTTTTACTGGCCGTAAAGAGGGTATAGCTTGTGAAGCAGTAGTGTTATTAGCAAAGAAATAGAGATAAATTAGACAATAGGCGATTACGTGTTAGCAGAGCTCAATTATTTTTATGGTAAACCAACAAGCCATGGTTTATATAAGCAACAATATGAAGATTTTATTGTTATCGAAGAACTAGGTTTTGATTTAACTGGTGAAGGTGAACATGTTTTAGTTTATCTCGAAAAGAAAGATTGTAATACGGTCTTTGTGGCTGAACAGTTAGCTAAATATGTTGGCATTTCAGCGAAAAATGTCAGTTATGCAGGTCTTAAAGATCGCCAAGCTGTTACCCAACAATGGTTTAGTTTGCATATGCCAGGGCAAGATACCCCAGATTTTTCACAATTTGATTTAACTGGTTGTCAAATATTGCAGGTTACTCGGCATAATAAAAAACTGAAAATAGGGGCTTTAAAAGGTAACCGATTTAAAATTGTTTTAAGAAATTTGACTGGTCAACAAGAAGTCGAATCAAAATTAGAGTTAATTAAACAGCATGGTGTTCCTAATTATTTTGGCGAACAACGATTTGGACGTGAGCAAAATAATATTTATCAAGCAATAAAGTGGGCTAATGGTGAAATTTCAGTTAAAGACCGTAAAAAACGAAGTTTTTATCTTTCTGCTGCACGTAGTGCTATTTTTAATGATATAGTCAGTCAAAGGATTCAACGCCAGATTCAGCAAACAGTTGTTGATGGGGATATATTACAATTATCAAAAAGTAATAGTTGGTTTTTGTCTAAAACAGAGGAATTATCACTTTTACAACAACGTTTACAAAATGGTGAGATTAATATTACCGCTCCTTTGGTGGGGGATTCAGGATTAGGTACTGAATCTATTGCTTTAACATTTGAACAAAGTTGTTTGGAAAATTGGTCTTGTTTTACTGAGTTATTTAGAAAGGAACGGGTTGAAACGATGCGACGCTCAATATTGTTACGTCCTGAGCAACTAGAGTGGCAATGGCGAGATGAAAATAACTTGGACATCAGTTTTTATTTACCTTCGGGTTGTTATGCAACAAGTGTATTACGTGAATTGATTATTGGAAATGAGTAACTTAAATGCAAAGTTTAAAAAGGCAGCAGTTGATTGACTTATTGCGTCAGCAGGGCATAAAAGATGATCGTGTTTTAGATGCTATAGCTTCAATACCACGTGAAAATTTTGTTGATGAAGCGCTTTCACATCAAGCTTATGATGATCGCTCGTTACCTATTGGTAGTGGTCAAACTATTTCTCAACCTTATATTGTTGCTAAAATGACCGAACTATTAAACTTAACGCCTAATGCTAGGGTACTTGAAATTGGTACCGGTTCAGGATATCAAACAGCAGTTTTAGCCAAACTAGTTAATCATGTTTTTTCAGTAGAAAGAATAAAAAGCTTACAATGGAATACCAAACGACGATTAAAGTTACTTGATATCCATAATATTTCAACTCGGCATGGTAATGGTTGGCAAGGTTGGCCAGAACGTGGGCCATTTGATGGCATAATTGTAACTGCAGCAGCAACCGAAGTACCTTCTAGTCTGCTGACACAACTAGCCGACAAAGGGCGGCTAGTGTTACCTGTAGGTAAAAACCAGCAAACGTTACAATTAATTGAGCGAGATGGTGATAATTTTATTACTCAGAATATAGGTGAAGTGAAATTTGTTCCGCTTATTGATGGTGATATAGAATAATGAAAAAGGAGCGAATAATTTGATTATTTGCTCCTTTTTCTATTTAACTATTCTCTTTCATTTATCGAAAATTAATTTTTCTTCTCTTTTTCTTTTTGTTCGGAAAGTTTCCACTCACAAATACCGTATACTGCATTAAACAGATAAATTAAATACTGAGTTGCGATAACAATATTGTCAGTATAAATATTTAAACTAATAACTAATACATTTAATAAGACCCATAAATACCAATTGAAAGCATATCTCATCATTAATAAAAGTTGAGCAACTACGCCTAGACCGAATATAAAGCAGTTAGTAATAAGTTGGTAGGAGGTATTTATTGCGCCGATTTCATTAGTTAAATAAATATTGAAAAAAGCAGCCGCAATGAGGAATATTAACGCATATAAAAAGGCGTTTTCATTTAAAGTACGAACTTTAACGCTTTTATTATTATCTAGATTTTTTTGCCAAGTTAATATGCCATAAATATGTGAGCCAAAATAGTAAAACGTTGGTAAACCTGCTCCAATATTGCCACCAAGGAAATTTGCACAACATTCAGCGATTACTGCTAGCATACCAAGCACATTACCTAAATTTTTGCGTTTAGCTAATAAGATTACACATAACAATCCTAAAAATGCGCCAGCGTATGATACTGCATAGCGTATATTGAAATCATTAATTGGATCCGTATATATATATGCTCCGGTGACACAAATAATACAAAACAATGGATAAAATTTATTGCGGCCAATAGCTATGACAAAATGGCTTAATTTATTCATAATCATTACTCTTCATCATTAATAAGTTGATTGACTAATTCGATACTTCGCAAATAGCGTTCTTCATAATCGGGTGAATCAATTTGGATGTATTTGATATGGTTTTTTTCTAACAATGAAATCAGCAATTGTTGAAAATCTTTTCGCTGTTTTGGACTACCTAAACTTCTTAATCCATCAGCAACCCACGGTGTGTTATTACCTAATAAGATAACTAGATCGAATCGATAATTATTGATCATAGCTTGTAAAAAAGGATGTTCTTTACCTTCATATTTTTTACAAAACGCTTGAGTGGTAATAAAATCGGTATCAATAAATGACACTTTGTTAGCATGTTTTATTGCGAAATCAATATATTGAGCATGCCCTAATGCAATTTTATCATAGTCAGCATATTGCAATGCTCGTTCATCGCCACCAAGGTGAGAAAATACATAATCACGGCCATATTCCCAAGCACTAGTGGTATTAAACATATTGGCTAATTTATTTACTAGTGTCGATTTACCGCTTGATTCACCACCAAGAATAGCTACCGTTCTCACAAAAAATGGTCTCACTTCTGTTGGTATATATTGCCAATTTTTTAATGGGGCTTGACGAATTTGAGTACCACTGACTTGCATAAATTGCCGAGTAGGATCGATAAGTACTGTGTCTAAATCGAATAAATCTTTATACATGGCTACATCTTGTGGTTCACTTGAATAGACGCAACTAGGATTAATGCCTTTTTCTTTAAATAATTTTTTGACTCTATCACTCCATTCATTCCAACCATTTGGATAAGCCGGAATACCATCTTCTTCTAAAAGTTCAATATGGATATTTTTTTGATATTTGAATGTTTGTAACAACCAACGAATCCTATCATTGATCGTTGGTTGGCGTGACATAGCACTTTCTTCAAATAACGCCATATCCCGGATAGTATCGGAACAAAGAATAATATAAAGTTCATCAACTTGGCTAATTGCACGTTGAATCAAATAAATATGACCAGTATGCAATGGATAAAATTTTCCAAAAATCACTCCAACTTTTTTATTTTTGCTAGCTAAGTCTATTTGCAAATAATGATGAAGTGATTGTAATTTCTGTGCGCTTGGATTTTTAATTTTATCATTGATCAATTGACTCAAATAACCTTTAGTCATCTGACAAGCATCAGCAACAGTCTGTAATGATAATTTTTTGCGTTTTATGGCTGCTTTTAAATAATTGAAACCATCCATACCGCCTCCTTTTTGTTTTTTATCTGTAACAAAATTTACATCATTTTTTATAAATGTTCAATATACTAAACAAAAAATAAATATTTTTGATTTGTAATTTAAATCTTATGCTGATTAAATATAAAATAATGAATATTTTTTGATCATAAAAAACTGTAGATAATTATATTTTTATTAACATGATATTTAATAGATTAATAAATAAAATCAT
>NZ_NASD01000001.1 GCF_002142155.1 Gilliamella apis | reverse complement strand
TCATCAAGTGCAAGCACTCATGTTACCGTTCGACTTGCATGTGTTAAGCCTGCCGCCAGCGTTCAATCTGAGCCATGATCAAACTCTTCAATTTAAAGTTTGATGCTCAATAACTGTCTCTGACATAATTCAAATGAATCTTCAGTGTCACTTATCAAGACTTAATTTTTTTGAGTCCGTAGACTTTTAATTTTTCGTCTCGCAAGTGCCCACACAGATTGTCTGTTTCTTCTTTTTAAAGAGCTGACAGCGTTTTAATTTACTTCACAATTGCTTGTTTCAGTTTGCTGTCTCAAGGGCTGCGTATACTACGCTACACCTTTTTATTCGTCAAGATCTTTTTTTAAAATTTTTGACCTTGCTCACTAACACGACCTTTGTCTGCTTGTCGCTGACGCCGTGTCAGTGGATGCGCATTATAGGCACTTCTTTTTTTTTGGCAAGTGAAAAATAGTAATTACGATTCTGTTTGTCTTTTATTTGTTCAACACTCATATTGGTATATTTGCAATATATATCCAACCAGCATTATAAACATAAAAAAAACAATATGTTGCTATAAATCACACTTTTCAACATCCAAAAAATAAAAATATCTATCTTTTTCCTCTAATAACAATTTTATTTTAACGATTACCACCAATTAAATATTTTGCTTTATCTTTAAATATTAACTTTATTAGATTTGCAATAATGATACTTATCGTTAATGTAGTTATTAAAAAGCTAATTGCACCAAGTGAAGCTAATTGCCCGTTATCGGTTTTAATAACATCCGCTATTGGTGAATTAACCACTTGTTGTTCCAAAAGTAATACGATAATTTCATGAAGAAAGTAAATAGGAAAACTGATATTAGCCATATATGAAAAAAACTTATATGTTCTTCCATGTTCATTCTTACGATTTAAACCATCGAAAAAGTAAAGCGCTAAAATAAACAAAATAATTTTTTGTAATGTATCATAATAAAGTTTTTCAACACCTAAATGGTCAACATAACGATAAGCAAATGGGATACAAAAACATAAACCAAAAAAGAAAATCACTAACAATAGATTATCTTTAACTAGTTGCATAATTTTTTCATAATTCTGTTTTATCATCATACCGGTTAAATAAACCGGTCCATAATGCAACAAATTTAATAACGGTTTTGTATAATCAGGTTTAGTAAACATAACTATCCAGAACATTGAAATCAAACCAATAATAATCAGACTTTTTTGAGACCACGAATATAATAAAGGACTGATTGCAAAAATCATGATAATCATCGGCATAAACCACAATGGTAACAATTGCGTTCCTGTCAACATCATTTTAATAATAGAACCAACCGCACTCGGTTCAGCAAATGAAAAAAAAGGTAAACTGGATAAAGACTGATAGTGAAAATAGAGAAAACAGAAGATCGATACCGATATATATGGACATACTACCGTTTTGAATTTAGATAAATAATATTCTCTTACTTTATATTTGTAGGTCAAATGTTGAAATAAAAAACCCGCAATTAGTACAAAAAAGGTGGTGAAGTTAAAAGCAAATAAATTCAAAAAAGAAAATAAATAACTATTAGCAATTAAATTGCTATTTTTAAATACGCCTAAGCAATGACTAAAGACGATCATGATGATAGCTACGCCACGCAATACATGAATAGAATGGATTTTTTGGGGTTTGACTGTTGTCATTTTAATAAGCAAAATATAACAAAGAAAATTTAGCATACATTAGCACAAAATCTGCTAAGAAAAACTAGGATTATTATAGAAAAACAATAAAATATTTCTTGACAAAAGCTGGAGAAAATTACAAGAGGTCTATATATAAAATAGACTTTATTTAGTTATTTAATTTATTTTTAGCAAACGAACATAAAGGTATAATTTCACGCTTTTCTTGTTGTAATGTTTTCACAACAAGTTCAAGCAACTTATCTGCAATACCGTGACCTCGATAAGCAGGATCAGTAAATGTATGATTAATCGTTGCCTTATCATGCCCAATTCGAGTAAATGTCATTTCTGCTATTTCTTGATTATTATCATTACAAACATAAAAACGGTCATTATCTTGCTTATATTGTAGTGTCATAAAAACCTCAAATTTGTATGGAAATTGATTAAATATGAGCAGAAGAATACTTTGAATATTTATTGAGTAAACAATCTTTATAAAATCAATAATGTGAATAATTGATATATTTATTTAAAAGCTTAGCCTTATCAATTATTCACATCTTATTATTCGATTATTAATAGAGCAATTTTTAGAATAAACGTTTTGCAGTGTTATAAAGATCCATGTCAAATGGTCTTTTCATATTATTAATCGCATCAATAATATCATGATGGACTAGCTTACCATTTTGAATACCGACACTACGGCCTGCATGACCTTTAATAAGTAATTCAACAGCATAAGCACCCATGCGTGAACCTAAAATTCGGTCATAAGGCACTGGAGAGCCACCACGTTGTACATGTCCTAAAACTGTTGCTCGAGTTTCATGATGAACAGCCGCTTCAATATCTGCTGCTAATTGGTTAACATCACACATATTTTCAGTCACAGTAACTATCGCATGTTTTTTACCTTTAGCAAAACCTAATTTTATCTCTTCAATTAAGTCTTCTTTAGTATAAGAAACTTCAGGGATAATCATAAACTCACACCCACCAGCAACTGCTGCATTTATTGTCAAATCACCACAATCTCGGCCCATGATTTCAATCACAGAGATTCGATGATGCGAAGAACAGGTGTCTCTTAATCTATCGATAGATTCTACAGCGGTGCCTAAAGCAGTAAAATAACCAATAGTATAGTCAGTTCCACGAATATCGTTATCAATGGTGCCAGGTAAACCAATACAAGGAAAACCTTCTTCAGTTAAACGCATCGCCCCCATATAAGAACCATCACCGCCAATTACAACTAATGCATCGATTTGATGTTTCTTTAAATTAGCGATCGCTTTTTTTCTAACTTCTTGGTCTTTAAATTCAGGAAATCTAGCTGATCCTAAGAATGTACCGCCACGAGTAATAATATCTGAAACGCTAGAACGATCTAACTGAACGATTCGATCTTCACACAGACCTAAATAACCATCATAAATGCCAAAAACATCTAATCCTTCAGTTAAGGCTGTTCTCACAACACCTCGAATAGCTGCATTCATCCCTGGCGCATCACCACCACTGGTTAAAATACCTATTTTTTTTATCATACAAAATAACTCCAATATATAAACCTTCGGTTATTATAAGGTCATAATAATTAACTAACAATAAAAGTTTAGAAGCTATTTTGATTAGTTTCTCTACTTATTCATTTCTAAGGGAACAACAGAAATAGGATCTTGATGAATAATCACAGTTGCAGGCGCAAATTCTTGAGCAATATGTTTCTCAATCGCATCGGCGACTGCATGTGCTTTGATTAAAGGCATATCATCGTCTAATTCAAGATGTAACTGTATAAATTTTAACGGACCAGCTTGTCGAGTTTTCAAATCATGAAAACCATGTACATTTGAGTATGAACGAACAATTTCACAAATTTTTTGGTTATCACTTTCTGACAAAGCTTTATCTAACAAGTCTTGAATTGCACTATAGGCTATTTTATAAGCATTATAAAAAATATATAACGCAATAAAAAAGGCAAAACATGCGTCAGCATAAGTAATACCATACCAACTTAAAAATAGAGCTACAATAACCGCAATATTCATAAACATATCAGAAGAATAGTGCAACATATCAGCTTCAATTGCTTTACTTTTAGTCTGTTTTATTACATATTTTTGATATAGAACTAATACGCCTGTCACAATAACTGAAATCACAGATACGGCAATACCTAATAACGGTGAGGCTATTGCTTCAGGATGAATAATAGATTTAATACTTGAAATTAACAAAATAGTTGCAGAACCAATAATAAAGGTGCTTTGTGCTAATGCAGCCAACGATTCGGCTTTTCCGTGACCAAAAGTATGATCATCATCAGCCGGTTTTAATGCATAACGAACTAAGAAAAAGTTAAGTCCAGATGCCAATAAATCAATACTCGAATCTAAAAGAGAGGCAAATAAACTCATCGAGCCAGTAAACCAGCAGGTAAGTAATTTTATAATAATTAGGAAAACAGAAATTAAAACAGCACTTAGTGTTGCCCTTTTAATTAACTTTTCGTACAAATGTGATTTTGACATTTGTTACCTATTTATTGGTAGGATGCTATCCCTTGTGGTAGAACCAATTGAGCGGCAACTTGAGCTGCAGCCTTTTTGTCTAATAGAATTTCAATAATTTTCAATGCAAAATCAATAGACGTTCCAGGACCTTGACTGGTGATAAGTTTATATTGAGCATCAAAATAAGCTCTATCCGATTTCCAATGTTTAAAAGCATCTCTCGTTTCGGGATAACCGGTCATATATGCATCTGGAAATAAATTATGATGTTGCAGAACCATTGCCGGAGATGCACAAATAGCAGCAATTATATTGCCAGCTTGATGTGCTTGTTTTAATGTTTCAATTAATTGTTGGGAGTCGCGAAAGTTTTCCGCTCCTTTTAATCCACCAGGTAAAATAATTACATCAAAATCAACATTATTAACTTCTGAAAATACTTTTTGGGCTAAGATTGTTACTCCACGAGAACATTCAACTTGTCTATCTTCTGTGATACTAGCGTAAGTAACATTTATTCCGGCTCGAGTTAATAGATCAATAGTTGTAACAGCTTCGGTTTCCTCACAGCCATTCGATAAAAATACTAATGCTTGCTTTGTCATATTACACTCCTTTTTATCTAATAGCTGTGTTTAAACAGCGTCAAAAATTAAAACTATTTGAATCGTTCAATATTAGCGCCCAATTTTCTAAGCTTCTCTTCAATATTATCATAACCACGATCAATATGGTAAATACGATCAACAACTGTCGAACCTTCAGCGATACATCCGGCTAAAACTAAACTTGCTGAAGCTCGTAAATCAGTCGCCATAACTTGAGTACCACTAAGTTTTTCGACACCATGAGTAATTAATGTATTACCTTCGATTTCGCCATGTGCCCCCATACGAATAAGTTCTGGCACATGCATAAAGCGATTTTCAAAAATCGTTTCTTTGATGATTCCAGTTCCTTCTGCCACCATATTTAATAATGAAAACTGGGCTTGCATATCCGTTGGGAACCCTGGATGTGGTGCAGTATGAATATTTACAGCTTTTGCTCGTTTGCCTTGCATATCTAAACAAATCCAATCTTCACCTGTTTCAATATTAGCACCAGCTTCCTTCAATTTTGATAGCACAGCATCTAATAAATTTGGATCAGTTTTACGACAAGTTATTTTACCTCTTGAAATAGCAGCTGCAACCAAAAATGTTCCTGTTTCAATACGATCAGAAACAACCTCGTGTACGCCACCACCCAGACTAGTAACACCTTCAATTTCAATACGCATCGTGCCAACACCGGTAATTTTAGCTCCTAGCATATTTAAGAATTTTGCAGTATCAACAATTTCAGGCTCACAAGCTGCATTTTCTATTATAGTTTTACCTTCAGCTAAGGTTGCTGCGCACATAATTGTTACTGTCGCTCCAACACTCACCTTATCCATAACAATGTGAGCACCTTTTAAACGACCATTAACTGATGCTTTAACATATCCTTCATCTAAAGTGATTGTCGCACCTAACTGTTGTAAACCTGTAATATGCAAATCTACAGGTCTTGCACCTATAGCACATCCACCCGGTAATGAAACTTGCCCTTGTCCAAATCGAGCAACCAGTGGACCTAAAGCCCAAATTGATGCACGCATGGTTTTGACAAGTTCATAAGGCGCACAATAATTGTCAATTTGGCCAGCATCAAGATGAATAGAACCGTTACGTTGGTATTTCACGCCTAATTGCGCAAGCAATTCAAGTGTTGTATCAATATCTTTTAATTTGGGAACATTTTGCAACTCAACTGGTTTTTCAGCCAAAATTGCAGCAAATAAAATAGGTAGCGCAGCATTTTTAGCGCCAGAAATGACAACTTCCCCATTTAAAGAAGTAGGGCCAGTAACGTGAAACTTTTCCATTGTTAACTCTTATTCATTTTAAATGGCCGTTATTATAGAAGTTATTTATCAATAGATAAATGAATTTTACCAAAATATAATGACTAATTTATCTTCACTAAAACAACCCAACACAATTTCAATTATTTGATATACCTCTTTTATTTTTCCTAAATTTTATTTAATAAATTAGATTAAAATTATTATTAATCAGAGATTGACTCACTTCACATCGACATTTATAGTGAGATTGATATCTTTGAAAATATCAACTGTTTAAAAATAAAATAATTTTAACTGCTTTGTTTAATAAAAGAGATAAATATGTTTGACTCAATCGCTAAAGCTGGAAAATATTTAGGTCAAGCAGCCAAACTAATGGTTGGGATTCCCGATTACGATACGTATGTACAACATATGAAACTAACTCATCCAGAACAAACACCTATGACTTATGAGGAGTTTTTTAAAGAACGACAAGATGCTCGTTATAGTGGTAAAGGTGGCTTTAAGTGTTGTTAAATAGAAAGGAATAGTTTATGACACAAGATATTAGTACTTCCTTGTTACCAGTTACCTTATTAACTGGTTTTCTCGGCTCAGGAAAAACAACACTCATCAATTACCTGCTTGAAAATAATCACAATGAAAAAATAATGATTATTGAAAATGAATTTGGTCCAGTAAATCTTGATAGCAACTTACTTACACCAAATCATGATATTCAAATTGTTGAAATGACCAATGGTTGCATTTGTTGTACTGTGCAAGGTGAATTGACCAAAGCACTCCATCAATTGCACGCAGAAAGACAAGCTGGTAAATTGCAATTTGATAGACTTATTATTGAAACCACTGGGCTTGCCGACCCGGCACCTATTATTCAAACTTTTTTTATTGATGAGCTAATTAGAGAAACCATTAGACTTGATGCAATTATTACGATTGTTGATTCTCAACATATTTTGCAACATTTAAATGAACATCGAGTTGCCGTTTCTCAAATTGGTTTTGCCGATCGTATTATTGTATCTAAAACCGACTGCATCACCGAACAACAACAAATTGAAATTCTAAATCGCCTTCAAAAAATTAATAGTAAAGCAACTATCTATCAAGCGATTAATGGTAAAATTGCCAAATCACAATGGTTAGATATCCATGCTTTTGATTTAGATGAGGAATTAGTTCTTAATAAAGGTTTTTTTATTGTTAATCCATCCAAACAGTTAGAAACTAATTTTAAAACAATTCCATATCAAACCTCATCCTGGAATGATGATATCTGTTCCTATCTTTTTGAAGCTGGAGAGCTTGATCTTAAAAAGATTGGCTCATTTATGGAAAATCTAGTTGAAAAATATGGCAATGATATGCTCCGCTATAAAGGAATACTTGCAATTAAAGACAATAACCAAAGGCTCATTGTTCAAGGAGTCCATAAAATTGTCGGTTTTGATTACGGTTCTCCATGGCAACAAGCTTCCGAAAAAATATCTCGCTTAGTTGTGATTAGTCGAACTTTACCATTTGATGAATTAAATAAGGAATTTTTACAGACGGTAGCAAATTAACTGATCACAATTAATTAAAATCGACTAAAAAACCCCTTTCCTCAAAATTTTTTAGTAAAATCGAATAAATCTTCGATTTTACTATTAACTGCCTTTTTATCGAATGTGGTAAAATGGTCAACTTTCAACCAAATAAAATAGACAACACAAGAATATGGATTACGATATTGCCATCATTGGACTTGGACCTGCTGGTAGCACGCTCGCTCGGTTACTTAGCCCATCTTTTAAGATCATTGCATTAGATAAAAAACATCAAGCTGGTGATGAAGGTTTTCACAAACCATGTGGTGGCTTATTGGCTAATGATGCACAGAAAGCGTTTGTAAGACAAAAGCTAAATTTACCATTGGATATATTAACTGATCCGCAAATTTTCAGCGTAAAAACCATCGATCTGCAAACTAAACTGATCCGTAATTATCAACGCAGTTATGTCAGTTTTGATCGACATAAATTCGACCTATGGTTAAAGTCGCTTATACCAAATAGTGTTAATGTGTTACATAATACGCTATGCAAAGAAATCAGAAGAGTCATTGATGGATATCAAGTCACTTATATTGATGAAAGTAAAATTGAACATAAGATTACCGCTAGATACGTAGTTGGAGCTGATGGCGCAAATTCAGTTGTGAGACGTATGCGCTATCCTAATCATTCCATTAGACAATATGTTGCTATCCAACAATGGTTTAAAGACAACCATAAAATTCCTTTTTATTCTTGTATTTTTGATAATAAAACCACAAATTGTTATGCATGGAGCATCTCCAAGAATAAACATTTCATTTTTGGTGGCGCCTTCCCTAAAAAGACAGCCAATCAACATTTCGAGTTATTAAAAGAAAAATTAGCTCAACAAGGTTTTATTTTTGGCGAACCATTAAAAACCGAAAAGTGTCTTGTTGTTTATCCAAATCGATTCCGAGATTTTTATACTGGTAATGAAAATATCTTTTTAATTGGTGAAGCTGCGGGCTTTATTAGTGCTAGCTCACTAGAGGGTATCAGTTATGCTCTTGATAGCGCAGAAATTCTTAGCAAAATATTAAATAGTGGCGTAGCAAAACCTAATAAACATTATTATCAAAAAACAATGCCTTTACGCTTTAAACTATATAGCAAAATTATTAAAGCTAAAATTCTTACTACGCCAATATGGCGAAAGTTAATAATGAAAAGTAAAATTCAGCATATAAAAACAATTTAGTTAATACAAAAATTAGCAAATGTTTCTAACAATGAATATAACAAGGAATAGACATTATGTTTGATGTTAGCGATCTTATTCGCTTTAATCACGAATGGTCAGAAAAAATAGAACAAGAAGATCCTGATTTTTTTAAACAGCTTGCCATTGCTCAAAACCCAAAATTTTTATGGATTGGCTGTTCTGATAGTCGAGTACCAGCTGAAAAATTGATTAAATTAAAACCCGGAGAATTATTTGTTCACCGTAATGTTGGTAATTTGGTTATCCATACCGATCTTAACTGTTTATCTGTTGTGCAATATGCCGTTGATGTACTTGAGATAGAAGATATTATCATTTGTGGACACTTAGGTTGTGGTGGAATTAAAGCTGCAGTCGAAAACCCCGATCTAGGTCTAATTAACAATTGGTTACTACATATTCGCGACTTATGGTTCCGTTATAGTTCTTTAATCGGCGAGTTTCCTGCCGATATTCGTTTAGATATTTTATGTGAGCTTAACGTTATTGAACAAGTTTATAATCTAGGACATTCAACCGTTATTCAATCCGCATGGCAAAGAGGCAAAAAAGTTAATTTACATGGTTGGGTTTATGGGATTGATAATGGCAAGATTACTGACTTACATATTACATCATCAAGTAGTGAAAACCTTGAAATCAATTATCGAGAAGCAATTTCTTATCTGTTAAATTTGCATAAATCACAATAATTTTACTTAAATCGATGGATAATTTGATTACTACTGCCTCGCCATAAAAGTTTGGGATCAGCCAGTTCTTGCACAAATTTTCCATCAATCAAAACATCTATATAGGGAACTACAGCTTGTTGAGCATCGGTTAATTCATCAAGCTTATAGCCTGTCCATAACCAAATATCTTTATTATCACACTCATTTTTTACTCGTTTTACCAGTTTTAAAATGGCAGGGACATTTTGTGGGTGCAAAGGATCACCACCAGAAAGCGATAATCCTTGGCGTTTTATTTCAGTATCTTGTAAATCTTTAATAATTTGATCTTCAAGTGATTGTGTAAATGGCTTACCAGAGTTTATTCCCCATGTGCTTTTGTTATAACAGCCAGGACATTGGTGTACACAGCCGGCAACAAAAAGTGCACAACGAGTCCCTTCGCCATTAACAACATCAACAGGATAATAACGATGATAATTCATAATGATAAAATAATTTATTAGCCTATTTGCCCATTATCTAAATGTTTAACTCGGCGTTTGACTTCTTCTTGTTTACCCGCATTAAATGGACGAGCATCCGGACTACCTAAATATCCACAAACACGACGAGTAACAGAAACTTTAGCTGAATCATGATTACCACAGCTAGGACAAACAAAACCTTTGCTAGTACATGAAAATTCACCGGTATAACCACATTCATAACATTCGTCAATTGGCGTATTGGTACCATAATAAGGTACACGCGTATAGCTGTAGTCCCACACATCTTCTAATGCTTTAACATTATTAATCATGTTAGGGTATTCGCCATAACAAATAAAACCACCGCTTGCTACTGCTGGATAAGGTTTTTCAAATTCGATTTTTTCATATGGATTTACTTTTTTCTCAACATCAAGGTGGAAACTATTAGTATAGTAACCTTTATCTGTTACTCCAGGAATAATACCAAATTCAGAAGTATCTAAACGGCAGAATCGGTCACATAAGTTTTCACTCGGTGTACTATATAAACTAAATCCATAACCAGTCTCTTTTTTCCATTGCTCAACCGCTTTAGCTAAATGTTCAACAATTGCTACACCTTTATTACGTAAGGTTTCGCTATCGAATGGATGAGTTTGGTTACCATAAAGTGCATTTAAAGTTTCATGCAGACCAATATAACCTAAAGAGATTGATGCACGGCCATTTTTGAAGATTTCAGAAACACTGTCATCTTCTTTTAAGCGAACACCACAAGCACCTTCCATATATAAAATCGGAGCAACACGAGCTTTCACACCATCAAGACGAGCAATACGAGTCATCAATGCCTTTTTACAAAGTGTTAAACGTTTGTCTAAAATTTCCCAGAAACGAGCTTCATCACCTTTAGCTTCAATGGCGATACGAGGTAAGTTAAGACTAATGACACCTAAATTATTCCGGCCATCATGAATTTGTTGACCGTCTTCTTCATAAACACCTAAAAAGCTACGGCATCCCATTGGTGTTTTAAATGATCCAGTTACTTCAACGACTTTATCGTAATTTAAAATATCTGGATACATACGTTTACTTGCACACTCTAATGCTAACTGTTTAATATCATAATTAGCATCACCTTGTTTGTGATTAATACCATCTTTAATGGCAAACACTAATTTAGGGAATACCGCCGTTTTATGATTTTTACCTAACCCTTTTATACGCACTTTTAAAATTGATTCTTGAATTAACCGTGATTCCCAACTTGTTCCTAAACCAAACCCAAATGTAACAAATGGAGTTTGTCCATTAGCAGTATGTAAAGTATTTACTTCATATTCTAAAGATTGAAATGCATCATAACACTCTTTTTGGGTACGACTTTCTGCATAAGCCTCTGGATTTGGGATATTCCATTCCTCAGCAACTTGCTTATGTTTTTGATAACTAATAGTGACAAATTTTGCTAAAATTTCATCAATACGATTTATGGTGGTACCACCATAAATATGACTAGCAACTTGCGCAATAATTTGAGCTGTTACTGCTGTTGCTGTTGCAATAGATTTTGGCGGTTCAATTTCAGCATTACCCATTTTAAAGCCATTAGTTAACATGCCATCTAAATCAATTAACATACAGTTAAACATTGGGAAAAATGGCGCATAATCAAGGTCATGATAATGTATTTCACCACTATCATGCGCGCGCGAAATATCCTTTGGTAATAAATATTGTTTCGCATAATGTCGAGCAACAATACCTGCTAATAAATCGCGTTGAGTAGGAATGACTTTACTATCTTTATTCGCATTTTCGTTCAAAATAGCGACATTACTTTGTTCTATTAGCCCACGAATATCTTGATTTAAACGGCTACGCTCTTCACGAGCACGGTCACGATCATGTCGATATTCAATATAGGTTCTCGCTAATTTTTTATAAGGGCCTGACATTAGTTGATTTTCAACAACATTTTGAATTTCATTAATATCGACACTTTCACGATCCATCATTTGATTGGTCACTACGCGAGCCACCGCTGCACAATAATCTGGATCATTAACATTAGCCGCAACAGCTGCTCTTATAATAGCATCCTTAATACGAGTCTCATTAAATGCAGTCTGACAACCGTCACGTTTGATTACTACGGGCATATATACTCCTCAATATTCATTAATAGTTAGCGCTTAGCGTGAGTTTTTATCGACCTTAATAGTTAATGGATTTATTCAAAACTATTGATTTTTTATTAAAATATGAGGCATTTTGATATAAACTCGGATTTTCACATCGCTTTAGAAAACACTATATGTAGTAAATATGCTTGAATTATACACCATATATTGTGTTTTTCTAGTTTTAAAAAAAAATAATTTACTTGACAAGGCAAACGCCAATAATCACAAGTCTTCCGGTGAATAGCATTAAAAAAATGTGGATAAATAGGATATAAAAGGTGAATAAATTTTGTTAGAGTGCAAATTAATTTTGCACTCTTATATAAGAACAAGTATAGATATTAATCAGAATTAAGATTCAATATTTAACCAATCAGTATGGAATACACCTTCTTTATCGATTCGTTTATAAGTATGCGCACCAAAATAATCTCGTTGAGCTTGAATCAAATTAGCCGGTAATACTGCTGAACGATAACTATCATAATATGCGATTGCAGCCGACAGTGTAGGAACAGCGATACCATGCGAAACAGCTAAACAAATTACATCACGCAATGATTGTTGATAGGCTTCAACGGTTTTAGAAAAATATGGCGCTAAAAGTAAGTTATCAATATTATTATTTTCATTATAAGCATCAGTAATTTTTTGTAAAAATTGTGCCCGAATAATACAACCTGCTCTAAAAATCTTAGCGATTTCACCATAATTTAGTTGCCAATTATAATGTTCTGATGCAGCTTTTAATTGCGCAAACCCTTGTGCATAAGAGATAATTTTCCCCATATAAAGCGCTTTACGAACTTTTTCAATTAATACTTGCTTATCTCCTGTAAATGCCTCTTTACTAGGGCCTTTTAGTACTTTTGAAGCAGCAACACGTTGATCCTTAATCGCTGAAATATAACGTGCAAATACCGATTCAGTAATTAAAGATAATGGTTCGCCTAAATCTAATGCACTTTGGCTTGTCCATTTGCCAGTACCTTTATTACCTGCTGCATCCAGAATCTTATCAACCAAATAATCGCCATTTTCATCTTTATATTTAAAAATATCTGCCGTAATTTCGGTTAAATAACTATCTAACTCGCCTTTATTCCAATCAGAAAAAACGTCAGAAAGTTCATCATTAGTTAATCCACCTACATGTTTTAATACACTATAGCTTTCAGCGATTAATTGCATATCACCATATTCAATGCCGTTGTGAGCCATTTTGACATAATGTCCGGCTCCATCAGGGCCTATATAAGCTACGCAAGGTTCCCCATTCGCTTTTGCAGCAATTTTTTCTAAAATTGGTGCAACAAGTTCATAAGCTTCTTTTTGACCGCCAGGCATAATCGATGGTCCTTTTAATGCACCTTCCTCACCTCCTGAAACACCTGTTCCGATAAAATTAAAGCCTTCATCTGATAACATTTTATTACGACGGATTGTATCCTCAAAATAAGCATTACCACCATCAATAATAATATCACCTTTATCTAATAAGGGTCTGAGTTCATCTATAACTGCATCGGTACCTTTACCTGCTTGTACCATAATTAGGATACGACGAGGTTTTTCCAAAGAATTAACAAAATCTTCAATAGAATAATAAGGAACCAATCGTTTATCAGAATGTTCTGCTATAACCTCTTCTGTTTTATCTCTAGAGCGATTGTAAATTGATACTGAAAATCCACGACTTTCGATATTCAGTGCTAGATTTCGCCCCATAACCGCCATTCCGATGACACCGATTTGTTGTTTAGACATAATTTGGCTCCTTTACTTGATTTAATCTTTATAACCTTACAAGGTTTGATATTACTGCGTTAACACAATTATTTCGTCACAATTAGATTACATTCTGCCATAAAAAAAGCCGTATCAATACTTAATACGGCTTTTTTTCATAACTTTAATTAACTTGCTTTAAACAAAACAAATTATGAGCGTTTCATCATTTCAAAAAACTCGTCATTAGTTTTAGTCATGGCAAGTTTGTCGATTAAGAATTCCATTGCATCAATTTCGCCCATTGGATTGAGAATTTTACGTAAAATCCACATTTTTTGTAATTCGTCAGGAGAAGTCATTAAATCTTCTTTACGAGTACCTGAACGGTTAAAGTCAATAGCAGGAAATACGCGACGTTCAGCAATTTTACGCGATAAATGTACTTCCATATTACCAGTACCTTTAAACTCTTCGTAAATAACTTCATCCATTTTAGAACCGGTATCAATTAGAGCAGTCGCTATAATTGTTAAACTACCACCTTCTTCCACATTACGAGCTGCACCAAAAAAGCGCTTAGGACGATGTAAGGCATTAGCATCAACACCACCTGTTAATACTTTGCCTGATGATGGGATAACAGTATTGTATGCACGCGCTAAACGAGTAATTGAGTCTAATAAAATAATCACATCTTTTTTGTGCTCGACCAAACGTTTTGCACGTTCAATTACCATTTCGGCGACTTGAACATGTCTTGCCGCTGGTTCATCAAACGTAGAAGCAACAACTTCACCTTTAACTAGACGTTGCATTTCAGTCACTTCTTCTGGTCGCTCATCGATCATTAAAACAACTAATTCACACTCAGGATGATTAACCGCTAAACTTTGCGCAATGTTTTGCAGTAACATAGTTTTACCCGCTTTAGGTGGCGCAACAATCAAACCACGTTGACCTTTACCAATTGGAGAGGCTAAATCAAGTACTCTTGCGGTAATATCTTCGGTTGAGCCATTGCCTCGTTCCATACGTAAGCGAGAGTTAGGGTGTAGAGGAGTTAAGTTTTCAAAAAGGATCTTATTGCGAGCGTCTTCGGGTTTATCGTGGTTAACTTCATTTACTTTTAATAAAGCAAAATAACGCTCACCTTCTTTTGGCGGTCTAATTTTACCGGCTATAGTATCACCTGTTCGTAAATTAAAGCGCCTAATTTGACTTGGTGAAACATATATATCATCAGGCCCTGCTAAATAAGAACTATCAGCAGAACGCAAAAAGCCAAAGCCATCTTGCAAAATCTCGAGAACACCGTCGCCAAAAATATCTTCACCACTTTTAGCGTGCTGTTTTAAGATTGCAAAGATAATATCTTGTTTTCTAAGACGGGCTAGATTTTCAAGCCCCATTTTTTTCTCACCAAGAGCTACAAGCTCGGCGACAGAAGTGTTTTTTAATTCAGTTAAATTCATAGTTTTAAAAATTCTTGAGGATAAAATTGATATGTTTGCAATTACTGCTTTTGTTGTATATTTCTTTCATTTACTTATAAAAATTTCTCTTTCTAGCAATGTGTAAAGTTAATTATTACTTAGCTTTTGATGATAATTACGCGATTGGATATTGAATTTACACCACTTTATCAAGAAAAACAATGGATTGCTGAAAGGGGTTTCTGTAAGATTTCAAGCAATTTACACTAAAATTATAGGGATGTCTATATTTTTGATTATATTTTATAGAAATAAAAATAATAAGCGTCATTATAAACGCTTATTACTAATATTCATTGGACAAATTAAAGTTGTGGGTCGATAAATGCTTTAAGTTGTGCTTTTGATAAGGCACCTACTTGAGTAGCAACTACTTCACCATTTTTAAAAATTAACAATGTTGGAATACCACGAATACCAAATTTTGGTGCTATACTCGGATTTTGTTCTACGTTTAATTTAGCAATAATAATTTTATCACCATATTCTTGAGCGATTTCCTCTAAAATAGGGGCAACCATTTTACAAGGTCCACACCATTCAGCCCAAAAATCAACTAATACAGGCTTTGTTGATTCATTAATTGTTTTATCAAATGTAGCTTCAGAAAGTGAAACAATGCTATGACTCATTTAATTATCTCCTAAGGAATTTATCTGAAATTATATTAGGATATTTTCATATCTACTGCTAGTAATTATTATAATAGGATATAATTATTAGTGAAGTTGTTGTATTTAGTATGTTACAATTGCCAAATTCTGATAATTATATTTTAAACAATAATGATTCAATCATATCTTACAAAAACAACTTTCAATCAATTTCCCCTGCATCCATTAGTTATAAAAGCATTGGAGAAAAAAGGTTTCGTTTATTGCACCCCAATTCAAGAACAAACATTACCATTAACCTCAAAAGGAATTGACATTGCAGGACAAGGACAAACTGGTACGGGTAAAACGATTGCGTTTTTGGCTTCAACATTTAATCATTTATTGAATAATGATCCATTAGGCGATCATAAGCCGAATCAACCACGAGCTATCATTATTGCGCCAACGCGTGAATTAGTAGTACAAATTTATCATGATGCGCTACCTCTTTCAGAAGAAACTGGTATTAAATTAGGATTAGCTTATGGTGGTGATGGTTATGATAAACAATTAAAAATGTTGTCTTCTGGTGTTGATATATTAATTGCTACCACTGGTCGACTAATTGATTATGCAAAACAAGATTATATTAACTTAGAGGCAATTCAGGTCGCCGTTCTTGATGAAGCAGATCGTATGTTTGATTTAGGTTTTATCCGTGATATTCGTTGGATATTTAAACATATGACATCACCTAAAAAACGCCTCACTATGTTATTTTCAGCAACTTTAACCCATAATGTTCGTGAACTTGCTTTTGAATATATGAATGAACCACAATATATTGAAGTTGAACCAGAACAAAAAATTGGTCATAGGATTAAAGAAGAACTATTTTTCCCATCAAATGAGGATAAATTAGCTTTACTACAAACTTTAATTGAAGAAGAATGGCCTGACCGCTGTATTATATTTGCAAATACTAAAGTTGCTTGTGAGAAAATTTGGCGCCATTTAGTGGCTGATGGTCATCGTGTCGGCTTATTGACAGGTGATATAGCACAAAAAAAACGTTTATCTATTCTTGATAAATTCACTCAAGGTGATCTTGATATATTAGTCGCAACAGACGTCGCGGCACGAGGTTTACATATTCCAAATGTAACCCACGTTTTTAATTATGATTTACCTGATGATTGTGATGATTATCGACATCGAATTGGTCGTACCGGCCGTGCTGGCGCTGAAGGTTATTCAATTTCATTAGCTTGTGAACGTTACTCTCAAAACCTACCAGCTATTGAAAAAGCAATTGATCACGCTATTCCGGTTAGTCAATATGATCCTCAAGCATTACTCACCGATCTACCTACGCCAAGACCTTTCAAAAGAACAACTCGTAGAAAGCCGTCATAATAAGCTAATAACTAACGAATTAATTTAATACCATCATTAAACCAATAAATTTAATGATGGTATTTAACTTAAAGGATAAACCGACAATTAATCGACGTTTTGCTTGGTTTGCAAAAACTCCTGATAAGCTAACTCTATTTCTTTTTTCAAATCTTGAGATAATAATGCTACATGTTGGCCAGATAATGCGCCATATAATCCAAATAAAATATTAAGTGATAGTTTCGGATTCTTATGTTTAATTCGATAATAAGTTTCCAAGTAACCCATTCTTTTAAAACTCTGAATATCGGTAATATCAACACTTATCATTAGTTTTTCTAAGGATACTGTCATATTAGGTAACGCTTTTAAACGATTTTGAGTTTTTGCTAATTTTTCGCTTTGATCTTGTTTAGCATGCTCAATGACTATTTTCACAATATCATATAACTGCTTACGGTCTGTCAGTAGGTTGTCACCGACTTTATAATAATCAAGTAATTTATTTGAACCATCAAAAACCAAATTAAGAGGTTGCATTCCTAGTTCAATAAAAAGTGATCGATAATTAGGATGAGCTCTTAAATAAATATTTTTTTGATCAACCCACCCGAACATAGTTGACTCACTATTAAGACTAAATCCGCCAAAAAACGATCTTATCGAAACGTCTTTAAAGCCAGAAAACTCTTGTTTTATTTTTTCCGCTAATTTTCTACGCATAATAAGTTCCTTTTTAACTTACTCGTTTAAGTAATTTTAGTGAGCTCTTTTTATGCTAAACTATAGCAATTACCTTGATATTTAAATGATTATTTATTATAAATTGATAAATATGAGATCTACCTTCCATAAATGAACATTAATAATATTTATGCTTGATTAATTATATTTTTTTGTTCTAAGAAATTATGGCTTCTTTAATTGTTCAAATTTACAGCATATCTTAATATTTCTTTAAAAAAGAAAAGCTGTTTTTACATTGTTATTATGTTGTAATAATTATACAATCAATAGTAGTTAATTTAATGGTAGATATTTTTTTCAAGATGAATCAACATGTTTAAAAACGTTTTTATATTACTGTTTATGTTTTTTGCATCAACCGCATCAGCCGATAAATTAGCTTTGATTGATGCATTAACATCTTGTAATCCTGATTTTTTTAAACATGTATATGAACACAAAGATGAGCTAAAAGATCACACTAACGTCAAAATTTTTAATCAAAATCAAGCTTATATTCCTGTTGAAAACCGTAGTGATACGACAAAAAACTTCGTCTATTTTCAAAGTCCAATCATATATAAAAATCTTAAGCTAATTGGTTACTATGATAGTGCTATGGATTTAAAAAAAATGGGGAAATATTATTTTTGGGGTTTTATTATCGAAAATGATATAAACCAGATCCGTGATAGCTTAGATTTTTTAGAATGGAAAAATATGGAAGATAACCTGCTATATATTGCTAATCCAAAAATTCGAAGCATTAATGACGATATTCAAGTTTGGCATAAAAATACCGGCTCTGTTGTTGGTGTAAAAACAATTCCTGCACCTAATACAACTGAAAAGTTATTATTACTTGAAAAAGGCGATAATATGCACCTTCTGATTTGTTCAATTCAAGGCGTTATTACTAATAATCTAATTAAGCAAGAACGCCCTGATATTTATGCAGATATGATGCTAATTAAATAGCCGACTCATCCATTTCGCCAGTGCGAATACGGATCACCTGCTCAACGTTATAAACGAATATTTTACCATCACCAATTTTACCTGTTTGCGCTGTTTTCATAATAGTTTCAATACAGGTTTCTAAAATATCATCGGGTACCACAAGTTCTATTTTTACTTTTGGTAAAAAATCGACCATATATTCTGCACCACGATAAAGTTCAGTATGTCCTTTTTGACGACCAAAACCTTTCACTTCAGTCACTGTCATACCTGTAATACCTTGATCAGCAAGTGCTTCTCGAATATCATCTAATTTAAAAGGTTTGATAATTGCTTCAATTTTTTTCATATCTCTATTTACCCTTAATTCGAGATTACCAATTCTTAAATCCAAAAGCAGAAGTAATTGGATAGCGTCTGCCTTTACCAAAGTTACGTGCAGTAATTTTCGGACCTACTGCTGATTGTCGCCTTTTATATTCGTTAATATCAACTAATTTAATAACACGTCTTATTGTTACTTCATCATAACCTTGTGCAACTAGTTGTTCAATCGAAAAATCCTGTTCTACATAACCCTTTAATATTCCATCTAAAATATCATAAGGTGGTAAGCTGTCTTCATCTTTTTGATCTGGAGCAAGTTCAGCCGATGGAGGACGAGTAATAACGCGTTCTGGAATAACATAAGAGCGACTATTTCGATATTTAGACAATGCAAATACCATAGTTTTAGGAACATCTTTAAGTACATCAAATCCACCGGCCATATCGCCATAAAGTGTTGCATATCCTACAGACATTTCACTTTTATTACCTGTTGTTAGTACGAGTCTACGACGTTTATTTGACAAAGCCATTAAAATAACACCTCGACAACGTGCTTGTAGGTTTTCTTCGGTAGTATCTTTTTCCGTACCTAAAAACATCGGTGTTAAAGAGCTCATGAAGGAATCAAACATCGGTTCAATTGAAATAATATCAAACTCAACCCCCAATATTTCCGCCTCTTCTTTTGCATCAGCGATACTAATATCAGCTGTATAGCGAAATGGCATCATAACAGCCTGTACTTTATCTTTACCTAATGCATCAACGGCAATAGCTAAAGTTAACGCTGAATCAATACCACCTGATAACCCTAATACCGCACCTTCAAAACCATTTTTAGTAATATAATCACGCGTTGCAAGTACTAACGCATCATAAACAGCCGCTAATGGATCGCCATTAAGGCTAGGTATTGGTTTATGATTATCATTGAGCTGAAAAACAGAAATTTGCTCTTCAAATGAATTTAATCGCTGGACGATATCACCTTTTTCATTACAGACAAATGAACCACCATCAAAAACAAGCTCATCTTGGCCACCAATTTGATTCAAGTAAACAATTGGTAATCCGATTCTTATTGCATGTTTTTTAATAAGTTCTTGACGATAATGAGGTTTTTCATAGGCATACGGTGAAGCATTGATCGAAATAACCAAATCGGCACAGTTTGCTGCAATTCGATCAATGGGTTCACATTGCCAAAGATCTTCACAGATTAATAAGCCAACTTTTTTACCTTTAAAATCGACCACACAAGTTTGCTCACCAGCAGTAAAATAACGTTTTTCATCAAATACATCATAATTAGGTAATTGCTGTTTGTGATAACACGCTAATTGCTGTCCATCGAGAAATAGTGACAATGAGTTATATATCAAACCATCTTGCCAATGAGGATGACCAACAATTACTCCACATTGTTTACTAGCTTGTTTGATGGCCGATAACGCTTGTTGGCAACGATTTTTAAAGTCATCACGATAAATTAAATCTTCTGGAGGATAACCACAAATTGCAAGTTCAGAGAAAATAATAAGATCATGAGATGAATGGCTTTGCATCAATTCAATGATTTTCTGAGTATTACCTTCAATATCACCTACACACCAATTTTTTTGTGCTAATACGAAAGATAAGGACATATAAATTCAACATTACAGATAAAAATTGGCAGTAAGTTTAAATGATTCTAAGTTGCGCTGCCACTTTTTTATCGTTAACATGCAATATTAAATTGGCATAAACTTGTTTGGAAATAATTATGCAAAAGATCCTAGATGTAGCATTAGAAAATCGCAGTTATCCTATTACTATTGGTGAAAACTTACTTAGTCAATTCGAACATTTCAAACTACACAGCGGCCAGCGAGTACTTATTGCCACGAATGACACGATTGCCCCGCTTTATTTACAGCATTTGATAGATATGCTTGAGGCTCATGGGATAAAAACAGATTTTGTTATAGTCCCTGATGGCGAACAATATAAAACCATGGAAACATGGAATCAAATTCTAACCGCTCTACTTGCCAATAATCATACTCGAAATAGCATCCTTATAGCGCTAGGTGGCGGTGTTATTGGTGATGTCGCTGGTTTTGCTGCTTCTGCTTATCAACGAGGAATTAAATTTATACAAGTACCAACAACGTTATTATCACAAGTTGATTCATCCGTTGGAGGAAAAACAGCCATCAATCATCCTCTTGGTAAAAATATGATTGGTGCATTTTATCAGCCACAAGCTGTCGTTATTGATATTAATTGTCTTAAAACTCTACCACCACGAGAGCTTTCAGCAGGTTTAGCCGAAGTAATTAAATATGGCATCATTATGGATTCTGAGTTTTTTAATTGGTTAGAAACGCATATCGATGATCTACTTAATTTAGATGTAGATGCCTTAAGTTATTGTATTTATCACTGCTGTAAACTAAAAGCACAAGTCGTTGCCGCCGATGAAACAGAACAAGACATGCGTGCTATTTTAAATCTTGGTCATACTTATGGCCATGCTATTGAAGCGGAACTCGGCTATGGTAATTGGTTACATGGTGAAGCAGTTAGTGTTGGTATGTTAATGGCGGCACAAACAGCTAAATTGCTTGGTAAATTGACTGATAAAGATATTGAACGAATAAAAAATCTATTAATTAAAGCTAAACTACCAGTTAAAAGACCGGAACGAATGACAATTGAATCTTATATTCCACATATGCTACGAGATAAAAAAGTTCTTTCAGGACAAATTAGATTGGTCTTGCCAACTAAAATAGGTGCAGTTGAAGTCATTGATGTTGTTGATAAACAATTGATATTAGAAGCAATATCATCTATTTAAATTCTCATTTTTTCACATAATCGGCCATATTTAATATACGGATGCATGCAATTCTCTCACCGCATCCGTACATATTTATTTACATCCACTCAAGTTAAATTATTAATACCTGTAAATATTAGCTTACAAAACATTAATTAATCTAACAATAAGTTAATTTTTGATTTACTATTCCGTAATTTTGTGTTTACATATTGCTTGTTTATGTAATTAATATTTTACATATAAAAATATGAATGATTTTAACAAGGAAAACCAAATGTTAAAAGATACACTAAATAATGTTCGAATCAGAGATGAGCATATGTTAATCACGCCCGAAGAAATAAAAAACCTTTATCCATTATCATCTGAATTAGAAAATCAAATTGCTTCATCCCGACAAACCATTGTTGATATTCTAGAACGTCGAGATCACCGATTACTTATAGTTTGTGGTCCCTGTTCTATTCATGATCCTGATGCAGCTATTGAATATGCACATAAATTAAAAAAACTTTCTGATGAAGTGAAAGATAACTTATTTATTGTTATGCGAGTTTATTTTGAAAAACCAAGAACCACTGTTGGTTGGAAAGGTATGATTAATGACCCGCATATGGATAGCTCATTTGATATTGAACATGGCTTAAAAAAAGCACGTAAGTTGTTACTTGATATCACTAAGATTGGATTACCAATTGCGACAGAAGCGTTAGATCCAAACACTCCGCAATACATTGGTGATTTAATCAGCTGGTCAGCTATTGGAGCGAGAACAACTGAATCACAAACCCACCGAGAAATGGCTTCTGGACTATCAATGCCTGTTGGTTTCAAAAATGGCACAGATGGGAGTTTAGACGTAGCAATTAATGCAATGAAATCAGCTTCAATGGCACATCGATTTGTTGGAATTAACCAAAAAGGACAAGTTACAGTATTACAAACTTTAGGTAATCCACATGGTCACGTGATCCTAAGAGGTGGAAAAGCACCTAATTACGATGCCGAAAATGTTGCATTATGTGAACAACAAATGGATAAGGCTAAATTAGTCCCTAACTTAATGATAGATTGTAGTCATGCTAATTCCAATAAAGATTACCGCAATCAACCTATCGTTGCAGACTCGATTATTGAGCAAATTAAGCAAGGCAATAACTCGATTATTGGTGTCATGATAGAGAGTAATTTATTTGAAGGTAATCAATCATCTGAACAACCAAAAGAAAATTTCAAATATGGTGTATCCGTTACTGATGCTTGTATTAACTTTGAAACGACTGAGCAATTATTGCGAAGAATGAATAATGATTTAGCACAGCCGTTAAAGAGTAGAAAAAAGTAAACAGTTAAAGATAAAGTTATCTTTATAAATCGCCGACTATTGTCGGCGATTTTTTTTACTAACTAAGTTGCTTACGAGCATTACGGAAAATTCTCATCCATGGGCTATCTTCACCCCAATTATCTGGATGCCACGAATTGGTTACCGTTCTAAATACTCGCTCTGGGTGCGGCATCATAATCGTTGCTCGACCATCACTTGAGGTTACTGCGGTAATACCATTTGGTGAACCATTTGGATTTGCCGGGTACTGCTCTGTCGCTTTACCAAAATGGTCAATATATCGAACTGCAACCAAGCCAGAAGCTTCTAAACGAGTCAAATGTTCTAAATCACGGGTTTCAACTTGACCTTCACCATGTGAAACCGCAATCGGCATATGCGAACCTGCCATATCGGTAAATAGTAATGACGGACTAGATTGAATTTGAACTAAACTAAAACGCGCCTCAAAACGTTCCGATATATTACGAACAAAGCGAGGCCATAACTCAGCACCTGGTATCAGTTCTTTTAAATTCGACATCATCTGGCAGCCATTACAGACCCCTAACGATAAAGTATCATTGCGATGGAAGAATTGCTCAAATTCATGACGGACTTGTTCATTAAATAAAATCGACTTAGCCCAACCTTCACCAGCCCCTAATACATCGCCATAAGAAAAACCACCACAAGCAACTAACGTATTAAATTGATTCAAAGTCACTTGACCTGATAATAAATCAGTCATATGAACATCAATTGACTCAAAACCCGCTCGAGCAAATGCTGCTGCCATTTCAACATGTGAATTGACACCTTGTTCACGTAAAACTGCAACTTTAGGCTTCACGCCTTTGACTATGTAAGGTGCAGCAATATCTTGCTCAATATCAAAAGTAATATGAACATTTAAGCCTGGATCATCATCATTTTGCTTAGCTTGGTGTTCTTGATCTGCACATTGTGGATTATCACGTAAGCGTTGCATTTGCCAAGTGGTTTCTGCCCACCATGTTCTTAATGTCAATCGCGATTCGCTATACACAACGGCGCTATTATTACGAATAATAAATTGCTGTCCTGTTTTAGCTGTTCCTAATCTATGAATCGCCTGAGATAATCCAAGCTGCTTAAAGCATGTCATGACTTTTTCTAAATCACCATTACGAATTTGAATAACTGCGCCAAGTTCTTCATTAAATAGTGAGGCAATGACATCGCTACCAAGTGAATTAATATCAATATCTATACCACAATGTCCTGCAAATGCCATTTCTGCTAAGGTTACCAATAAACCACCATCAGAACGGTCGTGGTAAGCAAGTAAGGTATTTTGCACAACTAAACTTTGGATGGCCTGATAAAAAGCGGCTAATTCTTTAGCATCATGAACATCAGCTGTTCTTTGTCCTAGATGACGATAAACTTGTGCTAATGCTGTTGCTCCTAATGCTTGATGACCTTTAGATAAATCAATAAATAGTAATAGATTATCCTCATCTGTACAAAGTTGTGGGGTAACTGTTTTACGCACATCTTCAACTCGAGCAAATGCGGAAATCACCAATGATAACGGTGAAGTTACCGTTTTTTGTTCACCATCTTGTTGCCATGTTGTTTTCATTGACATAGAGTCTTTACCAACCGGAATAGCTAATCCTAAAGCAGGACATAACTCTTCACCAATGGCTTTAACGGCTTGATAAAGACCAGCATCTTCACCTGGATGACCAGCTGCAGCCATCCAGTTAGCTGAAAGCTTAATACGTTTAATGTCGCCAATATTTGTCGCAGCAATATTGGTAATTGCTTCACCAACCGCTAATCTAGCTGATGCAGCAAAATTAAGTAGGGCAACAGGAGCTCGTTCCCCCATCGACATTGCTTCACCGTAATAACTGTCTAAACTTGCTGTTGTCACCGCGCAATCGGCAACCGGCACTTGCCACGGTCCAACCATCTGATCACGAGCAACCATACCTGTTACCGAACGATCACCAATGGTAATTAAGAAAGTTTTTTCCGCCACAACTGGCAAATGTAATACTCGTTTCACCGCATCATATAAATTGATATCGGATGTTGAAAAATGATCCCCTTCTGCTTGGTTAGATTTAACATCTCGTAACATTTTAGGGGTTTTGCCCAATAACACATCTAACGGTAAATCTATCGGATTATTGTTGAAATGTTCATCATGTAACACGACCGCTTTATTTATTGTGGCTTCACCAATAACAGCATAAGGTGTACGTTCTCGTTTACAAAGTTCATCAAATAGCTCAAGACTTTGCGGATGAATCGCTAGTACATAACGCTCTTGAGATTCATTACACCAAATTTCTAACGGTGACATTCCGGGTTCATCACTTAATATTTTGCGTAATTCAAACTGACCACCACAGCCACCATCGCTAACCAATTCCGGCATCGCATTAGACAAGCCACCAGCGCCCACATCATGGATAAATAAAATAGGATTTTTATCACCCAGTTGCCAACAGCGATCGATTACCTCTTGGCAACGACGCTCCATTTCAGGGTTATCACGTTGCACTGAAGCAAAATCAAGATCAGCATCTGATTGTCCTGATGTCATAGATGAGGCAGCACCACCACCTAGACCAATATTCATGGCAGGCCCACCCAAGACAATTAATTTGGAGCCGATAGGAAATTCACCTTTTTGAATATGTTCACGACGAATATTTCCCATACCACCGGCTAACATAATTGGTTTATGATAGCCTCTGACCTCTTCGCCATTAAAGCTATTGACTTTCTCTTCATAAGTACGAAAATAACCAAGTAAAGCTGGACGACCAAATTCATTATTAAATGCCGCACCACCTAAGGGTCCATCCATCATAATGTCAAATGCACTAACAATTCGATCCGGTTTACCAAAATCTTGTTCCCAAGGTTGTTCAAAATTGGGAATTCGTAAGTTCGAAACAGAAAAACCTACTAATCCTGCTTTTGGTTTAGCTCCTTTTCCTGTCGCTCCTTCATCTCGAATCTCACCGCCACTACCGGTTGCCGCCCCCGGCCAAGGAGATATTGCCGTTGGGTGATTATGGGTTTCCACCTTCATTAAAATATCAGCATATTCCTGATGATAATCATAGCTTCGACTATCATAATCAGCAAAGAATCGTCCAACTTTCGAACCATCCATAACCGCGGCATTATCCTTATAAGCGGATGACACATAATCTGGCGTATGTTCAAAGGTGTTTTTTATCATTTTAAATAATGATTTTGGTTGTTTTACACCATCAATAATCCAATCAGCATTAAATATTTTATGACGACAATGTTCAGAGTTTGCTTGACCAAACATATAAAGCTCAATGTCAGTCGGATTACGGTTTAATTTCTGAAAATTCTCAACTAAATAGTCAATTTCATCTGGTGCTAAAGCCAAACCTAATTTTAGATTAGCTTCCTCTAATGCTTGACGACCTTGTCCTAACAAATCAATAATTGTTACTGGTTTGGGTTGATCAGCCCTAAATAATTGTTCAGCTTGCTCAAAACTGCTTAAAACGGTCTCCATCATTCGGTCATGTATCAAGCCCAGAAAAGCATTTTTTTGACAATCAGTTAACGGAGAACTAGCTTGCACATAATAAGCAATACCTCGTTCTATTCGATGGATTTGTGATAATCCACAATTATGTGCAATATCAGTAGCTTTAGATGACCATGGCGAAATAGTACCTTCGCGTGGAGTAACTAAAAAGAGTATTTTACTGGTTTTATCTTCGACATCTATTTGTGCACTTTTAGGGCCATATTGTAACAACTTATCTAAGGTTAATTGTTGTTGAACAGTTAATTCAGCACTTAAATCAATAAAGTGAATGTATTGGGCTTCAATATTTGTTATAGGGATAGATTGTTCACGACAAGAGGATAAAATTTTATTAATACGAAATGCAGATAGAGCAGAAGAACCAGCTAAAATTTTCATGCTAAGAGTACTCTTTTTAAGCCAAAATAGGAAAAAAATAGAACAACATTATAAAATAAACTGACCAAAGAGGCTATCTTAAAAATCATAATATAATGTAATCAAAGAATTTTGAGGAAAGGGGTTTTTTAACGCTCAATTCGGCTTTTTATGATTATTTAAAACACTACAATTTTTTAAAATAAATCTTTAATGTTTATTATTAAATTAAGAAATTTTTTAATTACAATCAGTTAGTAATCATTATTATAAGGATTATATTCATACGGCAAAAGTAAGCCAAACTAACCTTCTGACGATGATATCAATAAAAATATAAAGTAGAGTAGATTAAATCAATACGCCAACCAGAGTTGGCGTATTGATTATGATTAAGCTTCGTTCCAACTGTCTCTTAATCCTACTGTTCGATTAAATACTAAATTATCTTCAGTAGCATATTTACTATCAAGACAAAAATAACCTTCACGTTCAAATTGATAAGCTTGTTCTGCTTTGGCTTTTTGCAAACTAGGCTCAACAAACCCATGTTTAATAATTAATGAATTTGGATTGATAGTTGATAAAAAGTCCTCTGCACTACCTGGATTTGGAGTATTAAATAGCCGATCATAAAGACGAATTTCAGCTGGCTTAGCAAATTTAGCTGACACCCAGTGAATAACTCCTTTAACTTTACGTCCATCTTCAGGATTTTTATTTAATGTGGCAGGATCATAACTACAATAAATAGTTTGAATATTACCGTCCGCATCTTTTTCAACACGCTCTGCTCGTATCACATAAGCATTACGCAAGCGAACTTCTTTACCTAACACTAAACGCTTATAATTTTTATTTGCTTCTTCCCTAAAATCAGCTCTATCTATATAAATTTCACGCGTGAATGTCACTTCTCGATGACCTAATTCTGGGCGATTAGGGTGATTTGGCATACTAAGTACTTCATCTAGTGTTTCCGAAAAGTTTTCAATGACAACTTTAACAGGATCAAGTACCGCCATTGCTCGTGGCGCATTTTCATTGAGATCTTCACGAATACAGAACTCAAGTGTACTCATTTCAACAGTATTTTCTTGTTTAGTTACACCAATTCGACGACAAAATTCACGAATTGATGCCGGTGTATAACCACGGCGACGCAGACCAGATACGGTAGGCATCCGAGGATCATTCCAACCGTCAACAATTTGTTCAGAAACTAACTGGGTTAATTTTCGTTTAGAAGTAATCGCATATTCAAGATTTAATCTTGAAAACTCATACTGATGCGGTCTTGCTTCAATAGTAATATTATCTAAAACCCAATCGTACAAACGACGATTATCTTGAAACTCAAGCGTACAAAGTGAATGGGTTATATTTTCAATAGCATCCGAGATACAATGTGTAAAATCATACATTGGATAAATGCACCATTTATTGCCAGTTTGGTGGTGCTCAGCAAATTTTATACGATATAACACGGGATCACGCATAACAATAAATGGTGATGCCATATCGATTTTTGCTCTTAAACAAGCTTTACCTTCTGCAAATTTACCTTCTTTCATTTGGATGAATAATGCTAGGTTTTCTTCAATGCTTCGATCACGATAAGGGCTATTTTTACCTGCTTGTGTTAATGTTCCACGATATTCGCGGATTTCATCAGCTGACAGTTCATCGACATAAGCAAGACCTTTATTGATAAGCTCTAATGCATATTCATATAAACGGTCAAAATAGTCAGATGAGTAACAAATTTCACCATCCCATTGGAACCCTAACCAACGAACATCTTCTTTAATAGATTCAACGTATTCAATATCTTCTTTAGCTGGATTGGTATCATCAAAACGTAAATTACATTTACCCTGATAATCTTGCGCAATCCCGAAATTTAAACAGATAGATTTTGCATGACCAATATGTAGATAGCCATTAGGTTCAGGCGGAAAACGAGTATGGGTTGTTTTATATTTTCCAGCCGCAAGATCTGCATCAATAATTTGACGAATAAAGTTTGTTGGACGAGTTTCGTTCTCTGTCGGTAATACACCGCTCATAAAAAACCTCTAATTATATATGTTAACTCATGACCAATTTAGAAATGAGATTTTTCACTTTTATCATTTTGACCAAAGAATATAGCAAATTTTTTGTTTTTTCGAAACGTTAAAACAAGAGTTTTAAGTTATCTAAAAAATATTCCTATTTAAATCTATATCTTTTTTAATAGTTTTTGATTAAGTTTTATTAAATTTAGCTTGATTATTCATCGCCTGATTTTATCGAAACCACAAATCTAGCGCCCCCTAATGGACTCGTCACCACAAAGGCTTTACCATCGTGAAATTCCGCCATTAATTTTACATAAGCAAGCCCTAACCCATATCCGCCGGTTGAACGTGTGCGGCTAGTATCAAGCCGAGCAAAAGGCATAAAAATTTTATCACGCGCATCAAAAGGAATACCTGCGCCATCATCATCAATCTCTAAAATCACTTGATGATCCTGTTTTGTGATATTCAACACTGCTTTATGTGTAGCATATTTAAACGCATTGAGTAGTAAATTTTTGACAATGGTTTCAACCAAATTAGTATCAATTTTGGCTTCTACATCTTGACTATTACAAACTAACTCAAACCCTTCTGGTTTAAATAGTGCTAATGATTGACAAACTTTTTCGCCCCATTCTTTCAACGATACATTAGTAAGATTTAATTCGATGTTACTCTGCTGCATTTTGAAATAATTCAAGCTGGCATTAATTAGCGTTTCAAGTTCGTCAATATCATCGCTCATCCCTTTTTGCAGTAATGCTTTTTCATGCTCATCAGTAGACTCTTCAAGCATACTTAACTCAAATCGCATCCGTGCAAGTGGCGTGCGAAGTTCATGAGCCATTGCATGCGAAATCGTTTGATTGGTACTAACTAAATGTTCTATGTGAGTCCCCATGTTATTAAGTACATTAGCTAACGGTTTGAATAACCAACCTTTCACATTTTCAGTACGTGCTTTTAAATTTCCCTGCCCCAATTGCTCTGCAGTTTGACGAATATTAACCAGATCTTTCCAAACAGCACTAAAAGCAAAATAGATTAAAATAAAAAAGATAATGGCACTAAACAAGGCCCAAATAATAAGAAATACACTCAACGACATGGTATTCGATTCTAATATATCGCGCATTAAAATCGGACCTAGTTGCAATAGATGTCCATCCTTTAAATCAATATAGACAACCTCGTCATCACCATCATAAGCAAAACCGAGTTTTTCTAACTCTTTTTTAACGGAATGAGACAAGATAGTCTGTTCTGGTAAAACTTTTATTGGATAACCAAAAGAAGGCTGTAATTCATTCACTACTTCTTGCAATGGACGTTGCTTATTTTCATCAATGTGTTTACGAATTAAGTTGACAGTTCCACGTTGTGATTCACGAAAAACAATATGATCATCAGGCATATCAGTCAATGACGAAGGCAATGAATCGAATACCAATAATGCACCATAAGCAATAATACATTGTAATGAAAGCAAAATAACGAGATAAAAAACGATACGGCGATTGAAGAATAGCGGTTTAGCTAATAATTGTTTCAATGATTTTCCCCTTCACGCATAAATAGATAGCCTTTTCCGCGCACGGTTTTAATCCGCGATGAGTTGTCAGGATCATCTAGTAATTTGCGTCGTAATCGAGAAATACGCGCATCAATAGAACGATCGCTGCCATCAAAATCAATACCTCTTACTTGGGAAAATATGTCGTCTCGAGATAAAATCTTACCGGCGTTATTTGCTAATAACCAAAGTAAATCAAATTCTGCCGTAGTCAAATCGATATCTTGCCCATCTAATAACACTCTTCGATTTTCACCATCAATAACTAAATTATCAAAGACCAGAGTATTATTGTTAAACGAAGTTATTAGTTCCTTATAGCTTTCTTTATCGGTTTCGATCTGTTTTCGTCGCAACAATGCGCGAATACGAGCAAGTAATAACCGCGGTTCAATAGGTTTAGCAAGATAATCATCTGCACCTAACTCTAAACCAACAATTTCATCAATATTGTCTTCACTCGCGGTCATAATCAGAATATAGTTTGTAAACCACGAACGTATATCTCGACATATATCAAATCCAGATTTTTCTGGCAGCATGACATCTAAAATAACTAAATCAGGGTTGATCTGTTGTATTTTTTCTTCGGCACCGGCACCACTATTATGCCAATCAACCATATACCCTTGACGAATTAGATAAACTTGGATTAAATTGGCTAATCTTTCATCATCTTCGATGATTAATATACGTTCACTCATTTTCGGTTCTCTTTACCGTATAATGTGTACTTCAAGATACCTTATTATACAGGTAAATGAAGCCTCGTTACAAAAGATATACAAAGAGCCTACAAAGTTTACTAGCACTATATGAGAGAATTGGCGCCAATATCTATAACTAAGCAATTTTTACGTTAACTATGAATACTTTTTCATCAATTACTAATCACCTTTTTCAGCCATCTTATACTCACCACCAAAACCCTATTATTTTATGTGATTTTGATGGCACAATTAGTGTTAAAGATGTTACTGATACTTTACTTAGCCAATTCGGTCAAGATGGTTGTGATGAACTTGAGGAATTATGGATTAGTGGCAAAATCGGCTCTCAAGAATGTATGAGTAAACAGATTGCATTAATGGATGCTAGTCTGGATGAACTCAATCAAGCATTAGCAAAAATTGAAATTGATAATAATTTTAAAGCATTTATTGATTACACCGAAAAAAATCATATTCCAGTTCATGTAGTTAGTGACGGCTTAGATTATGCTATTCAGTTTGTGTTAAAACACCATGGTATTGAGCATCTACCTATTTATGCCAATAAGTTAATGCATAATAATCAACGAAGTTGGCGCCTTGAGTTCCCATTTGCCAATAAGGATTGTATTAAACAAAGTGGTAACTGCAAATGCAATCATGTTAAACAACAGCAACATTTTCCTCAGATTTTATATGTTGGTGATGGTACGTCCGATTTTTGCGTTTCTCATCATGTCGATCTGGTTTTCGCCAAAGATAAGTTGATTAATTACTGTGAAAAAAACAATATTAAGCACAGTGCTATTGAGAGCTTTGCTGATGTAACCGAAGCATTAAAACAGATGCAACAAACACTAATTCCAGTCATGGCGGTAAAATAAAGGAATAATAATGAGTACAATTGAAGATTTATCTTATTTTTTACCTGGTAATAAAAATGGCGTGCTATTAATTCACGGTTTAACTGGTACACCAAATGAAATGCGTATTTTAGCCAATGGTTTAAATAAAGCTGGATTTACTGTGTATGCAATACAGCTAGCAGGTCACTGCGGTACAGAAGCAGATCTATGTAAAACAACTTGGCAAGATTGGTATAAAAGTGTTCAAGATGGTGCTGATTATTTAGCTCAACATGTTGATAATCTGTTTGTCGCCGGTTTATCTATGGGCGCATTATTAGCGTTAAAATTAGCTGCCGATCGTCCCAATCAAGTGAAAGGTGTTGGTGTTTTAGCGCCTACATTTTCTTATGATGGCTGGAGCATGCCATTTTGGGCTAAAAAATTCTTCTTTTTATTAGTCTATTTCAAAAAACTTGGTATTTTTCAAAAAGTATCTTTTATTGAAAAACCACCTTATGGCCTTAAGGATGAACGGATACGAGCCGTTGTATCTGAAAGTATGTTAAGTGGTGATGCAGCGTCTGCTGGATTGGCAGGTAACCCTTTCCCAGCTTTAGCTGAAATGCAGTTATTGGCTAAACATATGCGTCAGGAGTTACCTAAAGTTACCTCGCCGTGTTTAATTATGCATTCAGGTAATGATGACATTGCCAATATTGAAACAAATGCAAAATTAGTTGAAAAACACGTCTCTGGTCCAAAACAGTTAATTGTACTAAATGATAGTTACCATTTAATTACTATTGATAGCCAACGCCGAGAAGTGATTAAAGAATGTGCTTCATTTTTTAATAATCTTGCAGAAGGAAATTAAACATAATGTCATCTTTAGTTATTTTTCTTTGGGTTAGTAATATCTGTTTTGATACTTTAGGACAAGTTGCCTTTAAATATGCGGCAATATCACCGACCAATCGAGATGGGTTGTACTATTGGTTGGATTTGGCTAAAAATCATTGGATTTGGGTAGGAATAGCCTCTTACATTGCCGAATTTTTATTATGGCTAGCCTTTTTAACCTTAGTGCCACTTTCACAAGGCGTATTACTCGCCTCATTCAATATTATTACTATCATGTTAGTCGGTCGAATTCTTTTCAAAGAATTACTCACCCTTTATCGCATTATTGGCATGTTATTAATAACTGCTGGTGTTATTTTTGTGGGGATGTCTTAATATGGCTAAGTTCTATTTGATTGGTTTTACCGTATTACTAATGTTTGACACTATTGCCCAGTGCAGTTTCAAATTGGCTGCAGAGCATGCTCAACCGCTTGCGATGAGTTTTGAATGGATTGTTAGGGTGTTTTCTGGCCATTGGATTTATGTATCAATTGCGGGTTATATTTTTACTTTCTTCACTTGGATGACTTTATTAAAAAAAGCACCTGTAGGACCTGCTTTTGCAGCGTCTCATTTCGAAGTCGTCACGGTAATGATTGCATCAGTTTGGTTATTTAATGAACCAATAACATTATTTAAGTTAATCGGAACAATATTGATTGTTTCAGGAATTATGTTTCTAGCATTGGCAGAAAGTAAACTAACTAATAAAAACATTCATAATAGTTATTAATCAAATCTAAATCAAAAATCAAGCCTAGCTATATTTCATTGAAGAATAACAGAGTAACAATACTAGGCTTTTAAAGCATTTAATAATGTTAAATTGAGTTGATGTTGTTCTTGTTGCCAATCATTTAAGTTTTCTAAGGATATTTCTGGTTGTTTATCTAATGAACTAAGCAATCGTTTAAACCAACTTTTCGGTTGCCATATTGATAATTCACCAGTGATATCACTACCAATAATTCGTGGTTTAATTGAGGAAATAGTATCTAGTAAGTGATAAGTTTGCAGTTTTCCTTGATCCCAATTAGTATGAATAACCTCTTCACTTAATACATCTTTATCTATCGATAAATATATTGGTTTAGTATTACGATATTGCTCAGATAGAAACTGGGTAATCAAATCATCAGGCGAATCAAAATGACGAAAAGCATGATTCAAACCAATTCTTTTCGCCCAAGAAACATTGACATCTAAGCTCCAATAAGTCAATTTTTTATGAAATAGCGGTGACCATCTATTTTCCCAAAAATGCCATAAGCCAATATCATTTGAGGTTATGCCTAACACATGGACATGACTTACGAATGGTAAACTTGCTACATAGCTCACCCATGAGCCACAGTGAACACCAAATAGATAACGCATATTGTCTGGATGATTATCAAAAATAATCACTTCAATTGGATTATCTGCTGAATATTGCTTAGCGAGCTGCTCAATTAGTAATAACGAAATATGATGATAATCACCGCTCCCCATCAATACTGTGCCATAGTTTTCTGGTAATGCTTGTTGTAATTGCATTTTAAATTTTTGGAAATTTTTTTCATTACAACCAAAACGAATTACATCTTGCCACTGCGTGAAATCAATCGTTTTAGCGTCATTAATTTCACCTACGCTTTGATCAAAATTAAGGATAACCGGCAATGTCATGCTACTTTCTCCTTATCGGTTTCAAAATGGCCTATTAATTTACGTAAAATTACTCTTAACAGAGGATTTCGAATATAAACTAGATGTTTGGTTAAAGTAAAACTAGCACCTAACGAAGCTTTAACTTCGGGATCTGTCCAACCGGCGACATAACTACTTAGTTTCTGTTGTAACGCATATTCAAGATTAACAAACCAGCTAACAAAATAGAGATTCAACTCTCGTGCTTGTGGATAAACCATACCAATATATTTATCAATTAGAACATTATTCACCACAAAACAGATGTTATAACCAATTAATTGGCCATTATAGTGATAAGTGAAAATACGCCCATTTGCTGCTTTACTTTGCAATAATTGGACAAAAAATGGCTTGGTTAATAAATCAAAATGGACTTCACTTTGTTCATATACATTAAGATAAAGCTGATAATATAAATCAAGATTAGCATCATCAAAAAAACAGTCATCACCAGTTTGTAAAATATTAATCTCTAATTTTTCACGTGACTTAAGTTTTCTTCTTAAATTCTTACGACGGCTATAGGATAATTTTGCCAAAAAGTCATTTATCGATTCGAAATCGATTGGAACCCACGCTAAAGCTTGTCCTTCAACCTCAATAAAACCGTTATCTTTTAATGAACCAATAACCTGTTTAGAATATTGATTATCCTGCTTACTAAGTAAAGGCGAGTCAGAAGGTAAATCTTTTACAATAGTAAAAGGATATTTCTTTGCATATGCCGTTTTAACATTATCAGCTAATTGCTGCGCATTCACTTTATCAGTTAACAAGCTGTATTCAGAAACTGTCGTTCCGACAAAACATGTTCTTGGTTGTAACCAATGTCGCCATTTCCGATAAAAAGGCAATTTATGAACTTTATGTTTAAAATTACTATCGGCAGTTGTGAGCAAATCAAACTTAGCAGAAAAAGCTGGCACGCCATCTTCACTCATCCAGCTTGTAAATTCTTGTGGTGGATGAGAAATAAAATTATTGATTAGTTCATTTGGTTCTAGTTGGTTAATATATCGCATAACTTTCTATAAAGGATTGGGTATAACTAGAATCCCGCTAACACGTATTAGCGGGATTACTTTGCTTTAAGACTTAAAGTTCTTTTTTAGCTCGAGTGATTAATTGATCGAGTAATTCAATACCTTGGTCAATTTCTTGACGAGTAATGTGTAAAGAAGGAGCAAAAGTGATAACATTTTTGTAATAACCACCAATATCAAGCACCAAGCCCATTTTATTACCTTTCCAATCAAGATCACCTGACATACCGATATCAACCATTTTATCAACTAATGCTTTGTTAGCGGTAAATCCGTCTTCGGTACAAATCTCAGCACGTAGTGCAAGACCTAAGCCATCAACCTCACCAATTTCTTTATGTTTCTTCTCAAGTGTTTTTAATCCTTCAAGGAAGTATGCACCACTTTCCATCACCATTTTTTCGTAATCGGTTTCTGAAGTCATTTTTAATACTTCTAAACCAACCGCAGTACCTAATGGATTTGAAGCAAAAGTTGAATGTGTTGAACCAACTGGGAATACTTCAGGATTAATTAACTCTTCTCGAGCCCATAATCCTCCAAGTGGATTTAAACCATTAGTTAATGCTTTAGCGAACACAACTACATCAGGTTTAACATCAAAGTGTTCGATTGACCATAGTTTACCAGTACGATAAAAGCCCATCTGAATTTCATCAACGACTAATAAAATACCATATTGATCTAAAACTTTTTTCAGACCTTTAAAGTAGTTACGAGGCGGAACAATATAACCACCTGTTGCTTGTAAAGGTTCGGCATAGAAAGCAGCATATTCAGCTTGTCCAACTTTTGGATCCCAAACTCCGTGATATTCAGTTTCAAATAAACGAGCAAACTCAGCAACTAAGTGTTCACCATACTCTTCGGCGGTCATTCCTTTAGGACGACGGAACGGATATGGGAATGGAACAAACATTGCGCGATCACCAAAGTGACCATAACGGCGACGATAACGATAACTTGAGGTAATTGAAGATGCCCCCAAAGTACGACCATGGTAACCACCTTGGAAAGCAAACATTAGTGATTTACCGCCGGTAGCATTACGCACTACTTTTAATGAATCTTCAATACATTGTGAACCACCAACATTAAAATGCACACGGCCTTGGTAACCAAATCGTTTTTCCATACCTTGAGCAATAGTTTTTGCTAATTCAATTTTAGTTGGATGAAGATACTGACTTGCACATTGCGGTAAAGTATCGATTTGTTTTTTAAGTACGTTATTTAGACGCTCATTGGCATAACCAAAGTTACAAGCTGAGTACCACATTTGTAAATCAAGAAAGGCTTTACCTTCTTTATCATACATGTAGCTACCTTCACAGCCATCAAAAATCTTCGGTGGTTCAACGTAATGCACGGTATCACCAAATGAGCAATATTTTGCTTCATCAGCTAATAATACTGCGTCGTCAGGACGACTATTAATCATTTCTTTAGTTGGTTTACTCATAATTTATCTCACTAATCCATATTCAAATATGACAAAATGTGGCATTATTATCGGAGAAAAGTCATTGTAACAATGTACAATTACTGTATAGATTTTGTGACGACAGACTTGAGATAAAGAAATCACAATAGCTCTCGTAAACCATATCACTATGAATAGGTATTAAAATGAAAAGAATAAGCTGTATAATTTCGCTATTATCAATGTGTTCTCTAGGATATACGCAAATTGTATCAGCAGAATCTACCTTATTGGGAATCGGTTTAGGTTGGTCAACTTCACCATATAAAAGTTATAGTTCAAACTACTATCCTATACCACACATTGATTATGACAATGGCTCGTTTTTTATTGATGATCTTTCTGCTGGAGTTTATGCACTCAATGATGATAATCAAAGTCTATCCTTTGGCGCTCGCTATTTAGCTAATGAATTTAAACCTCACGATTCTGATAATCATAAACTAAAACAGCTTGATAGCCGCCACTCAACCCTACTTGCTGATATTGAATATTCACTTAATACCAATTGGGGAATTTTTTCTAGTAGTATTGGCGCTGATATCCTTGATAATAGTAATAGTATTTTAGTTAATGCTGATTATACTGTGCCTTATATTGAAAATAATTTGATTGTTGCACCAACTATCGGTATAAATTGGGCAAATAATAAACATAATGACTATTATTATGGGATTTCGCACAAAGAATCTGCACGTTCAGGCTTAGGTTATTTCAATGCTGATAGCTCTTTTACACCTTACTTTGAAATTGCGGCTCAATATTCGTTAACAGATAATATTGCAACCTTTGGTGGAGTCCATATTGATAAACTAACAGGCGATGCAGCCGATAGCCCAATGGTTGATGATAGTACGGTAACATCTATTTATATGGGTGTATCTTATAAATTTTAAAGAATTTTTTATCAAATCTTATTACTAAGGCGATAATATATTATCGTCTATGAAATTTTTATTATAAATCGTTATGATAAAATAAACTTCATAAAGCAAATTTTTGGAAATATAACACTATGCTTTGGTTTAAAAACGCAATTATTTACCAACTTAATAATGACAATTTACTTGATAAACAAACTATTGAACAAGCGCTTAAATCGGCTTCATTTTCGCCGTGCGGTAATTTAGATACCTCTAAGATGGGATGGGTTTCGCCTTATAATGATAATAACTTAGATAATTTCATTATTGATATGCAAGGACATTTACTGTTACGGATTAAAAAAGAAACTAAAATATTACCAGCGCCAGTAATTAAACAAGCACTAATTGATAAAATTGATAAACAAGAGAAAGCATTAAGTCGAAAGCTCAGCAAAAATGAAAAAGCAACACTAAAAGATGAAGTAATGATCGATTTAATGCCTAGAGCATTTAGTAAATATAACCATTATTGGTTATGGATCGATACTGAAAATAGAAGAATTATTATTGATTGTAGTAGTTTTAAACTAGCTGAAGATATTTTAGCAATTTTACGTAAAGAGCTTGGATCTTTAGCATTAACCCCATTATCAATTGATAAACCACTTGAAAAGATAATGACTACTTGGGTTAAAGAAAAGTTAAATTTCCCTCCTTTTATACTAGGTGATGAAGCTGAATTAAAAGATCCACTGGAAGGTAATGGAATTATTAACTGTAAAAACCAAGATATTACTAGCGACGAAATGTTAGTTCATTTAGATTCTGGTAAATGGGTAACCAAACTTAAAATTATTGATGAACGTGGTATCAATTTTATTATAAACCCAGACTTTACATTGAAAAAAGTAAAATTTGATTCTATTATAATGGACGAAAATGAAGATATTGGTTCTGATGAGTTTGATAAACGACTTGAAGCGGATTTTTACATTATGGCCAATACTTTATCTAACTCTATAAATGATTTATATATTACAGTTAATAAAATTGGTTAATGCCAATTAAAGTTATTTAATTTTTAAAATGTAGGATTATTCTATCTAGCTTTGCGCAATTTATGTGCTATAATTAAAGCTAGATTATGTGTAACATAATTATTAGTAATATCTATTTATAAGAAGTAAATTTAAACAATAAAATCAAATTAAACAACGTCTATAACAAATAAGTTGAGGCAAAAAATGAAAAAAACGACTCTAGCTCTAGCAATTGCAGTTGCAAGTTTAACCGCTACTGCCGCTAATGCAGCATATGAAGACAACACTTTTTATACAGGTGCTAAATTAGGTTGGTCAGAACTTTATAAATTAGATGCAAAAAAAGTTCGTGCTTTTGATGATGTAAGTATAAAAACATCTAATCGCAGTAATGTTGCTGGCGGTGCATTCTTAGGTTTCCAAGCTAATCCTTACTTAGCATTTGAATTAGGTTATGACTGGTTAGGTTCAGCTAAATACAAAAGATCTTTTCATTATGCAGGTAAAGGATACGATTTAGGAAAAAGTAAAGTTTCTGCTCAAGGCGTTTCTTTAACTGGTAAATTAAGTTATCCATTATCATTTATCTCTGACGATTTAGATATCTATGGTCGTGCAGGTGGAATGGTAACTATCGCTAAATGGAAAAATGGTGGTTTGACTAAAGATCTTTATGGTAAAGGCGGTACAAAAACTGATGTATCACCTGTTTACGCATTAGGTCTTGATTATCGTCTTAACGAAGACTTCTCAACTCGTTTAGAGTATCAATATGTTCAACATATTCATACTAAAACTGATGCATCTCCAGACGCAGGTACTGTTAGCTTAGGTATCACTTACCGTTTAGGTTCACCAGCGGTTGCAGCTCCAGTTGAAATCAAAACTGAAGTAAACCGTTATGTGTTAAATGAAGATGTGTTATTTGCTTATGCAAAAGCTGACTTAAAAGCAGAAGGTCGCCAAGCACTTGATAACTTATTAGCAACTCTTGTTAAAATTAACCCATCTGAAAGTGCTATCGTAGTAATTGGTCACACTGACCGTATTGGTTCTGATAACTACAACCAAAAACTTTCAGAACGTCGTGCTCACACTGTATTAAACTACTTAGTACAAAAAGGTGTACCAGCTGAAATCATCTCTTCACGTGGTATGGGTAAATCACAACCAGTTACTGGTACTAAATGTAATGCACTTCGTGGCGCTGACTTAAAAGCATGTTTAGCACCAGATCGTCGTGTTGAAATTGAAGTTAAAGCACGTAACGTTCAAGAAGTTCAAGTAATTGATCAAACAAAATAATGATTGTTGATTAATGATATCTGTTAAAACCCAGCTTAAAGCTGGGTTTTTTATTTATACCTTTTGTTAATTAATAAATTATATCTTGTTTTTAAGCTATAAATTATCCACAAAAAAGATTATAATTATCGCAATATTGTTAGTATCCTAGTTAAAGGAGTAGCCGTGCCTACTGCAATTTGGCAAGATTGTCTTTCTCAATTACAAGAGGCCCTTCCAACAACAGAATTCAACTTATGGATTCGCCCGTTGCAAGCAGAAATGATTGAGAATAAACTCTATATTTATGCGCCCAATAGATTTGTATTAGATTGGGTCAAAAATAAATATTTAACGACTATTTCACAGCTATTAAATACACTTTTAGGTAATGATTCTTTAAAATTATATCTTGAAGTCGGCTCTACTCTGTCAGTAGAAAAAAAATCTGAAGTTAATCAATCTAAGCCTGATATTGCTCCTGCTTGGAAAACAACCAAAGAAAGCAATAGCAACCACGCATATTATTCAGGAATTAATCATAAACATACATTTAATAGTTTTGTTGAAGGTAAATCTAACCAACTTGCTGTAGCTGCAGCAAAACAAGTCGCTGAAAACCCAGGAAAAGCTTATAACCCATTATTTTTATATGGATCAACTGGGTTAGGTAAAACCCATTTATTACATGCAGTTGGTAATGAAATTATAGCCGGCAAAGCCAATGCCAAAGTGGTTTATATGCACTCAGAACGCTTTGTGCAAGATATGGTAAAAGCACTACAAAATAATGCTATTGAAGAATTCAAAAATTATTATCGTTCGGTTGACGCACTACTTATTGATGATATCCAATTTTTTGCTAATAAAGAACGATCTCAAGAAGAATTTTTTCATACCTTCAACTCATTATTGGAAGGTAATCAACAAATAATCTTAACTTCTGATCGTTATCCTAAAGAAATTAATGGTGTTGAGGATCGTTTAAAATCGAGATTTGGTTGGGGGTTAACCATTGCTATCGAGCCACCTGAGCTTGAAACTCGAGTTGCGATTCTAATGAAAAAAGCGGAAGAAAATAATATAAAACTACCTGAAGAGGTAGCATTTTTCATTGCTAAACGTTTGCGTTCCAACGTGCGTGAATTAGAAGGAGCATTGAATCGTGTGATAGCCAATGCCAATTTTACAGGTAAATCTATCACTATTGATTTTGTAAAAGATGCTTTGAAAGATTTACTTGCCTTGCAAGAAAAATTGATTACTATTGAAAATATTCAAAAAACGGTTGCTGAATATTATAAAATCAAAGTTTCTGATTTATTATCAAAACGTCGCTCTCGTTCAGTTGCAAGACCAAGACAGGTCGCTATGGCTTTAGCAAAAGAGTTGACGAATAAGAGCCTTCCAGAGATTGGAGATGGTTTCGGCGGTAGGGATCACACAACTGTATTACATGCTTGCCGAAAAATTGCCGAATTGAAAGAAGAAAGCAATGATATTAAAGAGGATTATTCCAATTTAATTAGAACATTATCAACTTAAAAAAGAATTAACACTATGAAATTTATTATAGATCGTGAAAAACTTATTAAGCCCTTACAGCTTGTTAGCGCACCGTTAAGCAGTCGCCCTACTTTACCTATTTTAGGTAATTTACTATTACAAGTTATTGATAATACATTATCAATGACCGGAACCGATTTAGAGATTGAGATGATATCTCATCTTCCTTTAACCGAACCTTGTGAGCCAGGGGCAACAACTGTTCCCGCAAGAAAGTTCCTCGATATTTGCCGAAATCTACCAAGTAATGCCCAAATTTCGATAAGCGTTGACGATAACCGATTAATTATTCAGTCTGGACGTAGCAAATTTTCCCTAGCCACATTACCTGCGACAGATTTTCCTAATTTAGAAAATTGGCAAAGTGATGTTGATCTATCCATACCACAAAAGACAATCAAACGACTTATTGATGCAGTCCAATTTTCAATGGCGAATCAAGATGTAAGATATTATTTAAATGGTATGTTATTTGAGATCGAAGATGGATTATTAAAAACCGTTGCGACAGATGGTCATCGTTTAGCTGTGTGTGCTCAACCCGTAGGTCAAAATATCGCGGAATCTTGTTCAGTTATTTTACCTAGAAAAGGGGTAATAGAACTAGCTAAACTGGTTAGTGACAATGATGAGCTAGTAAATATGCAGATTGGCAATAATAATTTACGTGTTAATCTTGGTGATTTTACCTTTACTTCAAAACTTATTGATGGAAGATTTCCTGATTATAAACGAGTGATGCCTCGTAATCCGGACAAACCACTTGAAGTATCATGCGAAGAGCTTAGAAATGCATTATCACGAGTGGCAATTCTTTCAAACGAAAAATTCCGTGGTATAAGATTATATGTACATAACAACCAAATAAAAATCACAGCAAATAATCCTGAACAAGAAGAAGCGGAAGAAGTGATTGATGTAAAATATGAATCACAAGAGCTTGAAATTGGCTTTAATGTGACTTATTTATTAGATATATTAAACACACTAAAATGTGATAGCGTACAATTATTATTAACAGATGCAACATCTAGTGTGCAAATTGAAGATATCAATAATCAATCAGCTACTTATGTTGTTATGCCAATGCGCTTATAATAAATAAATAACTATCTATCAAACTTCCGGTTTCGGCCGGAAATTTTACCAACATGACTCTTTCACAAATCAAAATCCACAATTTTCGAAACATTGATTATGCTGAATTATCATTATCAAATCATTTCAATTATATAGTTGGTGATAATGGTAGTGGAAAAACCAGTCTACTTGAGGCTATTTATATGCTTGGCCATGGCCGAGCATTTAGACATATTCAATCAAATAGAATCATACAACATGAAAAGCCTGAGTTAGTTTTATTTAGCCAAATAGAGTCATCTCAACAAATTCGCACAATAGGATTATCAAAAACACGAAATAATGATAATACGATAAAAATCGATGGTGATGAAGGATTTCGATTAACTGACTTAGCTAAGCTATTACCTATTCAACTTATTACTCCAGAAGGATTTGATTTACTTACTGGTGGTCCAAAATATCGTCGCGCGTTTATAGACTGGGGATGTTTTCACCATTACCCAGAATTTGTATCACTATGGAACAATTTAAAACGATTATTTAAACAAAGAAATGCGTTATTAAAACAATCTTCTAACTATAATCAATTATTACCTTGGGATAAAGAACTAATACCAATTGCCGAAAAAATCAGTCAAATTAGAGCAGATTATAGTCAAAATATATTTCCGCAAATTATAGAAACTTGTCGGAATTTTTTACCTGAGTACCAACTAAATTGCCAATATTATCAAGGTTGGGAATATGGGATGAATTATTCTGATATTTTATATAAACAATTTGAGAGAGATAAATTCATTAATTACACTTCATTAGGCCCACATAAAGCCGATATAAAATTACGTATAGATAACATTCCAGTAGAAGATTTGCTATCTCGTGGACAATTAAAATTACTCATGTGTGCATTACGTTTATCACAAGGTGAATATTTTTCAGAGAAAACTGGACTATCTTGTATTTATTTAATAGATGACTTTACTTCTGAACTGGATCAAAATAAACGTAATCTATTAGCTAAGCGGTTAAAATCAGCTAAATCTCAAGTTTTTATTACTGCGGTTAATCAAGAACAAATTACCCATATGATCGATGAAAATGATAAGATTTTTCACATAAAATCTGGTATAATTTCTTAAATATATAGAATGATATAAATAATTAAACAAGTCGAGAAATCCATGTCTAACTCTTATGATTCTTCAAGCATTAAAGTACTTAAAGGACTTGATGCGGTTCGAAAACGTCCAGGAATGTATATTGGTGATACTGATGATGGTACAGGCCTTCATCATATGGTTTTTGAAGTGGTAGATAATGCCATTGATGAAGCATTAGCGGGTTATTGTCACCATATCGAAGTTACTATTCATCCAGATAATTCTGTTTCAGTACGAGATGATGGCCGAGGAATTCCTACCGGCATCCATGAAGAAGAAGGTATTTCTGCTGCAGAAGTTATTATGACCGTTTTACATGCTGGTGGTAAATTTGATGATAATTCATATAAAGTATCTGGTGGCTTGCATGGTGTTGGTGTCTCGGTTGTAAATGCATTATCAGATAAATTAGAATTAGTTATTTACCGTGAAGGTAAAATCCATAAACAAACTTATCATTTAGGCGTGCCAGAAGAACCACTTAAAGTTATTGGTGAAACAACTGAATCTGGTACTTATGTTCGCTTCTGGCCAAGCCCAGAAACTTTCTCTAATATTGAGTTTGTCTACGATCATTTAGCGAAAAGATTACGTGAATTATCATTTTTAAATTCTGGTGTTTCAATAAAACTTACAGATGAACGAACAAGTAAAAGTGAACACTACCATTATGAAGGTGGTATTCAAGCTTTTGTTGAATATTTAAATAAAAATAAAAATCCAATCCATCCGAAGATTTTTTATTTTAGTACTGAGAAAGACAATATTGGTGTCGAAGTTGCTTTACAATGGAACGACGGCTATCAAGAAAATATCTATTGTTTTACCAATAATATTCCTCAACGTGATGGCGGTACCCACTTGGCTGGTTTTCGTGGAGCAATGACTCGTACACTAAATAACTACATGGAAGCTGAAGGATATAGCAAAAAAGCTAAAATCAGTGCCACTGGTGATGATGCACGTGAAGGACTAATTGCAGTAGTATCAGTAAAAGTGCCAGATCCTAAATTTTCATCACAAACCAAAGATAAATTGGTTTCGTCTGAAGTAAAATCAGCAGTTGAATCAGTGATGGGTGAAAAATTAGCTGAGTATTTACTGGAAAATCCATCGGATGCCAAAATTGTGGTTGGCAAAATTATTGATGCCGCTAGAGCTCGTGAAGCAGCACGAAAAGCACGAGAAATGACACGCCGTAAAGGTGCTTTAGATTTAGGTGGCTTACCAGGTAAACTAGCTGACTGTCAGGAAAAAGACCCCGCATTATCAGAACTTTACTTAGTGGAAGGGGACTCTGCGGGTGGTTCTGCAAAACAAGGGCGTAACCGTAGAAATCAAGCAATTTTACCGTTAAAAGGTAAAATCCTTAATGTTGAAAAAGCCCGTTTTGACAAAATGCTTTCGTCTCAAGAAGTCGCAACTTTAATTACTGCTTTAGGTTGTGGTATTGGTCGTGATGAATATAATCCAGATAAAATGCGTTATCACAGCATTATCATCATGACCGATGCGGATGTGGATGGTTCACATATTAGAACGTTATTGTTAACCTTCTTCTACCGTCAGATGCCTGAAATTATTGAACGAGGTTATGTTTATATCGCACAACCACCACTTTATAAAGTTAAAAAAGGCAAACAAGAACAATATATTAAAGATGATGATGCAATGACTCAATTCCAAATTGCTCTAGCTTTGGAAGATGCATCACTACATGTTAATGATCATGCCCCAGCTTTAGCCGGTGAAGCTTTAGAAAAATTAATTGCTGAATACCAAAAAGTTGAAAAACTAATTACTAAAATGGAACGTCGCTATCCTCGAGCCTTGCTATCAGAATTAGTCTATCAAGAAGTATTAGATGAAGATATTTTAAAAGACCAACAAAAAGCTGAACAGTGGGCAAAATCAATTGTTGAAAAATTATCAAATAAAGAACAACATGGCAGTAGCTACCATTATAGTGCGGATTACAATGAAAAAGCAGAGTTATATATACCTGTAATCAAAGTAAGAACACATGGAGTTGATACCAGTTATGCTTTAGATCAAGTATTTATTCATAGTAATGAATACCGAAATATTTGCCATTTAGGCTCACAATTGAAAGATTTACTGGAAGAAAGTGCATTTATACAACGAGGCGAACGAAAACAACCAGTAAGCTCATTCGAAGAGGCTGTTGATTGGTTAATTCGAGAATCTCGCCGTGGATTAACTATCCAACGTTATAAAGGTTTAGGAGAAATGAACCCCGAACAACTATGGGAAACAACCATGGATCCAACCAGTCGTCGTATGTTGCAAGTAACCATTAAAGATGCAATTGAAGCAGATCAATTGTTTACTACATTAATGGGAGATGAAGTCGAACCTCGTCGACTATTTATTGAGGAAAATGCATTAAAAGCAGCTAATTTAGACTTTTAATAACGATTATTTAATCAATAAAAACCAGACATCCTGTCTGGTTTTTTTACCATTTTTAATAGTTATTTTTATTAAAGATAACTATTGATTAAAATCTAGTTCAAATCATTCGACATTATCAATTTTATTTATCTGTTTACTGGCAAACAGGACGATTAATTTTTAAATCAGATACCGCTTTATTCATCTGTCTAATCATATCTTTAGGACTTTGTGCAATATAAACTTTACCTCGAGTAGCGTTAGCAACACAATCTATTTTATGTTCACCCGCTATATCAACGATATTTATCTTAAGTCGAGGTTTCTGAGCTGCAATATAATTAGCTAGAGTACAAATATTATTCCTTGAGCAGTTATCATCGCCATCACTGATTATAAGGATATAATCATCTCGTTTTACACCATCAAGCATCTGGCTGGCTTTTTGTAACCCGCTATAAAGTGGTGTGCCTCCGCCACCAGCTGCACTTGGTGTTAATCGATTAATTTTACTTTTTAAAGCGCCTCTGCCCGAGTAATTATAAAATGGTGTTGTATCTGCCGCTGGACAACTATTTAATGCCACTAATGCTATATTAATATTTTGTTGAATTTTATCGATACTAGTCAATGCCACTTTTTTACTGGTTGATAAACGAGTCGGTAGTCGAGACATCCGTTTTTCATACGCAATTCTTTCTGATGCAGGCATATAGCTAGGGTAGCCATGGGTTAGATAATTAAAATATTGCTGAACTTGTGAAGGAGGCTCTGCTAATGTTACCGTCATTGATAAAGAATTATCAAAGATCAACGCCATTTTGGATGGATTAGAATTTTTTACCAATTCTTCCTTAGTAATACAATTTGGTGGATTTTTTACTTTTGGCGCTGGTTTAGGTTCTGATTTGCTAACCGACTCTGGTGTTGGGTCAGGTACAACTACAGGTTGTGGCTCTGAAACCTGTGGTTCTGGTTTCAATTCAGGTTTAGGTTTAATGACAAGTTCTGGTTGTTTTGCAAATTCAACGGTTAGTTCAGTTTTTTTCGGTTCAATTGGTTGTGTAATCGCTGGTTCGACGATTGGTTCCACCTTGCTAGTCTTTTTAAAAGGATTAAAAAAGAACCATAACAAACCTAAAATTAATAATAAAAATAAAACTAATATTAAGGTGTACCACCATCGCCAAAAACCTTTTGGCGCGACAATAGGAGGGTCAGGAAATACAATTGGCTCAAAAGTATCAATAATAACTGGTTCATTATTGATCACATAAATTTGATTATTTGGACTTTTAATTCTTGCTAACCATGAAGAAACTAAATTTCTTTGTTGATTATTTAAAGGAATTAATTTTACAGTTGTTTCAATATCATTGATTCGAGTATGTAAAGCATCTTCAATTACTGCTTTTTGCGAGGCGTCATTTATATCATTAAGTGATATAGGTTGACCTTCAAGGTTTGTATACCAAGCAATATATTGGTTATTTTCTATTAATTTTGGTGAAGCAAAAATTGAAAATGTTCTTGCGGTCAAATGAGGTTTAAGTATCGAAAGTAAAGAATTATACTGTTCCAGTGACTGCATCTTGTCTACATTATTATGATCAAAAGCAATACGAGTTATTCTTTGCATCTCTAAACTTATTCCTTGTTACTAAAAAATTAGTATAAAAGCCCATTGGTTAACTAAATATTTTATTTACAAATAGGTTTACTAATATTCATATCTGAAACGGCATTACTCATTTGATTGATAAGCTCGGTTGGATTTTGAGCTATATAAACATTACCGCCAGTGCTTTTTGCTACACAATCTATTTTATGCTGTCCAGCAATATCAACAATATTAATTTTTAAACGAGGTTGTTCTGTAGCTATTTCATTAGCAAGAGTACATATATTACTTTTAGTACAATTATCCTCACCATCACTAATAATTAATATATAATCATCACGATTAATGCCATCAAGCATTTTACTGGCCTGTTTAACACCGCTATATAATGGTGTGGCACTATTATATTCTAATGGCTGCAACCGTTTAATTTTGCTTTTTAATTTTTCTCTATCTTCATAAGGATAGAATGATGTAGTTTGTGCAGCCGGACAACTTGTTAACGTTACAAGTGAAATATCTATATTTTGTTGTATTTTATCAATACTGGTTAATGCCACTTCTTTACTACTTGATAAACGATTAGGTAATCTGGTCATTTTTCTTTCATAAGCTTCAGCTTCTTTTTCTGTCATTGAATAGAAATCGCTTTTTAAATATTTATCAATACTCGCTTGTGATTCCATCAAGGTTAAAGTCATTGAGGCTGAATTATCAAATATCATCACCATTTTAGAAGCAGACTTATTGTTAGTTAATTCTTCTTTAGTTATACAATTCTTAACTTCCGTTACAGGTTCTGTTTTTGGTTCTAAAGCATTGGGTTGTTCAACTACGGGGGTTGATTCAACTTCTTTTTTTTCAGTATTTTGCGAAATTATTGGTAGCGTATCTGATACTTTTTCTTTGCCATAAGGACAAAAAAAGTACCAAACAAGACCAATTAATATAATTAAAAACAGTACAAGCAATAAGAAATACCACCAACGCCAAAATGATTTTGATGTTGGTGGTATTGCTGTAGGTTCAGGTAAAATCGGAGCTTTAAATGAATTAACAATAACAGGGTCATCATTAATTACATAAATGGTATTTCCTGAGTTTTTTATTCTCGGTAACCATGCAGATATTAATGCTTGTTCCTCACTTGTGAATGACATTGATTTGATTACGAGTTCAAGGTCATTAATTCGCGTATTCAGCTTTTTTTCTATCTGCTTTTTATATTCTTCACTTTCAATATCATCAAGTAAAATAGGTTGCCCTTCTAAATTACTATACCAACCAATATATTGATTATTATCAATTATTTTTGGTTGAGCTAAAATCGAAAATGTTCGTTCAGTTAAATTATTTTTTAGCAATGCTAATAAAGAGTTATATTCTTTTAACAAAGAAATCTTATCCGATTCACTCTGATCAAATATAACTCTTGTTATACGTTGCATGGCTAAATTATTTACCTAAATTTAAAGCTTTTTGTAACTGTTGAAGTTTTTTATTTAACTTATCTAATTCAACTTGTTTTTCAAGTTCAGATGAATTGGAATTGTTAACTTTCTTCAACTGTTGCTCAATATCATTAACTTGTGCTTGTAAATCATCACGATTTTTAGCCTTTTGTTTTACTTCACTAGTTAATTGAGTTAATTCTGTTTTTAATTTTTGCAACTGTGTCTGTTTTTGTTTCACACTTAATGAAGTCGAATTTTTTTGTCTTTCAATCGTTGCATAAATTTCTCTGAATTGTGCATTAGCTCGTTTTTCATTCTCTAAAATTTGCTCTTTTTTATCAATACGAGCTTGATAGTTACCTGAATAATTGCAACTAATTTTATCCATAATACCAATGTTAGTATTAGTTGGGTCACATTGTTCTGGCGTTGTCGAACACCCCGTTATAAGTAACAATGGACTAAGTAAAAATATAATAGATATCTTTTTCATAATTAGCTTACCCTTACAGCTGAACGTTGTTGAGTAACAAGATTAATTTGTTTTTCAAGTACCGCAATTTGTTTATGTAACTGATTAATTTCTTTATCAAGTTTTGACACATTTACACCTGATTGTCGTTCTTGTGAAGAAATTGAAACCCAATCATTTTCAACTTTTTTCATGCGTGATAATTTATCTTTCAAATAAGCAATGTTAGCGTCTATTTGAGTCAGATCTTTTTGGGCCTGTGTTTTAGTGACTGATTGAGAATTAATTTGTTTATTTAACGATTTTAATGTTGCCAAGTTTTTATCTAAAACAGCTCTCGCACTTTCAGTTATAGCTTGGACTTCATAGGTATTTTGCTGAACATCTTGAATATAAACATCAAGTCGCATTTCAGCATCAGCATATTCAGCTCGTTTAGTATCAAGATAATAATTGGCCCCCATCATTACCCCACAACCAACAGCGGCTGAAGCAAGGCATGCCCCGGTTTTACCACCCAATAAAACACAACCAATACCACCGATTCCGGCACCTATAGCACAAGACTGCCATGCTGATTTACTAAAAAATTTGGCGCTATTACTTTTGCTTAAAGCTGGATCAACATCTTTTGAACTTGCACCACCTGATGCTTGACAACCTGATAGAATCAAGGAGATACACAAAGTTATTGTTACTATTAATTTATTCATTATTACTTTCCTTTTATTTCATTACACGTCTCAAGCCAATTTGTTCGGTCGATCTTCCCTGATTCAATATATTTATTAATATGTTTGAAATAGAGTTTTAAGTAATCGCTCATATTAGCTTTACCACTATTTTCAAGTATAAATTGCGTAGGTTTAGATTGATTATTAATAATATCCTTATCATAATTTGTTGCAGTATTTACAATAGTATCTGAATAGTATTTTAATATAAAATCACGTGCATTTTTAGACTCATTTAGGACATTATTTAAATCATTTAGTTTCACTTTGGAACACATATTATCTTCATTCAATGTCTCTATTTCATTTGGATCACATACCTCATTAATCATTGTTTCATATAAATTATTATTATATTCAAATTTAGCATTTAAATCGGAAACATTAGCACATAAAAAAGCACCCAATTGTAATGCTGATTGAATAGAGCGATCTCTTTGTTCATCACGAGCTTGATTGGCACTACGTAAAAGAGCATTAAGTTGATTTAATTCTTTTTTAGTTTTTTCATCATCAACTTGCTTGGTAATTTTTTCTAACTCACTAACCACATTATCATCTTTTGAAAGACCCGCTTGGTTACCCAGTTCATTCCATTCTTTGTCGAGTTCTTTTACTAGCTCATTCGACTGTATAACTTCAGTTGTATAAACTAAACGAAATCCAACATCTTTGCTTTTATAAGCACTTTGAACATCATAGTAAGGTTTTTCTATTTTTAACGAAGTAGTTATTGATGCTTCAGGCGTTAAATAACTTCCTCCACGAACAGTAATACCTCCTTGCTGACCATGATAACGATCAAGTTTATTCATCCGAAATGAATCGAACATCATTTCACTCGCATTACCCAAAATATCATAAAGACCAAGCGGATTGGCTTCTAACCGACCAATAAGTTGTAATTTACCATTGGCTGATTTTGCACCAGAAAACCAAGCATAATTTTCTAAACTATTCCCCATAGGAAATTTTGATTCACGAAATTCTGACTCAGTAACTTTAGCACCACCTCTTGCAGCGTATTCCCATTCAGTATTCGTTGGTAAACGAAAATAACCTTTTGGAACATCATTTGATCTATTTTTTGTTTGTTCAATTAACCAACGATTATATTTATCCGTAAAAGCCACGGCATCAAACCAACTGATGTCAGTAATAGGAAAAGCAAGATTCGTTTTAGCTGTTGGGCAATTATCATTCATAACAGATTGATATTGAAGAGCGGTAATTTCATATTTGCCAATAAGATAATATCTTTCGGCACCTCCATCAGAAAAACTACCTGAGATATAATTAGGTGTTGCATACTCAGCGAAACCAAGTTCTTTTTGGTTATTACCTAAAATAATTTTAATATCATCTAATGGTTTACGTGTTGGTGTAAAGACTTTTTTCATTACCAGACTACCTTCACATGGCATAGGTAGAATAACATCATCATTGTCAGGTTTAGGATTATAAAATTTACTATCCCAAGGCTGAGCATATCCAATACTAGGAATAAAACTGAAAGCAATTACCCAAAAAATAGGATTAAACTTACGCTTCACGTAGGCTTTCTGCTGGTTGAATACTAATGGCACCTCGTCCTCCTATCGCAACAACAATGAATGATATCAATAGTGTTAATATAAATGCGATAATAAAATGATAAAATTGTAATTGACTAACAATTGGTTGTGAAACTAAATTTTTACCTAAAACGAGATTAAATGCACAATTTCCTAATAAAAATAGCAAACATGATACGATAAAAGCTAAGCAGCTTAACGTCATTGCCTGCATCAGTAAATAGAACATAACTTGCTTAGATTTAAATCCTATAAGCCTCATGAAAGCAATATCTTTACGTTTTCGCTCTATATTAGATAAAAATGAACCACTAAAAGATAATATACAACCAAAAATTGCCGTAATAGCAATCACACTAAAAATAAAACCTAATACTCGGTCAATGGCTTGCATATTTTCAATCGCACTAGCCTGAGTTCTCGTCTCTATATTTTTTTCACGTAATTTAAATGCTAAAGGAGCAACATCATCAAGTGAATCAGCATAAATTCGCGCTCTTGCAAATGAGTTAGGGTAGGAAGAATCAACTAAACCCGTTCCGGTTGGAAAAATTTTACTTTGATAACCATCATAAAAATGTTCCATTTCAATTAAAAGATCTAAGCTTATAAAACCTGCGGCACGACTATAATACGTTTCAGGAATAATGCCAATAACCTCTAATTCTGTTATCCCTTTTTCCAATTTACCATCTAGTTGTCTGGTGATAACCATCTTTATTCGGCTACCAATTTTTATTTGCATTTTCTCAGCAGCTAAAGAACTCAATAAAATTTGGTCTTTTTTATCAATCAAAGGCATATCTTGAGTTATTGGATCACCTTTTGCGGTTGGAATAATTTCAGCATTATTAACAAAATGACTTGAATCATTAAGCAAATCAGCTTGAGTATTCAAAGAACGAGTAAGCGGAATAACAAACGCCGTTTCAGGTTGCTTTGCAATCCAATCAAACATTTGCTGATTAAGTTGTAAATTACCGACAATTTTTATCTCTAAATTTTGTGGATCATTAAGTAACTGATGGCGTAGCTGAGCGACAACACCATACTTCAAACTAAACAACAGCAATAATGGCGTAATAACAGATATTATAGATGCGATAATACAAAATGATACTTTCTTGTCATACCATAAATCGGCCAATGATAACCGAGTAATAAATCGCCATTTTGATGTTACATTATCCATCTTTTTACACCCTATTTTATAACGGTAAAAATTCTGATGATTGCGTAGAGGATAATTTTGCCGATAAAGTAAACAATCCTTTATTTTCAATCCGTTGCCAATCATGAGTGACAATCAGAGCTGCAATATTATCTTGTTGAGCTTGCTCTATAATTAAATCAAATAGTAAATTAGCATTATAAGGGTCAAGTGCAGAAGTTGGTTCGTCAGCTAACAGTAAAGCAGGTTTATGAATAATCGAGCGTATGAAAGATGCTCGTTGCCTTTCACCTATTGATAACTGTTTAGGATATTTATTTAACAAATGACCAATATTCAATTTATCAATTAAGTAATCAAATCTGGTAGCATCAATATTTTTTTGTAATAACTTCGCTGATAATAAAATATTATCTTTAATATTTAAAAACGGTAATAATCCACCTGTTTGTAACATAAATCCCAAATATTTTGCTCGTATAGTCGCTAATTCATTCACATCATTGCGTTGAATCACATCAGCAATATCGTAATTTTGATTATCAACCATAAGATGATAATGGCTGATTTCATCAGGCTGTAAGATCATACCGATCATTTCGAGTAAAGTACTCTTACCACAGCCACTATCACCTTTAATGACAACAACCTGACCGGCTTTAACCGAAAGTTCTGGTAGGCAAACTTTAAAAAAAGATTTGTCTATCGGCCTAGAAATTACCAAGTTATGAATAGTTAACATTTTATGGCAACATTTCTAATGGTACAGGATAGACATTTTCACGTGGATCACTACCTTCAGATAGTGAAATCCAACGATCAACATCAGCATTACATTTTTGATAATAACGGACTTTGCTATTTAGATTACGAATAAACTTTTCTTGTTCAATTCCACTCATACTTTTCCATGTTTCTTGGTCAAGACCTGTTACATCACTTTTATAGGGAATATTATCTAAATACTCGCCAAGTAAACCTAAATCAGCAATCTTAGTGACAGAATCTGATTTTAATTTATTTGGATCTTGTCCCATTGCCGCAGCAACAGAACGTAATTGTGAAAACATATCATCGGCTGAAATTAATCCATCATTAGCTGCATTAGCAATCTTAGTCACAATATCACTCAAATCACTTAATTGTGATTTAGTTAACAAAATTCGCGGTTCCGCAGTTGGAATTGCCGGTTTAATAAAATCTTTATCAGCAATCCATGCTTTGAAAACAGTTGGCGCTTTAGTTCCTTTAGTATCACCTAGATAAGCTAATTGCATCGCCTTACTCAATAGTAAAGCATCTTTTAGCATATTAGAGTTATCATCATCTTTAGCATTAAGCGCATTACCAACTGATGATTCACCTTTATAAGCTAATTTAACTTGCTCTGATAAAGCTTGTGCTAATGAATCTACTTTCTTTCCAAACTCATTAACATCACCAGCATTAACGGGATAATATAATGATTTATGAATAAAATCGTTATAAGTCAAGTCAGAATATTGAGCTGCGGCAACTTGATGATCCTTTTCACCACTTTTTGTTTTTAAATGTAAGGCATAAATTGCAACACCTTTATGTTGTGCTTCAAGCCGTAATTGAGCAGCATCCATACCAGTACTTGACAGTTTATCATCACCAGGAATTGCACTTGCATCAGTAATCAAAATCATATATCGAGCACCAAAGCTATTCCAATTAATATCATTTAATGCTTGCGATACACCAGCATAAGAGTCTTCGGCAAAATAAGCAGTGGATACTGATGCCTGTTTGAGTGAAGCACTCAACGCTTTAAAATCATCTTTATTTTTTACTTTATTTGGATCTGCAAAAACTTTACTAACAAACTCTAATTTATCTGAGGCTTTTAAACTTGAACGAAACGAAATCAAACCAAATTTAACCTGCTCTTGTAAATGTTCTTTTTCAATATGTTGATAAACTCTTTCTACCGCTTCTTTGGTCCTAGAAATATAAGGATCCATTGAAATAGTTGAATCAATAACAAATACAATAGCAGCCTTAAACGGTGCAACTTGATTACTGTTATCATCAGAAGATGAATTCGTAGATTTGTTATTATTTTTAACGACTGTTTCTTGTTTACTAACCGAAGCAACCTCTAAAATTCTTTCATAAAAACCTTGACCATTCATTACCTCTTCACCTTGTAAGATAGGTAATAAATAAAAATTACTTTTAAAATCAATAAATTCTTTAGGTTCTTGAGCCACCACTTGTGGTGCAACTTTATTCTTTTTTAATGTATCACGAATAGGTGTTATTAATGTTTCCGGTTTATCAGCATCAACAATTGTTGATAAAGAAGCTTTATCTTTAAAAAATAATAAAGGATCACGTTCAACAGGATTAGTAAAAACTAAAGTCAATTGCATATTCCAAGCAACAGCACAGGAATTATTAATCCAACCAACAGTTTTACCATATGAATCAGGTCCGACATTTAACCATTCTTGATTATTTTCGTTTTTACGTTCGTACACATAATAACGAGAAAAAGCAGGTACTGATTGACCAGTAGCATCATTAATATTTTTTTTCAACTCACAAGTTGGTGTACTCAAGACTCGCTGATAAAGTGTTGTTTTACCGGCTTGCTTTAATGGTTCTAAAGCCGAACTAACCAAAGGTAAGCAAGTCAGGCTAAATCCGAAAATCAATGTTGAAATTACTGTTTTTTTCATACCTGCACCTTAATTATTTTTGTAATTCTGCTAACCGTTCTTTAGCCAACTCGTTATTTGGATCATTATTTAATGACGTTTCATACCAATAAATTGCCGTTTCTTTATCAGCCTTAAAACACTGGTTATCTTGATAAAACTTCACATCGTATTCTTTCGCATAAAGTAGAGCCACTTTGGCATTCAATAAAGATTGATTTGCATATAAACGCTGTGCGATATTACATTTATTAGCTTGTTTGGCCTGATTTATGATATCAATTACGGTGTCAGTATCAGGTTTACTCTGTAAACATTGCTGAATAAAAGATAAATCATCGGTTGTAACATTAGCAACATTACATTGACTATTACTTTGAGTTAGAGACGTTAAAGGATTTTTACCTTGAGAGAATAAGAAATACCATACTCCAACACCAATCCCAGCTAAAGTTAGCAGAATGACAAAAATAATAATAAACAACCCTAATTTACTTTTGGTTTTAGCGGGTAGTGGTGATATTGCTGGTGCAGGCGTTACTTCTATTTCCGTTTCTATCTCTTTTTCAGGCTCTGCTATTACCTCATTTTCAACCTCAATTATTTGTTCTTCGGTTTCTGGCTCTACAGATTGAGAATCATCAGATTCAACAAGATTAGAAGTTACTTTATCCGACTCTAATGTATTTTGTTCAATCTCATCAGATATTGATGATTGGGTATTTAAAGCAGATGAAGGGAATACTGTTTCAGCAATACTTACCACTCCTCTATCAGTATAGTTTTGATTCTGTTTATCACGAATTTCGATAAGGAATCTAACACGATTTTCTTGAGATAATAAAGAATCAACTAGCCATTCACCAACTAGGCCACTTAATTGTTCATTATCGACAGACATGTTAGTTACAGTATGCCAATTCTTTTCCGGACCCCATTGATTCAGTCCAGACAAATAATAACCGTCTTGGTTACGTTGAATAAGCAGATCAACATCAGCACTACCACTCCATTTTTGAGCCAAAAATTTAGCAATGCCTGGTTTATCGCCTTCTAATTCAATTCTTAATGCCATGATATCCTCTATTTCATCACTATGATTGTATCAAATGGTTTGGTACATATTTCATAATGTAAGGTAGTTTTAAAACTACCTTATTGTTATTAATAATTATTAAATTATTGTCATTTAATATATTCACAATAATACTAATGTATTTGTGATTGCTTAAAACAAGTTAAAATTTCACCAAGTTGAGAGTTTTGTTCTTGACTTATTTCACGGCCAGCATGGTGACCAACATTTTCTTGAGCAAGCGTTGCAAAGGCAATAAACCAATCAAATATAGCAAACTGAGAATAATTTTTAGTCTTATCATCAAGTACCGGTAATGGATGTGACAATTGACTTGAGAATTGACTCAATGGCGGTGAAAATATCGGCTTACCTTGATTAACACGGCTAACAGGGATATTGCTTGTTTGCCCAGGAATAAAACCAAGCCATGCAATAAAATCAGCCAATAACATATTAATAGAGCTAACCTGCCGAGACTCAAGATCATCACGCTTACTACCTACATTTTCATTAGCTAAAACTTTTTCAGTTAAGCTAGTATCAAGTTTCAAACGGTTAGCACCCGTAATCAACTCTTCAACAATAAAAGAGAGTGCTTTCTGATCAATACTGAAAAATTGTAGAATATGTTTATCTAATACAATATTTCTTAAATGTTCTAGCCATGCAGTAAACACATTTTTAGCAAATTTTGATTCGCTAGCGATATTAGCAACTACCTGAGGTTGTAAAGGTGAATTTACTTCCGGAAAAAGTTCAAAATCGGTATTTAAGCCAAAATCGTTTGAAGAATTATCGATTACGTCATCACCGCTAGTATTGCTGATATCATTATCCATATGGCTAGAATGATACAAAGCTCGAATAGTTTGATCCGGCAATTCTAAAACTTTAAGTAATTCACCTAATAATAATGCTTTTCCTTGTAGTTCTTTTACAACATTATTAATTATCTGTTTTTTCTTACCTAATTCTTCATCGCTACCAGCTTGATACCAAGTATCAAAACGCATATTGATAATATAATCAATTTGTTCATTAAGTTGTTCAACAATCCGCTGTTGTTTAACTTCAGTAATGGCGACTTGTTCTAAATACTGGCTAATTCGGCCAATGCCACCATCATTTAATTTTAACATCGCATCCCACGCTTGATCAGGAGCGTTGACATACTCTTGAATATCTGGATTTTCAACGAATGTATTTTTCAACATTAACATTTCTTGTCGATAATTTTCATTGTAAGACAATTCAATATTTGCTTTAGCATCGACATTTAAAAATGGTACGTCAAATCCTGGTTTACGGACCAAAAATACATTGTTAAATTTACCATCATTTGACCAATTGGATAGCCAATCATAACTACCAAAACGTTCTAAAATGGTTTGCTGTAATAAGCCACCTTTACCCCAAGTATTTTTTAAATTGTCTTGGGATAACGACAATGATGCGCCAATTCGTTTATCAAACATCGTGATAGCCCATAGTAATCCAGCTTTCTTTGTTGCTCTTTTATCAGCTGTTTCGCCTTGGGTTTTATCAATCCATCTTTGTAATACTGGACCAACATCATTAACATCTGATTGTTTATCCGATGGCGTACAAACTACCAAAACATTCATCTCTTGGCTATCAGTGTATTTTTCAAAAAGATAAGCGACTTTACCGCGTAATAAAAGTTGAGCGATAGGATTACCTTCTTTGACATCAGAAATAGAAATTAAATTTAATCGACCACGATATCCTGGGAAATCAAGCAGATCGACATTCTCAAAAGTAGGTACACGAGTTTGATTCACTAATGGGAAGATCAATTCTGCAGTTAAAAAGGCTAATTGCGCTAATGATATTGATGTTGGCACTCCATTAAGTGGCGTAACGGTTACCGATGAATCATTTTCAGTATTTAACCTTTCAAGCATATCGACATTCATGATGCTATCAATCTGTGATTTAGTACCATCACCATTGTCCTTAACTAACACGGTGAGGGGCGCATAAATGGTATTTACATGATTTAAGCTTAATAAGGTTGTCGCCAATTGAATATAAATTGCTGTAAGTTCACTGATACCACCCCATAACACAGAAAGTAAAGCACCACGGTCTGTAATCGAAAGATAAGGTAACAATGACATGGCTTTTTCCCAATAACCACCTTTCAATCCTTCAAGTGAATTGCCAAAATTTTCAGATAAATAATCATACAGATCAACGATATCATCTTCAGTTATACCGCCGGTGTAATCAGCTTGCTTTTTACTTTCGATACGTTGAATAAGTTGATTTAACTCTGAAAACTCAACTTTATTGATAACTTTTTGTTGATCAAAATCTTTAAAATAGGCATTAATTAAGATTTTAACAATTTCTATTTCTTGAAATAATTTCAACTCTAATGGATAGTTGGCAATACCACCTTTGGCTGTCCGACTAAACCGAGTAACAAGTCCGGTTGCCTCTTTACCTCCACCGACAGGATTTACGTGATCAATAAAATCTAAAACTTCATTATCAACTACTGTTTCAAGTTTACCATTTTCACCAGCCGCTAATGCTGAAATAAGATAAGATTTACCTGCTTGTGACAAACCAAAAAAACCGACCGCAACGGATTTAGTCGACACATCACCTAAACGTTTAGCACTATTACGTAATCGGCGAAGATCAAGAATTAAATTATCAGCTTCATTATGCAAACGTTTCGATGAATCTCGGGTTTGATTGACCCATTCAATTGCCTGTGCTGATGCTTGATAAATCTGTTCCCAAGATTTAGGAAGTTGTTCGTTTAAATTTTTCATCGTTTTATCATTCCACTATCAAGCCAATATTGTGTGCTAATTAGGCCAGAATTTACCATTGTATTTAGACTAAGCTTTATATCTTTGGTTTTACTGCAAGCACGTCCATCAGAAGCTTTGACATCTTTAATATAGAAATTCTCAACTGTTTTTTGTCGATTTTTTATTCCTAATGTTACTTCTAAAACTACTCCTTCAGCACTTAATCTTTTAGCCACATCACTATTTTCAATAGTTAAAATATAAATTGCTGAGGCAGGCCAACGATCAATTTCTAACTGTTTGAAACCAAGTCTTGTTGTGCCTCGAATTTCAAAAGAGATCTCAGGAAAATCATAATCAGGATCATCTAAATCGATATCTTGATAATAAATATTTTCTTTTTTTATCATATTTAGATTATCTAATAGACCAATATATTTAACCGTTGAATACAAATCCATATTGGCGGATCTAAAATAAAAATTAGCTAATCTTAGGTTTTTACTTAAGAAACATAACATGGCTCCAACTGCTGCTGTTGTTTTAGGATCATCAATGCGCTCTTGTTTATGGAAAGGATACCAGCCACCGGTATAATAACCATGTAATGGTAAAACACGCCCTGCTGGAATAGATAAACGAGAACGGAAATAGCTTTGTACACCAGGTAAACGAGATGGTCGACCGGTCAATAACAATACATCACATTGATAACAGCTAATAATTTCAGATAAGGCATCGAATGTTTTACAAATATTATAATAATCACCACGAATAAATAAGTGATGAATACGTTTAAGATTTATTTCAACATTTAAATCAAGAACGGAAAATTCAGGATTATTTAGAGCCCGACGAACCGGTTCATTAATAAAATTAAGAACATTATCTGTCATCACATTATTTCGTAATAACTCACCAAAAGTCATGTTATACACATGTTTTTCGGAATGTAATGGTTCATAAAGTTCATATAGTTTTAATACCTGTAATCCGACAGGTGTAAATAACTGTAAAGTTAATTGTTGTCGTAACACAGCATCTTGAATTGATACCTGCTGTGAACCAATAATTGTCGATAAAATCGGATTAGGATCAACAAGTCCAACCTGTTTTAATCCATTAGTTAATGAAGATAAAACTGTATCTTGGATGATATCAAGCAAAATATCATCACCTGCAACTTTAAAGCCATCACGAAAGCGTTGAGTTGGAACAAGGTAAGCATTACTACTATTAAGTTGTTTATTGGCTCCATAATCCAGTTCGTAATCATTGATGACCAAATCTGTTGTTCCACCACCAATATCAACTGTGGCAATTGTTAGTTTTTGTTTATTGGTTTTGTCTGGTCGTACCATTGAAGCAATAAATTCTTCTGAACGACCATTATAATTGTTCTGCGTTTCGTTAAAGAGATAAACAACTTGGCCACAGGTTGCTTCGTCCCATTGAATATAAACTTCAGGAATATTTGGCCAAATACTTTTCAATTGCTCAGGATTACTAAAATCAATATTATCTTCAGAATTATCCCAACCTAAGCTTTTCCAAACTAGGCCAATAGCTTGATAAACACAGCTTTTAAATATTGCTTGTTCTGGTTTAGGCATTGCCGGGGGAATGGTAAGAATAATAGAACGCAAATTACGCGGTGTTCTTGCGTGTTCAAGCTTGTTGCGTTGAGCGACACTATTAATTTGCATTAGAGCATGCATTAATACTTCACATAGCATAAATGTCATTAGTGAACTACGTGAATATTTTGGGTGGAAAACTGGTATTTTTCGGTCAAATTCTTCCTCAATTTCATTACTGAGGATATGCAGTGCTTCACCATACTCATTAATTAAACTTGAAAATGGCTCTGCGGTAGCAAATGGCTCATGATCACTTTTGACATAATGAGAATTAAATCGCCAACCTTGCTCATACTTTTCTTGATCCCATAAATAACGTTTCGGGCTTGAAAGTCCGGTAGCACCTTCATTCCCTTCGCGGCGACTAGCTAAACGGCTCGCTTCTTTTCCAACCCGAACAATACTTGGCCAGCGGAATGTATCTCGTCTACCACTTTGTAGTGAAAAGTGTTCTTTACCAAAAAAAGTTTGCGCAAATTCTACTCGACTTTCGAATGGTTCATTATAGATATGTTCAGGTTGGGTTAAATCTCGAATTTCAAGCTCATAACGACGATTTAAACTATCTTTATCTTGAATATGATCTTCTATTAAAATGCCACATGTTCTTGAGTTACCAACATCTAAAATCATATCAACAGGAATCGATTTAATCACATCATCTCGATTATTCGAGACAATTTTAATTTTTGGTAACTGTAATGAATCAGCAAGCAAACTAAGAATATTTAAATAATGACCATAATAAGCTTTATTAGCTATTTCTAAATCAATATCGTCTTTATGTACTTTTAGACGTTCTGGTTGAGGAGCTAATTCTTGGAATAAATCAATCAACCAACTGGTGATCCATTTTTGCTCTAAATACCATGAAACTTGATCCGAACGATGAGCTAAACTGAATACAGCACCGGTTTTTACATCATTTTCCGTTGGTGCTAAATAAGCAACATCCTGCATATTGGTAAAAATTTTTGTATCAAAGGCAAAAGTAATACGATGAGTATTGCCATCTGGATCTTCACCTTCAGGAATATTAACAATTCGCACTCGACTCCAGTTATGAGGTCCTTTATCGAAGCGCTCTGGCGGAATTGATCTGAGAATTGGAACTGGCAACCAAATACCATCATATAGTTTTAAGGATTGCTCAACACTAATCTCTTGAGTAGGTGTGACAGCAAAAGAAAGATTATCTGGTGCAAAAAATTTACCATTATCGATATCTTCAATTAATCTAACTAACGCTCCACTTTCTGATGGATCAATAAAACAGCCATTAACTTTACTGCGCCATTGATTATCTTTCCAATCTATTTTTAATGCAAAATCAAGAAATTGAATCCCACTATTCATGATAAGTGTAACTTCTTGACCGTAGTTGCGTATTTCTGGAAGCATATACAATCCTATTGTTTTTTCATCGTAATTGGGAACGAAGTCCCGTTATCATAAATTCCCTGACAATCAGCTTGATTGTTTTTGCCTGATTTACACTGAATTTTTGGTAATTGATATTTAGTATTATCACTGCAAATGGCTTCGGTATTACCAGTAATATTTAAATTAGCATTTTGGATACCTGTGCCAACTTTACCAACACATTTAACGCCATCACTACGAGTAACCGTAACTTCGCCATTACCTTGATTAAAATTATAACTTAATTGTAATGGTTTACCTGTTGCTTTATCTTGAATACCAGCACCAACTGACCATTGACCATTTAAAAAGTTTGTTGATCCCTGTTTTAACGCGTCAGCAGGCAAAGATAAATTATTTACTTGATTAGCATTTGCATTAGCTTGATTGCCTTGATCAGAATTACTATTCGTTATAGCTGGTTTATTATCTAAATCAGGTGTTGGTGGCACTTGTCCATTTTTATCATCTTTATTTTGCCCATCTTGATTATCTTTTTTATCATCAGATGGATTAGCATTACTGCCTTTATCACCTTTATCAGCCTGATTTCCCTGTTCACCTTGTTCGCCATTATTTCCTTTATCATCAGGTGAAGTCGTAGATTGTGGTTGATCTGTAGCACCATCTGAATTTATATTATTGGCTATTCCTTGATCTGATGCGGTTGCTGCCGAATTATCAACTACAGCTGGATCTGTAGCAATACCATTAATTGGCTGTACATTAGGATCTACTGCAACTTTTCCATTTGGTACTATACCATTAACCACAGTAACAGGTTTATCATTAACCTCTTTGATTTCTGGCTCAGGATCTTTTTTCTCTTGCTTGTCCTCTTTATCATTTGCCACTGTTGGAACCGGAATATCAACTTTACTATCTAATGATATTTTAGGATCGATAGATACACTTGGCTTCCAGCTACAACCTTTTAACCAAAATATTGCTAATAATAGTAATAATAACAAGGGTAATAATCCTAACAACCATATCCACCAGCGCTTCCACCAAGGTTTTTTAACAATAACATCTTGTATTGGAGCTGTGGTTGCAACTTTTGGAGCAGCTTTTCGAAATGCTTCTAAACAGTAAAAAGGTGAAGTTGCTTGTGGCGTCTGAGGGTTAACAAATCCCCAAAAAGTGATAACCGGTTTACCATTGACAATATAGACAAACTGATTACTAGGAAAACGTAATGCCATTAAATTAGGTTCAAGACTATCTGAGCTCTGTTTTGGATCGTAAATCAATCGACTAAAAAGTAATTGGTCGCCTTCTAGATTAGGATTATTTGCTAATTTTTGGCCTAACTCAATGACTTTACTTTCGAATTCTTTCAGTAAAACTAGTGCAGACTTTTGTTCATCTTCACTAGCTGAAGTCCACGGGATAATATCATATTGACCATCAGGTTGTTCTGAGTCGAAGGGAATGTACCAATCAACAATATTGCCCTGATCATTACGTTGGGGAATAGCTAAACAATCAGAGTATTGGCGGCCTAATTTAACTCGGAACATTTCACGGATTTGCGAAGCGACAAGATAAGCTGCTTTGCCGTCATGTCCGAGCATTTTAAAGTCTTTAATATCGCCACTGCGCAATAATGTATTTGCCATATATCCTGATATTCCTTTATTTTGATTATATTTTTAATAATTATTATTTGTAATAAATCAATTCTATCAAAAAAGTTAAGTTATTGTCATTGTCAATCAAATAGATAAGATATTTTAGTTATTTTTAATAAAATGAAAATATCTTAATTAGCTCTGTTTAATTAAACAACAAAACTCACCATCTGTCATTGGCAAATTGATGTTTAAAAACCCCTTTCCTCAACTTTTTTTGTAAAATTGTTTAATAAATTCCTCATCAGTTAAGACTCGTAAAGGCTGCATATCACTTTCCCCCCTTATAACTAAAGAAGGATCTGAACGTAAACAAGCTCCACCATAATGACCACCAACGGTAAAGGTACAAATTTGTAAATAACGATCATCAACTTTAGGTAAACACCATAGTTCTTGATAAATGTTTTCTTGTTTAGCAAATCGGCCAACCGTTTTATCCAATACTTGCTCATGACGACCAACTAACTCGATATCACTCCCCCTGCGCCCAGCAATCGGCTTAATGGCATAACCTTTTTTTATTAAGTTGTCATTGAGTTCAAATGTAGATTCCAGCAGATAACGATGGTTTGGAAATAGCGACCATAATACAGGTAAAATAGCTTTGTTACTTGGGATGACTGTCCATAAAGGCTCAAAAACAGACACCTCAGGTCGAAGTAACACATCTATTAATCTTACCGAATTTTCTGGATGCCAAGTTCTAATTGGTAATCCAGCCACTTGGGCTTCGCTCTCTTGACGAAGTTGTTCAAGTACAGTTTCCCATGCCCAAGTTTTCCATACGCAGGTGACCTGACGTTGCTCATCATCTACTAATCGACCTCGTTTATCCCAACTGAGACCTGAGAGTCCACGTAAAATCTTGCTTTCAAATCCAGCTTGAGTCAGCGCTTTTTGCATAAATAATGCATGATAATTTTCTTCGCTATCATTATCTTGCATGATATGTACAAATGCTTTTGCATCACTATGTTTCCAACAGTTAGCTAATGCATTAAGTAGACCAGCACTAGGATTTACTCCAGCATTTAATTCGGCTTGTATTGCCCAATTTTGTAAAATTTGTCCAGCTTCGGTATGGCATGAAGCTGAATCAGCATTATATTCATAAACTTTAAAGCCTCTTTCATCCATACAGAAATCTAGTCGGCCGGTTATCATCTGATAACGGCGTTGTTGCCATGATAATCTAAGCCGAGGCCAAAGTATTTCGGGAATATTGAAATTACACAATAAATTATCATCTTTTAAAACTTTATCGGTAGCATGCAAATACATCAAATGAAGTTCGTTTGTTGCACGAATAAGCTCCTGTTCAGCGCTTTCCGAAATAGTAAAATAACGATACTGATCATCATGGCTTATGGCATGTCCAGTTGCTGACACATAGGCACTTTCTAATGGGTCACTCTCGTTTAACCATTTTTTATCAAATTGACCATGATTTTCGATATGAACACTATGGATATCGAGTAAATGCTTAGCAACATTCGGTTGTGGTAAACTATGAAGAGTATTCTCAGTTTGAATCATCCAGCCTAAAATATTGGTATCATCAAAAGTGTCGTGTAAATAATAGCCATCATTGGATACCGTCATTTTTAATTCTCGAGTCCATTGTTGACCAATAGGAAGCCGAGTATGGACAACATTTTGTTCGGCAATTCTAATTTTATTATCAAAAACTTCAGTAATAATCGCTACATGACCAGTTCTATCAAACATACCGCCGTCATCCCATATTAACAATGCTCCCGCTTCTGGCATTTTTTTGCTACCATTAGCAAATGCTTGCAATGGTAAAATGGCTTCATTGATCACTTGACGAAGAAATCGTAATGAAAATATTTCATGAGCCATACCAACATCAGTAAAGACAATCCCATAATTTAGAAATAAAAATCTTCTAGCAAATTCGACACATTGCCACTTATAGCCCATATACTCATGACCTGAATAACTTCTAAATGATGCATCATTAGGGTATTGTTCAGGATTTAATGTTTCATAATCAGAAGAGTAAATAGCAACACCACCCGGTGCATAGCCAAGTAATGTACCAAAAGGTTCTTTGTTAGCTGATTGGGATAACATGTTATTTTAGCCTTTTAAAATAATAGTAAGGTAGGTTTTACTAAGCTATGTTAGAATTTGACTATCATAGATCAAATTATAGGCTTTAAAAAGTAATGTTTATTATTCTGAACTTGAAGAATAATAAACTGACTATATATATGCAATATCTTTAATAGCTGTATTGATAAAACGAGAAAAAGACTATTATGCAACAAACAAAATTAAATGAATTATTAGATTTCCCTTGTTCTTTCACTTATAAAGTAATGGGTGAAGCAAAACCAGAATTAGTTGATAAAGTTGTATCCGTGATTCAACGTCATGCACCAGGGGATTATACGCCGTCGATCAAACCAAGTAGTAAAGGTAATTATCATTCAGTATCCATTACCATTAATGCAACCCATATTGATCAGGTAGAAAATCTATACAAAGAATTAGGTGAAATCGATATCGTAAGAATGGTTTTATAATCTTTATTTTACGAAAAATAAGATAATTATTAAAAGAGGGATAGTTTTATCCCTCTTTTTTTGAATTAGCCTAAAATTTTAGTCAATTCATTGGTCACAGCGGAAACAGCTTGTGTCCCATCAATACGGAAATATTGAGTTCGACCTTCTTTGGCTTCATGTTGATAATATTTGACTAATGGTTTAGTCAAATCATGATATTCAACAAGACGTTTACGGACGATTTCTTCACTATCATCTTTACGAATAGTTAAAGGTTCGCCAGTTACATCATCAATATTTTCAACTTTTGGTGGATTATGACGAACATGGTAGACACGTCCTGAGCTTGCATGAATACGACGACCACTCATACGGTCAATAATCACTTCATCAGGCACATCAAATTCAAGTACGAAATCAACATCGATACCCGCTTCTTTCATTGCATCTGCTTGCGGCACAGTACGAGGAAAACCATCTAATAAAAAGCCATTTTTACAATCGCTTTGCGCGATACGCTCTTTAACTAATGCAATAACTAACTCATCAGTAACAAGCTTACCATTATCCATTAGCTCTTTTGCTTGTAAACCTAATGGACTTTCTGCTTTTACTGCTGCACGCAACATATCGCCAGTTGAAATTTGCGGAATTCCATATTGTTGCATAATAAATTGTGCTTGAGTTCCTTTTCCTGCTCCTGGTGCGCCTAATAAAATAATTCGCATAAAATAACCTCTTATGGCTTTAAATATAGATACAATTTTCTATTCTGGTAAATAATGAAATATCACTTTACTGCTGGAAATTAAGCCATCAGTGTGACAAATATAGTTAATAGCGCCACAGCCTTTAACCATTTGCGCATTTTGTCGGCAAATTGGGCAAATATACTGTTCTTGATAATGCTGTTGGCAATGAGGACAATCATAATGTTGTGGCGAAACAATACTCATTCTATTATGACACTTAGGACAAATACCTTCTTGCCCACCATCTATCATCTTTGTTTCTGTCATAAGTTATTTACGACCTCGTACATGTTTCATTAAACGACGACGTTTACGTTGTTGCGAAGCAGTCAAACTATTTTTTCGACCTTCGAATGGATTGGCGCCTTCTTTGAATTGAATTCGTATTGGCGATCCCATAATTTTTAAGGAACGTCTAAAATAGTTCATTAAATAACGTTTATAAGAATCAGGTAAATCTTCAACTTGATTACCATGAATAACCACAATGGGAGGATTATAACCGCCGGCATGGGCATATTTTAATTTAACACGACGTCCTCTGACCAATGGTGGTTGATGGTCATCTTGTGCCATTTGCATTATTTTAGTTAATAATGCAGTATTAACACGACGTGTAGCACAATCATATGCTTCTTGAATTGAATCAAATAAGTTACCTACACCACTACCATGAAGCGCAGAGATAAAGTGTAGACGAGCAAAATCGATAAAATCAAGTCGATCATCTAACGTAGTTTTCACTTGTTCTTTAATATCTTGTGATAATCCATCCCACTTATTAACAGCAATAACCAGTGAGCGCCCACTATTAATAATAAAGCCAAGCAAAGACAAATCTTGATCAGAAATACCTTCTCGCGCATCAATGACCAAAATTACGACGTTAGCATCTTCAATTGCTTGTAACGTTTTAATAACCGAGAATTTCTCAACGGTTTCGGTTACCTTACCTCGTTTACGAACACCAGCAGTATCGATCATAATATATTCACGATCATCGCGTGTCATTGGTATATAAATACTGTCACGTGTTGTACCGGGCATATCATAAACCACAACCCTTTCTTCGCCTAAAATTCGATTAGTTAGTGTTGACTTACCAACATTTGGTCTACCAACAATAGCAACTTTGATTGGTTGGTTGATGAGCGACTCGGCTTCATCTTCAATATCATCATAAGATTCAGGAAGAACATCATCTAGCGCATCCTCTGACAAGACTTCATTTTGATCATTGGCAAAATGAAAAATAGGATCGAGCACCGTTTCGATTAATACATTCACTCCACGACCATGACTCGCGGCAATCGGATGAATGTCACCTAATCCTAAACTATAAAAATCAGAGATTGCGCTATCGGCATCAATACCATCAATTTTATTAGCAACTAAAAACGTTGCTTTTTGGCGAGATCGAAGATGTTTAGCAATTGCATGATCAGCTGGCATCGCACCGGCCCTTGCATCTACAAGAAATAGTACGATATCCGCTTCTTCAATTGCTTGTAAGGATTGTTCTGCCATAAAGCTTTCAACCCCATCTTCAGTGCCATCAATACCACCTGTATCAATGACTATATATTCGTGCCCTTTGATTTCGGCTCGGCCATACTTACGATCTCGCGTTAATCCAGGGAAATCCGCCACTAAGGCGTCTCGAGTTCGAGTTAATCGATTAAATAGAGTCGATTTTCCTACATTCGGACGACCAACTAGTGCGACAACAGGTACCATATTTATTCTCTAATTACCTTAATTTTTTGTGAATGCGTAAATATCACCATTTTTAGCTTGGACAATAATTTTATTATCTACAACTAATGGCTTCGAAATCAATCCACTGCTACTTACTTGTGTTTTAGCAACTACTTCTCCATTATCTTGATTTAACCAATAAAGATAACCCTCAAAATCACCAACAATAATATAATTTTGATAAATAACCGGATCGGTTAATTGACGATGTAACAAACCTGCCTGAGTCCAATTCACTGCACCACCATTTTTGCTTACTGCTTGAACATTGTCATCTTGATCCACGATAAATAACTGATGTGAATCAACGGCAAAGCTATGGGTAGATCCCATTTCTTTACGCCATACAATTTGCCCATTACTTAAATCAAGTGCGACAACATTACCATTATAGCCAATTGCATATGCCAAATTACCTTCAATAACTGGGGTTGAATCAACATCATTTAATTTGTCAATTTCAGTCGATCCACTTGGTTGAGATATGCGTTGCTGCCAAATAAGTTGTCCATCATTAAGATAGTAAGCATTCACGTGACCTGTATCATCACCAAGTATAGCGGCGCCATGAGCAATAGTTGGTGTTGAATTACCTCTTAATGAAAGTGTTGGTACTTCAAGAACAACATCCCATACATCTTCACCTGTGTTACGATTCAAAGCTTGTAAATTACCGCTAGCGGTATGAATTATTAGTTTATCATCAGAAGATACTGGGCGAGCCAGTACTTCACCTTTAACCGGTTTTTCCCAAATTACATTACCATCATTACGATCTAATGCGTAAACAACCGCACGTTCACTACCGACATAAACATATCTATCATCAGCACTTACACCGCCAGAAAATAACGCTGTTTTACTGCTGAATAATGTACTTTGTGATAAATTTTTGTCCCATATAGTATGACCAGTTGATAAATCAATCGCTTTAACTTGCCCACTACGGCTAGCAACATAAATAGCATTATCGTAATTAATTGGCCCTAATAATGAATAAACATGTGTATTGCCTGCTGTGCTATTTCGCCATATTTCTTGGATTGGAAATTGGTTATCCACTTTTGGTGAAGGTGAAATTTGGACAATTTCTTCTTCTCCACCAAACAATGAACACCCCGCAAGTGAAAACATAAAAACACTCATAAACAGACATTTTGATAACTTCATCGTATAGATCCTTATATCAGGATAAATTAATCTTCATTTTCTTTAGCTGCGTTTTTTTGGGCTTCAGCTTCTTGCTTAGCTTTTTCCTTAGCGGCAGCTTCTTCTTGTTTAGCTTGTTCAGCTTGTTGTTTATCTTTAAGATATTGAGCTTGATTTAACTTCATTTTGATATTTTGCTCTAAGGCTTGAGTAGGTGATGAACTTAATGCAACATTATAAGCCTCCACAGCCTCATTGTAATTGTTCATTTTCACCAATATATCGCCACGAATATCATTAACTACCGGCGCCCAACTTTTTTCGGTTACTTTAGTTAAAGTCGCCAAACTTTCTTGATAATGTTCTAGTTGATATTGTATTTTTGCAATACGAATATAACTTATTGATTTAATGATATCTGAATCAGTTTTACTTAACGTATCTGTAAGTAATTTTTCTGCTCCAGCATAATCTTTTAATTGTTCTACATAAAATTTTGCTGCTCTAAAATTAGCAAAAACACTATAAATAGTATTATTATCTTTAGCAAAAGAGACTAATTCATTAACTGAATCAGGATTATTATTATCTAATTTAGCAATTAATTGTTCATAATGATCGGAAGATTCTATCACTTTTTCTAATTTATAAGATTGCCAATAACGCCAGCCATAAAAAGCTAGTAATCCAATTACAATAACCGCAACAATGATTTTCCACGTTTTAGCAAGAAATTCTTTTATCTCTGAAACTTGTTCTTCGCCAGACAATTGATGACTCACGTTTTTCTCCTATTTTCCTTAATTTACAATATTGCTAAACAAGTTTGAACAATCTCTTTTTCTGCAACTTCAACTTGTTCGCCTGTTTGTAAATTTTTAATTGTAACTGATTGATTAGTAATTTCGTTTTCGCCAATAATTACAGCTATTTTAGCACCTAATTTGTCCGCTTTGGCAAATTGTTTTTTAAAATTACTACTACCGTAATTAGTCACAATTCGCTTATCAGTTAACCCATCACGGAGTACTTCTGCCATTTTTTGAGCTGCAGCTATCGTTTTTTCATCCCCCGAAGATATCATATAAATATCAATTGAACTATCTCGATTTAATGAAGGATTAACTGCTTGTACTAATAATACCAAACGTTCAACCCCCATGGCAAAACCAACTGCTGGTGTGGGTTGTCCTCCAAGTTGGCTAACTAGACCATCATAGCGTCCACCGCCACAAACTGTACCTTGAGCCCCTAAACTATTCGTTACCCACTCAAAAACGGTACGGTTATAATAATCTAAACCACGCACCAATCTTTGGTTAATATTATATTTTATTCCTGCACTATCTAATAATTGACACAAACCATCAAAATGAAGTTTAGATTCTTCATCTAAATAATCAAATAATTTTGGTGCTTGATTAAGTAATTCTTGAATAACAGGATTTTTTGAATCTAACACCCGTAATGGGTTAGTATACATTCTACGTAAACAGTCTTCATCTAATTTATCTTTATGTTGCTCAAGAAAACTGACTAAAGCATTACGGTAATTTGCTCTTGCTTCAACTGAACCAATAGAATTAAGTTCAAGTGTTGTATGCTCTTCAATACCAAGTGCTTTCCAAAAACGTGCTGTTAATAAGATAAGCTCGGCATCAATATTAGGTCCTTCAAGGCCAAAGACTTCAACACCAAATTGATGAAATTGACGATAACGCCCTTTTTGCGGTTTTTCATAACGAAATGCAGGCCCTAAATACCATAGTCGTTGTTCTTGGTTATAAAATAGACCATGTTCAATACCAGCTCGTACACAACCAGCTGTAATTTCAGGGCGGAGAGTAATACTTTCATCATTACGGTCATTAAAAGTATACATCTCTTTTTCAACAATATCGGTAACTTCACCAACTGCACGTTTAAATAGTGCTGTATCTTCAACGATCGGTGTTCTAATTTCATTATAACCATAACTATTTAGTACACCTTTAACAATTTTTTCAATTTGTTGCCATGTTGCACTATCATTCGGGAGTAAATCATTCATTCCCCGTATTGATTGGATTTTTTTCTCTGCCATTTGTTTATTCGCTATCTAATAAAGTTATAGTTCAGTTGTTGCAATTCTATTTTTTAAAATTGATGCCTTAGCACGAATTTTAGCTTCCAACTCATCTATCATTTGTTCATTATCAATACGCCCTATGCGCACACCATCTTCATAAAAACCACTTTTGTTGTGACCGCCAGCAACACCCATTGTAGAGGCTAAAGCTTCGCCCGGACCATTCACAACACAACCAATAATCGATACATCCATTGGTGTTATTATATCTTCTAGTCGCTGTTCTAATGTATTAACAGTACTAATTACATCAAACTCTTGCCTTGAACAGGTTGGGCAAGCAATAAAATTAATACCTCTAGCTCGAATACGTAGCGATTTTAAAATATCAAATCCAACTTTAACTTCTTCCGTTGGATCAGCTGCAAGGGAAACTCTTAATGTATCACCAATCCCTTCCGATAATAATAAGCCAAGCCCAATCGCTGATTTTACCGCACCACTACGCACTCCACCAGCTTCGGTTATTCCTAGATGCAAAGGTTGCTTAATTTGTTTTGCCAATAATCGGTATGAATCAACAGCAGTAAAAACGTCTGAAGCTTTTACACTTACCTTAAATTGGTCAAAACCTAGCCTATCAAGTATATCTACATGTCGCATAGCAGATTCGACTATCGCTTCAGGTGTCGGCTCGCCATATTTTTCCTGAATATCTTTTTCCAGCGAACCAGAGTTTACACCAATTCGGATCGGGATATTTTTATCCTTAGCACAATCAACAACCGAGCGAATCCGTGATTCATTACCAATATTACCGGGATTAATCCGTAAACAATTCACACCATATTCAGCAACCTTTAAAGCAATGCGATAATCAAAGTGAATATCGGCAATAAGTGGAACTTTTACTTGTTGCTTAATTATTTTAAACGCCTCTGCAGCATCCATAGTTGGAATAGAAACTCGAACAATATCAACTCCTACACGCTCAAGAGCTTGAATTTGAGCTACTGTCTTTTCTACATCGGTCGTTCGAGTATTCGTCATCGATTGCACAGCAATCGGCGCACCACCGCCTATTGGCACATTACCAACGTAAATTCGGGTTGATTCTCGCCTAATAATTGGTGACTCTTGATGACTCATAAGATGCCTAATCATATTACAAAATAACTAGGACGCAATCTTAACAAGATTTAAGGCAAATGTCTGTATGTGAATAAGAAAATTTGCTAACTGTTAACGCGATCTGAAGGCTGTGGAGAAATATAATGACTAACTTCAATAAAGTTACTTTTATTTTGTGAATTGACATAGTATAAGCCAACACCTAATGCACAAACTAAAGCAAACAAGCCAAAAAAGAACGGTTTCTTACTACGTTTTGTTTTACTATATATCGGTTTAGGTTTTTTAGTTTCTTTTACTAAATATTGTTTAGCTAAAATTTCGAGATGAGGTTGATATTCATCTGCTGATAAGCCAACAATATTGGCATATGAACGAATATAACCTTTAACAAAAACAAAAGGGGCATGAAGTAACTGATCATTTTCAATTTCAGAAATAACCGCCGTTCTAACATGAATTTGTTCAGCAATATCTTTTTGCGATAAACCCATATTACTTCTTAAATCGGAAAGAATCTTACCCAATGAAATATTGTCTTCCATTAATCCCCTCATTGTCTTACTATCCGCAATTTTTTGTTATTTTTACATATTTTCGCAATTAATCAATTCTTTTTGCATTAAACCACAGTTTAGGGGTTTCTATTTCATTTTGTGCAGCTACTAATTGCAATTCATATTCATTTTGTCTTAATGTTTCAAGCATAACCGCATAAACCGCCGATGTAGTATGCTCAAATGCTTCAACCATGGATTTACCAAGCATAATATTTGCTAAAAACAGCCCACTAGTCATATCGCCAACACCAACTGGTTGTTTGACACCAAAATCAACTAACGGCCGATCAATATGCCAAGCTTCATTTTCTGTTACTAACAACATTTCAAAACGATCTTGTTGATAGCCCGCTCGACTTAAATGTTTAACTAAAATTGCTTTAGGCCCTTTTTCACAAATTGAACGGCATGCTGAGATTGCTTGACTGACATTATTAATCGGCTGTTTACCGTTAAGTTCTTCTAATTCTAAAATATTCGGTGCCATCATGTCTGATATGGGTAAAGCTGTATTACATAAAAATTCTGCTACACCAGGAGCGACAAAGCATCCTTTTTCGGGATGCCCCATTACAGGATCACAAAGATAAATTGCTTCAGGATTCTCAGCTTTTACTTTTTTCACAATTTCAATAATTGCATTACCTTGTTCTGGTGACCCCATATAGCCACTTAATACGGCATTACATCGTTGTAATTCGCCAATAGCATTAATTCCATCAGCGATATCGGTTAAATGAGATGCAGGCATTACCGTTCCAGTCCATTGCCGATATTGGGTATGGTTTGAAAATTGTACCGTATTTAATGGCCAAACATTCACACCTAAACGACGCATTGGGAATACAGCAGCACTATTACCTGCATGACCGAAGACAACATGCGACTGAATCGATAAAATATTTTTCATGAAATCATCTCCAAATAAGCAAGCAATAGTATTTTTTACCTCGACGCAGTAATGTGTAACGATTAAATAACTTATCACTATCAGAAAAACGATAATCTGTTGTTGAGTTACGTTCACCATTAACGGAAATAGCATTGGAATCAATCATTGTTCTTGCTTGACCTCTTGATGGCGCAAATTCAGCATTAACAATGGCTTGTTGTAGATCTACATCACCTTCAATGCTGGCTGTTGGCATGCCATCTTGAGCTAATTGTTCAAAATCAGCTTCAGATAAATCGGTTAATTTACCAGAAAATAAACTTTCAGTAATACGTTTTGCCGCTGTTAGTCCTTCTTCACCATGAACTAATCGAGTCACTTGTTCGGCAAGGACATACTGAGCTCTAGGTGCAACGCCACTATTTTTATCCTCTTCTTCCAAAGCATCAATTTCTTCCAATGACATGAAAGTAAAGAATTTAAGGAATCGATAAACATCAGCATCAGCAGTATTAATCCAAAATTGATAAAATTTATATGGACTGGTTTTTTTCGGATCTAGCCATACAGCACCACTTTCAGTTTTACCAAATTTAGTTCCATCAGATTTAGTAATTAATGGTACAGTTAAACCATATACTTGTTTCTGGTGTAAACGACGGGTTAAATCGATACCAGCAGTAATATTACCCCATTGATCAGAACCACCAATTTGTAACACAACATTATGTGCTTTATTAAGACTTGCAAAGTCATAAGACTGTAACAAACTATAAGAAAATTCAGTAAAAGAAATACCTGATTCATCACGGTCAATACGTTGTTTAACGGATTCTTTGTTAATCATTGCATTAACAGAAAAATATTTACCAATATCTCGTAAAAAAGATAAAACATTCATGCCACCAAACCAATCATAGTTGTTGGCAACAATAGCGGCGTTATCACCACATTCAAAATCTAAAAATGGCGATACTTGTTGTTTAATCTTTTCACTCCATTCAATTACCGTATCTTCAGTATTGAGTTTACGTTCAACAGCTTTAAAACTTGGATCGCCAATTAATCCTGTCGCACCTCCAACTAAAGCTATTGGCTTATGACCAGCCAATTGAAAACGTTTCAAACAAAGCAATGGAACTAAATGACCAAGATGCAAACTATCAGCGGTTGGATCAAAACCACAATATAGTGCAATAGGATTTTGCTCAATCAGTTCCATTAACGCTTTTTCATCAGTAAGTTGAGCAATCAGTCCACGCTCTTGCAGTTGTTTGATCACATTTTTTGTCATGATATTTTACCTATTAAATTTGTTACGTTTATATTCTACTTTAATTAAATTCTATACTGTTTTATTGTGGTATTTTTTATACGCTTGTTTGAAATGGTCTTCAACTATTTCGTTCGGTTTTTTATCTAATAAGCTAAAAATAATGATTGCTATTGACGCAAATAAAAAGCCAGGAATTAGTGAATATAAATTAAGCCAATTAAAATTAATCCAAAGCAAGACCGTAATTGCACCAGTTATCATACCTGCTAATGCACCATTGCGGGTCATTCGAGCCCAAAACACCGAGAATACAACAATCGGACCGAACGCTGCACCAAAACCAGCCCAAGCATGGCTAACTAAATCAAGCACACTGTTATTAGGATTGATCGCTAATAAAATAGCAATAACAGAAACTAATAACACCATTACACGGCCAACCCAAACTAATTCTCGCTGCTTAGCCTTTGGTCGAATAAAAGCGCGATAAAAATCTTCTGTCAATGCACTTGAACAAACCAATAATTGACAACTTAAGGTGCTCATTACTGCGGCTAGAATAGCTGCTAGCAAAATACCAGCAACCCATGGGTTAAATAGTAATTTAGATAATTCGATAAAAATACGTTCATGTTTCCCATTATCAATTAGATAAGCTAAGTTAGGATTATTGGCAAAGAAAGCAATACCAAAGAAACCAACTGTAATTGCGCCAGCTAAACATAAAATCATCCATGTCATACTAATTCGACGAGCATTTTTCATTACTTCATGAGAATCAGCAGCCATAAATCTAGCTAAAATATGTGGTTGACCAAAATAACCAAGTCCCCAACCTAACAATGAAATAATGGCAATCAAATCCATATGAGCAAAGATATTTGTATAATCAGGATTTAATGATTGAATGTTAGCCATTGCATCAGTGAAACCACCAGCATTAATCATTACCATAATTGGTGTTAAGATTAGAGCAAACATCATTAAACTTGCTTGAATTGTATCGGTCCAACTTACCGCTAAAAAACCACCAATAAAAGTATAAGCAATTGTCGCTCCAGCACCTGCTAGCATTGCCCAGCCATAACTAAGCCCAAATGTACTTTCAAATAATTTAGCGCCAGCAACTACACCTGAAGCACAATAAATGGTAAAAAAGATTAAAATTATTACTGCTGAAATAATTCTTAATAGTGAACTATTGTCATCAAATCGACGAGCAAAATAGTCAGGTAAAGTTAATGAATTATGATTTATCTCAGTGAAAACTCTTAATCTACCGGCAATCAGCAACCAATTTAGATAAGCGCCAATTATTAATCCTATAGCTATCCAGCTTTGCGAGATACCAAATAAGAACACTGCACCCGGTAATCCCATTAATAACCAACCACTCATATCAGAAGCACCAGCAGAAAGTGCAGTAACGACACTGCCTATGCGACGTCCACCTAATATATAATCACCAAAGTTTCGTGTTGCACGAAATGCAAAGAAACCAATCGCAATCATTCCTAATATGTAAACAGCAAAGGTGACAATCATTGGTAATGACATTTTTATAATAAACCTTGATCGATGAAATTAAAAAATAGTTGGCTAGCTTATCATAAAAAGCCCCTGCTAAAAAGCTGGCGATTTTGCTATATCTATCTTAACTATAAAAGCTAGTATTACAATTCAATCCACAAAATAAAAATATCTTCAATTTTTTAAATAGATACATAGTTAATAGTTTCAACCTATATAAAAACTCAATATATCCTAAGGTAAAATATCATATAATGTATATAATATTGATTAACTTTTTTATTTATAAAATATTGTGAAACAATCAACTCGAATTGAAATTTTAGAAAGATTAAAAGAGCATATTAAAGATCCTACAACTGAATTGGTATATAAAACACCATTCGAGTTACTTATAGCTGTTGTACTATCCGCTCAAGCCACCGATGTTAGTGTGAATAAAGCGACTAAACCATTATTTGCTATCGCAAATACCGCAGAGCAAATTCTGGCGTTAGGCGTCGATAAATTAAAAGATTATATCCGAACCATCGGTTTATATAATAGTAAAGCTGAAAATATCATCAAAACTTGTCAGATTTTGGTTGATAAATACCAAGGTGAAGTGCCTGAAAATTTTGCTTCATTAATAGCTCTTCCTGGCGTAGGTAGAAAAACAGCTAATGTTGTTTTAAATACCGCGTTTGGTTGGCCAACTATTGCTGTCGATACGCATATCTTTAGAGTAAGTAACCGAACAGGATTTGCACCAGGTAAAACGGTTGAAGCTGTCGAAGAAAAACTACTTAAAGTGGTTCCAGATGAGTATAAAATAAATTGTCATCATTGGTTAATATTACATGGTCGATATACCTGTATAGCTAGGAAGCCACGCTGCGGATCTTGCGTTATTGAAGATTTGTGTGAATATAAAGAAAAAGTTTATCCAGAGTAAAAATCAATGCCAAATAAATTTAAATTAGAAGATGAAGATATCAACTTGTTTAAAAGTAGTATTGGGAATGCCAAACAACTTAAACAAGATACCGTTATTCATAAACCAGTAAAACGATCCCAAAAGCTAATTGATAATCAAAAGCTTCAACATGAAAAAGTAAATAATGAATTTTACTTTTCTGATGATTACCAACCACTATTACAAGAAGATCCTATTCGTTACATTCGTGAAAATGCGGATACTAATGAATTAAAAAAATTGCGACGAGGATTTTATTTACCCGAGTTTTTTTTAGATCTACATGGATTAACTCAGCAAGAGGCAAAAAAAGAAATCGCTGCACTTATTGCTGCTTGTTTACGTGAAAATGCCAATTGTGCTTGTATTATGTATGGACATGGAAAAAACATATTAAAAAAACAAACGCCAATGTGGTTAGCCCAACATCCACATGTAATTTGTTTCCATCAAGCACCAAAAGAGTTTGGGGGTAACGCTGCATTATTAGTTTTATTTGATATCAATAATCCATCAGTTAATCTAAGATAATTACTAATAGATATATAGTAAACAATAAAAAAGCCAGCTTAGTTTTACTAGGCTGGCAAACATTGGAAGCAATGTGAGCAATGTCATACTTTTTTAGAAGTCTTTCGACGCTCTAATAAAGTACAATTGAATGATAATCATTCTCATTATTAAAAGCAAGTTATTTTTTTGACTATTTTCAAAAAAAAGATAAAAGTTTATCAATTTAAAATGTATTACTGTATTAACTTTTTGTTTTTATAAAGAATATAATTGAAAGGAGCAGGGTAAATTTTCCCTGCTTTTTTGAAAATTTAATTATAAAAAAACGTTTATAATCAACTATTGGCAATATTTTTATTTTTGATAGATAAACTCAACACCTTCTTCATCACTTTCATCCCAATCATCAAAATCATCGTCATCATCAAATGCATCATCCATTACTTGTTGATGATAATCATCCCACATAAATTCGACTTTTTCCGGCGAAGTTTCCTCTTGTTCCGCTTCTCGAGGATGGGTAGTAATATAATCCATCAAATCCCAGCATAATGCTTTAACACCTTCATGATTAACCGCTGAAATAAGATAATATTTCTCATCCCAATTTAAGGCTTTCGCAATTTCAGCTGCACGTTTTTCGCTTTCATCAGGACCTAATACATCCATCTTATTAAAAACTAACCAACGTGGTTTATTTGCTAATTTATCACTATATTGATGCAATTCTTGAATGATAACTTTCGCATTTTCAATTGGATCAGAACCATCTATTGGCGCTATATCAATTAAATGCACTAATACGCGACAACGTTCAAGGTGTTTTAGAAAGCGAATACCAAGCCCTGCGCCATCAGATGCCCCTTCAATCAATCCAGGGATATCGGCAACAACAAAACTTTGTTCATTATCCATTCGCACAACACCTAAGCTAGGTACTAATGTTGTAAAAGGATAATCAGCGACTTTAGGTTTAGCTGCTGAAACACTGCGAATAAATGTTGATTTACCCGCATTAGGTAACCCCAACATCCCCACATCAGCTAGCAGTAATAATTCTAATAACACATCTCGTTTTTCACCAGGCGTACCATCGGTTTTTTGTCGTGGAGCACGATTCACTGATGATTTAAAACGGGCATTACCAAGTCCATGAAAACCACCTTTAGCAACCAGAACTTTTTGTTGATGATGTGTTAAATCACCAATAATTTCACCAGTATATTTATCAGTTATACGAGTTCCTACTGGCACTTTAACGGTAATATCTTTACCTCGTTTACCGGTACAATCTGAACCTTGTCCATTTTGACCACGTTCTGCTCGGTAGTTTTTTTCAAATTGAAAATCAACCAATGTATTTAAATTTTCATCGGCAATAAAAAATACATCACCACCGTCTCCACCATCGCCACCATCAGGACCACCTTTAGGTATATATTTTTCTCGGCGGAAACCAACACAACCATTTCCGCCATCACCAGCTTCGACACGAATTGAAGCTTCATCTACAAATTTCATTATTTGTCCTCTTTCTTTCGGTTAATCAGCCAGCCTTTTCTTGGTTGCCATAAATGGTGTCCAACTGTTGCAAACATTGCCCCAGCGACCACAGATACTGCGCCAATATAACCTAAAATATTTAAATATTGCATTGCAAACTTTTCTGGCCATAGTAAAGCAAATAAATCTGAAAAAATCAGTGCAAAAAGTGGTGTTAATGTGGTTATTGCACTTACTTGTGCTGCTTGCCAACGTTCCATGGCCATAACCAAAGCACCATAAGCAATAATAGTATTCAACCCGCAAAAAATAATAGCAAACAATTGGCTAAAATCAGCACTAGCTATTTTCGTTGGTGATGCTAGAGGCCATAAAAAAATACTACAAATAAGATAAATCAACCAAAGTAGCTGTTCTGCTCGTAATTTTTTTAATAATACTTTTTGTGCTAACGCATAACATGCCCATGAGATAGAAGCCAGTAAGGCAAGCCAAACACCTATGCCATATGAAGACATATTAGCAAAAAGATCAGCTAGATTTTCATTAAAAAACAACCCTAACCCAATTAACAATATAGTAATACCAATAATTTGAGTGGGTCTTAATTTCTCCTTGAAAATAAAAGCACTTGAAATCATAAATATAACAATACCAGTTTGACTAACAACTTGCGCTGTAGTTGCAGATAAATACTGCACAGCTGTGGCAAAAAGTGCAAAATTACCGAGTAGACCAAATCCAGCAATCATCAATAAGATAAAACGGCGACGTTTTTTGAACATAGCTAAATTAGGAAACTGTTTTTTATAAGCCAGCCATAGTGTAATACCGATAGCTGAGATACTTAATCGTGACCAAGCTAATGTTAAGGGATCAATAACAACTAATGCATATTTCATAGCAATTGGCACTAGTCCCCACATAACGGCTGTTAACATGGCTAATGCAAAACCTAATTTAACATTTTGCTGTTTTATCATAATGAATTAATTTATATAAATTTCAAGAAATGAAAAAAGCCCCACAATAACTGTGAGGCTTCTATAACTTCTTAAACCGCTAATTTATTAGCTGTTAGCAACTACACTAACATAACGGCGATTTTTAGGTCCTTTAACTTCGAACTTAACTTGTCCATCAACTAAAGCGAATAGGGTATGATCACGACCACAACCTACGTTAGTACCTGGGTGGAATTGAGTTCCACGTTGACGAACTAAAATGTTACCCGCAAGAACTTCTTGAGAACCATAACGTTTAACACCTAAACGTTTACTCTGGGAATCACGACCATTACGTGATGAACCACCAGCCTTCTTATGTGCCATTGTTCGATACTCCTATTAAGCGATTGCAGTGATCTTCACATCAGTGAACCACTGACGGTGACCTTGTTGTTTACGATAGTGTTTACGACGACGGAATTTAACAATTTTCACTTTTTCGCCACGACCGTGCTCAACAATTTCTGCTTTAATTGTTGCACCTTCAACAAACGGAGCACCAACTTTGATGTCTTCACCATTTGCTACCATTAAAACTTTATCGAAAACAACTTCTGAACCTGTTTCGACTTCAATTTTTTCCAAGCGAACGACTTGTCCTTCGCTAACTCGGTGTTGTTTACCACCACTTTGGAAAACTGCGTACATACTTAACTCCGCAATAAAAAGCAGACGATTCCTGATTAAAAATATATGTCTGCATTGATTAATCTTATAGGGCGTGAATTTTACGCAAAATTTATGCTTGTTGCAAGCGCTGTTTAATAAAAGATCGCAAAAAGTCACAAAAAAGATCTTAGACCAGCAATTTTCACACTACAATATAGTTAAATTATTATTTATTTGAACAATATTGATTGTTAAAAATAATAGAGACTATAACTATTAGTATAGTTATTATCAATTCAAACAACTATTGATGAAAAAAAATCCATATATAAAAGTTAACATGAACAACTATATAACATTACTTATACTTTTCTCAAAAAAATTTACGATAGCACTGAAAATAACTAATTCAATTAGTACATTAAAATAGCCATAAAAAAGGATTGCCAATTAGTGGTAAATAAGTATAATTAGCCGACTAAATAAATTAGGTAATGACAATTGAATTACAATTCAAGAATACTTCCTTCTCGCGAAACTTTAGCAAAAGCACAAAGATTTAATGATGAAATTATTGAGGTTTCAGGCGTTGATCTTGTCTTAAGTTTAATCACCACCGCCGATTTAATTCGATCAAATATTTATGCACAACTAGCCAAAGATTATGATGTATCTGAAGGAAAATTTGCCTTGTTAATGTCACTATATAGTGAAGGGGAAACTTGCGCTAGCGAGTTAGCATTAAGAGTTGGCGTAACACCAGCAACCGTTTCGGTAATGGTGAAACGAATGTTAGCAGCACCCGATCCTTTAATATCAATGACCAAAAGTGGAGAAGATGGCCGTTCTCGACTAATCACCCTTACTGCAACAGGGGAAAATCTTATCCAAAAGGCATTACCTAATCACTTAAAATCGATTCGTGCTTTTGCTCAAGTCTTAAATCCACAAGAGCAGGAATCTTTAATTGCAATGTTACGCAAATTATTGCGTAAATAATTGTCAATAATTATTCATAATCATGATATTTTAACAATATACTTAGCTGACTAAATAAATGAAAAATAAATTAAACTTAAATTTACCCAAAAACATTAAAATTCCTGCTATATTTTTATTGCTACTTCTATTTGGATCTACATTAATTTGTCTTGGTTCAAGAAATGATGCAGTAACTGTTGCTAAAAGTATCAAATCAGGGGTATTAACCGCTGATGAAATCAATGTTGCCTTTCAAAATGTAGGTGGAAAAGTAATTAAACGCTTTGTCCAAGAATCACAATTCGTTAAAAAAGGCGACCCATTAATGCAACTTGAAGATATTGATACCAAGCTATCAATTGATCGCTTGCAAGCATTAGTTGATAGTCAAACTGCTGCTGTTAATCAAGAACAAGCAGCAATCGAAATCACTGAAAATGAAATCAATCTTAATGAGTTATCAACTTGGCGAAAAATTGAGGAAGTTAAAGCTAACCTTGAAGCGGCAAAGTCTGCTCGTGATCTAGCTAATACTGAATTTCAACGCCATACTCAATTAAGAAAAACGGGTGGTACTTCTCAATCACAACTTGATGCTGCACGAAATGTCTACATTAGTACCAAAATGCAGGTTGTACAGATTGAAAGCCAATTATCAACCTTAATGATTGGCGCAACTCCAGACCAAATTAACCTGTTTGAACAAACTAGAAATGCCACAGGTATGACATTGCAATCAATTACTATTGATCGACAAAAACTGCAAAATCGTCAAAATCAACTTGCTCAAATTAAAGCGCAATTAGCACAAGCTCAAGCTGATTTAAAACAATTACAAGTCAATTACGATCGACTAACATTAGTTGCGCCAGAAGATGGTAAAGTTCTAAAACTGATGTTTGAAGATGGTGAGATGGCACCTGCTGGAGCACCAGCTGTATTATTAGAAACTGATCGCAAATATGTCGATATCTATGTTAATGAAAAAATGGTCAATGATTATCAACCAGGCACAAAGGTGAAAGCGAATGTTATCGCATTAGATAAAACCGTAAAAGGCACCGTTCGATTTGCAACTGCTGCGCCATCATTTGCTGACTTACGCATGACTCGAGAACGAGGACAGGCTGATTTAACATCTTACCAAGTCAGAGTTTATATGGAATCTATTCCACAACTATTAACCGGTATGACAATTGAGGTTGATCAATGATGCGACAAAACATCATTAAATCTATGCTTGAAGAGCTTGATGCTATGTTATCAGGCCACTTCATTCCTTATTATAAAGTGTGCTTAGGTTTAGCAGCAATCGTATCACTTATTTTTTCAATTGTTCTGAGCCATGGTTCAGTTTTTGAAGGAAAAATCGCCGTTATTGATCTTGATGGTTCTAATTATTCAACTGAATTAATCAGTAAGGTAAATACGTCACCATTTATTGAAATAACAGAAGTGATTCGATCGCCAGTTAATCCAATTACATTGGTTTCTCATGATCGTAATTTAGGCGTGTTATATATCCCTAAAGGGTTAGAAAAATCGTTAAAAAAAGGTGATCAGACGGTTAAATTAGGTTATTTTGCTGATGACTCAAATGATGCCCAAAATGCTAAAGTAATGCAAAGCCTGAATGAAATTATTCCTGAATCAGGTGCAGAATTAAGTGTTGGTAAAGTCGCAGCATTAGGACTAGGTCGAGAAGCAACAGAAGCGACCTTATCACCAATGCAATTAAAAACGAGAACCATGTTTAATCCAGCTAGTTCATCAACAATATCCACTATTATCTATTTTGTTTACTTCTTTTCATCATTAACCTATGGTTTAACCTCGTTAATGATTATTGGTCGATTAAAAACCATGGGGATGTGGAATACAGTAATTGAACGTGGTTTTTTACCATTATTAGCCAGAACAGTGCCTTATGCCCTATTTTATACAACGGCTTTAACCTTAATCACGGCAATATTGGTAATATTTGGTCAACTACGCTTTGATGGTAACTATTTTACTTTCGTACCAAGCATTTTTATGACTGGTTTAGCTTTTGGTTGGTTAGGTTTACTACTATCTTGGAAAACTAACCATCCTGGCGAAGGAGCTAGTAAAATGATTTTCCTTGTCCCTCCCGGCTTTATTATGGGTGGTTCAACCATGGCTGTAGGTATTATGCCAATATGGGCATTTTATGTTAGTCATGCCTTTCCATTAGTTTGGTTATTTCGCTTTTTTCGTGATATAGGCATCCGCGGACGTTCATTTATCGATATGCTATCTACATATGGTATTTTCATTATCTATTTAACAATTATTGCTTTTGTCGTAATGATGTTTGTTAATCGCAGTAAAAATAGCCAACCAGAATAAAAAATAACCTCATAAATTATTGAAACACCAATCGGTGTTTCAATATTAACTGCAGTATTCTCTTGATTATAATTTTCAATTAACAACCTTATAATCAATTACATTCATAAATTTGTGATATAGATCACATTAAACAGTGAAAGCGAATATTCATTTATTGTTTAGTTTACTTTCTTTTATGTGATTTCTCTTTTAAGTTAACTTTTTGAATAATAAGATTAATCTCCTTTTTATTGTTTACCTTTCACATTGAAACCTTTCGTTTCGTTTCAAATGAAAATAATATTTCAATTTTTCCTTTTATAATCAGTTTTGTGACCTATCTATCATTTTTCGATCCCTTATCTATGTTTAAATTTAATAAAGGAATGAAAGTTGAACGAGTGGTAAAAATGAATAAAGAAATAATCAATACTTTGCAGCGTAGAGAAAAAATTATTCATTTACTCGATACAGAGAATACCGTATCAGTTAATAAATTAAGTAAATTATTTAAAGTATCTAGCGTTACCATCCGAAACGATTTAAGACACCTTGAAGAAAAAGGCTGTATATTGCGCTGTTATGGCGGCGCAATGTTAAATAAATCCTTTGCATTGGATAAGCCATTATTAGACAAAAGCCGTATCAATTCGATCATAAAAAATAAAATTGCTCAGCGAGCTGCTGAAATGGTTAATGATGGAGATCGAATCATTCTCGATTCAGGATCGACAACAGCAGCTATGGTTCCCTATTTACGTAACAAAAAGAACTTAATTGTCTTTACTAATGCTGTAAATATTGCCTATGAATTATCAACTAATAACGACATAGAAGTAATTATTGCTGGTGGTAACATCAGAAAAAAAGCTTACTCCATTTCCGGTCCTACAGTAGAACAACAATTAAGAATGTACCATTTTGACAAGCTTTTTTTAGGTGTTGATGGTTTTGATCTAGATGCTGGCATTACAACACCAAATTTCGGTGAAGCCAATGTTAACAGAGTAATGTGTCAAGTTTCTGGGCAAATTATCGCGATGACTGACTCAACAAAATTCGGTCGTAAAAGTTTCTGTACGATTGAAAAAATTAATCTAATTAAAACTCTAATTACTGATACAAAAATTCCAAAAGATTATCTAGAACAATTACATAAATTAGGAATAAATGTAGTAATTGTAGATGATTAAACGTTATAAATTTATTGAAAAGATTAAAAAGGATATAGAAGGATATAGATTATGCAAAAATATTTGAATTATTCGTTAGATTGGTTAGAACAACACGGAGCTCAACATACTGCGAAAGAAATTTGTCAACAACCACAAATTTGGCGAAATTTATTACAAATCATTTTACAAAAGCAAAATCAGTTACAATCATTTTTACAACCTTTACTTTCCGATCCAAATCTAGAAATAATTTTGACCGGAGCCGGCTCATCTGCTTTTGGTGGTGTTGCTCTAGCACCATGGCTAAAAGAACAGACTCATCGTAACGTTCACGCTTATGCTACAACAGAGATTGTCACTAATCCTCAGCAATATTTATCACCAAATAAAAAAACTTTAATTGTCTCATTTGCGCGATCAGGAAATAGCCCTGAAAGTGTTGCTGCGGTGAAATTAGCAGATCAAATAGTTTCTGACTGTTATCATCTATTTTTAACCTGTAACCCAACCTGTGCATTAACAGAGTATGCGGCTAAAGAAAATAATTCTAAGCGTATTTTACATCTGGTCATGCCTGAAGGAACTCATGACTTAAGTTTCGCAATGACATCGAGTATTAGTAGTATGATGCTTGCCACCCTTTTATTGCTAGACAATGTTGATTTAGAAAAAGCACACAATGCAGTAATGGAAATTGCCAGTATTTGTGAAGAGAAGCTTTCAAGCTGGCAATCAATAACCAAACAGTTAGCCAGTAAAGAACATGATCGAGTTATCTATGTTGGTAGTAGCTGCTTCACAGGTATTGCACAAGAATCTGCATTAAAAATTTTAGAATTAACCGCCGGTAAAGTAGCAACCCGCTTTGATTCAATATTAGGACTACGTCATGGTCCAAAATTTATGGTTGATGCAAAAAGTTTAGTTGTCTGTTTCTTCTCAAGCGAACCATATGTTCACCAATACGATATTGACCTATTTAATGAACTTGTTCATGACAAAATTGCTGCTGACGTCATTGCACTAACAAGTCAAGAGAGTATTGATCAACAAATATTATCGGTGGATAGCAAACTCCCTGATTGTTGGTTAATTTTTCCTTATCTAGTTTTTGCACAAATGTTAGCGTTTGAAAAATCACTTTATCTTGGATTGACTCCAGATAACCCTTGTCCAACAGGAGAAGTTAATCGAGTAGTAAAAGGCGTTAATATTTATCCATTTAATAAAAATTAATCATCTGAATATGTTAAACAAATAAACAAAAGGACTTAATAGCAATGAGCACACCTAATATTCTTATGACACGTATCGATAATCGTTTAGTTCATGGTCAAGTTGGCGTAACTTGGGTTAATGCACTTGGTGCGAATCTATTATTAGTCGCCAATGACAGTGCTTCGCAAGATCCAGTCCAACAAAATCTAATGGACATGGTTGTCGCTGAAGGCATTCAAACTCGTTATTTTACCTTACAAAAAACTATCGACATTATTGGCAAAGCAGCAGAAAGGCAAAAAATTTTCATTGTCTGTAAAACACCACAAGATGTATTAACCCTCGTTAAAGGCGGCGTACCAATCAAATTTGTCAATGTTGGCAATATGCATTTTTCCGAAGGTAAAAAACAAATTCATAAAACAGTTTCTGTCGATGAATCAGATATCGCAGCATTTAAAGAACTTGAACAATTAGGCGTAACTTGTGAAATCCGCCGAGTACCTGATGAAGCTGGCGAAAAAATAGCGGATTTAATCAATCTATCTTAACTTGAGGGAGCATACTATGTTAATGGATGCATTATTAATTGGACTTCTAGCCGGTATAGCTGGTGTAGATTTATTTGATGGCCTGACTCATTTACACAGACCGATCGTAATAGGGCCGTTAGTTGGATTAATTTTAGGTGATGTTACAACCGGTTTATATGTTGGAGGATCATTAGAACTGGTATGGATGGGAATGGTACCGTTAGCAGGGGCACAACCACCTAATGTGGTTATCGGTGGTGTGATAGGTACTAGTTTTGCAATCTTAACTCATGCAGATCCTAAAGTTGCAATAGGTATTGCCGTACCATTTGCTATTGCAGTACAAGGATGTATCACTATTTTATTCACCATATACTCACCAATGATGCATAAATGTGATCGTTTCGTTGATCAACTCAATTTTAAAGGAATTGAATGGGTTAACTATCTTGGTATGATTATTCTTTTTGGTTTCTATTTTATTGTTGCTTTCTTACCTATCTACTTTGGTGCTGATGCAGCAACAGCACTAGTTCAGAAATCACCACAATGGTTGCTTGATGGTCTTAGTGTTGCTGGAGGTATGATGCCTGCCATCGGTTTTGCAATGCTAATGAAAATTATGATGAAAAAAACCTATATTGCTTATTTCATTTTAGGTTTTCTTGGTGTGACTTTCCTTAATTTGCCAATTTTAGCAATTGCATTAGGCGCTTTAGCTATAGCAATGATTGATTTCTTTAATTATGGCCGTGAAAACAACGATAGTAACAAGCCAGTAAGCTCAGATTCAGTGGAGGTGGAAGATGGAATTTAATAACGATCATGATAAAAAAATGGCCGAGAAAGAAGCAAAACGTATGGAACAAGCATTAGCGACAAGCAAAGCCACAGCCGATACTTTTTATGATCAAAGCCAAGATGTAACACTAACCAAAGGTGATATTAACCGAATGGCATTTCGTTCTCTTGCTTTACAAGCATCGTTCAACTATGAACGTATGCAAGCTGGAGGGTGGCTTTATACTATCTTGCCAGCATTACGTAAAATACATAAAAACAAAGATGACCTTAAAAATTCGATGCATATGCATATGGAATTTATTAATGTCCATCCTTTTGACGTAACTTTCCTTTCAGGGTTAGTTCTTGCCATGGAGAAAGGCAAAGAAAATATTTCAACTATACGCGCAGTGAAAGTGGCGTTAATGGGACCATTAGGTGGAATCGGTGACGCATTATTTTGGTTAACTTTACTACCAATATGCGCTGGAATTGGTGCATCGTTAGCTTTAGAAGGTAGCTTTTTTGGACCAATAATTTTCCTACTAATGTTTAATATTGTGCATTTTGGTTTACGCTTTGGTTTAGCTCATTATGGTTATCATGCCGGTACCAGTGCTTTACCTTTATTAAAAACACACACAAAACGTATCTCACATGCTGCATCTATAATTGGTATGACAGTAATAGGAGCATTAGTTGCTTCGTATGTACATTTATCTACACCGTTAGAAATAAATGCAGGACAGGCTCATGTTGCGCTACAAGCTGATGTATTAGATAAATTGATGCCAAATATATTACCACTTGGTTTTACCTTAATTGTTTATAGTTTAATGAAACGTAATTTCTCACCAGTAAAATTAATTGGATTAACCGTTATTATTGGTGTTGTAGGTAAATTAGTTGGATTTTTATAGAGGAAATTATGTTAGGGATAATATTAACAGGTCACGGTAGCTTTGCTACCGGGCTTTACGAAGCCGCCACCCAAATTATTGGTAAACAACCACAATTTACGGCTATAAATTTTCCTGATGGTATGAGTAGTGAACAATTAGAGGAACAATTGCACCAAGCATATCAAGAAACTAATAGTGGTGATGGTGTCTTGTTTTTAACAGATATTGTCGGAGGTTCTCCATTTCGATTAGCGGCGATTTTAAGTTATCAACAACCAAATATTGAAGTAATTGGTGGTATTAATATGCCGCTTTTACTTGAAATTTTGTTACTACGTGAAAATTTAGATATTACAACCATTCGTCAAGAAACTATTGAAAATGGTAGGCAAACAATAACTAGCTTATGGCATGAACATCAAAAACAGTCAACTATTGATAAGGAATGTTCTGATGGAATTTAAACAAATTTGTGCTCAAAAGGTTTTAACTCCTGTTGGTTGGATTGATAATGCAATTATCAGTATTAATAATGGAAAAATTATTGATATTCAACCTAGTGAGAAACCTTGTACGAACCAAATAAAACTGTTACCAGCGCTCATAGATACCCATATTCATGGCGTCATGGGCGCTGACACTATGGATGCTACTCATGAATCATTAAATACCATAAGCTGTTTTTTAGCACAACGTGGTGTTGGTGCTTTTTTAGCAACAACAGTAACTGAAAGTTATGAAAAGATTGAAGCTGCATTAATACAAGTTAAAAACAGTATAAAAAAAGGCGTTTCAGGTGCCACATTATTAGGTTCGTATTTAGAAGGGCCTTTTTTTAGTGATATACATAAGGGCGCTCATCCGGAAGAGTTTCTATGTGCACCAGATCGTGCAATAATTGAAAAATGGTTATCGCTAGCTGAAGGAACTTTGAAATGTATAGCTTTAGCACCAGAATACCCCAATGCCCTCTCTATTATCAAGTGGTTAAATGAACAAAAAATCCGCGTTATGTTAGGACATACTAATGCCGACTATCAAACAATTAAAGATGCAATATTAGCTGGCGCAAGCGGCGTGGTACATTGCTATAACGGCATGTCTGGATTACATCATAGACAACCGGGCGTTGTTGGTGCAGCATTAAGTATCGATAACTGTCAAACTGAAATTATCGCCGATGGCCACCATGTTCATCCAGCAGCTATTAAAATCGCCCATAAATGTTGTGGAAAAAATCTGTTACTAATTACCGATGCAATGCAAGCAACGGGAATGCCAAATGGCGATTATTATTTAGGAAAATTACTAGTACATATGCAAGATGATGTTGTTCGGACTGACAATGGTGGTTTAGCTGGTAGCACGTTGACCCTTGAGCGTGCGGTAACTAATTTTGCTGATTATACTAATATACCTTTCGAACAGGCTTGGTTACATGGTAGTTATTATCCAGCTAAAGCATTAGGGATTGATGATACTTTAGGTAGTATTGCGCCAAACAAATTAGCCAATTTAGTATTATTAAATGATGATAATCAAATTGTTGCAACCATTATAAATGGTAATGTTGTTTATCAAACATCAGATGATCTTAGCAATATTTTGATTTAAAAAACTATACGCTTTTTAATAAAATAAGAGGTATAAGGGTTAATCGTGTAGGCGTCTACATATCTATTAAATCCATTTTCTTTCCTCTTATTATATAAGGATCGATAAGTAATATAGAGTAAAAATATACTATTTAATTGAAATAATTATTGGTGTTTACCTCCTACTTATCACAAGCAATATCATGGTGATCTTATCTCCTCGAACGTTACTTAAGAGGTTATTTATGCGAAAATTAAAATTAATATTAGGCCTATCTTTTGCTTTATCTTTCTCAACACAAGCATTAGAAACAGTAGATAATTATACATTAGAACAAGTGGTGGTTTTCAGCCGTCATGGATTACGAGCTCCATTAGCTAGTCCAAATAGTACTTTAGGTAAAGTAACCCCTAATCAATGGCCACAATGGGATACACCTGCTAGTTATTTAACTACCCGAGGCGGAGTATTAGAAAGTTATTTTGGACATTATTTTAGTGAATGGTTAGTTGATAATAAATTATTAAGCGAAAATACATGTCCAACAGAAAAAGAAGTATATATTTATACTAATAGCTTACAACGAACTATCGCAACTGGTCAGTACTTTGCGGTTGGCGCTTTTCCTGGTTGCATTGTCCCAATTATTCATAAAGAAAAATTAGGCACTATGGATCCTACATTCTTTCCTGTAATTAAAGATGATAGCCCAACATTTAAAGAGTCTGCCATTGCATCAATCAATCAAATTGCTGATACAAATGGTATTGAAGGATTAAATAAAAAATTGGATAACGCCTATAATGACATGTCCAAAATAATCAATTACGCAAATTCGGCAAATTGTTTAAATGATAAACAATGTGATTTTACTGCTTTACCAACTAAACTTATTATTGAAAAAGGCAAAGAACCAGGTATAACAGGTCCTCTTCGTACTGGAACATCAATTGCGGATGCCTTTATTTTACAATATTACGAAGGGGCACCATTAACAGATATAGCCTGGGGTAAAATAAAGAATAACGAGCAGTTTGAAAAATTAGTCGCTATCAAAGAAAATTATAATACCGTATTATTTGGTTCGCCTGTTGTAGCCAAACAAATCGCAGCCAATTTAGTTAATTATATCAATCAAACATTTTCAGAAAAAAACAACAAAAGCAAATTTACGTTTTTAGTCGGCCATGACTCAAATGTTGCATCACTATTTTCCGCCATAAAAATTAAGTCGTATACACTAGCAAATCAATTTGAAACTACGCCAATTGGTGGAAAAGTTGTATTTCAAAAATGGCGCGATAACAAGACTGGTGAAGCATTAATGAAAATTGAATATTTTTATCAGTCAACCGATCAAATTCGTAACTTGACCCAATTAAATAGGAAAACTCCTCCGCAAAAAATTGTATTAGAAATGGAAAATTGTCCAACGAATAAAGATGGTTTTTGTTCATTTTCAACATTTAAACAAATCATGAATGATGTTACTAAATAATGCTTGATATATTGATTGTATGCTTAGGTTTAATAAAAATTTGGGCATACAATCAAAAATTTATTATTTAACAGTTATATTAGTAATCTATACTTAAATCATGACTTATCAAAGTCTACACACTATCTAAAGAAAAAGTTTACCACAACTTCAATAACTAATTTAATCAACATAGATGTAATATTTTGATTATAAAAATTATTTTCAAATCGTTAACTAGCAACTAGTTTCATTTCTACAAGCCCCTGTACATTCACTTTAACTTAGTTTCCGAAAATGGCTATAAATCATAGTGAATGCAATAAAACAAAGAAAAATAGCCAGATGAGTATTTTTTGGTCGCAAATAAAAATATGATCTAGGTCACAAAAGAAACTTTTTTATATTGCAATAAAAGAATATAGTGACAAAATGTTACCCGTAACAGAGTGGTTTAGAGAATAAACTAATGACCGAGAAGAAAAATATTTTCATTTTTATGGGGGTATCCGGAAGTGGTAAATCAGTTGTTGCTAAACAAATTGCCGATAACCTAAATGCGGCTTTTTTAGATGGCGACTTTTTACATCCCAAAGCCAATATATTAAAAATGCGTAGCGGTATTCCGCTAAATGATGAAGATAGACTGCCGTGGCTAAATCTAATTAGTAACGCCGCATTTGCGATGAGTAACGTCAATGATGTTTCGATCATAATTTGTTCCGCATTAAAACAACAATATCGAGATATTATTCGTGGCGAAAATAAAAATATTCACTTTATTTACCTAAAAGGAAGTTTTGCGGTTATTGCACAGCGTCTAGCTGAACGTAAAGGACATTACCAAAAATCTGGCATGTTACAGTCACAATTTGACACCTTAGAAGAACCTACTGCCGATGAAAAAGATGTCTATGCTATCAATATTGAACAATCGCTAATTGATGTTATTAATGAAACTACGCAGGTTATTAATTCAATATGTAATTGTGAATAAATTTATAACAATAAAAAATAAAAAAGATCGGAGAGGTTAATGTGAATTCCACTATTTTAGCTGTAACGCAGCGTATTATTAATCGTTCTAAAGCATCACGTGAGGCTTATTTACAAAAAATAGAACACGCTATGTTAAAAAAAGTCACTCGAGCAAGTTTACCTTGTAGCAACTTAGCACACGGCTTTGCCGCTTGCTGTTTAGATGATAAAAATGATCTTAAAAATATACTAAAAAGCAATATCGGCATTATCAGTTCTTATAATGACATGTTATCTGCACATAAACCTTATGAATCTTACCCCGAACAAATTCGCAAAGTATTACATGAAATAGGTGCTGTTGGTCAAATGGCCGGTGGGGTACCCGCCATGTGTGATGGAGTAACACAAGGTGAACCCGGAATGGAAATTTCACTCATGAGCCGAGATGTTATTGCAATGTCAGTTGCGGTTGGCTTGTCGCATAATATGTTTGATGGAGCTCTTTATCTTGGCGTTTGCGATAAAATTTTACCAGGGTTATTTATTGGAGCTCTATCTTTTGGGCATTTACCGGCTATTTTTGTCCCTTCAGGACCAATGCCATCAGGCCTATCGAATAAAGAAAAAGTTCGTATTCGCCAACTTTATTCGGAAGGAAAAGCCTCACGTGAAGATCTATTAGAATCTGAATCTGCATCATACCATTCTAGCGGAACCTGTACTTTCTATGGTACCGCGAATAGTAACCAAATGGTCATCGAATTAATGGGTTTACATTTACCTGGCGCAGCCTTTGTACATCCAGAAACAGCATTACGTTACGAATTAACAAATGCAGCAGCAAAACAGATTACGCGCTTAACGAACCAATCAGGTAATTATATGCCTGTCGGTAAAATGGTTGATGAAAAAGTCATTGTTAATGGCTTAGTTGCTCTATTAGCAACAGGTGGGTCAACCAACCTAACCATGCATATTGTTGCTATGGCTAAAGCTGCTGGTATTATTATTAATTGGGATGATATTTCTGATTTATCAACTGTTGTACCGCTACTTAGTCGAATATATCCAAATGGACCTGCTGATATCAATTATTTCCAAGCGGCTGGTGGAACGTCATTACTTGTAAGAGAATTATTAGCTGGCGGCTTATTACATGAAGATGTTGAAACCGTTGTGGGGCGTGGACTAAGCCGTTATACCAAAGAACCAATTTTAGAAAATGGCAAACTAATTTTCCGTGAAGGCCCTACTAAATCTTTAGATGAAAATGTGATTGCATCAATCAAAAAGCCTTTCAATTCCCATGGTGGGCTAAAGGTCATGTCAGGCAATTTAGGTCGAGCCATAATGAAAACATCTGCTGTTACCGCAGAGCATCAAATTATTGAAGCTCCTGCCGTAGTTTTTAATAGTCAATATGATTTAGATGCAGAATATAAAGCAGGCAACCTCAATAAAGATTGTGTTGTAGTTGTACGCTATCAAGGTCCAAAAGCTATCGGGATGCCGGAACTACATAAATTAATAACACCATTGGGCGTGTTACAAGATCGCGGTTATAAAGTTGCCTTATTAACTGATGGTCGCTTATCTGGCGCCTCAGGTAAAGTACCAGCCGCAATTCATGTCACACCTGAAGCTTATGCTGGAGGATTGTTAAGCAAAGTACAACAAGGCGATATGATTCGTGTCAACGGTCAAACTGGCGAAATCACATTATTGGTCGACGAAGCGGAACTAGCAATGCGACAAGCAGAACCAATCGATTTAACCGATTCACATCGAGGCTTTGGCCGAGAACTTTATTCGGTTATTCGAGAGAATCTTACTTCAGCAGAAGAAGGCGCCGTTAGCTTTTAATTCAACTTATCTGCCGCCATATGCGGCAGATATCGTTAAAATTAGGCTAAAAAACCCCTTTCCTCAAAATTTTTTAAGATAATACTCAATTGTTAACTTTGTGATTTATTTTTTAACAAAATTATCCACCAACAAATTAACCACATCTTTCATTTTGCCATGCAATGATGCTTTTACACTATAAAGCGCCATTCCCATCACTTGTGAACTATGTATTTCCGGCGGCATAACTAGTTCATACTCGCTTGTTTTAACATCTAATAAAGCTGGACCAGGATGGGCCAAGAATGATTGCACGGCCGCTTCAAGCAAATCAGAATTATCAACTCTAATTGAATACAATCCCATTGCATCGGCAACTTTAGCAAAATCAGGATTTTTTAAATCAGTATAGTGATCGACAAGCCCTTCCGATTTTTGTTCTAATTCAACAAAATTAAGTGAACTATTATTTAGTACGATAACTTTGATGGGTAGATTCTCCTGAATTGTAGTCAATAAATCACCTAACAGCATACTAATACCACCATCCCCGGATAAGGTAATAACTTGACGATGAGGAAAGGCTTTTTGCACACCCAATGCTTGTGGCATCGCATTGGCCATAGTGCCGTGTTTTAAACTAATAACGGTACGTCTTTTACCATTGGTTGAGAAATGGCGACATGCCCAAACCATCGCCGAACCAACATCAGCACAAAGTACCGCATCATCATTAGCATATTTATCAATCAATTCGGTTAAATATTGCGGGTGAATAACTGTTTTTGATGGTATCGCTTTTTTATTTAATTTATCGATTGCTTTAATGTGTAATTCACAACATTTATCCAGAAATGTCGTATCTGTTTTTTCGTCAACTAGTGGTAATAATGCCGCTAAAGTTGCTTTGCTTGCCCCAACTACACCAACCTCTACACTATGGCGGTGACCAAGATGAGTAGCATCGATATCGACCTGAATAATTATTGCATTATCTGGATAAAACTGAGACCATGCAAAATCAACACCCAACATTAAAAGCACATCACAATCTTTAATAGCCGTGGCGCCAGACTCCATACCAAACATCCCCGTCATACCGACATTATAGGGATTATCATATTCAACAAAATCTTTAGCTCTTGATGTGTGGACTATTGGTGATTTTAATTTATGAGCCAAATCAACTAATTCATCATGAGCGTCTGATACCCCATGCCCAGCAAAGATTGTCACTTTACTATTTTCATTTAAAATTTTAGAAATTTTAGCCAACTCATCATCAGATGGACGAATTATAGGATTCGGATGATAGATATTGTATTCACTGTTATCCTCGACTTTAGTTAAACTAATATTGTAAGGAATAACTAAAACAGCAACCCCACGCTGATTAATCGCAGCTTGAACTGCTGCAATGGTAATTCGCCTTGCTTGAGTTGGATCAGTAATTTGCTGACAAAATACAGAACAGTTTTTATAAACTGCTTCAAAGTCAACTTCTTGCGGAAAATCCGTTCCTTGTTGAGAAGTAACCAACTGACTAGCCAATAAAATAAGCGGTACTTTATTACGTTGTGCTTCATAAATACCATTAATAAAATGTAAACTTCCCGGTCCACAAGAACCAGCACATGCTGTTATTTGATCGGTCAAATAGGCTTCAGCGCCAGCAGCAAAAGCGCCAACTTCTTCATGACGAACATGTACCCACTCAATATCACTTTTTTTAATAGCGGAAGTAATCTGATTTAATGTATCACCAACAATACCATAACAATGTTTCACACCGGCTTGAGCTAAAACATCAACAATAATCTGTGCAACTGATTTTTTTGATGACATACGGTCTCCTCAATATGGTTTAGAATTAAATAATTCAAGTTAACTAACTTACACCTAAGTTTTATGAATGCGAATAGTCGAAAAATAAAACAGCAGAAAATGTTAAAAATGTCATAAAGACAAATGACGGCATGGAATAATCTTTATTTGAAGATATTCCCTATTACTATAAATCAAGGTATTATGTCGAAAATCTACTCAACACTATAGAGCTACTTTTTGTGGAACATTTGTCATCTGGGCATAGTTTTGTATCATCAATGTCGGCTTTTTTGCCTAGTTATATAATCGAATATTATCCTCTTATTACTGTTTGTTTATTACTTTTTATTGCTATTCTACTGTTTTCATTCAGTAAATTAAGAATGGATATTATCGCACTTCTCATTATAACCGCAATCACCGTTACCGGGGTATTAACCCCTGCAGAAGCACTTTCAGGATTTAGCGATCCAAACATTATCTTAATCGCATTGCTATTTGTTATTGGGGAAAGCCTAGTAAGAACCGGTATCTCTTACAAAATGAGTGAATACATATTAAAAGCAGCGGGTCAAAATGATATACGAATTATAACATTTATTATGTTAGGTATAGCATTATTAGGATCGATCATGAGCTCAACAGGTGTTGTAGCGATATTTATTCCAGTAGCGATTAGTATTGCCAATCATACCGGTATACATGTAAAAAAACTAATGATGCCACTATGTATTGCTGCGCTAATTAGTGGCATGATGACCCTAGTTGCTACTGCACCAAACCTAGTAGTGAATAGTGAACTGAGTCGAGCACATTTAACCGAGTTTAGTTTCTTCTCTATTACACCAATAGGTCTTGGAGTATTAATCGTTGGTGTTATTTATTGCGTACTAACTCGCAATTGGTTACTGACAGCCGACCAAATTACACCAACCAATAGTCAACCACAAAGGCGTAAAATTACCGACCTGATTAGAGATTATAAATTAATTGGTCGAGCGCATCGAGCGCAAATTCTTGCAGGATCCCCTTTTGTTGGTCGAACTATTGACGGTTTACATTTACGCAGTGAACACGGAGTAAATGTTATTGGTATCGAACGTTGGCGAAAGTTTCAAAAAGTCCTCATTCCGGTTAATGGAACCACCGAATTTAGAGAAAACGATATTCTTTTATTGGATATGTCCCATTCCGAAGCGGATTACCGTACATTTTTAACGACCAATAATCTTGAACCCAAAATTTTACGTGGTGAATATTTTTCTGAACAAGTAAAAGAAGTTGGCATGGCCGAGGTAGCATTACTCCCAGAATCATCATTATGTGGTAAAACGCTTAATGAGATAGATTTTAGAAGTAAATATTTTTTAACCGTGATTGGTATTTGGCGAAATCATGCTCCTGTTGAGACTAATAACTTATTCCAAGAACGCTTAGAAATGAGTGATACGTTATTAGTTTGTGGTGATTGGGGCTCAATCCAAAAACTTCAAACTCGTACCAGTGATTTTGTGGTGTTAGATTATCCATCAGATATTGATGATGTAGCCCCTGCTAGCTCGCAAGCTTATATAGCACTATTTAATCTAGCCTTGATGATTATTTTAATGGTTACCGGAATTGTGCCAAATGTTGTTGCCGCGCTCATCGCCTGTCTATTAATGGGAGCAACACGTTGTATTGATATGGCTAATGCCTATAAATCGATTCATTGGCCAACATTAATTCTCATTATTGGTATGATGCCTTTTGCAGTAGCTTTAAATAAAACTGGGGGAATTTCATTAATCTCGGAATGGCTTGAAATTCATTTACGATCGTTTGGTCCTTATATGGTGTTAACCTTTATCTTTTTATTGTGCTCAACGGTGGGATTATTTATTTCTAATACCGCAACAGCAATTTTGATTGCACCAATTGCGATTGATTTAGCCATAAAATTTGGCTATTCACCGTATCCATTTGCTATGACAGTGGCGATTGCAACATCGGCTTCATTTATTACACCTGTTTCATCACCAATTAAAACAATGGTAGTGGCTCCAGGAGGATATAGCTTTAGTGATTTTGTTAAGATTGGCGTACCATTAACTTTTCTAGTGATGGCTGTTGATATAGCATTAGTACCAATCTTTTTTCCATTTTAAATAATAAGAAAATATTTATCACAATATATGTTACTGTTGCTATAGAGTGTCTGGATGATAAGATAATTTAAGGAATAAGGAGTTAGAAAATGAGTAATGCTCAACAATTTTTCATGTTTATAGGCATAATGACATGCCTAATTGGCAGTTTTAGTTTATTTATTTATATATTAACAGTGTTACATACATTAACAGTAAAAAAATCAATAAATAATAATAAAACATCAGATGAAAGATTAATCAAATTATATAATGATGCGAAAAATACTATTGATAATAAATCTAAAATTATCATAACGGCGGTTGTTATGGGCATATTTTGTGGCGGAATTTTTGGTGGATTTTTTTACTATTATTTTATCAAACAACTTTTTACCAACTCTTATGACATTTACAAAAATGCGATGATTCAACGTAACTTACCGCTGTAACCTACGTAATATTTTTTATATAACACAAAAGTGATATCTATTAGGGGTATACTTTTGTGATTAAAGATTCTTAGAACAATTTGAAGTATACTATCTATTATATTTTGATTATGGATATTATCACTCATGACATCAACAACAAATCCCTTAAATATTATTTTTGCCGGCACGCCTGATTTTGCTGCCACACATTTAGAAGCATTAATTAACTCAAACCATAATGTCATCGCCGTCTTCAGTCAACCAGATAGACCTGCAGGTCGAGGAAATAAATTAACGGCAAGCCCAGTAAAACAATTAGCAATCGAAAATAATCTTCCCATTTATCAACCGGCCACACTAAAAACAGAAGAAAATCAGCAAATCATTGCCGATCTAAATGCTGATATTATGATTGTGGTTGCTTATGGATTGATTTTACCTCAAGCTGTGCTTGATATGCCAAAACTAGGATGCTTAAATGTTCACGGTTCTTTATTACCTCGATGGCGAGGTGCAGCACCAATTCAGCGCGCCTGTTGGGCTGGTGATAGCGAAACCGGCATCACCATTATGCAAATGGATGCTGGCCTTGATACTGGGGATATGCTGTATAAATTAGCATGCCCAATTGAAGCGAATGATACTAGTGCAACATTATATGAAAAATTGGCTAAATTAGGCCCTCAAGCATTACTTGATACGCTAACACTAATTAACCAAGGAAAAGTTAAACCTGAAAAGCAACAACAATCACAAGCCACTTATGCCGAAAAATTATCTAAGCAAGAGGCTAAATTAGATTGGAATTTATCAGCGAAACAATTGGAACGATGTGTGCGGGCATTTAACCCGTGGCCAGTTAGTTACTTTGAAGTAAATGGTGAACCCGTAAAAGTTTGGCAAGCTCAAGTTATTACTGTTGAACATAATCAACCCATCGGTACCATTTTGCAGGCTGATAAAAAAGGCATCTGTATTGCCACTAGCGATGGGGCGTTAAATATGACAGTATTACAACCAGCAGGTAAAAAACCAATGTCAGCCCAAGATTTATTAAACTCTCGAAAAGCGTGGTTTGAAGTTGGTAAAATACTGGGTAATAACCAATAGTAAAAAAATATATTACAGGAAGCATCCTGTAATATTATGGTTTCTTGGCGAATAGCGTCGCAAAACGAAGTTTTATTCGGTTGCCATGGATATCCGTTTTATGCAATTCGCCAACATCCTCATTATATTTTATAATCTTCCAATCCTGATAATAATTACGTAGTTCATTCTCTTTAAACGTAAACGAAAAGCCAACTGTGCAAGGAAAATCATCCGTTGACATAGCACAAACAATTAAATTATAACCGCCTGATTTAGTTATCGTTTGCATATTGTGAATAATATCGGGAATTCTATTAGGTTGTAAAAACATCATCACAACGGTTGAAATAATTAAATCATAATTACCTGTTAAATTAGCTTGGTTTATATCATAAATAGATGCATTGATATGCGCTAAATGATCATTGGCAATAATTTGCTGTAAATTATTAATACTCATCTCTGACTTATCAACGGCATCAACATCAAAACCAAGTAGCTGCAAATAGAGTGAATTACGACCTGAACCACAACCTAAATCTAACGCTTTTCCGGCTTGAATCATTTGACAGATTTCTGATACGTCAGAATGGGTTTGCGTCATTTGATATTTTTTATGTGTATAATCTTCAGGTTGGCAATAAAAAGCCAGTTGGCACTGTAAATCATCGGATACATTAGCTATTCGATGCCATTGTTGAGGCTGAATAAAAGGCGGTTGATGCTCAACATCAAAAACATGTTGCGAAATAATCTCGCCTTGCTCGGTTAACATATCAAAATTCACACGACCTTTAATAATGTTTAATTTTGCCCATGTTCCTACTTGGGTATTATGTTTTTCACAAAACATTTTCGGTAGAGTTGTTACATCCCAAACTGGTAGCGTTTTATAGCAAACTAAATCTTTCATCACTATTTACCAAACGAAGCTATTTAATAGTTGAGCATTATAGTCAACTATTAACCAAATAAACAACCTCTTTTTTAAAAATAAAATGACAATTAAATAGGTAAAAATGAATTTATAGTAGCGAAGTTAACTATATCAACATATAATCATCAACATTCTAGACTATATAGTAAAAAATATTAGAGGAATAATTTATGGGATTTTTAACAGGTAAACGCATACTGGTTACCGGCGTGGCAAGTAATCGTTCTATTGCATACGGTATTGCAAAAGCGATGCACCGAGAAGGTGCTGAATTAGCTTTTACTTATCAAAGCGAAAAATTAAAAGGCCGTGTTGAAGAGTTTGCTGCTGATTTTAATTCTAAAATCGTTTTACCTTGCGATGTGGCACATGATGACAGTATCACATCGTTATTTACTGAGTTAGCCAAAACATGGGATAAATTTGATGGTTTTGTGCACGCTATTGCTTTTGCGCCAGGAGATCAATTAGATGGTGACTATGTTAATGCCGTAACGCGTGAAGGTTTTGCAATTGCCCACGATATCAGCTCTTATAGCTTTGTTGCGATGGCTAAAGCTTGTCGTTCAATGCTTAATCCTGATTCAGCATTAGTTACCCTTTCTTACCTAGGTGCTGAGCGTGCAATTCCTAACTATAATGTGATGGGTCTTGCTAAAGCATCTCTAGAAGCAAACGTACGTTACATGGCTAATGCTATGGGACCTGAAGGTATACGTGTAAATGCGATTTCAGCAGGTCCTATTCGTACTTTAGCGGCATCAGGTATCAAAGATTTCAAAAAGATGTTATCACACTGTGAATCAGTCACTCCTATTCGCCGAACAGTAACCATCGAAGATGTGGGTAATTCAGCAGCATTCTTATGTTCGAACCTATCTTCAGGTATTACCGGTGAAGTTATTCATGTTGATGGTGGGTTTAGCATCGCTGCTATGAATGAATTAGAACTTAAATAATATAAACTTAAATGAAATAAGGTGTCAGAATAAATAACTGACACCTTATTTTTTAATTTATCACCTTGATATTTTTTATCTTAACCTCTAGATAATCAAACTTTTGTATAGAGTAAATTAATATTGCTGTCTAATTCAAAACATAAAATTTTTACTAATCCATTTTATCTGTAAATTCTTACTATATTAGCTAATCTAAATCAAAAGTTTAGTATCTTAATTCTAAAAATTATCTATCACTTTTTGACAATTAAAATACAATTATGATGATTTAATAATCATTAAGTCTATTTTATAGAACCTTAAAAATCTAATAAATTATCATTACCCAAATAACATATGATCAAATTTTTCAATAGAATATAAATCGTGCTGTCGAATCCAATGGTTAATTTAATAATATTATTTGTAATACATTGGTGCATCTTTATTTTGCGAGGTAACGACACAAATAAGCGGTTGGTTCTGAAACCTGAACATCGAATTTGCTTTCTTTAGCAATATGAAAAACTTGTCCAGCTTCAAATATTTGCCAATCATTTGCCGTAGGCAATAACACTTTAAGTGAACCGGTTATGACGGTCATTTCCTCTGGATTATCAGTATTAAAAATATATTCACCTGGTAACATCACACCAACAGAGACTTTACCGGTAGAACCATTTTCAAAGCCGATAGATTTCACTTTCCCTTCAAAATAATCATTAACTTTCAACATAAAATCCCCCTTTCCTCACTATTTTTAGTCATTAGCAATAATTTAATATTAGCTACAATAAAGTACTGTATAAAATTCACGCTATCAGCTTAATTGATTTCAACAAGCTATCCAACTATTATTTACTAATTAAAATTGGTCTCTTGAAACAAAAGCACTTCAAAAAATAAAACATTAGCAAAACTTGTTAAAATACGAAAAAATAGCATACAGATGGATTTTTTTCCGTTAAAATCTAACACTATTTGCTCAGTAACAGTTTGTTGGAGAAAACATGAAAATAGCAAAAAACACAGTGGTAAGTTTAGCATATCAAGTTCGTACTAAAGATGGTGTTTTAGTTGATGAAGCAACAACAGTAGCACCACTCGAATATCTACACGGTGCAGGAAACTTATTACAAGATCTTGAAAATTCCTTAGAAGGCCATCAAGTTGGTGATAAATTTGACGTTGAACTAGTTAATCCTTATGGTGATTTTAATGATGCACTAGTACAAAATGTGCCACGTGACGTTTTTGTTGGTGTTGACGAACTTGAAGTCGGTATGCGTTTTTTTGCTGACACTGATCAAGGCTCTTTACCTGTTGAAATTACTGCAATTGATGGCGATAGTGTAACTATCGATGGCAATCATATGCTAGCAGGCCAAGATCTAAATTTCAATGTCGAAGTATTAGCAATTCGTGAAGCAACACCAGATGAAATATCGCATGGACATATTCATGGTGCGCATGGTCATGACCACGGGCATGGTGGCTGCGGTTGTGGCGGACATGACCACGATGAAGATGAAGAAGAAAGCGGTTGTTGTGGCGGTGGTCACGGCGGATGTGGCTGTCATTAATTTTCAAATAAATAACCAGTTAAAAAGCGCTAACAAGCGCTTTTTTATTTGCTGTAAAAATAATTTCATTACTGCGAACTTGTTCACAACGTTATATATCTCTACTTATTATTTTTCACAACATAGCTAATAATCACATTTTGTGTGAATAACAAGAATCCAATTATGTCAGAACAAAAAACCACCTTAATGCCTCGAGAAAAATTATTACTATTTGGTGTCGAAACACTATCTGATGCGGAATTACTCGCCCTTTTCTTACGCACAGGTATACGTAATTTACCAGTCCTAGATTTATCGCAAAAATTATTAAATGAATTTGGCTCATTTTATCATTTAATAAATGCTAGCCACGATGAGTTTTGTAAAAAGCAAGGTCTTGGAACTGCAAAATATACTCAGTTAAAAGCGGTTGTTGAACTTTCTAATCGTTATTTGAAAGTTAAAATAAGCCATGAAAATTACTTAACATCGCCAAGCTTAACCCATCATTACCTAGCTAGTCGCTTAATGGATAAAGATCGTGAAATTTTTATGGTGATATTTTTAGACAATCAGCATCATGTCATTACTTCTGAAGAGATGTTTGTTGGAACCTATAATTGTGTAGAGGTTCATCCGAGAGAAGTAGCTAGACGGGCATTACAACACAATGCAGCAGCATTAATTTTAGCTCATAATCATCCATCAGGATTGGCTGAACCAAGTCAAGCTGACCGGATATTAACAAAGAAAATTGAACAAGTTTGTGAATTAATAGATGTTCGCATTGTTGATCACCTTGTGATTGGTAAGGGAGAGTATGTTTCTTTTGCCGAACGAGGATGGATTTTATAATTACTTTTACTTACAATATAAAATTACTAAACTAATTAATGAATAAACTATGAACCAACAACTGGAATTATTAGAAACTAAAGTCGCATTCCAAGAAATGACCATTGAAGAACTCAATCAAATGGTTGTTAATCTTCAAGCAGATATCAGCAAACTCAAAGAACAATTAATGTTATTGTCACAAAAGTTACAGGCTACACAAACCTCAAATATTGCTAATTTATCAGAAGAAACACCGCCTCCTCATTATTAACTACAAGTTTAATAATTCGAGGGACTCTAAAATCTACTTTTTACCAATAAAATTATACCCTCGATAAGAAAGCAGAGAAATTAAAATCAAGAAGCAACCAACCCATTTTGTCCATGGCATATAAAATCATGATTATTGCAAAGCAAATAGTAAAATTGTAGTAATAAAAATACTCAATTAGGTAATATCTAGATAATAAAAAACCGGCTAAATAGCCGGTTTTAGTTTAAGCTTTAATTATTTTTATTCAGCTGCTGCTTCTGCTTCTACCGCAGGGCGATCAACTAATTCAATATAAGCCATTGGAGCATTATCTCCATCACGGAAACCACATTTTAAAATGCGAACATAACCACCCGGACGGGTAGCAAAACGTGGACCTAAATCTGAAAATAATTTTTTTACTGTATCTTTATCACGGATACGAGCGAAAGCCAGACGGCGATTAGCTACGCTATCGCTTTTAGCTAACGTAATTAACGGCTCAACGACACGACGCAACTCTTTTGCTTTAGGCAATGTTGTTTTGATAATTTCATGTTCAACTAATGAACTTGTCATATTACGAAACATCGCTTGACGATGGCTGCTATTTCGGTTCAGTTGACGACCACTTTTACGATGGCGCATAACTTTATCCTTCTTATATAAATTTTATCTTAGTCTTCAACAATACTTGCTGGTGGCCAATTCTCAAGACGCATGCCTAAAGATAAACCACGAGATGCGAGCACATCCTTAATTTCAGTAAGAGATTTTTTACCAAGATTAGGGGTTTTAAGTAACTCGACTTCAGTACGTTGCACTAAATCACCAATATAATGAACTGCTTCTGCTTTTAAGCAATTAGCAGACCGAACAGTTAATTCCAAGTCATCTACTGGACGTAAAAGAATTGGATCAAATTCCGGTTTATCTTCTTTGACTTCTGGTTGACGTACATCACGTAAATCAACAAAAGCTTCAAGTTGTTCAGCCAAAATAGTAGATGCGCGACGAATAGATTCTTCTGGATCGATAGTACCATTAGTTTCCATATCGATAACCAGTTTATCTAAGTCGGTACGTTGTTCCACACGAGCAGCATCGACAGAATATGCAATACGCTCAACTGGACTATAACATGCATCAACTAATAGACGACCAATTGGTCGCTCTTCATCTTCTGACTTAACGCGAGCAGAAGCAGGGACATAACCACGTCCTCGTTGTACACGAATACGCATACTAATTGAAGCATTGGCATCAGTAAGATGACAAATTACTAAATCAGGATTAACAATTTCAACATCACCATCGTGAGTGATATCTGATGCAGTTACAGCACCAACGCCTGATTTATTTAAAGTCAGCATAACATCATCTTTAGTATGTACACGAACCGCTAATTTTTTCAAATTAAGCAGAATATCAAGCACATCTTCTTGAACGCCTTCTTTAGTACTATACTCATGCAGAACACCGTCAATTTCAACTTCGGTCACTGCATATCCCGGCATAGATGATAATAAAATGCGGCGTAGTGCATTACCTAAAGTATGACCAAAACCACGCTCAAGTGGCTCTAAAGTCACTTTCGCATGAGTTGGGCTGTATTGAACAACGTCAACTAGGTGAGGTTTTAAAAACTCTGTTACAGAACCCTGCATTATGTCCTCTCTTAAGTGCTAAACTTTACTTAGAGTAAAGTTCGACGATCAAATGTTCGTTGATGTCAGCAGATAAATCTGAACGTTCTGGTAAGCGTTTAAATACACCTTCCATTTTGCTAGCATCAACTTCTAACCATGTTGGTTTTTCACGTTGTTCAGCTAACTCTAAAGCGGCTTTAATACGTGCTTGTTTTTTTGATTTTTCGCGAACACTAATAACATCTTCAGGTGAAACTTGATAAGATGCGATGTTCACAACATGACCATTAACAAGAACAGCTTTATGACTAACTAATTGACGAGCTTCAGCGCGAGTTGCACCAAATCCCATACGATAAACAACGTTATCTAAGCGACGTTCTAAAAGAGCAAGTAGGTTTTCACCAGTATTACCTTTAATACGTGCTGCATTTTTGTAGTAATTACGGAATTGACGCTCTAGAATTCCATAAATACGTCTAACTTTTTGTTTTTCGCGTAACTGAACACCATAATCTGATAAACGCGGTTTACGCGCACCATGTTGTCCAGGAGCTTGTTCTAACTTACATTTACTATCAACCGCTCGGACGCCAGACTTAAGGAATAAATCTGTACCTTCACGACGACTTAATTTGAGCTTTGGTCCCAAATATCTTGCCATTTTTTTTCTCCAATAATCCTATAAACATTCAATGTTTAATAAAAAATTAAACACGACGTTTCTTTGGTGGACGACAACCGTTATGAGGAATCGGAGTAACATCAGTAATATTAGTGATGCGATAACCCGCTGCATTTAATGCACGAATTGTTGACTCACGACCAGGACCAGGTCCTTTAACCATAACTTCCAGATTCTTAATTCCGTAGTCTTTTACAGCTTCGGCACAACGTTCTGCTGCTACTTGAGCTGCAAAAGGAGTTGATTTACGAGAGCCGCGGAAACCAGAACCACCAGCGGTTGCCCAACCCAACGCATTACCTTGACGATCGGTAATTGTTACGATTGTATTGTTAAATGATGCATGAATATGAGCTATACCATCAGAAACTTGCTTTTTAACACGTTTACGTGTACGAACAGGTGTCTTTGCCATTTATTATCACCTCAATTATTTCTTGATTGGCTTACGCGGTCCCTTACGGGTACGAGCGTTAGTCTTAGTGCGTTGACCACGGACAGGAAGTCCACGACGATGACGCACACCACGATAACAACCAAGGTCTAATAAACGCTTGATACTCATAGTTACTTCACGACGTAAGTCACCTTCAACAGTGAATTTAGCGACTTGTTCGCGTAACTGTTCAATCTGATCTTCAGATAGTTCTCTGATCTTAACATGTTCAGGAATACCCGCTTCAGCACAAATTGTCTTTGCACGAGTACTACCGATACCATAAATTGCTTGTAACGCAATAACAGTATGTTGTTGATCAGGAATGTTAATGCCTGCTATACGGGCCACTATGCACTCCTTTATTGTTAATGTTCAGTAGATCCACCATACTGAAAAGCCCGTTTTCAGGATACTCAAACAATGGATCTACAAAAAAATTTTTTAGGCTGGCTATTCTAGCCAGCTTTACTATACTTTGGCAAGTAAAATATGCAAAAGTTCAACTTTACAGTTAAATAATATTAACCTTGACGTTGTTTATGTTTACCTTCAATGCAAATAACACGAACAATGCCATTGCGTTTGATGATTTTACAATTTCTGCATAATTTCTTGACTGAAGCACGAACTTTCATTTTTTTCTCCGTAACTTCTGGCTAACTTATCGGCCATAGCCTTTAAGATTCGCTTTCTTTAACACTGACTCATAACGATTTGGCATCATTAAAGTCTGTACTTGTGCCATAAAATCCATGATTACAACAACCACAATTAATAATGATGTTCCACCAAATTGAACTGGAACTTTCATTGCGCTTGTCATAAACATTGGTACCAAACATACAAGAGTAATGTAAATAGCGCCGATTAGCGTTAAACGTGTCATTACTTTGTCAATATACTTCGATGTTTGTTCACCTGGACGGATACCTGGAATAAATGCACCTGATTTCTTTAACTGATCTGCTGTTTCTCTAGGATTGAAAACCAATGCTGTATAGAAGAAACAGAAGAAGATAATCGCTGCTGCAAAAAAGATTATGTATAACGGTTGATCATGAGAGAAGTATTGTCCAATAAGAACAAAGACATATCTCCATCCTTCACCATTTCCTTGGAACCAAGAAGCCATCATTGATGGTAACATAATAATTGTTGAAGCAAATATTGCAGGAATAACACCTGCCATATTAATCTTCAATGGTAAATGTGTACTTTGTGCAGCATACACACGACGGCCTTGCTGTCTTTGCGCATAATTAACAACTATACGTCGTTGACCACGTTCGACAAAAACAACAAAGTAAGTCACACCAACCACTAATGCTGCTACGACTAATAATAAAATCGGATGCAATGAACCAGAACGAGCTTGTTCAATTGTTTCATATATTGCATGAGGAAGACTTGCCACAATACCAGCAAAGATAATGATAGAAATACCATTACCTACACCGCGTTCCGTGATTTGCTCACCCAACCACATAAGAAACATAGTGCCAGTAACTAAGCTAATCGATGCAATAAAATAGAAAGAAAATCCTGGGTTAATCACTACATGACTATAACCAGGAATATTCGGTAAACCAGTCGCAATACCAGCTGCTTGTACAATTGCTAAAGCTAATGTGCCATAACGGGTGTACTGACTGATTTTTTTACGACCTGATTCACCTTCTTTCTTCAATTCTGCTAATTTAGGGTTAATTGCCGTTAATAACTGCACAATAATAGATGAAGAAATATAAGGCATTATCCCTAAAGCAAAAATTGAAGCACGGCTTAAAGCACCACCAGAGAACATATTGAACATACCAACAATACCATTAGATGATGATTGTAGTAAGTCCGATAACGCTTTAGTATCAATACCAGGAACCGGAACGTAAGAACCAAGACGGAAAACAATAAGCGCTAAAAGCACAAATAATAAACGTCTTTTAAGCTCACCACTACCGCCTCGTGTGCTTTGAAAATCTAATCCTGGTTGCTTTGCCATCTTTCTAATTATTCCTCAATTTTTCCGCCAGCAGCTTCAATTGCAGCTTTAGCACCTTTAGTTACTCGAATACCACGAACTGTTACTGGTTTAGTAACTTCTCCAGATAACATGATTTTTGCATATTCGATTTGTGAATTAATCACATTAGCAACTTTCAAGCTATTTAGGTCAACAATATCACCTTCAACTTTCATTAAATCAGAAAGACGAACTTGTGCTGTTACCATAGCTTTACGTGAGGTAAAACCAAATTTTGGTAAACGACGATATAAAGGCATTTGACCACCTTCGAAGCCACGACGAACGCCGCCACCTGAACGTGATTTTTGACCTTTGATACCACGAGTACCAGTTTTACCTAGCCCTGAACCGATTCCTCGGCCCACGCGCTTAGATGCATGCTTTGAACCTTCAGCAGGAGATAAAGTATTTAAACGCATTACTATTACTCCTCAACTTTAACCATGTAATAAACTTGGTTTACCATACCGCGGATTGCTGGTGTATCTTCACGTTCAACAGTATGACCAATACGACGTAATCCTAAACCAACTAACGTTGCTTTATGCTTCGGTAGACGGCCAATAGAACTACGAGTTTGTGTAATTTTAATTGTCTTTGCCATGGCTAATTACCCCAAAATTTCTTCGACGGTTTTACCACGCTTAGCAGCAACCATTTCTGGAGATTTCATATTTTCTAAGCCATCAATAGTCGCACGAACCACGTTAATTGGGTTAGTAGAACCATATGCTTTAGCTAGAACGTTACGAACACCAGCAACTTCTAATACAGCACGCATTGCACCACCGGCGATAATACCAGTACCTTCTGATGCTGGTTGCATGTAAACACGAGAGCCTGTATGAGCACCTTTAACTGGATGCTGTAAAGTATCGTTATTTAACGCAACGTTAATCATATTACGACGTGCTTTTTCCATTGCTTTTTGGATTGCTGCTGGCACTTCACGTGCTTTACCATATCCAAAACCAACGCGGCCATTACCGTCACCAACCACTGTTAGTGCAGAAAAACTAAAAATACGACCACCTTTTACGGTTTTAGAAACTCGGTTAACTGCGATTAGTTTTTCCTGCAGTTCACCAGCTTGTTTTTCGATGTTTGACATCTTTAACTCCTACCTTAGAACTGTAGGCCAGCTTCGCGAGCAGCATCTGCTAGCGCCTGAACTCGACCATGATATTGGAAACCTGAACGATCAAAAGAAACTTCTTTGATATCTTTCGCTAATGCGCGTTCTGCAATTGCTTTACCAACTGCTGCTGCTGCATCTTTGTTTCCAGTGTATTTTAAACTTTCACTGATAGCTTTTTCTAATGTTGAAGCCGCTGCCAGTACTTCTGATCCGTTTGGTGCGATAATCTGCGCATAAATATGACGCGGAGTACGGTGAACTACTAAGCGAGTTGCAAGTAGTTCTTGCATCTTACGACGCGCTTTAGTTGCACGACGGATACGAGCTGATTTCTTATCCATAGTGTTACCTTACTTTTTCTTAGCTTCTTTAGTACGCACAACTTCATCTGCGTAACGAACACCTTTACCTTTATAAGGTTCAGGACGACGATAAGCACGGATATCAGCAGCTACTTGTCCAATTAACTGTTTATCAGCACTTTTCAGAACGATTTCAGTTTGCGAAGGACATTCAGCTGTTACACCTGCAGGTAATTGGTGATCAATTGGATGTGAATAACCAAGAGATAAGCCAATTGTATTACCTTTAACTTGTGCACGATAACCGACACCAACTAGCTGAAGTTTTTTAGTAAAACCTTCAGTAACACCAATAACCATTGCATTAATCAATGCACGAGCAGTACCTGCTTGCGCCCAAGCGTCAGCAAAACCGTCACGAGGCGCAAATGTAATCTGGCCTTCTGCTTGATTAATAACAACTGCATTATTTATTGTACGAGATAACTCGCCATTTTTACCTTTAATCGTAATTACCTGACCATTGAGTTTTACCTCTACGCCAGCAGGAACAACGACAGGTGCTTTTGCAACACGAGACATTTTTTTCTCCCTTACGCTACGTAGCAGATAATTTCACCACCAAGACCTGCTTGGCGTGCTGCACGATCAGTCATAACACCTTTAGAAGTAGAAACAACTGCAATACCTAATCCAGCCATTACTTTTGGTAATTCATCTTTACGTTTATAAATACGTAAACCTGGACGGCTAACACGTTTAATACTTTCTACTACAGCCTTACCTTGGAAATATTTTAAAGTGATTTCCAATTCTGGTTTAGTGTCACCAACTACTTTATAGTCCCCGATATAACCTTCTTCTTTTAGCACATTGGCAATTGCCACTTTTAGCTTAGAGGAAGGCATGGTGACTGCAACTTTATTCGCAGCTTGACCGTTACGAATGCGGGTCAACATATCTGCTATAGGATCTTGCATGCTCATCTATAACACTCCCCTGATTACCAACTTGCCTTTTTAAGACCAGGAATCTCACCACGCATGGCTGATTCACGAACCTTAATACGGCTTAAACCAAACTTACGAAGGACGCCATGAGGACGACCGGTTTGACGACAACGACGACGTTGACGTGATGGACTAGAATCACGAGGAAGCGTTTGCAATTTAAGCACTGCATTCCAACGATCTTCATCTGATGCATTAAGATCAGAGATAATCGCTTTTAATTCTTGACGCTTTGCAAAATATTTTTCTGCTAGCTTTACGCGTTTTTTATCGCGTTCAATCATTGATTGTTTAGCCATTATGTCCTACCTTACTTACGAAATGGGAAGTTAAAGGCAGATAATAAAGCTCGGCCTTCTTCATCAGATTGTGCTGTTGTTGTGATAGTGATATCTAAACCACGAACACGATCAACTTTATCATAATCGATTTCAGGGAAAACGATTTGTTCACGAACACCCATGCTATAGTTACCACGACCATCGAAAGATTTTGCGCTTAAACCACGAAAATCTCGAGTACGAGGAAGAGCAATATAAACTAGACGTTCAAAAAATTCCCACATACGTTCGCCACGTAAAGTGACTTTACAACCAATAGGATACCCTTGACGGATTTTAAAACCAGCAACTGATTTGCGTGCTTTAGTGACTAGTGGTTTTTGACCACTGATTGCTGCTAAATCTGCAACCGCATTATCTAATAATTTCTTATCAGTAATTGCTTCACCCACACCCATATTCAAGGTGATCTTTTCGATCCGAGGGACTTGCATGACAGATTTGTAGCCAAACTGTTCTTGCAGTTTATTTACTACCTGTGCTTTGTAGTAATCATGCAGTTTCGCCATCGTACACTCCAAATTACTTAATTGATTAATTTATTAGTAGACTTATAAAAACGGACTTTTTTACCGTCTTCAAAACGAAAGCCTACGCGATCTGCTTTGCCTGTATCTTGGTTAAAAATTGCTACGTTAGAAACGTTAATTGGCGCTTCTTTCTCAACAATTCCACCTTCTTGATTTAATGCAGGTACTGGTTTTTGGTGTTTTTTCACCAAATTGATACCTTCAACAATCACTTTACCAGTAGACAAAACACTTTTTACTTTACCGCGTTTACCTTTATCTTTACCGGCTAACACGATAACTTCATCTTCTCGACGGATTTTAGCTGCCATTACCCGCTCCTTACAGTACTTCTGGTGCTAATGAAATGATCTTCATAAACTTCTCAGAACGAAGTTCACGAGTGACCGGTCCAAAAATACGCGTACCAATCGGTTGCTCACTGTTATTATTTAAAATAACACAAGCATTGCGATCGAAACGAATGACAGATCCATCAGGACGACGAACACCTTTTCGAGTGCGCACCACCACAGCTTTAAGTACATCACCTTTTTTAACTTTACCACGTGGAATAGCTTCTTTAATGGTAACTTTGATGATATCACCTACCGCTGCATAACGACGATGCGATCCACCGAGAACCTTGATACACATTACGCTACGTGCGCCAGAGTTATCAGCAACATCGAGCCTAGTCTGTTCTTGGATCATTTTAATGCTCCGTATAAATTAATTATTGTCTAATCTACCTTCATCCACCTCAACTACCATGGATAAGAATAGACAACCAAAAACCCACTTACGTGAGGGCGCATAGTATAACACCACTCAAATAAAATGGATAGCATAAAATAAACGGCCGGTGAGCCGTTTATTATATTATGTACAGTTTTTAATCAAATTTGATTAGCTAACTGCTTTTTCAACGATTCGAACAAGAGTCCAAGATTTGGTTTTTGATAATGGACGACACTCTTTAATTTCTACAGTATCACCAATACCACACTCGTTGTTTTCATCATGTACATGCAATTTAGTCGTACGTTTAATGAACTTACCATATAACGGATGCTTCACTTTACGTTCAATAGCTACAGTAATAGATTTATCCATTTTGTCGCTAATAACACGACCTTGCTGAGTACGAATTTTTACTTCAGTAGTCATATTACGCACCCGCCTTCTCAGTTAATAACGTTTTAACTCGTGCAATATTACGACGCACTTGTTTTAACATATGAGTTTGTGTTAACTGACCTCCAGCTAATTGCATACGTAAGTTAAATTGCTCACGTAATAAATTAAGAAGTTCAGTATTTAACTCTTCAACGCTTTTTTCGCGTAGCTCTTTTGCTTTCATTTACATCACCGTCTTAATCACAAAGGTGGTTTTAATTGGCAGTTTTGCAGCTGCCAACGCAAATGCTTCACGAGCAACTTCTTCCGGTACACCGTCCATTTCATAAAGGACTTTACCTGGTTGAATCTGAGCAACCCAGTATTCAACGTTACCCTTACCTTTACCCATACGCACTTCAAGTGGTTTTTCAGTAATTGGTTTATCAGGGAAAACTCGAATCCAGATTTTACCTTGACGCTTAACTGCACGAGTCATTGCACGACGTGCTGCTTCGATCTGGCGCGCAGTCAAACGACCACGACCCACAGCCTTAAGACCGAATGTACCGAAACTTACATCAGTACTCACAGCAAGACCACGATTGCGGCCCTTGTGCACTTTACGGAATTTTGTACGCTTTGGTTGTAACATCAGCGACGCTCCTTATTGTTTTCGGCCTTTGCGCTGCTTTTTCGGTTGAGCAGCAGGTTGTTTTTCTGCTTGTTCAACGGCAGCCATACCACCAAGGATCTCACCTTTGAAGATCCACACTTTAACACCAATAATACCATAGGTAGTCAATGCTTCTGATAAACCATAGTCGATGTCCGCTCTTAATGTATGTAATGGTACGCGACCTTCACGATACCACTCACTACGAGCAATTTCAGCGCCGCCTAAACGACCACTTACTTCAACTTTGATACCTTTAGCACCCGCCTTCATTGCATTTTGAACCGCACGTTTCATTGCACGACGGAACATAACACGGCGTTCTAACTGAGAGGTAATACTGTCAGCAACTAATTTAGCGTCTAGTTCTGGTTTACGAACTTCAGCAATATTAATTTGTACTGCAACATCACGTTTCTCTTTTTTGTCTTTGTATTTATTGACAATAGAAGCTACGGCATTACGTAATTTTTCAACGTCCTCACCTTTTTTACCAATCACAATACCTGGACGAGCAGTGTGAATAGTAATGCGAACGTTAGTTTCTGCTGAACGATCGATAACAATTTTAGAGATTGATGCTTGTGCTAATTCTTTATTTAAGAATTCACGTACTCTAAAATCACTTTCTAAATTATCAGCGAATGTCTTTGTACCCGAATACCATGTAGATGTCCAAGGCTTGACGATGCCTAGTCGGATACCATTTGGATTTACTTTTTGACCCATTGCTATTCTCCAGCCTAGCGATCTGAGACGATCACGGTGATGTGACTCGTACGCTTCAAAATTCGATCTGCACGACCTTTCGCACGAGGCATAATACGCTTCATGGTTGGGCCTTCGTCTACGAAAATTTTCGCAACTTTCAGATCATCAATATCAGCACCATCGTTATGCTCTGCATTAGCAATAGCAGACTCTAATACTTTTTTAACAAGTACAGCCGCTTTTTTATTGGTGTACGTTAAAATATCAAGTGCCTGAGACACTTTTTTACCGCGAACAAGATCTGCAACTAAGCGAACTTTTTGTGCAGAAGAACGAGCGTGGCGGTACTTTGCAATTGTTTCCATCTCTTTCTCCTACTTATTTCTTCTTAGCTTTCTTATCCGCAGCGTGGCCGCGATAAGTACGAGTCGGCGCGAATTCACCCAATTTATGACCAACCATTTCGTCGGAAACATAAACTGGAACGTGCTGACGACCATTATGGACAGCGATGGTCAATCCGATCATGTTAGGAAAGATCGTTGAACGACGGGACCAAGTACGAATTGGTTTCTTGTCCCCGCTTTCCACCGCTTTCTCTACCTTCTTCAGCAAGTGTAGGTCAATAAAAGGACCCTTCTTGAGAGAACGTGGCATAGCTAATCCTCTATATTAATTATTTCTTATTGCGACGGCGAACAATATACTTATCAGTACGTTTGTTGCTGCGCGTTTTCAATCCTTTGGCTTTTTGACCCCATGGAGACACAGGATGTTTACCAAAGTTACGACCTTCACCACCACCATGTGGATGGTCTACCGGGTTCATTGCTGTACCACGAACAGTAGGACGAACACCACGCCAACGCGTTGCACCCGCTTTACCTAGTACGCGAAGCATATGTTCTGAGTTACCCACTTCACCAATAGTGGCGCGGCAATCAGATAATACTTTACGCATTTCACCTGAACGTAGACGTAATGTTACATAAGCACCATCACGCGCAACGATTTGAACATAGCTACCAGCTGAGCGAGCAAGTTGTCCGCCTTTACCTGGTTTCATTTCAATATTATGCACGGTAGAACCTACTGGAATATTGCGCATTGGTAAACAGTTACCTGTTTTAATCGCTGCATCAACACCAGATTGGATCTGATCACCTGCTTTTAAGCCTTTAGGCGCTAAAATATAACGACGTTCACCGTCTTTATATAGAACCAATGCAATATTTGCACTACGGTTCGGATCATATTCCAAACGTTCAACAACTGCTGGAATACCATCTTTATTACGCTTAAAGTCGACAATACGATAATGTTGTTTATGACCACCACCGATATGACGGGTAGTGATACGACCATTATTATTGCGACCACCAGTTTTGCTTTTTGTATCAAGCAACGGTGCATAAGGCTTACCTTTATGCAACTCTGGGTTAACCACTTTAACAACGTGGCGACGACCCGGAGATGTAGGTTTACACTTAACAACTGCCATTGTTCTTACTCCTCCGAATTACTCAGCGACGCCAGCAAGGTCTAAATTTTGACCTTCTGCTAAAGTAACGTAAGCTTTTTTCCAGTCGCTACGGCGACCGATTTGTTGACCACGACGTTTTACTTTGCCTTTAACAACAAGAGTATTCACGTCATCTACTTTGACTTCAAATAGTTGTTCAACTGCGGCTTTAATCTCTCTCTTAGTAGCATCTTTAGCAACTTTCAATACTAATGTATTTGTTTTTTCCATTGAAATAGATGCTTTTTCAGAAACATGTGGTGCTCGCAGGACTTTAAGCAGACGCTCTTCACGAATCATGCTAACATCTCCTCTACTTGTTTAACGGCATCAACAGTGATAACCACTTTGTCAAATGCAATCAAACTAACTGGATCAATACCTGCCACATCACGCACATCAACTTTATATAAGTTACGTGCTGCTAAGAAAAGATTTTCATCAACTTCAGAGGTAATGATTAGCACATCTTTTAGATTCATATCATTTAATTTCTGAGTTAATAATTTAGTCTTAGGTGCTTCAACAGTAAATGTTTCAACCACGATTAAACGTTCTTGACGCACTAATTCAGAGAAAATACTCTTTAATGCACCACGATACATTTTACGGTTAACTTTTTGGCTATGATCTTGTGGTTTTGCTGCAAATGTTACACCACCACTACGCCAGATTGGGCTCTTAATAGAACCTGAACGAGCACGACCTGTGCCTTTTTGACGCCATGGTTTTTTGCCTGAACCAGCGATTTCTGCACGAGTTTTTTGTGCGCGAGAGCCTTGACGAGCAGCAGATGCATAAGCAACAACTACTTGGTGAACTAACGCTTCATTAAACTCACGTCCGAAGGTAGTTTCGGAAACAGAAAGCGCTTGCGCGTCTTTTACTACTAATTCCATCTCTATCTCCTCGACGTTAAGCCTTGATTGCCGGTTTAACAATTACGTCACTATTGATCGCGCCTGGTACTGCACCTTTAATTAATAAAAGGTTACGTTCAGCATCAACACGTACAATATCTAAGTTTTGAACAGTTACACGTTCATTACCTAAGTGACCTGCCATTTTACGACCTTTGAACACTTTACCTGGAGTTTGGTTTTGACCAATAGAGCCATGACCACGGTGTGCCAAAGAGTTACCATGAGTAGCATCTTGAGTGCGGAAATTCCAACGTTTAGTTACGCCAGCGAAACCTTTACCTTTAGATGTACCAGTAACATCAACTTTTTTAACGTCTGTGAAAATATCAACGTTAATGCTTTGACCTACAGTATATTCGCCTTCTTCAAAACGGAATTCCCATAGACCACGACCAGCTTCAACGCCAGCCTTAGCGAAATGACCTGCTTCAGGTTTATTTACGCGGCTTGCTTTTTTGCTGCCAGTAGTAACCTGAATAGCTTGATAACCGTCATTTTCAAGTGTTTTAACTTGAGTAACGCGGTTGCTTTGAACTTCAACTACGGTGACAGGAATAGAAACACCCTCTTCGGTGAAGATTCGTGTCATTCCTACTTTACGACCGATTAAACCAATCATTGTTTCGACCTCTCAATCATTCAGCTTAGGATTAACCTAAACTGATCTGCACATCAACACCGGCAGCAAGATCTAGACGCATTAAAGCATCAACTGTTTTTTCAGTTGGCTCTACAATATCAACTAGACGTTTATGAGTGCGAATCTCATATTGATCACGCGCATCTTTATTAACGTGCGGAGAAATCAATACTGTGAAACGCTCTTTGCGTGTCGGTAATGGAATAGGACCACGAACTTGTGCGCCAGTGCGCTTCGCAGTTTCTACAATTTCAGCAGTTGATTGATCAATCAAACGATGATCAAACGCTTTTAACCGGATACGGATTCTTTGGTTCGACATGAGACCAGAGCTCCACTATTTAAAAGTTATAACAAAAGATTACTCCTCTTGCCCTGTTTCGATTGACAGGAGAGTGTAATCCGTTCTTTTCGTAATCCCCAAATCGGAGATATTGTTGATATAATTCAATATTTTGACATAAAGACTATATCTTTTTACGCATTTGTTTATTGAAAAATCAGCAAACAAAGTGCGACAATTATACGGGATTTATTGGCTAATGCAAGGAGTAATTATAAAAACTTGTATATAATTATCTAATTGATTAGCTAATAATGAAACAGTAATCATAGTGATGCTGTTCCATTATTTAAAAGCAGTTTAGATTACAAAATACAATCTTTATTTGCATTAAATTTATTTACTATTGCAATAACTCATCGCAATTTCAGAAGCTAATTTTGCATTATTAAAGACAAGATTAATATTTGCTTCTAAACTATCACCACCGGTTAACTCAACCACTTTAGCTAACAAGAATGGAGTAGTTTCTTTACCTTTAATTCCTTGCTCAACTGATTCTTTTAAGGCTTTTTCAATTGCTGCTGAAATTAATTCTTCATCCATTGCATATTGTGTTGGAATAGGATTAGCAACCACAACCCCACCATTTAAGCCTAAATCCCATTTTACTTTAATCATTTCAGCTATTTGTTTGGCACTATCTAGTTTAACACTAACATCAAATGGGCTAGTTCGACTAAAGAATGATGGTAGTTTATCAGTCTGATAGCCAACCACAGGAACACCAAATGTTTCTAGATATTCCATCGTTAAACCTAAGTCTAAAATTGATTTAGCACCAGCGCAAACAACGGCAACACTAGTATTGGCAAGTTCTTGAAGATCGGCAGAAATATCAAATGTATGTTCTGCCCCACGATGAACACCACCTAATCCACCGGTTGCAAATACACGTATACCGGCTAATTCAGCGATAATCATGGTTGCGGCAACGGTAGTTGCACCATTTTGTTTATTAGCTACAACTACTGGTAAATCTCGACGACTCACTTTAGTTACATTTAATCCTTCTTTACCAAGAATTGTTATCTCTTCTTTTGACAAACCCGCTTTTAAACGACCATTAATTACCGCAATAGTGGCAGGTATTGCGCCATTTTTTCTGACAATTTCTTCTACTTTTAATGCCGTTTCAACATTTTGTGGATATGGCATACCATGTGAAATAATGGTAGATTCTAATGCCACAACCGGTTGATTATTTTCAAGAGCTTGTTTAACTTCAGGCGAAATATCAAGATATTGATTATATTTAGACACATTGTTCATGAAAGGGACTCCAAAATATTTTGAACACAATTAATTGATAAATTAGGATTATTAGTAAATTCAGATGATAATGTTAATGCTGAACAAGCTTGACCAAATCTCACACTTTGATAAAAACTCAGTCCATTCAAGTAACCTTGAACAAGCCCTGCAAGCATGGCATCACCAGCACCAGTAACGCTGACAATATCAGTTGGAATGGATGCAGACCAACCACGATCACCATTGATTTCGCTATAATAAACACCATCAGCACCAGCGCTAATTGCAATTCGTTGCACGCCTTGCTGATGGAACCAGTCAACCACTTTAGGAATATCGTCATTAGTTTCGATTTTTATTCCACTTAAAATTTCGGCTTCTAGTCGGTTAGGTTTTAAAGTATGAATATATGACAACCAAGCTTTAATCTTATGAGATTTAAATGCAGATACAGTATCAACAAAAATAGGCACTTCCCCAGCATTATTAAACAGCCATGTTAATGCTTCTTGTTGCAAATTACAGTCGATAACTAGTAATTTAGCATGCTGAATTAACTGCTTAGATTCATTTAATAAACTTGGTGTTAGTTTGTTAATAATATCCATATCATTAATAGCTATCACCATTTCTCCTGATTGATCAAGCAGAGAGAGGTAAGTTGAAGTACTATCGCCTTTTATCACATGGCAATGCTCCATATTAACACCGGCTTTTCGGGTATGTTCAATAAGCTGAGCACCATAGAAATCATCGCCAATCATTGAAATAAGATGGGTATCAAGTCCTAAAAGCGCCAAATTTTCAGCAATATTTCGCCCCACACCGCCAGGAGTACAACGAATCTTACCGGGATTAGAATCTTGATAAACTAACTTTTCATCTGAATATCCAGTCACATCCATGTTACAAGAACCCACGACAACCACATGATTATTTTCAGACAAAAGATAACCTTTTCCTTTTATATAACCTTTTTGAGTCAAAGTCATAATATAACCAGCTACACTAGAACGGGTAATACCTAACATTTCAGCAATCACTTGTTGTTGGATGAAGGGATCTTTGCGAATAATCGTGAGGATCTGCTTTTCTCTTTGATTCATAAACACCTGTCTATTTTTAAGCATATGTTTAGTCTGTGACTATAGCAGAATCATTATCAAGTTGAAAGCAACTAAGTCAATTAGGTAAATAAAATGAGATAATTATCACAAGTAAAAATTTGAGGAAAGGTGTTTTTACAGAAGGATGTCGCCATAAAGGCGACTAATTAATGATCTTCTTTGGCGTGATTAAGGCTATATCTTGGAATTTCGACTTCAAGATCTTCATCGGCTACTCGAGCTTGGCAACTTAAGCGACTATGAGGCTCGACACCCCAAGCTTTATCTAGCATATCATCTTCTTGTTCATCACTTTCTTCAAGTGAGTCAAATCCCTTTCGAACAATACAATGACAAGTTGAACATGCACAAGACATTTCACAAGCATGCTCTATTTCGATGTCATTGCGCAAAGCGACATCTAATATTGATTCGCCTTCTTCGGCCTCAACAGTTTTTCCTTCAGGACAAAGATCAGCATTTGGTAAAAAGGTAATTTTTGGCATAATAATCTCATTGGTTAAATATCATCAACGCTATGCCCGGTTAAGGCATCACGTATTGATCTATTCATACGTTTAGCAGCAAAGGTTTGTGTTGCGTTATCAACATGTTTAATTTGCTGCTCAATCAAAGAACAATCATTAGATTCCGTTGCTTGTTGCAATTTTTGCTTAGCATTCAAGATAAGATTAAGTTCCTCTTCATCTAATAAATCAGCATCTTTATCTAGTGCAGATTGTAATGTTTCAAGTACTCTGGCAGCCTCTACTTTCTGTTCGGCAAGCTTTCTTAGTTGTTTATCTTGATTTGCATAATTGATTGAATCTTGAATCATGCTAGCAATTTCGTTTTCTGACAGTCCATAAGAAGGCTTAACTTGGATCGCCGCCTCAATCCCTGTCGATTTTTCCATTGCCGTAACACTCAATAAACCATCAGCATCGACTTGAAAGGTAACTCGAATATGCGCACCACCTGCAGGCATAGGAGGGATGCCTCGCAAAGTAAATTTTGCTAATGACCTGCAATCGGCAACACTTTCTCGTTCACCTTGCAAAACATGAATCATCATCGCCGTTTGTCCATCTTTAAATGTGGTAAACTCTTGTGCTCGAGCGCATGGAATTGTGCTATTACGAGGAATAATTTTTTCAACTAATTCCCCCATAGTTTCAATCCCTAAAGATAAAGGAATAACATCCAGCAATAACATGTCTGAATCAGGTTTATTGCCAACCAATATATCAGCTTGAATTGCTGCACCAATAGCAACGACTTTATCAGGATCAATCGACGTTAATGGTTCTGTTTTAAAATAGTGACCAACTAATTGCCTTACTAATGGAACTCGAGTTGAGCCACCGACCATCACAACTTCACTAACTTCATCAAAATCAATTTGCGCATCTTTCAATGCACGGCGACAAACTGCCAATGTTCGTTTAACTAAAGGTTCAATTAAGTCTTCAAATTGTTTACGAGTTATTGTTAAAGACTGCCCTTCTATATTCACTAAAGCAGAATCTTGCTGGCTTAATATAATTTTAATTTTAACTGCTTCATCGATAATTTTTTGGTTTATATAGGGATCAGAATTGTTATTTAAACCTAACTGTACTTTTAAATAATCAGCAAGTAATCGGTCAAAATCATCACCGCCAAGTGCTGAATCGCCTCCGGTTGCTAAAACTTCAAATACACCTTTATGTAGACGTAAAATAGAGATATCAAATGTACCACCACCTAAATCATAAACAGCAATAACACCTTCTTTACCTGAATCTAAGCCATAAGCAATAGCAGCAGCTGTTGGTTCATTCAGTAATCTTAAAACATGTAATCCAGCTAATTTAGCCGCATCCTTAGTTGCTTGTCTTTGCGCATCATCAAAATAAGCTGGTACTGTTATTACTGCACCATCAATCTCACCATCTAAGCTTTGTTTTGCTCGATCAACCAAAGCAATCAAAATCTCAGCTGAAACTTGTACTGGATTAACTTGTTGATTAGGTAAATTTAATAAAGGAACACCATTATCAGTTTGTGAAAAAGTATAGGGAAAGCGTGAACTATCAATATCAGTTAAGCTTCTTCCCATTAAGCGTTTTATTGAACTAACCGTATTCAATGGATCATTGGCTGCATTAGTTTTAGCATTTTTACCGACAGTAATAATAGTATTATCATCATGGTCAAGGCCATAATACACAACCGATGGTAATAATGCATTACCATCTAAATCTGGCAAAACTTCTGCTTGCCCACTACGAACTGTTGCGACTAAAGAATTAGTTGTCCCTAGATCTATGCCAATAGCTAATCGACGTTGATGAGGTTCTGGTGTTTGTCCCGGTTCACTGATCTGTAATAATACCATTTGATCTATCTCTAATTGATGTGTTACTTAATCTTAAATTATAGAGCAAATTGCTTTTCTTGTAACTTTTCGATCTGTTCAATCAATCTAGCTAGATAACGGATTTTATAGATTTGATTAACTGCGCTTTGCCAATCTTGTTGGGATATATGTTGCAATAGCTGATGATAGACTTGTTTTTTTCGTTGCGAAATTTCCGAATGAAAATCATCTAACAGATCAATATTATTTTGATTTTCAATATCATCTAATTTTTCACGCAAACTAAATTGTTCCATTAAAAAATCGGCATCATGAATAATATTTTGCTCTGTTGCAACATCAAAACCTTGCAATGATAAAAAGTATTCAGCCGCTTTTAGCGGATTTTTTAGCGTTTGATAGCCATCATTGATCATTGCCGACTTTTGAATGATAGCCACTTTTTCATTATCTGTTGCCTGAGAAAAATTATCAGGATGATATTGGCGTTGCAACTGTTGATAGTTAGCCGTTAACTGACCATTATCAATAGGTAATTGAATTGGTAATTGAAATAATTCAAAGTAATTAATCACAATTCATGTCCCATTAAACATTAAAGCTTTCGCCACAACCACATTCATTGCTAGCGTTAGGGTTATTGAATTTAAAGCCTTCATTTAGACCTTCTTTAACAAAATCAAGTTCTGTTCCATCAAGATAAACTAAACTTTTTTTGTCAATGATCACTTTGACATCTTTATCTTCAAAAACACTATCATCATCATTAATGATATCAGCAAATTCTATTACATAAGCCATTCCCGAACAGCCAGAAGTTTTAACGCCTAACCGAAGCCCAACCCCTTTACCTCTGTTAGCTAAAAAGGCCTGAACTCGATTTGCTGCGCTATTAGTTAATGTGATTGCCATTAACGTTGTCCTTTTTTGGTTTTATAATCATCAATTGCTGCTTTAATGGCGTCTTCCGCTAAAATTGAACAGTGAATTTTAACCGGAGGTAAAGCTAATTCTTTCGCTATATCAGTATTTTTTATTGCTTCAGCTTCATCTAATGATTTACCTTTAATCCATTCAGTCACTAATGAACTTGAGGCAATTGCACTACCACAACCATAAGTTTTAAATTTGGCATCCTCAATAATACCATCATCATTAACTTTGATTTGTAACCGCATTACATCGCCACATGCTGGTGCACCAACCATACCACTACCAACATTTGGATCATTTTGATCAAAAGAACCTACATTGCGTGGATTTTCATAATGATCGACGACTTTTTCACTATATGCCATAATTTACTCCTAATTTTTAATGGGCTGACCACTTAATTTTTGTTAAATCAACACCATCTTTAAACATTTCCCAAAGTGGAGAAAGATCTCTTAATTTACCGATAGAATCTTTAATTAACTTAATTACATAATCTACTTCTTCTTCGGTACTAAATCGACCAAATGAAAATCTTATTGAGCTATGGGCAAGTTCATCATTTAGTCCTAGTGCTCGTAGTACATAAGACGGTTCTAAACTTGCAGAAGTACATGCTGAACCAGATGATACTGCTAAATCTTTTAGCGCCATCATGAGTGATTCACCTTCAATATAAGCAAAGCTTACATTTAAAATATTAGCCACACCATGCTCTAATGAACCATTAAGATAAACTTCATCAATATCTTTTAATCCATTCCATAAACGAGTTTTTAGTGCTAAAAGACGTGGTATTTCTGTTGTCATCTCTTCTTTTGCTATACGGTACGCTTCACCCATACCCACAATTTGGTGTACTGGTAAAGTACCAGAACGCATACCGCGTTCATGTCCACCACCATGCATTTGGGCTTCAATACGCACGCGAGGTTTACGTCTAACATAAAGTCCACCAATGCCTTTTGGCCCATAGATCTTATGACCAGAGAACGACATAAGATCGACTTTTAATTTAGTTAGGTCAATCGGTAATTTACCAACACTTTGGGTTGCATCAACATGAAATACAATGCCTCTTTCACGGCACATTTCGCCGATTTTTTCGATATCCTGAATAACACCAGTTTCATTATTAACGTGCATAATTGATACAACAGTTGTGTCACTACGCATCGCTGCAGCCAGTTTATCAAGATCAAGAATACCATTTGATTCTGGTGCTAAATAAGTCACTTCATAACCTTCTCGTTCTAATTGACGACAAGTATCAAGCACTGCTTTATGTTCCGTTTTACAGGTAATAATGTGCTTACCTTTAGCATGATTAAAATGCGCCGCACCTTTAATGGCTAAGTTATCGGCTTCTGTCGCGCCTGAAGTAAATACAATTTCACGTGAATCGGCACCAATTAAGTCAGCAATTTGATTTCGTGCAATATCAACGGCTTCTTCAGCTTGCCAACCAAATTTATGTGAACGAGAAGCGGGGTTACCAAAAACACCATCGGGTGTTAAATACTGCATCATTTTTTCAGCTACTCTAGGATCTACAGGCGTTGTTGCTGCATAATCCATATAAATAGGTAATTTCATTAATTACTCCCAATTACAAATTCTGTATTTTTAATTAATTCTGTTTTGATGAAGATGACTTTGTCGATTAAAGACGGCTTTCACTTCTTGATTATTAACCAATTCGCTTAAAGTAATGCTGGTCAAAAAATCATTGATTCGCTCACTCAAGTCATTCCATAAACTATGGGTAAGGCATCTTACACCATTTTGACATCCGGTATTACCGTGGCATTTAGTCGCATGAACAGTTTCATCAACAGCTTTTACAATTGAGCTAATCGCAATTTGCTCCATACTACGGCCGAGTACATAACCACCACCAGGACCTCTAACACTTGAAACTAAACCATTTTTACGCAATCGTGAAAACAGTTGTTCTAAATAAGATAGTGAGATTTCCTGACGTTCTGAAATATCAGCAAGTGATACAGGGCCTGATTCTGAATGCAGTGCTACATCTAACATAGCTGTCACTGCATATCGCCCTTTTGATGTCAATTTCATTAATCATTCCCCTATATTTAATAGTAAATATTTTATATATCCATTACTTTTAGTCAAGTATTTAGTTGACTATTTTAGTGGGAATTAAGTTATCAGTTCTTCATCGACGAAATATACGGGAATATGCTAATCTAATAAACTAATTTGATACAGGAGTTTAAGAATGAATTTAGTAATACGCTGGTGTTTAATATTAAGCATACTTTGGGCTAAAAGTGTGTTTGCGGAGCCTACTTTGAATGATTTGCGACAAAATTACCAAAAGTGGCAAAACACTTATCAATCATTAACTTTTGATGAACAACAGAAATTACTAAAACAATTAAAAAACTATCCACTATACCCTTATGCTGCTGTGCAATTTTTTCAAAACAACATTAAAACAGTATCAACACAAGCAGTGAGTGATTTTGCAAAAAAATATCATGATTTCCCATTAACATCGTCATTAACTCAGGCTTATATAACTGAGCTGGCTAACCGTCAAGACTGGAATGCAATTATCACTTTTCCTATAGATAATTCCATTGCCTCTAATTGCCGATATCAGTATGCAAAATTACAACAACATCAAGATAAAGCGGTATTTAATAATGTCGAATCGCTATGGTTAACAGGTAAAGAATTGCCTTCGGCTTGTGATCCTTTATTAGATGCATGGTCAAAAAGTGGTAAACGCACAGCAAATATTATTTTATTACGCATAGAACTAGCTTTAGAAAACAACAATTTAAAATTAGCTCGCCATTTAACCAACTTACTAGATGATAACTATCAAACAACCAAAAATCATTTATTAGCTATTTTTGATAATCCGCGAAAAATTGAAGATTTTTCAAAAAATATTAAAACGAGTACCTTCACCCAAAAAATTGTTTTAGCTTCTTATCCTCGGTTAGTTAAAGCTGACAAAAAAATGGCTGCGGTATTATTACCACAACTAATAAAAAAACAGAATTTCACTGATGATGAGCAAATTAAATTACAACAAAGCTTAGCCAATAGTTATTTTAGTGATTCAGCAACCCCAGAACAGATCAAATGGCGAGATAATTATATTAGCAAAAGTCACGACTCAATTTTAGTTGAAAAACGTATTCGCATGGCTATTGATGCTAATAATTACAAAGATATTGCACATTGGCTAAAACAACTAACTCCAGAAGATCAATTAAAAGAGGAGTGGCAATACTGGCACGCTCGAGTATTACTCAATAACAATAAAACCAACGAAGCAAAACATATCTTAAAAAGTTTAACTAATAAACGTGGTTTTTATGGCATGGTAAGTGCACAAGCTCTTAATCAACCATATACTATTAATAATTTATCGAAAAAGATCCCGACTGCAGAAGTCAATGCACTTAAAGCCAAGTATGACCAGCAACCATTTGCGATTAGAATTAAAGAATTAAGATTATTAGGTATGTTAGGGGAGTCAAAACAAGAATGGCGATATGTACTTAAAAACCATACAGCAGAAAATGAATATTTAGATTTAGCTAAATACGCTTATCAAAAAGGTTGGGGAGAACTAAGTATTCAAGCAACAATATCAGGTAAATTATGGGATAATTGGACTGAACGCTTACCTATCATGTATAAAAACTTATATAATGATGCCTTGAAGGATAAAGCGATTCCATTATCTTATGCTTTAGCAATAACTCGGCAAGAAAGTGCATTTGATACCACAATACAATCTCCAGTTGGAGCCAGTGGTTTAATGCAGTTAATGCCAGCAACAGCTAAGGAAACAGCCAAAAAAGTCAGTAATATTACCTATTATTCACCAAGCCAACTGTTTGAACCGACAACGAATATACAGTTAGGTACTTATTTTTTAAATAGTGTTTATTTACAAAATGATAACAATCGTATTTTATCCTCGGCGGCATATAATGCTGGTCCTGGCCGAGTAAAAAAATGGTTGAATAATAGTAATGGAAAACTTGATGCTATCGCATTTATTGAAAGTATTCCCTTTAATGAAACTCGAAATTATGTCAAAAGTGTATTAGTTTATGATTATATTTACCAATATATTTTAGGAAATCAACACCCTCATATACTGACAACAAACGAATTTAATAGACAATATTAATGGTGCATTACATGAAAACTAAAGAATGGAACCAGACGGTTGAAATATTACACCAAGCATTTAATAGTGGTTATTCATTAGATATATTGAAATTACTGATGACCGCTGATGAACGGGATGCATTAATCACAAGAGTTAAAATTGTCCGTTCTTTACTGGATGGCTCGATCAATCAGCGCCAACTTAAAGAGCAATTAAAAATTGGCATTGCCACTGTTACCAGAGGATCGAATAGTTTAAAAGAAGCAACACCTGAATTTAAAGTGTGGTTGGAAAACATTCTATTGAAATCAGATAAATAAAATAATAGTCAATATTTATAAAAACTAGTTAAAGTAGACTATAACAAGTTTGACTGGATATTGACTTCATCATCTGCAACCACAGGTACACAATAATCGCATTCCATAGTATGGATATCTTTAAAACATTTAATCGTATCATCATGATGATTATGATGAATCTCAATTAAACAACTTGAGGTGCGTAACCGAACTTTTAATGCTGGCATTGCAGCTAAGTGGACTTGAGAAATAAAATCACTGAAATTTTCTAGCGAACCAATATATTTAAAACAAAGATATAAACCACCTTCATTAACAATTGGTTCTATATGCTCAAGATTATTATTATGATCTAAAGCAATTGTATATAAAAGTTCTTGTTCATTAGCATTATCTTTACTTTTCAAAATGCGGCTAAAAGCAAAAATCTTATCCGGTAAACTGTCACTATTGTGAGCATAATGGGATAAATAATTTTGAAAAAACTGCGATCTTAATTTATTTTCTTCATCTAAAATTTGACTCAAATTACAATTATTTTTGTAAGAGATCCCCCAAAAAGTTTGTTTCGGCATATTCACAAATTTAGGTTCAGGTAAAGAAAGTCGATTTTTATTTAATTCAATAGCAGGAGTTAACCCGGTAGGATCCCAAAATTCACCACGACGATAACTTGCTGGTGTTTCATTAAATTGCTTTTTAAAAGAACGAGTAAAAGTTTGCTGCGAATCAAAACGATATTGCATAGCAATATCTAAAATAGGTTTACTTGTCATGCGCAAAGATAATGCCGCATAAGTTAATCTGCGGTGACGAATATAAGTACCAAGTACTTGACCAGTTACTTCTTTAAACATCCGTTGTAAATGCCACTTCGAATAACCTGATTTCTGGGCGACATTATCAATAGATAAGGGTTGCTCCAAATTTTTTTCAATCCAAACGATAAGATCTGAAATAATACTAACTTGATTCATATAACCCCATCATGATGTGAATTGGCAAATATTATGCGATTATGACTTAATCACAGCAATAAGCAAGATGTAAATCGAAAATTTTTTAACAATATGAATGGCTTCCAGCTTGATGTTCGGTAATATCTTTTACGCCTGCCAGTTCAGGGAATTCAGCAAGTAGCTGTTTTTCAATCCCCTCTTTTAAAGTGTAATCGACCATCGAACAACCATTACAACCACCACCAAATTGTAATATTGCATAATTATCATCGGTTAATTCAACCAAACTCACATGACCACCATGACTAGCTAATTGCGGATTAACCTGTGCTTGAATAACATAATTGACGCGTTCAATTAACGGCGCATCATCGGCAACCTTTTTCATTTTTGAATTCGGCGCTTTTAAAGTTAATTGAGAACCTAATTCATCTGTTACATAATCAATCACCGTTTCCTCTAAAAAAGGAGCGCTAATTTCATCAATATAAATAGAAAAACCAGCTTGTTGTTGTTCTTCGATATCGCTATCTTCTACAGTATCTGCTGGGCAATATGAAACCCCACATTCTGCTGATGGTGTGCCAGGATTAATAACAAAAACCCGAATTTGTGTACCATCAGGCTGATTAGCAAGTAATTTTTTAAAATGTTGTTGCGCTGATTCAGAAATGGTAATAATAGACATAATCCCTCACTTTGACACGATTGACATTAATCATCACTAACATCATCGATAATAGTTGACTAACCTTGTTGGTCATTATAGGGGGTGTTTTAGATTTTACAAGATGGTGCGACATAAACAAACTACCTGAATATAGTTTGCCCCACATTGTTTTAACTGTTGGCTAATGGCATTTATGGTATTGCCGGTAGTAACAATATCATCAATAAGCATTATCGATTGATTGGTTAAATCATCGCGGCAACTAAATAAGGTTTCTACATTGGTTATTCGTTGCTTACGCGATAGATACTTTTGATCGTGTGCCACTGACTTTCGTGATAACAGATAAGGTTGAAAATCACAATTTAGCCATCTGGCTATCGGTTTCGCTAATAATGCCGCTTGATTAAATCCTCTAGACCAATAACGAAAATGGTGCAATGGAACACAAGTTACAATATCTGGTTTAACCAAACCACTACTCAACCGTCGTTGATACCAAGCTAAAAACATTAACCTGGCCAAAGCATTAGTTAACTCAGTTTTACGATAAAATTTTAAATGTTGGATTAATTTTTTTAACGGTGCCGTATATTCTGTTACTGCAACCATTTCATCCCAATAAGGCTGCTTATCACGACATCGATAGCAGATTTTGGTTGATAATGAATGAGGAAGGCTACATTGATAACAAATCTTATTAAATTTTGGTAAGTTTTTAACACATTGACTACAAATCCCATGATGAGGCAACACTAAAGGCATATTACATAAAATACATCGCATAATGATTCATCGCTTAGCAAAAAATTTTGAGGAACAGGGTTTTTTATCTACAAAATAAGCTTAAAAATGGAAATAAAATAGAAAATAAACTCACTAATAATATGAATTATAATAAATAAAGAATATTTTTTATTTATTAATCGCAATACTGGAAGCTATTACCCAAAATTTTAGTTATTTAGTCATATTAATCATTTCAATTCATCTAATATTCGGTATAATTTGCCCACTATTTTGGAGTAAGGATTTGTTAAATGAAAAAAATCAAACTATTACTTATATCATTACTATTAAGCCTTTTTTCAACTGTTGCTTTGGCTGATAGCAAAGTATTATTACAAACCAGTATGGGCGATATTGAACTTGAATTAGATAGCGAACATGCACCAATTACCACGAAAAATTTTCTTGATTATGTCAATAACGGTTTTTATGAAAATTTAACCTTCCATCGAGTCATTCCTGGATTTATGATTCAAGGCGGTGGTGCTGATGATCAATTAAAATTCAAAGAAACTCAACAACCAATTAAAAATGAAGCCAATAATGGCTTGAAAAACGATCGCGGAACTATCGCAATGGCAAGAACCAATGCTGTAGATAGCGCAACTAGCCAATTTTTTATTAATGTGGTCAATAATGATTTTCTTAATTACCAATCACCAGTCCAATATGGTTATGCTGTTTTTGGTAAAGTCGTTAAAGGAATGGATGTCGTTGATAAAATTGTTAACGTAGCCACCAAACGCATGGGACCACATCAAAATGTCCCTGTTGAACCAATCTATATTAAAAAAGCAACTGTGATTGAAGATAAATAATAGGTTTTTCTAAAATTAATCAACACTTAAAGCAAACCACCTTAGTGATTTAAGGTGGTTTTTTATTAAATCATAGGATTATATTTTTAATTCATCACAAGCAAGTTTATGACCTTGGCTACAAGACTGTTTTAAATAATTTTTAGCTAAAGATTTATTTTGCTTTATGCCATCACCGTACTTATACATAAGCGCTAAATTGTATTGCGCGCTGGAGTAACCTTGCTCCGCTGCTTTTGTATACCAATATACCGCCTTCTGTTTATCCTGCTTTATGCCATCACCTTGATTATACATGAGTGCTAAATTATATTGTGCGTAGGATATACCTTGTTCTGCTGCTTTTGTATACCAAAAGAAAGCTTTAAGTTTATCTTGCTTTATACCTTCATCGTCATCATACATAAGCCCTAAGTTATATTGTGCGTAGGAATAACCTTGCTCCGCTGCTTTTGTATACCAATATACCGCCTTCTGTTTATCCTGCTTTATACCATCACCTTTATCATGCATAAGTGCTAAATTATATTGTGCAATGGATACACCTTGCTCTGCTGCTTTTGTATACCAAAAGAAAGCTTTAAGTTTATCCTGCTTTATGCCATCACCTATATCATACATAACTGCTAAATTATTTTGTGCTTTGGAGTCACCTTGCTCTGCTGCTTTTGTATACCAATATACCGCCGTTTGTTTATTCTGCTCTATACCTTCACCTTTCTCATACATAACTGCTAAATTATATTGTGCTTTGGAGAGATTTTGTTCTGCTGCTTTTTCAAACCAATATGCTGCTTTAAGTTTATCTTGCTCTATTCCTTCATCGTCATAATATATAACCGCTAAATCATTTTGTGCGGTAGAATCTCCTTGCTCCGCTGCTTTTGTATACCAATACACCGCCTTTTGTTTATCTTGTTCTATTCCTTCACCATCATCATACATACGAGCTAGATTATATTGTGCCACTTTGTCATTTTCTTCTGCTTCTTGTGTACATTCAACAAGTGCCTTTTCATAATTTTTATTTTCAAATTCTGTTGCACAATCCCTCGCATAAGTAGCAAAAGAAAATAAGAGGGGTATAACTAATAGTAACTTTTTTATGTTCATGATATTCCTTATATATTTATCAACTTTTTTAAAATTCTATTTAATGCATCATAAAATCATTACTAATCATTTTAATATAGTTAACAAATTAGCTAGCGTTCTTACCCCGATACCTGTTGCGCCAGTTGCCCATAAAGCGGTGGCACTTTTGCGGAATGTCGCTGAACAGTCAATGTGTAGCCAATTTTGTTTATAATTTTTAATAAAATGAGATAAAAATGCCGCGGCAGTGCTGGCACCAGCGGTATTGGGTAATCCTGAATTGGCTATATCCGCAAACGATGATGGAAATTGGCTACGATGAAAATCAGCTAATGGTAATCGCCAAAAAGCTTCATGTTCCGCTTGGCTACTTGCCAATAATTGATTAGCAAATTTGTCATCAAATGAGAGTAATGATTGATAATCATTACCTACTGCAATTTTTGCTGCTCCAGTAAGGGTTGCGCAATCAATAATATAGTGAGGCTTATCACTGTCAGCACTAATTAACCCGTCAGCTAAAACTAATCGTCCTTCCGCATCGGTATTATCCACTTCAACTGTTTTACCATTACGATATCGAATAATATCACCCAGTTTAAATGCCTTACCACTCACCAAGTTATCAGCACAACATAGATAAAGTTTAATACGATGTTTAACTCCTCGGGCAATAGCAAGTGCCAGAGCACCAGTTACTAATGCCGCGCCCCCCATATCCGATCGCATTGATTCCATAAAACTGCTTGGCTTTAAGCTATAACCACCAGAATCAAAAGTGATACCTTTACCGACTAAACAAGCGACAATTGGCGCTTTGGGGTTGTTAGTCGGATTATAATCAAGCTCAAGTAACGCTGCCGGCCGATCAGATCCTTTGCCAACCGTATAAATTCCCATATAATCCTGTTCTTTTAATGCTTCGCCGGAAATAATGTTATAGGTAATATCAGAAGAATAATTGCTGATTAAGTTTGCACTTTGCGTGGCCAATTCTAGAGGACTTAATGTTTCTGCTTGTTGATTAACAATATCTCGACACCAATCAATAATTGCTAAGCGATATTTTAGTTCTTGTTTATCATGGCTATTAAGTTTTGCCCAACTCACCTTATTATTATTTTTGGCATTACGATAACCGAGCCAAAAATGCCAACACGATTCTAGATCCCAATTATCACCACTAAGTTTAACCGACTTAATACCTTGATTATCTAATTTTCTTGCTGCTCGCTGAATGGCGCCATGTCGATGATCCGGTTGATAATGAATGGTAACAGCATCATCTGAAAAACTAAGTAACGCCTCTTTTCCCCACTTTGATGGTGCAGGTTTTTCCGAAAGTAATATAGATAAACTCGACATAATAAATTCCTCAAGCAATAAAAATGCAAAAACGATAAATCAATTCTAATCAGAAACATGTTAAGATAGCAAGCAAAGTTAAGCATAAATAAGGACCTATAATGACATCAGTTGTACCAATCCAAAATGGCATCAATTTTCGTGACTTAGGTGGCATTAAAACCAGTGATGGTCGCCAAATTCGAACAGGAATGTTGTATCGTTCAGGTGAATTTTCACGTCTTAATGATAGTGAAAAAAATTTTTTATCTGATGAGCTTAATTTGCATTATGTATTAGATTATCGTGATCAACATGAAATTGATCGTCATCCCGATAATCTTTGGAATAACAGTCAATATATTAATGTGCCAGCAAACCCATTAAGTGATGAAATTACAGCAAGCCTAACCAGTGATGATATTTTCGTTATGAAAAAATATTCACCGTTTGATTTTATGATTAAACTTTATCAATTATTACCTTTTAATAATCTTGCTTATAAAAAGTTAACATCACTACTACTTAGTGCTAATGGAAAACCCTTAGTGCAACATTGTGCAGTAGGTAAAGATAGAACTGGTGTTGGCGTAGCTTTAACCCTATTTGCATTGGGGGTAAGTGAAGACGTAGTTATGCAAGATTACTTACTTACCGAGCGCCATTTAAATGATTATCGTCAAGCCATACTCAGCCAAAATGAAAGTAAATTATCGGCTGAAGAGTTTGAGAAACAGAAAATCATTTTTGCGGCTAAACAAGAGTTTTTAACCGCAGCTCTTGATGAAATCAAAAAACGCTATACCACCATCGACGATTGGTTAACTAAAGAGTATCAATTGGATGATAAAAACAGGAAAATTCTGCAAGATATTTATCTGATATAAATAACCTAAGGGGATGGGTCATCACTGTGCTCTTATTATAATCAGATTATCTTTAAAGACAGAGAAGTGAAAACAATAAAATAACAATGTGAGGCAAATAAAATGTTAACCAACCAAATGGTCAAAAAACTTAATGACCAATTAAATCTAGAATTCTACTCTTCTAACCTTTACCTACAAATGAGCGCATGGTGTGATGATCAAAATTTTCCATCTTTCGGAAAATTTTTAAGAGATCATGCTGGAGAAGAGCGGCAACATATGGAACGCTTATTTGATTATGTGTTAGATTGCGGTTCGTTAGCGCTTATTGGCAAAATTGCAGCGCCAGAATCAGAATATAAATCACTACTTGATGTGTTTAAAGCGGCATATCAACATGAACTTAAAATTACCAAAGAAATTAATGAACTTGTTGACTATGCTTTAACGCAAAAAGATTTTTCAACCTTCAACTTTTTACAATGGTATGTAGCTGAACAACATGAGGAAGAAAAACTGTTCAAGAGCATTGTTGATAAACTCGAATTAGTTGGTGAAAACAAACGTGATTTATTCTTTATGGATAAAGACTTCAATAAAACATTAAGTGAATCAGGCCTAACGAGCTCAAGCGAAGAGTAAATTGATGATATTAATCTGCTACCACATTAGTAGCAGATTATTAATAGATTAAGTTTGCAAGATAAATTTTTTGATTGGTTTATTCTGATTAACGGCAAGATGAACCGATGCCACTTGCTGATATTGATAATAAAAATCCTGTCCAAATGGCGCACTAATCAACTGGTTTGCGACATCAACTTTTACCGATTTCATTTGCCAAACGCCTTTGGCATATAATTTAAGAGCTGACTCTTTTAATGTCCAAAGTTGCCAAAATGCGGTTAAAGTATCACGTTGTTTTAACATCCATTGATATTCATCATTAGCAAAAATACTTTCAGCGACATTCAAATAATTTTTACGTTGTCGAGCAACTTCAATATCAAGGCCGACTTGACCATTTAGCGATATTGCAACCGCCACCCAATCTTGGCTATGACTGATATTAAAATCAGGCAGGTTATGTTGTAAAAAGCAAGGACGGCTATTATCACCAATAATGATGGGAGGCAAACTATCAATATGACAATACTGTTTAAGTAAACTAGCTAAAATTGAACGACAGACTAAAAACTGTTTTTTACGTGTACCCTTTAATAATTCAGCATCATCAATGACCTGTGGTGATAATAGCGAATAGTTCACTTCAACCGTATCTAAATGGGCAAGTTGGACAATTAACATGTTGTGTAAGCCAGTTTAAACAAAAATTATTTTTTACTATTTTAACAGCATGCTATGCTAACTGTTATCGAAATTTATCGGTTCACTAAGGATGCATCATGTCATTACAAACAAAATTAGTTCATGCTGGTCGAAAAAAACGTTATACCCAAGGTGCTGTTAACTCCGTTATTCAGCGAGCATCATCGCTGGTTTTTGATTCATTAGAAGCGAAAAAAGACGCGATGGAAAATCGAGCCAAAGGCGGATTATTTTATGGTCGACGCGGCACATTAACTCATTTTGCCCTGCAAGATGCCATGGTGGAAATTGAAGGTGGTGCTGGTTGCTACCTCTATCCTTGCGGTGCGGCAGCCATTGCAAATGCCATTTTAGCTTTTGTAAAAACCGGTGATCATATTCTGGTATCAGAAGCCAGTTACGAACCAACGCAAGAATTTTGTGAACATATACTCAAAGATTTTGGTGTGGAAACCGATTATTTTTCTCCGCTAATTGGTCGTTATATCACGAATCATATTAAACCAAATACCAAAGTGGTATTTCTTGAATCACCAAGCTCAATCACTATGGAACTGCATGATGTGCCAGCAATTGTTAAAGCGATTCGCAGTGTTAATCCAGAAATTGTCATTATGATGGACAACACTTGGAGTGCTGGTGTTTTATTCAAAGCGTTAGAGCATGATGTTGATATCTCTATTCAAGCCGGCACTAAGTACTTAATCGGCCACTCCGATGCTATGTTAGGTACGGCTGTTGCTAATCAACGATGTTGGGATCAATTACGTGAACGCTCTTATTTAATGGGACAAATGTGTGATGCCGATACCGCCTATATGGCAGCTCGTGGATTACGAACCTTAGCGGTTAGACTAAAACAACATCACGAAAGTAGCTTAAAAGTGGCAAACTGGTTAACTAATCATCCTAAAGTGGCAACGGTTAATCATCCGGCTTTGGCAAGTTGTAAGGGACATGAGTTTTTTAAACGTGATTTTAGTGGTGCTAGTGGTCTATTTTCTTTTGTACTTAAAGATCATTTAAGCGACGTGCAACTATCTGATTTCTTGGATAATATGACTCACTTTTCAATGGCGTATTCATGGGGTGGATTTGAATCATTGATTTTAGCCAATCAACCTGAAGATCTGGCAAAAATACGCCCGGTATCAGGTGTGGATTTCACGGGTACATTAATTCGATTACATATTGGCCTTGAAGATCCTGATGATTTAATCGCCGATCTTGCCGCTGGCTTAGATAGAATTAAATTGCATAAAAACAAAGTGAATGCATTACAAAGTTTAGTATAAATGGATAACCGATGAGTCATCAAAATCAAGCTAAGACTAAAAGTATTATTGAACAAACAATTTTACAACATCTAAACGGTCGACAATCGCTACTGGTTGCTTTTAGTGGTGGTGTCGATTCGACTGTTTTACTGCAAGCATTAGTCAACTTGAGACAAAAGTCACAAAATTTACAACTTAGAGCCATTTATATTCACCATGGTTTAAGCAAAAACGCTGATAGTTGGGCGGAACATTGCCAGCAACAATGCAATGTTTGGCAAATTCCTTTGATTATTGAAAAAGTCAAACTTGATAGAGCGGCGGGCAATATTGAAGAACAAGCCAGAGAAGCTCGCTATCAAGCTATTTATCGACATTTAAAAAGTGATGAGTTGTTATGTACTGCCCAGCACCTTGACGATCAATGTGAAACTTTCTTCCTAGCCTTAAAACGTGGTAGTGGCCCAACAGGATTATCCGCTATGCCTCTTGAAAGTGGTCAACATCTTCGGCCATTATTAACGATCTCGCGTGAAGAAATTGAACAATATGCCAATCAACATCTATTAAGTTGGATTGAAGATGAAAGTAATCAAGACGACCATTATGACCGTAACTTTTTACGTTTAAAGGTACTGCCAACGCTTAATCAGCGTTGGCCACATTTCTCGCAAATGGTGGCACGTAGTGCCGAGTTATGTCAACAGCAAGAAGCATTAATCCATGAGCTTTTATCGACAGAATTTAAGCAAATTATTGGCAATGCCAAACAACTTAATATCCAACCACTACGTGATTATTCAGATTATAAACGTAATGCAATATTGCGGATGTGGTTTAAAGAACAACATATCGGCATGCCAAGTCAAAAGCAACTGTCATTAATTTGGCAAACCGTTATTCAAGCGAAAGAAGATGCTAATCCACAATTTATTTTACATAACCGACAGATTCGCCGCTATCAAAACCAACTCTATTTATTACCTTTATATCAAGATATTGAACAGCAAATCCTGCCTTGGGATTTAAATACTTCGCTAACCTTGCCGGATAATTTAGGCGTATTACAGTCCAATTATCAAACCAAGTTAACTTGTCGTTTACCACAAAAAGAGGAAAGCGTTTCGGTGCGTTTTCATGCCCAAGGTCAATTTCAAATTGTGCAGCGCAAAGGATCACGATCAATAAAAAAACTATGGCAAGAACACCATATTCCACCTTGGCAGCGCACTCGTATTCCATTAATTTACTATAATGAACAATTGATTACTGCCGTCGGGGTATTTGTTACTGAACAAGGTAAGGGATCACAAGTTGGTTTTAATCTAAAATAAATCATAAAAATAAAATGTGCTTGAGTCTAATTGACACGAAATCGAATTCAATCATACTAACCTGAATTGGATTATATAATTAAGTAACCTCATACATAACAGAGCTATCGTTCTTCATGGCTAAACAGCATACACTTTACACTTACAAATTAAATGGAACTGATAATAGAAAAATAATGTTAAATTACATAAGTATAACTATTAATAGGAAACCAACTAAACATCGTCAAAATAAATTCATTTAGCATATTTATTATCTTACAAAAAACATATACTATTAGGTGAAATAATAATCAATCAAGAGTTAAGACAAAAATGAAAGTTAGTCGTTTTTCTGCAAATGTTGGACAAGCAATCAATAAAGTGAATCAATATGCGATAGATAAAAAACATATAGTTGGATCTGTTGTTATGGTTGCTAAAGAGGGACAAATAATCTATCAACAAGCATCCGGCTATGCTGATAAAGAACAAAAATTAACCATGCAAGTTGACTCACAATTTTTGCTTTCATCCGTTACCAAACCGATAGTTAGTGCAGCCGCATTATATTTAGCAGAAAAAGGGCTACTAAAATTGGATTCGCCTGTTACTGATTATCTACCTTATTTCACTCCAAAACTAGAAAATGGCCAGCAACCAGTTATTACTTTGCATCACTTATTAACCCATAGTGCGGGACTAAAATATCGTTTTTGCGAACCTCATGGTGAAGGCATTTATAATACATTACAGATTTCAGACGGCTTTGATCAAATAGCAACTGATTTAGATGAAAATCTTCATCGATTATCAAAAGCTCCTCTTCTTTTTGCTCCTGGAACAAATTGGTGTTATTCATTGGCATTAGATGTCCTAGGTGGAGTATTAACTGCTGTCACTCAACAGCCATTAGAAGAAATAATAAAAACTACCATAACGATTCCTTTGAATATGTCAAAAACCGGCTTTACCATACCAGATAATAATCAATTAGTTACTCACTATTATAATGCTTTACCGGAACCATTACCTATGCCAAGCCCTTATTTTATGCAATTAGATGAATCATCGAATAACGGGATTGTTTCTTATGATCCTAAACGCATATTTAATCCTAAAGCCTATCATTCAGGTGGGGCTGGTATGGTTGGTACTGCACCTGATTTTATGCAATTTCTGTTATCACTAACTTCAATAAATAATGATTTAAGTAACAATAAACTAATGGATACAATGGCGAAGTGTTATATAAATAGTAAATATGGTACAAAAGGACCAGGATGGGGATTCGGTTATGGTGGTGCGGTGCTTGATGACCCGATCTTAGCACAAACACCTCAGAGTAAAGGAACTATTCAATGGGGTGGTGTGTATGGTCATAATTGGTTTTATGACCCTCAACAAGAATTAGCTGTAGTCATTTTGACTAATACCGCAATTGAAGGAATGTTGGGACGCTATCCAGTAAAAATTAGAGATGCTATTTATCATTGTTTAGCATGATACTATTCCGATAGGAAAATTTTGTCGGTTTTTGGCTTTAATTTATCTGAAAATGATTTACCGATTGAAAAAACACCCTATAAGATGGTGCTTTTTCAATCAAGTATTTGAATTTTCATATAGTGAAATATTTATACTTATCCAATTAATCGTTTTTTCAGTTAGTTTCATTCTGATTTATATTATATTCGCCACTAATCTACTCCTTGTTAGATCTGAGCAATAAAAAGGATCCAAAATCAACTAATTTGGAACAATATTTGCATTAATGACTTGTTCTAAAATTAATTTATTACCATAAAGAATTAGGTCAAAATAAAATTATTTTGACCCAGAACGTGCTTGCCAACGTTTTAACAATAAAGCATTAGTCACCACACTTACACTGCTAAGTGCCATAGCCGCACCGGCTATCATTGGATTTAAGAAGCCGAAGGCAGCGAGTGGAATGCCAATTAAATTGTAGAAAAATGCCCAAAATAAGTTTTGTTTAATTTTATTGTAGGTTCTTCGTGAGATATCAATGGCATCAGCAATTAAAAATAGATTGCCGCGCATCAAGGTTATACTTGCTGCATGCATAGCGACATCTGTCCCCGTTCCCATGGCAATACCAATATCAGCCGCAGCTAAAGCTGGCGCATCATTAATACCGTCACCCACCATTGCCACTTTATGATTGCTATCACTATTGTTATTATTTAGACTTTCTTTTTGTAATTGATAAATATAATTGGCTTTATCTTGCGGTAAAACCTCTGCAATAACTTTATCTAAATTTAATTGCTGTGCTACATAATTAGCCGCTTGTTGATTGTCGCCGGTTAACATAACCGTATTTACGTTGAGTTGATGTAATGCATCAATGGCGCTTTTCGCTTCCGATTTAATCACATCGGCAAAACCAAATAAGGCTAATATCACAACACCATTTTCCGATTGCTGTTTGGCTAAAAATGAGATTGTATAACCTTTTTGGGTAAGTTCATTAATTTTATCCTGCATATCCACAAAATAGGCATTTAACGATTTCATCCAACGTAAACTACCTAAATAATATTCATGATTATCAATCGTTGCCATTACCCCTGAACCAGCAACTGAGGTAATATTCTGTGCATAATTATACGATTTAGCTTTCGCTAAAATTGCTTTAGCGAGTGGATGTTCACTTCCAGCTTGCATTGATGCCGCTAGTGCGAGAATTTGATCGGCAGTTTCTGTGCCCATTACATCCAGTTCAACTAATTCTGGTTTACCAATGGTTAATGTGCCAGTTTTATCAAATGCTACCGTATTAATGTTATGTAAGGTTTCAAGCGCCTCGGCATCTTTAATCAAAATACCATGGCGAGCAGCAACCCCCGTACCAACCATTATGGCGGTTGGTGTCGCCAATCCTAATGCACATGGGCAAGCAATCACTAACACGGCGACCGCATGTAGTAAAGCTTGCTGCCAATCATGAGAAATAACGCCCCAAGCAAGCAGTGTAATTAGTGCAATCAATAAAATCACGGGGACAAAAATAGCACTAATCCGATCGACAATACGTTGAATTGGTGCTTTTTTCGCTTGCGCAGATTCGACCATAGCGATAATCTTAAACAAAGCCGAATCAGCTTGTACTGCTGTTGTTTTTACTATCAATAATCCTTCACCATTAATGGTGCCACCGGTTACCACACTATTGAGGGTTTTACTAACCGGGAAACTTTCCCCCGTCAACATCGATTCATCACAACTCGATGCGCCGTCAATAACCACACCATCTACCGGAATTCGTTCACCAGGTTTGATCACAACCACATCATCGACCTTAACCTGACTTATCGGCAAACTTACTTCTTGATCGCCTTGTCGAACTAATGCAACTTCCGGGCGCAGCGCGGAAAGTGCTTCAATCGCTTGGGTCGTTTGATGTTTGGCTCTTGACTCTAACCATTTACCAATCAAGATTAACGTAATAATAACCACCGACGACTCGAAATAGAGATGATCGTTATTACCAATAATAAGCTGATAAAGTGACAATCCATAAGCTGCACTGGTACCAATTGCCACTAACAGATCCATATTACCGGACAACGCCTTGGCAGCATTAAAACCACTACGATAAAATTTAGCACCAAGCCCAAATTGCACAACCGAGGCAATCACTAATTGCAACCAAGCTGGCATCATCCAATGAATGCCAAATGGTTCAAGTAACATCGGCAATACAAAAGGAATCGCTAAGATAACCGAGATAATAATCGGCCAGAGTGACGCTTGCTTATTTATATCTTTGGCGTGAATTTCCGGCTCGGTTATCTTTACCGCGTGGTAACCGGCTTTATCGACTGCTGCCATTAAGGTTTCTAATTGCACATTCGTATTGGCTTCAACTGTTGCCTTTTCTGTCGCAAGGTTAACACTAACATCAATCACGCCATCAATCTTTTTTAATGCTTTTTCAACACGACTAACGCATGATGCGCAGCTCATCTCTTCCACAAAAAAACTATATTCGACGGTTTTCATTTGATGTTTCCCTTGGTTTTTGATGTGATTTATATAGCTATTGTAATATTAATTATCCTTTTAACAAGAATGCACTTTTTTGATATATACTACCTAAAAAGATACTATTGAGATAATAATGTGAAAAATAATCCGATTAATACCACTTGTTGTGGAAAAGAACATCAACCTATCACCTGTTGTCCAGTTGATGCCACAATTAATATGATTGGTGGTAAATATAAATCGCTCATTTTATGGAAACTGATGACCGAAACCACCTTGAGATTTTCGCAATTACAGAAAGAAATTCCAACCGCTACCCCGAAAATGTTAACCCAACAGCTACGTGAACTTGAAGCAAATGGCCTAATTCATCGACACGTTTATCCCGTCGTACCACCTAAAGTAGAATATTCTTTAACCAACTTTGGCAAAAGTATCAAACCAGTCCTCGAATCAATGTATACTTGGGGTAGTGACTATTTAAACAATCAAGGCTTACAAGTTAATTGTTCCATGACAGCAATAACTGATCCACAATGACCAATAGCAAATTTATTTTTTTTGATAAACGGTATAAAGACAAAATGCAGGGATAAGACAGCCCCGCATTTAGATAAAGAAAGTAAAACTAATTACGCAAATTTTCTGGCCAATCGTTTTGAGTAGAAACAAGCAGATCTTTAACGATTCTTGGATTGCCTGCAACTATGTTACCAGAAACCATATAATTATTACCGCCAGCAAAATCAGTAACCACGCCACCAGCTTCACGTAAAATCAGCTCACCTGCAGCAATATCCCATGGTTTTAAGCCAATTTCAAAAAAGCCATCTAAGCGCCCTGATGCGACATAAGCCAGATCTAACGCGGCTGAACCACTACGACGAAAATCACCACATTTAGTAAATAGCTTTTGCAATACCGCGAAATAACAATTACTGTGTTGTTTAGCTTTAAAAGGAAAAGCTGTTGCAAGCACACTACCCTCTAAATCTTTCGCATTACTTACTCGAATACGGTAACCATTTAACTGCGCACCTTTACCTCGAGCAGCCGTGAAGAGTTCATTACTCATCGGATTATACACGACAGCAACTTCCGTTTTACCTTTAACTCGAGCGGCAATCGAAACCGCAAAATGAGGAATATTCTTAATAAAATTAGTAGTACCATCAATTGGGTCGATAATCCATTGCGTGTCAGCATCATTACCTTTAGCCAGTCCGCTTTCTTCGGCAATAATCGTATGGTCAGGATACGCTTTTTTGATTGTTTCAATAATTAAAGCTTCAGCAGCACGATCGGCGTTAGTAGCAAAATCGTTAGCACCTTTAGTGTCAATTTCGATTGAACTTGGATTTTCATAAGCCTTAATGGCCACATTACCTGCTTTACGAGCAGCACGAATAGCAATATTCAGCATCGGATGCATAATTTTCTTCCAATTGATGATGTTAAAGAACGGGTTGATTTAGCAACACAGCAAGTATTACTAAAAATTGTCGCATAGTATAAAGGTTTTATACTTACTTTGCCAGCCGAGCGACGATAAATTGAAAAATAGACACAATTAATGCAAAAAATCAGGTTATATCAATGTTATAATAACTATCATGGTATAGACTTCTCAATTATTTTTACAAAATAAACCTAAATAAAGCAACTCAAAATAACCATTATCTAAAAAATAATTAACCAATTAGAATGGTTGTTGGTAGTAATGTTTTTTCACCGACCAGTGGCCAACCAACCATTTATTACCACAACGATGAAGCCTCGAATATTACCCATGCGGCAATTAGTGACGGTGAATTAATCATTCGTGACCCAGATAAGCAAACACAAGATATTAATTAACTCAGTCATGATACCGAAAATGCCCATAGCAAACTCAAAACAATCTTTAATAAAGAGGATGAGCAGACCAGATTAAACATTGTTACTAGCTTAAAAGAGTTAGGAGAGCAGGTTAAAGAGCTCGAACGCACTATTCATAAAGATGCCGGTAAAGACTCACAAGATGGCAAAATGGGCAATGACTTTAGTAAAGGCGTTGACTCAGCCGTATCGATTATTACCGGCATTATCACCGGCGATATGACCGGCGGCTTAGCTGGCGCTAGTGCGCCATGGCTAGCTGAGCAGATAAAGATACAAGCCGGTGATAACGAAACCGCAAGGTTAGTTGCCCATGCAATACTTGGTGCGGTAGTTGCTGAGCTACAAGGCAACTCAGCATTATCTGGTGGAGCGGGTGCAGTGGTGGGTGAAGTTGCGGCAGATATCATCCGCAAACAACTGTATGGCAAAGAAGTCAAAGATTTAACCGAAGCAGAAAAACAAACCATTAGCGCACTATCTCAACTAGCATCCGGCCTTGCGGTAGCTGCCGGCGGTGGTAATTTTGGCGATGCCAGTGCGGCTATTAGTAGCAGTAAAAATGCGGTTGAGAATAATTATTTGAGTGTAAATGAAGCTAAGCGAAAAGCTTATTTGACTTGGATAAAGCCAAACTATCTAGGTGAGGAATTAACAGAAGATGAAAAAGAGGTTGCTAGAAGTTTAACAAATGCTGATTTATATAGAGAAGACTCAAAAAATCTTAACGAAGCATTAGTCGGTTTAGATCCCAACAGCATTATTCATTTAATTTCAATTGAAGCAATTGCAAAAGAGACAGGTAGAGATGTAAAAGATGTTGCTCAACAGTATAAATATGTTATGGCTGCACATGGAATTGTATCTTCATTGGCTGGTTTGTATGGAGGAGTAAATTTTACGCAACCAAATACCAATATAGGTAAACCCGGTAATATTGTTAATAAGGTTGATGATATTGCAGGAAAGGGGAAAGGATCAAGGAAAGACAACACTACAGGAGAGGTAAATCAAGTAAAACCACAGGTATTAGATCCAATTTATGCAAATGATACTTGGAAACCGATAAAACGTTTTGAACTTGTACAAAAAGATGGTGTTTGGTACACAGTAGGGAATAATGGAACCATGTTCAGAGCTAGGGGAACATATGATTATGTTACAATCAATGGAAAATATATGTATCAAAGACTTCTTCACCGGGGCAAGATGTAGGTCATTTTGATATTTCAAGAGGAGCTAAGCAAGTTGATTATACTGGTTCTGTTCAATTTGGATGGAATAGTGGGACAAGAGGTGTATTAAAAGGATTTGATAATTCGTCTGGTCATTATAAACCTAGTGCAAATGATGCTCATCAATCAGGTTTCCCATTAGATAAATTTAAAGGAATATATGATGTTAAATGAGATTATAAATAGGCTACCAGATGGTAGAGCTGAGAAAGATTTAGCTCGATATTTACGAACATTATCAGAAGATGAGATAGTTCTCTTAGTTGAGTCTTTACTTAGGCATGATTCAGCTATAATTAGGGGAACAATTCTAAAGTTGATACCTAAAATTATTAGTAGTCATCATGTTTTAATAAAATTTCTAGATATAGGACTTGCAAAGAAAAATGAATCAAAAATAAAGTTCTGGATTAATGCTACTTCTTCTGGTCTAGGTTATAAAAGGTTATTACAACATTTGTTAAAAGTAGCTGAAACAAATCCTGACTGGATTGTATATGCATGGTATCAGCTAGTACCTATAATTAAAAAAGAGGCTCCAGATCAAGTAGATAAACTACAAAAGATCAAAGATATTATCGACAATAATTTGTGTGATGAATTGAAAGATTTTTGGCAAAGAAATCAGAATGCAGTGCCTCTTTAATATGTTTTTTTGATAAAAAATATTCCAATAACCTATTCTCTATCAATCAGTTCTGCGATCTCTATCGCAGAACTGAGTTAATTATTTACTGAATATGCGATCTACTTCGCAAGTTGGACAATCAGCTTACCTTTTTTAGCGGTAATGGTGACAGGTTGTCATGTAGTGAATCCAAGTTCATTTAGTCCATTGTTTTTGATAGTACTTTTAAAATTTATATTGATAAGGTTGCGGATGTTTGAAAAACATGGAGTAAAAGGTGTAACTATTCATAATTTTGTTAGAAGTGCGCCAGAAGGAACTCTAATAAAAGTTAGAAAAAATGGAGATACTTTATATTACAATCCAAAAACAAATATATTTGCTATAAAAAATGCAGATGGTACACCGAGAACAATGTATAAGCCGGAAAAAGGTATGGAATATTGGGATAAACAAAAATGATAGATATAAACGATAAGTATTTTTGTCCTTGTTGTGGAAATGAAACTATTAGTTCACCTGGAGAGTATGAAATCTGTAATATATGTGGCTGGGAAGATGATCCAGTTCAATTTGAAGATCCTGATTTTTCTGGTGGAGCTAATAAGATGAGTTTAAATGAAGCACGGATAGCATATATAAATGGAGATAAAATATACTAAAAAGCAGATCCCAGCCCCAAAACTGGGATTTTTTATATCTATAGTTTACTTCGTAAGTTCACCAGCGGCCTAGCTGGCGCTAGTGCACCATGGTTAGCGGAGCAGATAAAACTGCACACCGGGCATATGGGTGAAGATGGTAAATGGCAAACCGATGATATTGCCAGCAACTTAATTGCTCATGCAATACTTGGTGCGGTAGTTGCTGAGCTACAAGGCAACTCAGCATTATCTGGTGGAGCGGGTGCAGTGGTGGGTGAAGTTGCGGCAGATATCATCCGCAAACAACTGTATGGCAAAGAAGTCAAAGATTTAACCGAAGCAGAAAAACAAACCATTAGCGCACTATCTCAACTAGCATCCGGCCTTGCGGTAGCTGCCGGCGGTGGTAATTTTGGCGATGCCAGTGCGGCTATTAGTAGCAGTAAAAATGCGGTTGAGAATAATTATTTAAACTCAGATGAGCATCAAACCAAAAAAGGTTTAGAATACAAAGAAAGAAAAGGTATATTAACAGATGAAGAAAAAATGGAATTACTTGAACTTCGTCTTAAAGATGATAGTTTAAGTGATGCATTAATAAATGCGTGTATTGATGTAAATAGTGATGAATGCCATGTGGAACGCCAGAAAGCCTACGATGCTTTAAAAACTTATAAGTATTTAACTTATTCAAATCCTCCAAATGCTCAAATTGGTTACCAAGAAATTGAGCATTTATTGAACAGCACATCAGCAGCAGCAAATGAATTCCATGCTATTTATAATGGATATGTAGTAAGTTTTAAAAGTTTTGGTTACAGTGATGAAGAAGCTCAAGTAATGGCTGGTAGAACCATTGCAATAATGATGATGATTAATGGTTTGGAAGGGCATTTTGCTTTACCTATAATAAATAGAGCATTAAAAGGAAGTAAATTATCAACGGCCAATAAAAGTAAAACTAGTAATATAACGGGAAAATTAGATAAAGATTATTTTGAATCAGTATATGGAAAAGAAAACGTTCAACAAGGTGGTGGAAATTATAAAGAAACAAAGGATAATATAAATAATAATCATGCAGCAAATCAACAGGCTAATAAAAGCAGTAATTTTGATGAACATGTAGTAAATGAGAAAGGCTTGGGGAATGCAGGAAAGCAAACAAATAGATTCGAACCTACAACATTAAGTGAATTACACTCTGATCTTATTTCTAAAGGCTTTCAATTAAAAGGAACTAGTACTGGAGGATATACAACTTATAAACATCCTGACGGACGTATTGTTACAGTAAAACCTACTGGTGAGGTTATCCCTACGAAACCTAAGATTGCGGAAAATGGTAAGAAATACAATGAAAGAACTGACTATGAATTTAATAGATTGAAAGATCAAAGTCATTCAACTGGTCATTTTATCAATAGGGATAAATAATATATGAAAGATCATTATTTGAAATTGGTTGACGTTAATTTATCGTTTTTTTCTGTTAAATTAGATAAAAATGAAGCTAATATAGAAATTTTAAATATGGATAATGGCGACAAGGTTTGCACCATTAATATAAATAACATTATCACATTACAATATCAAAATAATATTGATGAAGAGGATATTTTACCTGCATATATAGGTGAACTTGAGATATTAAAGAACTCAGATGATAATGTATATTATTTAAAGATGCAAGGTTGGGTAGATTTATCCTTAGTTTGTGTAAATTGTTCTATAAGTTATCCATATACAATATAGTTGTTCATCAAGATTCTTCGCCCAAAGAAGGGGGAAAATCTTTGTTTGTACTTTTTATTGCTGAAATTTAAGGGAGATAACTCTGAACCTGATCTAATTCTTGGATGATAACTTATCTATGATATCATAAACAGTATAATTAGCTTACGCAGTGTTTTACTTGTGGTTATTACAGTTTTTGCCGCAGGATAAGGGGCTAGTCATGATTAGTTTTGTCATAAAGTATCGAATATTTTATAAAAAAAGTAACACACATCCTTCATACACATAACCAAAGCAAAAAACATAAAGCAGTTTTATTAACTTGAGCTAAAAAATTTCAAAATGTCCATATAGAAAGATGTGCTATCAAATGTGCATCCTTCTATTTATTTTTACAAATAAACCTCAATAAACCAAATCAAAATAACCATTATCTAAAATATAATCAAAAAATTAGGATAATTGTTGATAGCAGTTTTTCACCAACCAGTGGCCAACCAACCATTTATGACCACAACGATGAAGCCTCGAATATTACCCACGCGGCAATCAGTGACGGTGAGTTAATCATTCGTGACCAAGATAAACAAACACAAGATATTAATGAACTCAGTCATGATACCGAAAATGCCCATAGCAAACTCAAACCAATCTTTAATAAAGAAGATGAGCAGACCAGATTAAACATTGTTACTAGCTTAAAAGAGTTAGGCGAACAGGTTAAAGAGCTTGAACGCACTATTCATAAAGATGCCGGTAAAGACTCACAAGATGGCAAAATGGGCAATGACTTTAGTAAAGGCGTTGACTCAGCCGTATCAATTATTACCGGCATTATCACCAGCGATATGACCGGCGGCCTAGCTGGCGCCAGTGTACCATGGTTAGCTGAGCAGATAAAGATACAAGCCGGTGATAACGAAACCGCGAGGTTAGAGTTGCCCATGCAATACTTGGTGCGGTAGTGGCTGAGCTACAAGGTAACTCAGCATTATCTGGTGGAGCGGGTACAGTGGCCGGTGAAGTTGCGGCAGATATCATCCGCAAACAACTGTATGGCAAAGAAGTCAAAGATTTAACCGAAGAAGAAAAACAAACCATCAGCGCATTATCTCAACTAGCTACTGGTCTTGCCATAGCCGCTGGCGGTGGTAATATTAGCGATGCTAGCACAGCAATTCGTAGCAGTAAAAATGCGGTTGAGAATAATTATTTGAGTGTAAATGAAGCTAAGCGAAAAGCTTATTTGACTTAGATAAAGCCAAACTATCTAGGTGAGGAATTAACAGAAGATGAAAAGAAAGAATTAGAAAATCTCAATAAACTAGATAAAGAACGAGATCAAATTTTACAGGATAATTGTTCATTGGGTAACATCTCAAGCTCAGCTTGTAAAGGATTGCTGCAAGAAGCATGGGAAATGCAGAATGAATATGAAAAAGAGGTTGCTAGAAGTTTAACAAATGCTGATTTATATAGAGAAGACTCAAAAAATCTTAACGAAGCATTAGTCGGTTTAGATCCCAACAGCATTATTCATTTAATTTCAATTGAAGCAATTGCAAAAGAGACAGGTAGAGATGTAAAAGATGTTGCTCAACAGTATAAATATGTTATGGCTGCACATGGAATTGTATCTTCATTGGCTGGTTTGTATGGAGGAGTAAATTTTACGCAACCAAATACCAATATAGGTAAACCCGGTAATATTGTTAATAAGGTTGATGATATTGCTGTAAAAGGGAGTATTCCCGAAATTAAAGGTACTCAAGTCGGATTAAGAGATCCTGCTCAAATTGATTTAATGAAAAGCGATATGCTAAACGGAAGTTTTGAGTTCACGGCTACAAGAGGAAAAATTGCAGGATATATTGATAGTAAAGGAAATTATTATATTACCGGAGGTCATCATAGAATGGCAGCAGCTCAAGAAATATACAAAACTACAGGTGATGCAACATATATCCATAAGCTATTAGAAAATGGTAAATGGGATAAAACTAATAAAGTCCCTGTTGATGCACTGCCTCTACCAACAAGGAAACCATGATGAAGAAAAATGAAATATATGTGGAAATGTTAGGACGAACATTAACTTATATAAGAAACGTGCAGTCACAAGACTCGATTAGAAAGGCGAAAGATATATCATGTTATTATGAGGCTGAATTAGTTCATAATTTATTAATTACTATTTTTGATGCTGAATTTGAGCAGCATGATATTTGGTTTTTAAATCATCAGGCTCGATATTATTATGAGAACTGTAATACCGAAATATCTATTAATTATGATAAGCAAGTTAGTTTTATTAAAGAACTCTTTGCTATGGTTCCTGTAGAACTTAAAAATAAGCTGACATGGAATGGACCCATATAATTTGATCCATTACATGCCATTAGTGAAGTTAACCTCAACTCAATGATAGGGTGGATTCTGACTATCCGTTTTACTGATTAAGCTTAACGGTGATATCACAGATGCGCTGCTGGGTCTGTTGTATCTCTTCGAGTAACTTACGGTTATCCGTCTGGTGTTTAGGTTCGGTGATGATGACTAAACAACCCTGCATCACCCGGATAATCAGCGGTGTACCGGTGGTAAACCAGGCCTGATTTAGCCATTTACCCTTAAGATGAATAGCCGGAATACTGTCATCACTGCGGGACGGCAGATAACCAACGGTGTAATGCCGTTCAATCTTGCTCTTCTGAACAATCATCTTATCCAACGTAGAATATACCTTAGTCATAATAACTACTCCTATAGTTGTTGTGATTAGTAGGTTAGCGGTGGTGGTACACCGTTAATCTGCGTCTATTTTACTGCTCTTCTTTAGCCGCCTTGTCTTATTCAATCAACTGCTTAGCCTGATGTTTTAAAATAATGCTGGAAAAGGCACGACGAGTACAGAAAGTAAAGTAGGAGAGTATCTTGAAGACTTTAAACCATCACCAACACCGACCGAGTTAGTTCAACAACAAGCAGGTAAAGGTACTCAGGTAACAATCAATATCGATCATATTTTAAATGGTGAGATTAAGACTTATAAAAACGGCAAAAAGGTTGGTACAGGAGGACATTATTTAAAAGATCCAAATATTAAAGTAGATAAGTGGACAGGTGAAGCCGATGCAAATGGTGTCACGAAAGGATATATATCGGTCAGAGATCCTGCTACAGGTAAGTGGTATGAAAAGCAGGGTGAAACAACATTCTTCCCTAAGCATTGGTCTAAACGTCAAACTGAAAAGGAAATAAAAAGTGCTTTTGAAAATTCAAAAAGAATACCAAACACAGAAATGTGGGAAGGAACGTCTTCAAGTGGTTTAAAAATGCAAGGATTTTATAAAAAACCTGATGGAACAGGAGCAACAGCATGGCCTATTTATGGGAAAAAATAATATGTTAAATGATAAAATTATATTCTGGTGGGATAATTCAAGTTTTCTTCCTACAGGTGGAAAACTTGTAAAACATCCTAACAGCAAAAAGATATTTGGCTTTGGAGCAAGAGAAATAGCTGATTGGCTAAGAGTTGATATTCAATATTCAATAAACTCAGTCAATATCTGGATTAATAATCTAACCGATTTAGCGAATAGTCGAGCACCAGATGGCATGTTTGGTGTTGGTAATGCTCATTGGGTATTAATTACCGGCGATTATGTATTTATTGGTACTGAATATGTTGAAGAGCAACAGGTTATCCTTACTAGAGAACAGCTTTTATATGTTCTGGAACAATATAAAGCCTTTTTAGAAGGGAACTATGAAGATCCTAATAATCCACCCGCTCCGATAGATGTAGAGTTTATTGCCGAAGGGCAAGAGGCGGTTGATCTCTATAATAGTTTAGAAGGAAGTCATCAAGTTTTCTATCTTGAATAACGAGGATGAGTAGACCAAATAAAACATTGTTATTAGCTTAAAAGAGTTAGGCGAACAGGTTAAAGAGCTCGAACGCACTATTCATAAAGATGCCGGTAAAACGTTAACTCCTGATTTTAATGCTCAGGAAAGCTATCTGAATGGTCAAAAGGTAAAATGGGGAACAGACGGGAGTGTAAGACCAGATTTTTGTAATGGTACTACTTGTTCAATAGAAGTAAAAAATTATGATATACAAAATAATATTAATGGTTTGATTGATAATGTTTCCAAACAAGCCATTGAGAGAAAAAAACATCTACCATCAGGAGTACAACAATTAGTTGTAATAGATATTCGCGGTCAGAAAATGACTGCCTTACAGGAATTTAAAATAAAACAGGGTATAAAAAATAAATCAAATGGAATAATTAAGCCTGAACAAATTGAATTTAAAACAAAATAGGAGGTAAGTAAATTATGTTAATAAAAATTGGTTTCAGAGGTGGTGGTTTAGTTTATGAATTAGGTACAGATAGTGATATGCAGCTATTTTTTGACTGTATTTTATATTATGTTCTACCTAAATATCCTGACCAAAATTGGTCACTGATTACTGACCGCTTATATCGTCGTTATTTAAAATTAGAAGAACTAGATGCCGCCGTAGCATTAATGAAATTGGTAGAAAAAGAGTTTAAACAGTTGGATAGAGAAGCATTTGATTGGAGTAAAATATTATCAGGTCAAGTTAAAAGTGATTTAGATAGAGCTAAATCAACTTTATTTGAAATTTTTAGTAAATATTTTGAAGCATTTTATGAGTGTATTGAATCTGCTATAAGAAATTATGAATGGTTTAAATCAGATCCCGATTATAAATATCAACCGGTAATGGTAGCATATACTACAATACCGGATTTAATTACCTACAAGCTGATCCCTTTATCTGTTTTCGATAATTTACAACCTGATGAAAAACCAATTTGGTGGACAGGTAAAATTCCTAAAACCACAACGTAGTTACTTTTTAGCTTACCTCTAATCCCCTTTCCCTCAAAATTTTAAGGAAAGGGGGGATAGATATTATTACTGATTTTAATTTCACATTAATGTTGTTTTATTGAGTTCGTTTAGTATGTCAAAATCCTGATGTCTAAAATTATCTTCAGCGACTTATTATTGCTTTATTAATAGCCCACGGATATTCAAATATCAATAAGACGGTATACACTCCTCAATTATTTTTACAAAATAAACCTAAATAAAGCAAATCAAAATAACCATTATCTAAAAAATATAATCACCAATTAGAGTTATCACTGGTAATAACTGTTTTTCATCGATTGGTGGATAACCTTGTTTATGACCACGACGATGAAGTACTGCATATCATTCATTCAACAATAAGAAATGATGAATTAATCATGTTGCTATATTTTATTGGGGAAAATATAAAATAAACATTTCTAAGTCACATATGCAAGTCACTAACTTTTACCTAGGTATGACAAAGATTACGCCTAGATAGTTGATAACAGAAACAATTTCATCATTAATTATCTTTTTTAGGCTTTTTACATGACACTATTGATCTATCATTTGTTATGTTTTTAGTGACTTTGCCTGCTTTCTATTCGCATTACAGCCAGAATTATTGCATAATACACGGCGAATAAAATGCAGAATCTAAAGGTATAAATATGGAACTTCTTTGCCCTGCCGGCTCGTTACCATCATTAAAAATAGCAATCGATAACGGTGCTGATGCCGTTTATATTGGTTTGAAAGATGATACCAATGCTCGTCATTTTGCGGGATTAAATTTTAATGAAAAGCGTTTAATTGAAGCATCCGAATATGTACATAAGCATGGTAAAAAGTTACATATCGCAATTAATACCTTCGCTCATCCGGAAAACTTTGAGCGCTGGCAATATGCAGTTGATACAGCGGCAAATATTGGCGCTGATGCTCTAATCATTGCTGATTTAGCCATGCTTGATTATGCAACCGAAAAATATCCTAATCTTGAACGCCATGTTTCGGTTCAAGCATCATCAACCAATGAAGAATCAATCAAGTTTTATCATAATAACTTCCAGGTACATCGTATTGTTTTACCGCGAGTGTTATCGATGCATCAAGTGAAACAGTTATCACAAGTCTCTCCAGTGCCATTGGAAGTGTTTGCATTCGGCAGTCTATGTATTATGGCGGAAGGTCGCTGTTATTTATCCTCATATTTAACCGGTGAATCTCCCAATACCGTAGGAGCTTGTTCACCAGCGAAATTTGTCCGTTGGGAAGAGACCGATAAAGGACTTGAATCTAGACTGAATAATGTATTAATCGATTGCCATAAGAAAGGTGAAAATGCGGGTTACCCAACCTTATGTAAAGGACGCTATTTTGTTGGCGATGAACTTTATCACCCGATTGAAGAACCAACAAGTTTAAATACCATTGAACTGTTACCTGAACTATTTGCGGCTAATATTGCCTCAGTAAAAATTGAGGGTCGTCAACGTAGTCCAGCTTATGTGGAACAAGTGACTAAAGTTTGGCGACAAGCTATTGATCGTTATAAAGCGAATCCTCAAACATTCCAAGCAGAAAAGAACTGGATGGATACATTAGGATCAGTATCAGAAGGTACACAAACGACATTAGGTGCTTACCACCGTAAATGGCAATAAAGTGTAAACATATTTACTCATGTTTACCAATAAAATAAATATGATACTAATCTAGATTGCTTTTGATATTAGCGTTAGAAAATAGCTATCAAACATTGACTATTTAAAATAATTAAATACAGATATAGTGAGCAAGACTATGAAATATGCGTTAGGCCCTGTGCTTTATTATTGGCCTAAAACTGAAACTGAAGCCTTTTATCAAGCCGCTAAGGAAAGTGAAGCGGATATTATTTATATGGGCGAAACAGTATGTACCAAACGTCGGGAAATGAAAGTACCCAATTGGTTAGATTTAGCTAAAGAAATTGCTAAATCTGGTAAACAAGTCGTACTTTCTACCCTAGCACTGCTTGAAGCACCATCAGAACTAATTGATTTAAAACAATTAGTTAATAATGGTGATTTTTTAATTGAAGCTAATGATTTGGCGGCAATTAATATTGCTCATGACAATAATTTACCTTTTGTCGCTGGTCCGGCAATTAACTGTTATAACGCATTAACCCTAAAATTGTTACAAAAACAAGGTATGGTGCGTTGGTGTATGCCAGTTGAACTTTCTCGCGATTGGTTAAGCAATGTTTTAAAACAATTTGACGCATTGAAAATTGAGCGCAATTTTGAAGTTGAAGTATTTAGCTATGGTTATCTACCATTAGCCTATTCTGCCCGCTGTTTTACAGCTAGATCGGAAGATAAACCAAAGGATAAATGTGAGACTTGCTGTATTAAATATCCCGTTGGTCGAGAAGTATTTTCTCAAGAGCAACAAAAAGTATTTGTCCTTAACGGTATTCAAACACAAAGTGGCTACTGTTATAACTTAGGTAACAATCTAAAAGAGATGAAAGGATTAGTTGATATCGTGCGTATTTCTCCGCTTGGAATTGACACACTCGAGGTAGTTAAACAATTTAGAGCTAATGAAGAAGGACTAAATCCTTTACACATTGAACATAAACGAGACTGTAACGGTTATTGGAATGGAATTGCAGGACTTGAACTTACACAATAATATGCTGCTACTCGAAAAATTTAGGGCAGATTTCCCTGCTCTAAATAGCCATAATGTGTATCTTGATTCAGCAGCTACAGCACTGAAACCACAAGCCATGATCGATGCAACTGTTGAGTATTACGGGCATAACACTGCAACAGCGCAACGTAGTTTGCACCAAGATGCGCTACAAGTCACCGCAACGATTGATCAAACTAGGCAAAATATTGCTGATCTACTTCATGCTAAGTCAAATTGTGAAATAATTTGGACTCGTGGCACAACCGAATCAATCAACTTAATTGCCCAAAGTTATGCTAGAACACAATTACACATAGGTGATGAGATCATTGTTAGCGAGTTAGAACATCACAGCAACTTGTTACCTTGGCTTATTGTGGCGAAACAAACTGGCGCCAAAATCATTAAATGGTCAGCAGATATTGATGAGCTTTCAAGATTACTCTCAGCTAAAACCAAAATTGTTGCTATAACTCAAATGTCTAACGTTACTGGTTTTTGTCCAGATTTAGCCAAAATTAGTCAACTAGTTCATCAAATCAATGCGGTATTAGTCGTGGATGGCGCACAAGGCGTTGTACATCATCCGATTGATGTTGAAAAATTAAATATCGATTTTTATGCCTTTTCTGCTCATAAGCTATATGGCCCAACTGGATTGGGGATACTATATGGAAAACAACATTTACTCAAGCAAATGGATGTTTGGCATGGTGGTGGAAAAATGTTAAAAACGGCTTCATTTACCGAATTTACAGTTGAAGAACTTCCCTATAAATTTGAAGCGGGTACGCAAAATATAGCTGGTATTATTGGTTTTAAAGCAACCTTAGATTGGTTAACAAAGTGGAATGAAACACAATTAGAAAGTTATATAACACAATTAGCTGACTATACTGAATCAAAATTAAGTCAATTAACCAATATACAATTTTATAGTGTTAAAAATAGTCCTATAATTAGTTTTAATATACAAAACATTCATCATAATGATGTCGCTATTTTATTAAGCGAACAAAATATTGCCATCCGAACCGGTGAATTGTGTGCTAAACCGCTTATGGATAAACTTGGTTGTCATGGTGTTATTCGCATTTCACTTATGCCATATAATAATCAGCACGATATTGATCATTTTATTACAGCATTACAAAATTCCATTGAATTACTCACGTAAACTATATCTGTAGTTAATCAAAGAAACGTTAATGACTTGTTCAATCACTAATCGGTTTTAATTATGCTATCACAACAAACTTTATTTGAATTATTTTCTAAACAACATAACTGGCAAGATCGTTATAGACAATTAATTGCCTTAGCAAAACAATTACCTGATTTTCCGGATATAAAAAAAATAGAATCCAACCAAATTTATGGTTGTGAAAATCGGGTATGGCTAACTAATGAAAAACAATTAGATAATACTTTTACCTTTCAAGGTGATAGTGAAGGTAGAATCGTAAAAGGATTGTTAGCTATTTTAATCATTATTGCCAATCATAAAACAGCAGAACAAATCCAAAGCATCGATTTTCTTGCAATATTAAAGCAATTAAAAATTACTGATGAGTTGAGCCAATCTCGGCTACAAGGGATTGAAAAAATAATTGAGCGTATTAAGTTAGCGGGTAGCTAGTAAAAAAGGGAGGATAATTTCTCCCTTTTTAAAGCTTTTTAGTTTTTACAATTAGTGATTAACGTGTAGTAAATAATGTAACAACTTTCTTGACACCAGCAACTTTACTTGCAACAGTAGCGGCTTCTTGCCCTTCTTCACTGCTAACAATACCGATTAAAAATACCTCACCATTTTCCGTAACGACTTTGATATTACGTGCTTTTGTTTTGGAATTTAGTGTAAGTTGGGATTTAACTTTGGTGGTTATCCACATATCATTGGTGATTGTTCCTGCTCCAACCGGTTCTCCAGCACGAATTTGGTTATAAACTTTCTTAACTCCTTCAACTTGATAAGCTAGACGTTCAGCTTTTTCAATCTGTTCAGCATTGGCTTGGCCTGTCAAAATAATATTGCCATCATAAGTACTTGAAGAAATACGAGAGCCAATAAAAAAAGGACCATTTTCACTTAATTTACTGTTCATTCTGGTGTTCAGGGTCGTATCATCAACTTGTGTTCCTGTGGTACGCGGATCGGTGGCAACTTTTGCGGTAGCACCAGCACCGACGCCAATAACAGCAGCAACACACCCTTGTAACATTAATGTGCTAGTTACTAATGCTGTTACTAAAATAAATTTTTTCATTATCACTCCTTTTATTTACTACCCAGTAGAATTCAAATACTGATGAACAGTTTTTATTATGCCTTGTAGATATAGTTTTGCAAAATAATTTTATTGTTCTAAAAAATAAAATCTCTCGATTTTTTTAGCTAATCTATAGCAAAAAAGTAATTAATTTAATTATTATAACAAGCATTTATTTTTTCATAAAATCTGTTATCTTTTATTAAAAGGTCGTATAAAAATTAATGGAATAAAGCTATGAATCAAGATTATATCGATTGGTTATATGGTCTATCGGCACCAATGGTTGCCTTAAATAAAGAGTGTGGCGCAAGTTATACATCACCCTTTTTTTTTCCTGAGGATAAATATACCGATTTGAAAAAAGACTGGGGTATTGATTCGCGAGAAACACTATTAGCAATGGTTTTTAATATGGTCGATGATGGTCATGCAACCGCCTTATCTAAACATTATTTTATGTATCCTCGCCTATCGGCATTAGATTGGTTAAATTATATCGAGAAACAGAGCGATTACGATAAAGTTTTGCTCGAATTTGTTGAACAGACTTATTCCGAATGTGGCACTGGAGGTATCCGTAGTTGGGATTACGCACGTATGGGATATATATTGCGTAATGGCATCACCAATAAATTTATTACTGAAGAAGAAGCCCTTTGGATTTTGTATAGAATAGGACTGCGAGCACAATACTATTATTCATCATGGCAAAGTTATTTTTCTGGTTGGTTTGTCGGTTATCAATATTGGGAATCATTGACTAATAAAGAAGATTTAGAAAGATTACGTTGTGACTTATGCCGTTCATCCCAAACATGGACTATGACTAAATTGTATAGCGACGAAGATTCCCCTTATCATCACCTGCCTTGGCATATTGAGATAGAAGAATTGGAAAAACCTGAATCATTAATGGAGTATGCTTGGTCATGAATAACAATTTTTGGCAATTATTAGCAATTGAGAAAACTACCGATATCGCCGTGATTCGCCAAGCATATCGGGCAAAACTACCTGAATATCATCCTGAAACAGATCCTGATGGTTTTAAAGCGCTACGCGAAGCCTATGAATTAGCAATGCAGTATGCAAAATCACCAGAATTAATGACTGAAGAATTAAATCAAGAAAATCTCGCTGAAGAGGTCATTAAACCCCTCACCGAAGAAGAGCGACAAGTCAAAGAAATCAGTGATAACTATCAAGCATTACTCGATGATCCGGTTCGATGCCATGATGTGAATGAGTGGCATAAATTTGTTGCTTCATTTTATGATTACCCAATGTCTATACTGGAAATTGCTAAATGGAAACTGTTAGATATCAGTTATGACACAGTGACGATATCACTATCATGTGTGAAAATATTAGCTGATAATCTACGCTGGCGTCAGCAAATAAAAAGTTATTCGCCCAACGACGCTGATATGTATGAGAACTTTTTTGATCATATTGATCGTGGTGATTTTTTTGATTACGACAGCTTACCAAGAACGAACAAAGCCATACAAAATGTAACCATCGACTATGCTCGTTGTGCTAGATGGCTTTTCTGGGAAAAACCAGCAGTAGAGTTAGCAGAATATTTATCTATTCATACTGTAGTTTACCTACCTGATAATCCAGAGTTCATGCAAGAATTAGCCGATTGGTATTATTTTGCTAAATCGCCAAATAGAGGATTATTAGACTATGCCTTAACTTGTATTGCCGATCCTAATCAAGAACAGCAAATTCAGGAACAATGGAAAGCTGTCGCCGCAATGCAGTATTCACTGCTTGAAGACGAACAAAACGCCTTATTACTTTGGTTAGAACTTTATCGTTTACCGCAATATCAAGAAAAGGCGACCAGCTGGTTAATGTTATGGTGTTCCAAGAATCGGTTTGATTATCTACCATTATTAATTCTGGCATTAAACCAATGTTATTGTTTAACGGCAGAAGATCAGGAAACTTATATATATAGTATTCCGCAATTTACGCCATCAACAATTTCTCGACTACTGAAATTTAGGAAACAAAACTACAGCAATGAAATTGCGGCTGTTATAACCTGGGCTCTGGATAATCATTGGAATTATCGTCAAGTTCTACACACTTTATTATGCGATGATGGAAACAATCGGTTATATCGTTTATACCGACATGCAATCATGCTACGACACGGTAATAAAACACTTTTACAAGAAATCTTAGCTGACTCAAGTGAAGATGAGTTTGAACAATTTATTTTACAAAATTTACAGCGTCAAGCTAGACAACACCTTGAATGGCTCACTAATTTGCCACCCGTTCAGGAGTTTAAACAATGGTTGTACCAAAGTGATGAAAATGCAACTATCCCGACTAAATTTGATCCAGATAACGAAAAAGGCAATCAGTTTTTATATGGTCGATTATGGTTAGATAGATTCGATGATATCCCATTTGTCGCCAAATTACATTTATACCGCAATGTAACTTATCGAAATATGGAAATGTTTGATTGGCCGGTATATTATCAATTTAGGGGGTTTAATAATTTACCTAAATCACCTGAACAATCAATTATTGAGGCTGATAAGAATGCTTATTGGCAATGGTATCGTTACTGTTTATTAGCCATTACTATTGCCAATTCACCAATTAAAGCCGCAGACTTTATTCGTGAAAAAGATAACTTATTTTTACTCCCAGAAAATGATCCGCTAGTGCCGCTGATCAATACCTTTAAGTCTAACCAATGGCAAAATGATACACAATTATATAATTTAATCGATACTGATAACCAGTTGATTGGCAGTATGTTGGTTAATTATCCAAATTCAATTGAGACGTTTACCGACTCGCCAGAAGAAGTTAATTGGGATGAAATTGAACAAATAGTTGAACAAAGATGGGCAAATAAACTAGCCAACAAACCAGTAAGTTGTTTAATGTTACTGTATATGATTGTTTTTGATAAACCAAATCAAAAAACAAAACTACACCAAATACTACAAAAACTTGCTGGCGATGATCTACAGTTAAAAAAACTTGCTAACGCATTTTGTGATAAATTATCTATTCCATCATCCCTTAAAAAACATAATGATGAATTGCAAAACATAGATAAATTATATGCTATAAATAAAAAGTTAGACAAAGATGATTCGCTATGCGAAGAAGAAGATATCGAAGAACTAGAAGAAATTGGACAAAATAATGATAATAATAGCATAATTAAATTATCCTCAGCATTGCTGTTAGCCAAAAATATGGATCACCAGAAAAAGCTGCAATCAAAATCATTTCCGCCAAATGAATGGTGGCAAATTTGGCGTTGGAAGGGGCGAACAAATTTAACTGGTTTCTTAAAACAAATGGGCTACGTCAGTTTACCTTTATTTTTTCTAATAATAGGAGCAGCAGGAAAAACTAATTTAAATCATCCAATTATGCTTGTATTATGCGGATTAGCAACAATCAATAGTGTTTTGGCAATAAAACGACGCTTAAATGACTGTTATTCTAATGGAGGTATCTATTATTTTGTATCCGCCACAATTCTATTACCATTTCTATTATTGCCGTGTTGGCTTTCAACTGTTAATGAAACCAACCGCTACGGACCACCAATACAAAAATAATTAGAAAAAATGAATCATCTACATATCCCCTTTGAAACACTATTTTCTGATTAGCAAAGGGGATAATTTTAGAAAAAGTAATGATTATCGATTAAGCTCGCTAAGATTTACCTCTATCTCACTGCGTACTTGCTCGATTTCTTCAGGGTTCTGCTGATCGAGTACTTGCATAAAAGCTTCAATATATGCTCCAATTAATATTCGTTCATCACCCAATGACTGTGCCCATGCTCGTTCTAGTCGCGCTAATAAAGTACGATTTGGCATTTCATCACGCGGATGAATCTTAAGGGCCGCTAGACGTTCATGGCTCTCTTGTTTTTGCTTATCAGTTAACCCTATTGGACTATGATCAATCACTTTGCCATGCAATTCGCCAGTTTCAAGCAATACCACATCAACTTCGAGTAAACCATTTAAATCATAACTAAAACGAACATCAATCCCTTGTATTTTTTCCATTGGCTTTAAAGGAACTTCAAATTCATCAATTAGAACATTATTTTCTACCCGAGGGTTTTCACCTTGATAAACTGAAAGCATAATGCTTTTTTGTTGTGGGTGGGTCGTAGAAAAGGTTTTTACTTTTGACGTTGGAACAATCGTATTACGTTCAATAATCGGCGAAAATAAACCATTGATATTACCAGAACTACTTTCAATGCCTAGCGTATATGGGCACACATCGGTAAGAATCACTTCTTCAACATCAACATCACGTAAACGACATGCTGCTTGCACTGCTGCACCTTGTGCAACAATAGTCGTAGGATTAATGTGACGATAAGGTAATTTGGCAAATAATTTGGTTACTAACTCTCGAACTACACCTAACTGCGATGAACCACCAACTAAGACAATATGCTCAAGTTCATTAGGTTTTAAGCGAGCATCACTTAAAGCCTGTTCAACAGGTGCCCGTAAACGATTAAGTAAAGGTAACCAAATTGATTTAGCTCTTACTTCATTTAATGAAAATTGCCATAACTTATCTTGCCAAGACCAAGTCAAATTATGTATTTGTTCACCATTTAGCTTACATTTTAGTTGTTCGGCTAAATCTAGCAAGCGAGCATAGTCATCAATTGGTATATCAGATTGTTTGAGTTCCCATTCGCTTAAACAAGCTTTAACAAGTTCATGAGTAAAATCTTCACCACCTAAGTAATTATCACCAGCTGAAGCATGAACCTCAATGATTGGCATGCTATATTCCAACACGGTAACATCAAATGTACCACCACCTAAATCAAATACTAAGGTATTTCCAGATTGTTCTTCATGTAATCCATACGCCATGGCGGCGGCAGTAGGTTCATTAATTAAACGCACAGCATTTAAGCCGGCTAGCTCAGCAGCAAAGCGAGTCTGCTTACGCTGTTCATCATTAAAATAAGCAGGTACGGATATTACTACATCACGAATCTCTTGTTTTAAAAAAGCTTCAGCATCAGCTTTTAATGATTTTAAAACCAATGCAGAAAGTTCGGTTGGGGTGAATTTTTGCTCACCTAATTCAAAAACTTTACTTGAGCCTAAAAAACGTTTGAATGCCGCAGCACTACGGCTAGGATGAGTGGTTAAACGTGATAAAGCAGCATGACCAACTAAAATAGAGTTATCTTCATCAATGCTAACCACCGATGGCGTAACAACTTCGCCGATAGCGTTGGGAATAAGCGTTGATTGACCATTTTGCCAAACACAAATCAAACTATTGGTAGTACCTAAATCAATACCTATTGGAGGATGCATAACCACTTTATTCTCTTAGTATTTTTTAATAAATTTTTTGGATATTATATCCTTAATACTATTTAAGATACAATTTTATCCAATTTCGAGCATTAAATTTATTAAAAAGATAGATTATTAATAAAAACAAAATAGCTAAATAAAATGCTAATTTACAATTAAGCTATAATAAGTTAATTTTTCAAGCCTAAACGTAACTATTTTGAATTAGATTTTTTATTAATCTCAATAATTTGACTAGTTACTTTGCCACTTTTTAACTGTGTTTCAATCATTTCTCCAATAACGACTTGCTCAACTGTGCGTATCACTTTGTGTTGCTGATTAGTTGTTACTGAATAACCTCGTTCTAGGGTTGCTAGTGGACTAACACTATTAAGCTGAGATGTTTGTAATACAAACTGATGTTTAGCATCTGTCAGCTTGTTTTGAATTAAATTAATGATTTGCTGCTGTTTTTGTTCAAGACTTTGCTCATAATAAAGAATTTTATGTCGTGGTGAAACACGAACTAAACGTTTATCAAGTAGGTTATGGCGATAAGATTGCCTTAATAAATATTGCTGCATATTTTCAAACAAGGCATGACGACCACTTAATAACCGACTTAATTGTTTTGATAATTTTGCTTGAGGGTGCTGTGTTTGTAATTGATGGCGCCATTTATTTAAGCGTTCTCGTCGACGCATTAAATAGTAATCCATCGCCATGCATAAATATTGTTCTTGAACTTGCAAACGCTTAATTTGCTCTAGTTTGTCTCGACTTACCAGCTCAGCCGCTGCAGATGGCGTTGCTGCACGAACATCAGCAACAAAATCAGCAATCGAAAAATCGACTTCATGACCAACAGCACTGACAATCGGTAATCGGCTAGCAAAAATTGCTCTTGCAACCACTTCTTCATTAAATGCCCAAAGATCCTCAAGTGCACCACCACCTCGCCCAACTATTAGCACATCACATTCTTGGCGAATATTGGCAATTTCAATCATCCTTGCTATTTGGGCAGCCGCTTCATTACCTTGTACCTGAGTTGGATAGATAATCAAATGCAAACTAGGATCGCGTCGATTTAATATCTGACAAATATCATGCAACGCAGCACCAGTTGCTGAAGTAATAATTCCAACCGTACGAATATTATCGGGTAATGTTTGTTTATAAATAGGATCAAACAATCCTTCTTCTGACAGTTTTTGTTTTAAATGCTCAAATTTTTGTTGTAACAGTCCCGCACCAGCGGGTTGCATTTTATTAATGACCAATTGATATTCGCCACGTGCTTCATAAAGCGTTACCGAAGCGTTTACCAACACTTGCTGACCATTTTGTGGAGTAAATCCGGTGCGAAAATTACTATTACGAAACATAGCACACCGCACTTGAGCAACTTCGTCTTTTAGAGTGAAATACCAATGACCAGAAGAAGGGCGAGAAAAATTGGAAATTTCCCCCACTAACCAAATTTGTCCAATAGCTTCAGAAAGCAGTTCTTTAACGATTTGGTTAAGATCTTTGACCGATAAAATCGAACTGCTTTGCATACTATTATCCTCATGGTTGAAGTTTAATCTAAATCAAATTGTGCCCAGATCGGTGCATGGTCAGATGGCTTTTCCATGCCTCGAATATCATAATCGATACCTGTTTGCTGACAATGTTGCTGTAACTTTTGGCTGGCTAATATTAAATCAATTCTTAATCCTGTTTCACTATCAAATCCTTTGGAACGATAATCAAACCATGAATATCTTTGCGATTCAGGATTAGCATGACGATAAGTATCAGTATAACCAAGAGACATTAAATTATTTATCCATTCACGCTCTTCAGGCAAAAAAGAACATTTACCAGTACGCAACCACCGTTTACGACTATCATCAGAAATACCAATATCTAAATCGGTTGGACAAATATTCATATCCCCCATAATTAAGGATAATTGACTATTAAGTTGCTGACTTTGTATGTACTGATTTAAATCCTGATAAAATTTACGTTTAGCCGGGTATTTGATTTCATGGTGTAAACTTTCTCCCTGCGGAAAATAGCCATTGATAATGATTAAATTACCTTGGCTAGTCGGTAATTCAGCCATAATTAATCGGCATTGTGCGCCTTCCTCATCAGTTGGAAAACCACATTGGACTGATAATGGTTTTTGCTTAGTCAATAATGCCACGCCATAATGCCCTTTTTGACCATGATAATGTAAGTGATAACCAAACTGCGCCAGTTCCTCAACAGGAAATTGATCGTTATGAACTTTGGTCTCTTGCAAGCCAATTATATCCGGTTGATGTTTATCAATAATTGCAGCTAATTGGTGAATTCTAGCCCGAAGACTATTAATATTAAATGAGATAACTTTAATCATAAATTTATTGTATTTGATTTAATTTTGCAATTGACCCATGCTACCAAAAATACGTTATACTGTTAAGCAATTACAGTAAAAGCTATAACTTGTGATAAAGGATCCAGCAAATATGTCAAAGGAATTACTTGCATTGCGCAATAAAATTGATGAAGTTGATCAATCGATTTTATCTTTAATTAGTCAGCGACTAGCATTAGTCGCCGAAGTTGGCGAAGTGAAAAGCGAGCATGGAATTCCAATTTACGATCCAAAACGTGAAGCGGATATGTTAGCTAAACGCAAACAAGAAGCCGAAGATTTAGGTATATCACCAGCGCTAATCGAAGATATTTTACGCCGCTTAATGCGTGAGTCTTATATTAGTGAAAACGACAAAGGTTTTAAAAAGGTTTACACTGGCAAAGGATCAATTGTCATCATTGGTGGTAATGGCCGAATGGGTAGACTATTTGCCAGACTATTTACCCTGTCAGGTTATACAGTCAAGACCTTGGGTTCAAAAACCATGCATCAAGCAGCCGAAGTCGTTGCTGATGCTGCTGCAGTTATTGTGACCGTACCGATCAACAAAACATGTGAAATTATTGAACAATTACCACCACTACCTAAAGATTGCATTTTAACTGATTTTACTTCAATCAAAGTCAAACCGTTACAAGCGATGTTAGCTAAGCATACTGGTCCTGTCGTTGGCTTACATCCAATGTTCGGCCCTGATGTACCTAATTTAGCTAAACAAGTTATTGTTTACTGCCAAGGACGATATCCGGAACAATACCAATGGTTAATTGAACAAATGCGGATTTGGGGAGCAAATTTATGTGCGATTGATGCCAAAGAGCATGATAAATGCATGTCATTTATTCAAGCATTGCGTCATTTTACTTCATTCTCATATGGTGTGAATTTACAACGCGAACACGCTGATTTAGAACAGCTAATTACACTATCATCACCAATTTATCGACTTGAATTAATGATGGTTGGTCGCTTGTTTGCTCAAGATCCAGTACTTTATGCCGATATCATCATGGCGTCAGATGCCAACATTGAATTAATTAAACGCTACTATCAATGTTTTGGGCAAATGGTTGAATTAATCGAACAAAGAGATAAAACCAAATTCATTGAGAATTTTAATGAAGTAACCAAATGGTTTGGTAATTATGCCGAACGTTTTATTAAAGAAAGCCAAGTATTATTGAAGTTTGCTAACGATAATCGAGAATAGTTTAGCTAAGTTCCTTTGTAAAACACTGATAACGTTAATATGATAACGCCGGAAATAAGTTAAATAAAAATTCTGTATGAGGAAATAACATGTCTAATCGGAAATATTTTGGGACAGATGGTATTCGTGGAAAAGTTGGAGAATATCCTATAACGCCTGATTTTGCTCTCAAATTAGGTTGGGCTGCTGGGCGAGTACTAGCTAAAGATGGTGTAAAAAAAGTCATCATCGGTAAAGATACTCGCATTTCAGGCTATATGCTGGAATCAGCATTAGAGGCAGGATTTGCTTCGGCTGGTGTTGCCGCCGCTTTTACTGGCCCAATGCCAACACCAGCGATTGCTTATTTAACTCGCACATTTCGTGCTGATGCAGGTGTAGTCATTTCTGCCTCACATAATCCTTTCTATGATAATGGCATTAAATTTTTCTCAAACGAAGGACGCAAACTTGATGATGCAATTGAGTTAGAAATCGAAGCACAACTAGAGAAAGAGATCGATTGCGTCGAATCAAAACAATTGGGTCGGGCCAGTAGAATAACTGATGCTGCTGGTCGCTATATTGAATTTTGTAAAAGTACTTTTGATCACGATTTAAGTTTATCAGGCCTAAAAATTGTGGTGGATTGTGCTAATGGTGCCACCTATCACATTGCCCCGAAAGTATTGCGTGAGCTTGGCGCTAAAGTAATCAAAATTGGTTGTGACCCTGATGGCGTGAATATTAATGAAAATTGTGGTGCCACTGATGTAAAAGCTTTAACTGAGAGAGTTATCAGTGAAAAAGCCAATTTAGGTTTCGCCCTTGATGGTGATGGTGACCGTATTATTATGGTTGACCATAAAGGTAATAAAATTGATGGTGACTTAATTATTTATATTATTGCTCGAGAAGCGTTAAGACAGGGTCAGCTAAAAGGTGGAGTGGTCGGTACGCTAATGAGTAATATGGGACTGGAAATCGCCCTTAAAAATCTTGGAATTCCATTTGTAAGAGCAAAAGTCGGCGATAGATATGTACTTGAAATGCTAGTTGAAAAAAATTGGCGATTAGGCGCTGAAAATTCAGGTCATGTTCTACTGCTAGATAAAACGACTACCGGTGATGGTATTGTTGCTGGCTTACAAGTTTTAGCTGCCATGGTACGCAATAATATGTCATTAGCTGATTTATGTAGTGGTATGACAATGCTACCACAAATATTAATTAATGTTCGTTTCTCAGGTAAAGATGATCCATTAACGAATCCTGAAGTTAAATCAGCCATTGCGCAGGCAGAACAACAACTCAGTAATAATGGACGAGTGCTCATACGTAAGTCAGGCACAGAGCCTCTTATTAGAGTGATGGTTGAAGGTAGCAATCAATCACAAGTTCAGCAACTTGCGGAACAAATTGCTAATGCAGTTAAACAATCAAATTAGCCTATTTTTTCTACATTAATTAGGCAATTGGTGAAAATTATTTCTAATAAAGTGAGTAATAAAGTTGTTATTCTTTACGCAAAATTAGTAAAAAGTGTCTAAATTCTTTATTTTTTTAATCAGTTGTTGACTTAATATAGGCAATTAGGTTTAAAATAACAGCTTCGGTTATTGCAGTAATTGTTTATACCTTTTAAGGTAAAAAATATAACAAGCTGTAGTTTTTATTTTTGAAATAGGTAAGAGGGTTATATGGCAGTTTCCTCTCCAGCTTCACCGCAAGCTTATATAAAACACCATCTAGAGAACTTGCAAGTCGGTTCTGGTTTTTGGACCTTTAATCTTGATTCATTGTTCTTTTCAATTTTACTTGGTGTGCTGTTTTTATGGATTTTCCATCGTGTTGCAAGGAAAGCAACGAGTGGCGTACCAAGTAAACTTCAATGTGCAGTCGAGATGATCTTTGAATTTGTCAATAATACCGTCAAAGACATGTTTACTGGCCAAAATAAACTCATTGCCCCTTTAGCTCTTACTGTGTTTATTTGGGTTTTCTTAATGAATCTGATGGATCTCATTCCAGTTGATTTCTTACCTTACGCTGGACAATATTTAGGTTTATCACATTTAAGAGTAGTACCGACAGCTGACGTTAGTATTACCATGTCAATGTCTTTAGGCGTATTTGCGCTTATCATCATCTATTCAATCAAATATAAAGGGATTACAGGTTTTATTAAAGAATATACTTTACATCCTTTTAATCATTGGGCATTTGCACCAATTAACTTAGTCCTAGAACTTGTTAGTTTATTAGCTAAACCTGTCTCATTAGGATTACGACTTTTCGGTAACATGTATGCTGGTGAACTTATCTTCATCTTAATTGCTGCACTATTACCTTGGTGGTCACAATGGGTATTATCATTACCATGGGCTATTTTCCATATTTTGATAATTACCTTACAAGCATTTATTTTTATGGTGTTGACGATTGTCTATTTAGCGATGGCTTCGGCAACAGAAGATCATTAATTTTTAAATTTTTTTGATAATAAACTGGAGTATATAATGGATAGTATGTTATTTGTAGCCGCAGGCATAATGATGGGATTAGCTGCAATCGGTGGTGCAGTTGGTATTGGTTTATTAGGTGGTAAATTCTTAGAAGGTGCTGCTCGCCAACCAGAATTAATGCCTATGTTACGTACCCAATTCTTTATCGTTATGGGCTTAGTTGATGCGATCCCTATGATTTGTGTAGGTATTGCGTTATATGTCATTTTTGCTGTTGCAGGCTAATAATAATTTAAGAGGAATTGTCTCATGAATATGAACGCAACTCTCCTCGGCCAAGCAATTACATTTGTATTGTTTGTTTGGTTCTGTATGAAGTTTATTTGGCCACCCGTTATCCGAGCGATTGAAAAACGCCAAAAAGAGATAGCAGATGGACTTGCTTCAGCAGAAACAGCAAAAAAAGATTTGGAATTAGCCAAAGCAAATACATCTGACATAATGCAACAGGCTAAGGTTGAGGCTAATGCAATTATTGAGCAAGCGAATAAACGCAAAGCAGCCATTCTTGAAGAAGCACAACAAGAAGCTTCTCGTGAAAAAGAAAGGATTGTTGCTCAAGGACTTGCTGAAGTTGAAGCTGAGCGCAAACGTGCTAGAGAAGAGCTTAAACAACAAGTCGCTACACTCGCTATTGCCGGTGCAGAAAAAATTATTGAACGTTCTGTTAATGAAGCCGCTAACAGCGACATCATTGATAAACTCGTAGCTGAACTATAAGGAGAATAGAGCAATGGCTGACTTAATTACGATTGCTCGCCCTTATGCTAAAGCCGCTTTCGACTTTGCTGTTGAAAAAAATAGCATCGAATCATGGCACAAAATGTTGGTGTTAACATCTGAAGTGAGCAAAGATGCTCAAATCAGAAGTATCTTAACATCTGACATGAAAACCGATTCAGTGGCTAACTTACTCATCAATATCTGTAAAGATGTATTAGATGAGTTTAGCACTAATTTTATTAAAGTTATGGCTGAAAACAAACGTTTATCGCTTCTTCCTGAAGTGTTAAGTTTGTTTGAGCAATACTGTCTAGATAAAGAAGCACAAGCAGATGTTGAGGTTATTTCTGCTAATGAGCTTACCAGTGAACAACTTGATAAAATTTCTGTCGCAGTCGAAAAACGTTTATCACGAAAAGTAAAACTAAAATGTCATATTGATAAATCGCTCATTTCTGGTTTTATTATTCGTACGGGCGATATGGTTATTGATAGTAGTATCAGAGGGCGTCTAAATCGACTAAATGACGCTCTACAGTCTTAAGGGGACTGATAATGCAGCTAAATTCAACTGAAATAAGTGAACTAATTAAAGAGCGGATAGCTCAGTTCAATATTGTGAGTGATGCTCACAATGAAGGAACTATCATATCTGTAAGTGATGGTATTCTTCGAATCCACGGATTAACTGATGTAATGCAAGGTGAAATGATTGCATTACCAGGCAACCGTTATGCAATGGCATTAAATCTTGAAAGAGATTCTGTTGGTGCTGTGGTCATGGGACCATACGAAGACTTATCTGAAGGGATGAAAGTGCAATGTACTGGCCGTATTTTACAGGTACCAGTAGGTGATGGTTTATTAGGCCGTGTTATTAATACTCTCGGTGAACCAATTGATGGTAAAGGTTCTATTCAACATGATGGATTTTCACCAGTAGAAGTGGTTGCTCCAGGTGTTATCGACCGTCAATCAGTTGACCAAGCATTACAAACTGGTTATAAAGCGGTTGACTCAATGATTCCAATTGGTCGTGGTCAACGTGAACTTATCATCGGTGACCGTCAAACAGGTAAAACCGCATTAGCAATTGACGCCATTATTAATCAACGTGATTCTGGTGTTAAATGTATCTATGTTGCAATCGGTCAAAAACAATCAACTATTGCTAACGTAGTGCGTAAACTTGAAGAGCATGGTGCACTTAAAAACACAATTGTGGTGGTGGCATCAGCATCTGAATCTGCAGCATTACAATACTTAGCACCTTACGCTGGTTGTGCCATGGGAGAATACTTCCGTGATCGCGGTCAAGATGCATTAATTGTTTATGATGATTTATCAAAACAAGCGGTTGCTTATCGTCAAATTTCATTATTACTTCGTCGTCCACCTGGACGTGAAGCTTACCCTGGTGATGTATTCTATCTTCACTCTCGTTTACTTGAACGTGCAGCTCGGGTTAACGAAGCTTATGTTGAGGAATTCACTAAAGGTGAAGTAAAAGGTAAAACAGGTTCATTAACTGCATTACCAATTATCGAAACTCAAGCAGGAGACGTTTCAGCGTTCGTACCAACTAACGTAATTTCGATTACTGATGGTCAGATCTTCCTTGAAACCAGCTTATTTAACTCAGGTATTCGCCCAGCGGTAAACCCAGGTATTTCGGTTTCTCGTGTTGGTGGTGCTGCGCAAACTAAGATAATGAAAAAATTATCTGGTGGTATTCGTACTGCTCTTGCACAATATCGTGAATTAGCAGCATTCTCACAATTTGCCTCTGACTTAGATGAAGCAACAAGAAACCAATTAAGCCATGGTGAAAAAGTAACTGAATTACTCAAACAAAAGCAATACTCACCAATGACTGTTGCTGAGCAATCAATTGTACTTTACGCTGCGGAGCGTGGTTATCTTGAAGATGTTGAACTTGCTAAAGTATTATCATTTGAAACAGCACTTCTTGCTTATGCCCATAGTCAATATGCCGATTTTGTTAAGCAAATCGACGAAACAGGCAATTACAATGATGAGATTGAAAACAAGTTAAAAGCAATGCTTGAAAGCTTTAAATCAACTCAAACTTGGTAAGGGTGAGGTAACAAATGGCTAATGCAAAAGAAATTAGAACGAAAATTGCCAGTATCCAAAGTACGCAAAAAATCACCAAAGCGATGGAAATGGTAGCTAATTCTAAAATGCGTAAAACGCAAGATAGAATGGCGGCTAGTCGTCCATACGCTGAAATGATTCGTGAAGTAATTGGACATTTAGCGTTAGCTCAAATAGGCACTAAACATCCTTATCTGGAAGAAAGGGATGTTAAGCGAGTTGGCTATCTTATCATTTCAACCGATCGTGGTTTATGTGGTGGATTAAATATCAATCTTTTCAAAACTGTTATTGCTGATATGTCAGCATGGCAAGAGAAAGGCGTTGAAGCAGATGTCGCTTTAATTGGTTCTCGAGGTGTTTCGTTTTTCTCTTCAATAAAAACCAACATCTTAACCCAAGTAACCAATTTAGGTGATGAACCAACTTTATCTGATTTAATTGGTCCGGTAAAAACAATGCTTGAGGCATATGACAACGGTAAAATTGATAAACTATATATTGTAACCAATAAGTTTATTAATACCATGTCGCAAAAGCCAACAATACAGCAATTATTACCATTACCGGCTTCAGAAGATAAAGAACTTAAAGCTTCATCATGGGATTATATTTATGAGCCTGATGCAAAATCATTATTAGATGTGATTTTACGTCGTTATATTGAATCACAAGTCTATCAAGCGGTGGTTGACAATTTAGCGAGTGAACAAGCAGCAAGAATGGTGGCCATGAAGGCAGCAACCGATAACGGTGCAAATTTAATTAATGAATTACAAATTGTGTATAACAAAGCCCGTCAAGGTGCGATCACAAATGAATTGATTGATATTGTATCTGGTGCAGCTGCTGTTTCAGGTTAGTGCTAAATATTGGCTTATAGTTAAGAAAAAGACGTAGAGGATTAAAAATGGCTACTGGAAAGATTGTCCAGATCATCGGTGCGGTGGTTGATGTCGAATTCCCAGAAGATGCAGTACCAAAGGTATATGATGCATTAGAAGTGGAAACTGGCACTGATAAATTAGTTCTGGAAGTTCAGCAACAATTAGGTGGTGGCGTTGTATGTTGTATTGCAATGGGCTCATCTGATGGTTTAAGACGTGGACTTAAAGTAGTAAATACTGGTCACGGCATTGAAGTTCCTGTGGGAACAAAAACACTTGGCCGTATTATGAACGTGCTTGGTGATCCTGTTGATAAAGCAGGTCCAATTGGTGAAGAAGAGCGTTGGGCGATTCACCGTGCAGCACCAACATACGAAGAGTTGGCTAACTCAACAGAATTACTTGAAACTGGTATCAAAGTTATCGACTTAATTTGTCCTTTTGCCAAAGGTGGTAAAGTCGGTCTATTTGGTGGTGCTGGTGTTGGTAAAACTGTAAACATGATGGAATTAATTCGTAACATCGCTATCGAGCACTCAGGCTACTCAGTATTTACTGGTGTAGGTGAACGTACTCGTGAAGGTAACGACTTCTATCATGAAATGAAAGAATCAAACGTACTTGATAAAGTATCATTGGTTTATGGTCAGATGAATGAGCCACCAGGAAACCGTTTACGCGTAGCGTTAACTGGTTTAACCATGGCAGAAAAATTCCGTGATGAAGGTAAAGACGTACTATTATTTATCGATAATATTTACCGCTATACCTTAGCCGGTACCGAAGTATCTGCACTATTAGGTCGTATGCCATCTGCGGTAGGTTACCAACCGACATTAGCAGAAGAAATGGGGTTATTACAAGAACGTATCACCTCAACTAAAACCGGTTCAATTACCTCAATCCAAGCAGTATATGTACCTGCCGATGACTTAACTGACCCATCGCCAGCAACAACCTTTGCTCACTTGGATGCAACAATCGTATTAAGTCGTCAAATCGCATCATTAGGTATCTATCCAGCGGTTGACCCACTTGACTCAACCAGTCGTCAATTAGATCCACTTGTTGTTGGTCAAGAGCATTACGATTGTGCTCGTGGCGTACAGTCAATTCTTCAACGTTATCAAGAATTAAAAGATATCATTGCAATTCTTGGTATGGATGAATTATCAGAAGATGATAAATTAACTGTTGCTCGTGCACGTAAGATTCAACGTTTCTTATCTCAACCATTCTTCGTTGCAGAAGTGTTCACAGGTTCACCAGGTAAATACGTACCATTAAAAGACACCATCAGTGCCTTTAAAGGTATTATGAACGGTGATTATGATCATATTCCTGAACAGGCATTTTATATGGTTGGTTCAATCGACGAAGCGATTGAGAAAGCGAAATCTCTCTAAGAGATTTATAGAACGGAGAGAGCATTATGGCACTAACTTCCTATCAATTAGAAGTTGTTAGTGCTGAATCTCACCTTTTTTCAGGTGATGTTCAGCGAATCAGAGTCACAGGACGAGAAGGTGAACTTGGGATTTATCCTGGTCACACTCCGTTACTGACAACCATTAAGCCGGGAATGGTCGGGATTGTTAAAGCCGATGGTGAAGAAGAGTTTATTTATCTATCTGGCGGTATTTTAGAAGTACAACCAACCATGGTAACAATCTTAGCTGATACCGCCATTCGTGGTGAAGACTTGGATGAAGCAAGGGCTCAAGAAGCAGTAAGACAAGCGCAAGAACACATTAATCACCCTAGCGATGATATGTCTTTTGCTCAAGCATCTGCTGAACTTTCAAAAGCCTTAGCAAAAATACGAGTTATAGAATTAACTCGTCGTTTAGGACAATAAGGATTATTGATCACTAAACTAGGCAATAAAAGGCTACAAATTAATAAATTGTAGCCTTTTTTATTATTTGCTGAACGACTATTTGAATTATTACTATCTAAAAGACACAATTTTTACCTCTAAAAAACCCCTTTCCTCAAAATTTTTATAAACCATTGGTATTTTATATAGTTATTTAGTTATAAAAAGTTACTATTTAAACATGGCTAGATTTATTAATAGCAATCAGCGATAATCTGATTAATTCTATTAATATTAATGTAACTATGTTCACCATTTATCATTCAAATCAAGTTGATTTACTCAAATCACTCGTTAGCGAATTAATGCGCAGAGATCCGCTAGAACAGGTTTTTATGCCTGATATGGTTATGGTGCAAAGCCAAGGTATGGCACAATGGTTACAAATTGAATTAGCCAATGATCTGGGGATTGTTGCTAATGTTGATTTTCTCTTTCCAAGCCAATTTATCTGGCAGTTATACCAAACTCTGTTACCTAATTCACCTCTGGAAAATAGTTATAATGTCGAATCAATGACTTGGCGTTTGTATTATCTATTACCAAAAATAATCGAGCGACCTGAATTTGATACCATTAAACATTATCTTAATATTGATAAAGAAGAACGAAAACAGTATCAATTAGCGACTCGAATCGCACAATTATTTGACCAATATTTAGTTTATCGCCCTGACTGGTTAGCCAAATGGGAAAGCAAGCAAACGGTAACTGAACTAAATCATCATCCAGATGAAATCTGGCAATCTGAATTATGGCGACAACTAATTGCAATTAGTCAACCTTATCATCGTGCCAATATCTATCAGCAAATGTTGGACATTTTGTTAGATAATGATTTCGATCGCACAAGATTAAAATCATTACCGAAACGAGTCTATATTTTTGGTATTACCTCACTACCGCCAATTTATTTGTCATTATTATCAGCACTTGGTCAACACATTGATGTCCATTTAATGTTTAACAATCCTTGCAAATGGTACTGGGGCGATATTGTAGAAAAACAGCTATCAGAGATCCAAAATACACCTAATAATATTCCTAACCAATTATTAACATCTTGGGGTAAATTAGGACGAGATAACCTATTTTTATTGCAAGAGTTCAATAATAAACAAGACATTGATATCTTTGTCGATAATAAGCGCCAGTGTCTATTACAGGCTATTCAGCAAGATATTTTAGAACTTTATCAAACCAGTGATGTAAAATCTCCTATAGATAAAACAGATAGATCAGTAACCTTCCACGCTTGTCATAGCGAACAGCGTGAGGTCGAAGTACTTTATGATTATCTATTATCTGCATTTGATGCCGATCCAACACTCGAATTACGTGATTGTATTATCATGGTTTCAGATATTGATAAATATGTACCCTATATTCGGTCAGTATTCGGTAACGCTGAAGGACAACGCTATCTACCATTCACAATTTCCGATCAAAAAGCGCGTAACATTGATCCAATGGTGCAAGGATTTTTTGCTATATTAAACTTTACCGAAAGCCGCTTTACCGCTGAAGAATTATTTAATCTACTTGAAATTCCAGCCATTGCTGAAAAGTTTGCCATAAGTGAGTCACAACTAACTTTATTACATACTTGGATTATTGAATCAGGTATTCGTTTTGGTCTAGAAAATGCTCACAGTTGGCTATTTGGCCTTGAACGGTTATTACTTGGTTATACCATGAATAGTGAACAAGGTGGTTGGCAACAGATATTAGCTTATGATGGTGCTACCGGCTTAGATGCTGAATTAATCGGTCAGTTAGCAGAATTTATAAAATCGGTGCGTAAATGGTTAACCATTCTCAGTGAAGATAAGCCATTAACTGAATGGCAAGGCTGCTGTATTGAACTGATTAATGATTTTTTTGTTAGTAATGACTCACGTGAATCAATTTTATTAATGATCCAAGAAGAGTGGCAAAAGCTGATCAGCAGTGGTTTAAATGCCAATTTTACCGACAACATCTCGATAACTATTTTACATGATGCAATGCAATCACGATTGGAGCAAAATCACCTAGCCCATCGTTTTTTAGTCGGTAAAATAAACTTTTGTACTATGATGCCAATGCGTTCGATTCCTTTTAAATTAGTATGTTTATTAGGTATGAATGATGGTGATTATCCAAGAACATCTTTACCTTTAGATTTTGACTTAATTGCTCAAAATCCTCGTCGAGGTGATCGTAGTCGACGTATTGATGACCGTTATCTGTTTTTGGAAGCTATTTTATCTGCACAAGATCAACTCTATATCAGTTATATCGGTCGAGATATGAAAGATGATAGCGAACGTTATCCGTCAGTATTAGTCGATGAGCTTTGGGATTATATTGTGCAGTATTATCATGATGCTACTGATAAAGATTCAGATAAAAACACGCCTTTAATTGATAATTTAAGAACGTTGCATACTCGCACACCATTTAATCCACAAAATTTCTTAAATGAACCTAAAAGTTATGCTGATGAGTGGTTACCTGCCGCATTAAAAGCGGGAGAAAACCAATCATTTATCAGCGGTATTAGCAAAGTCATTGTGGATAATATTAATCTAGATGAATTAAAACGTTTTTATCAACACTCTATTCGGTTTTTCTTACAAAAACGCTTTAATTTTTACGTCAATTATTTAGATGACACCTTGCCCGATGCTGAAAACTTTAGCCTAGATAACTTAAAACGCTATCAACTTAATCTACAAATTTTAAATGAAATGATTGCTAAAGATTCACAAGGTTGTGATAACTTTTACCAACGACTTAAGCTAACAGGTGAATTACCAGATGGTGCCTTTGGTGAGATTATTTATGATGAACTATGTGAAGCACTGCAACCTTTAGCCAATAAAATCATTGAAGAGAGAACCAATCCATCAACCTTAGAGGTAAATTTAACCATTTCGATAGATGAACAACATTATCAATTACAAGGTTGGCTAACCCATATTCAAGCAGATGGTATTTTAACTTGGCGCCCAGCTAAACTCTCAATTCGTGATGGTATGTCATTATGGATCGACCACTTAATTTACTGTATTTTGAATTGGGATAAAACCGACAGCCAAAGTCGCTTATATGGCCGAGAAGACAACCAATGGCGATTTTTACACATTGATGCCCCACAAGCGTTAACCCTATTAACGGATCTCGTTGAAGGTTTTATAAAAGGTGTCAACCAACCACTATTAATGCCATTACAAAGCGCATGGAGCTGGTTACTTGCTGCATATAATCCAAAAACAGGACAAATTGAACCTAGTGAAAAAGCAATAAGCAAATTATTAACCACTTGGCAAGGTGGCCAATTTCTTACCGCAGAATGTGATAGTTATTACGCAAGGCTTTATCCCGAATTAACCGATAATCTAATTGAACAAATAATACAGTTTGCTCAGCGATATTTATTGCCGATATTATTACATCAAGTCGAACAATAGGAGGCACTATGTTTATCGATACGCATTGCCATTTCAATTTTCCTGCTTTTGTTACCGATCTCGATAATTCAATCAATAATATTCGCCAAGCTAAAATTAATAGCCTAATTATTCCTGCTGTATCAGCAACACATTTTAGTCAAATATTACAACTCACTGAGCAATATAGTGAACTTTATGCAGCACTCGGTTTACACCCTATCTATCAACACTCTCAGGCTGATCTTGAACAACTATCAGATATAGTTAGTACTTACCCCAAAAAATTAGTTGCCATTGGTGAAATTGGCTTAGACCGTTATGACCAATCTGTTGATTGGCAACAGCAACTAGATTTTTTTCGAGCTCAATTAGTATTAGCCAAGCGCTATGATCTACCCGTTTTAATCCATTCACGCAAAACACACGACATTATCTATCATGAATTACATCAAGCTAATTTGCCATGTCGAGGGGTGATCCATGGCTTTTCAGGTAGTTATCAACAGGCATTGCAATTTATTAAATTAGGCTATTATATTGGTGTTGGTGGGGTAATAAGTTATACCAGAGCCAATAAAACTCGCCAAACCATTGCAAAATTACCGCTGGAAAGTTTAGTGTTGGAAACTGATGCACCTGATATGCCGTTAAGCGGTCGCCAAGGACAAATAAATCGTCCCGAAAACATTGTCGATATCTTTAATATTCTTAGTCAATTGCGAACAGAACCGCCTTCACAAATAATTAACACTATCTTAACAAATACCTTGACGCTATTTAGTAGAATTAATAGAATGGAAATTACAAATCCAATCAAAAGATAACCATTTAATTATTAATGATTTATCAACAAAAGGTGATATTTTATGTCGCAGCGCTATAGTCAACTTTTTGTACAATCCATTATTTCATTAACTCGATTATTTCCATTATGGGCAATTCTTTGTGCAATAGCTGCCTATTTTTCACCTGATACCTTTCTACCTGTGCGACCACATACATCACAATTATTAATGTTTGTCATGTTTACCATGGGGGTGACGTTAAGTATTGATGATTTTAAACGCGTCGTCACCAAACCAAAAGCAGTCATAATTTGTACTTTACTGCATTATATTGTAATGCCAGTGACCGCGTTAATCTTATCTAAATTATTCACTATGCGACCAGAGCTATTAGTCGGCATGGTTCTTGTGGGGAGCGTTGCTAGTGGTACCGCCTCGAATGTGATGATTTATCTCGCTAAGGGGGATGTAGCATTATCAGTTACTATTTCATCGGTATCAACACTGGTTGGCGTTGTAGTCACCCCATTACTGACATTATTGTTAGTTGGTACTACCGTTGAAGTTCCGGTTTGGGATATGTTGGTACATATTGTCCAAATTGTGCTCATCCCTATTATTTTAGGTTTAATTGTCCACCATTTTTTATATCCTGTGGTAAAAAAATGTGAACGATTCTTACCACTGTTGTCAATGCTTTGTATTTTATTAATTATTTGTATTGTTGTTGCCGGTAGCCATGCTCTCATTACTCAAGTAGGTATAACCGTTATCTTTGCCGTTATTATTCATAATGGTGTTGGTTTACTAGGTGGCTATTGGGGCGGTCGTTTATTTGGTTTTGACGAGTCCACTTGTCGAACTATGTCTTTAGAGGTAGGCATGCAAAACTCAGCATTAGCTGCAACATTAGGTACAACCTACTTTTCAGCATTATCGGCACTACCTGCTGCGGTCTTTTCTGTTTGGCACAATATTTCTGGCTCACTATTGGCTGGTTATTGGCAAGGAAAACCCGTTAAAAATAAGAAAAAATCCAGCAATTAACAGAGCATATTGTAAAATAGCATTCATTAGCTCTCTTACTCAATCATACCCGATGAGTAAGAGAGTATAATCTTAGGGTTAATAAAACTCCTCTGCTTCCAGCATATCAATCAATTTTAGGCTGAACAAATGAATAGCGAACTACAGTTACCACCTTTTGTCTATCGTATATTACCTTGGATTGCTGCATTTGCTTTTTTTATGCAATCACTCGATACCTCAATTCTAAATACTGCTTTGCCAACTATGGCTAAAGATCTCAATGAATCGCCATTAAATATGCAATCAGCGGTAATCTGCTATACGTTAACTTTGGCGCTGTTTATCCCGGTAAGTGGCTATTTATCTGATAAATTTGGTACTAAAAACATCTTCGTTATGGCCGTATCGCTTTTTACATTAGGATCACTACTGTGTGCTTTATCCAATTCCCTAATATTCTTAGATATATCTAGGGTAATCCAAGGTATTGGTGGTTCAATGATGGTACCGGTTTCTCGCTTAGTTTTGATTAAAGCATTTAAACGTAACGAGTTTTTAGCGGCATTAAATACCGCAACAATTCCAGGATTAATCGGACCAGTACTAGGGCCAGTTTTAGGCGGTTATCTAGTCGATATGGTGAGTTGGCATTGGGTATTTTTGATTAACTTGCCAATTGGAATTTTAGGGGTATTTATTAGCTTAAAGTATATGCCTAACATTAAAGGCAAACATATGCCTTTTGATTTCTTTGGTTTTCTTTTTATCGTTATTACTTTTATCAGTGCCACCCTTAGTGTCGAATGTTTAAATCAAGGTCAACAATATTATTTACCAATAACACTTGCCATCATCAGTCTGATTTTTTTATTTATTTATCGAACCTATGCGCAAAAAAAATCTGGACCACTATTTCCACTATCATTATTTAATATCCGGACGTTTAAAATCGGTATTATCGGTAATTTAGTTTGTCGATTGGGCATTTCTGGCGTGCCTTTCCTTATTCCACTATTTTTACAAGTTGGTTTTGGTTATTCAGCAATTTTTGCTGGCATGATGTTAGTCCCTATGGCTATTGCTTCAATTTGTACCAGATTTTTTATTACGCGGATTCTTGCTCGTTTAGGTTACCGTTTTGTATTGGTCGCTAATACCATCTTAGCTGGAATTTTGATTCTTTTAATGTCATTAATAAACTTAGCGACACCATTAGTAATATTAGGCATTTTGCTATTTTGCATTGGCGGAATCAATTCAATGCAATTTACCTCAATGAATAGTATAACATTAGCTAATTTACAAGGTGAAAGCACCAGCAGTGGTAATAGTTTAATGGCGGTTAATCAGCAATTAGCCATTAGCTTTGGTACTGGTTTTGGTGCGGTATTAGTAAGATTATTCAGCAATTCAACAACTACTATTCACGCATTTCAATTAACCTTTGTTATACTAGGCATCGTAACTATGCTATCAAGCATAATCTTTGCGCAATTAAACAAAGAAGATGGGCAAAATTTAACGTCTCGGCACTAAGCAACAAGGAGAAAACACTATGTTTCAGTATCAAATCATTCCAGTTACCCATTTTCAGGAAAACTGTAGCATTATTTGGTGTGATGAAACAAAGGAAGCCGCATTTATCGATCCGGGTGGCGAAGCAGAACTACTTAAAAAAGCGGTTGAAAAGCTTGGTGTTAACATCAAACAAATACTCCTAACTCATGGCCATTTAGATCATGTTGGCGCAGCGATTGAATTAGCGAAACATTATAATGTTGAGATCCTTGGTCCTAGCCAAGAAGATGAATTTTTATTGTCAAACTTACCACAACAATGCATGCAATTCGGGTTTCCATATATTGACAGCTTTTTACCCGATCGTTGGTTAAAGGAAGGTGAACAAGTGAAAGTCGGCAATATCACTTTAGATATTCTATTCTGTCCCGGCCACACTCCCGGTCATATCGTATTTATTAATGCTAAAGATAAAATTGCTTTTGTCGGTGATGTCTTATTCAAAAGTAGCATTGGCCGTACCGACTTTCCTCGAGGAAATCATACTGATTTAATTTCCTCTATCACAAATAAACTATTTCCGCTTGGTGATGATTTTATCTTTGTTCCCGGCCATGGTCCGATGTCGAGCTTTGGCAATGAACGAATGACAAATCCTTTTTTAGTTTAAAACAAATTTAGTTTAAAACAAAATTCCCCCAACAAATGTAAACTATTTTATAAAAAAATAGTTTACATACTTTGTTTTTGTATTATTATGGCACTACTATTTAGCTTTTAATGGTAGAAAATAATGAAACAACAATTAACATCGTACTATCCAACTTATATTAATACACTGTTTAACTTATCCTCTTGGCAACGTAAGTTGTACGCAGTAACTTGTGCCGCATTGCTGCTAGGTGTTGCCGCAAATATCAGTATTCCAACCTATCCGGTACCATTCAGTCTACAATCATTAGGCGTGCTTCTGATCGGAGCTTGTTTGGGGCGTAAATTAGGTGCTCTAGCAATTCTTCAATACCTATTTTTAGGTGCATTAGGATTACCACTATTCGCCAATGGTAGCGGTGGCATTATGGCGCTTGCATCTCCTTCTGCTGGTTATTTATATGGTTATGTATTTAGTGCTTATTTAGCTGGATATGCAGCAGAAAAAGGTTACGATCGTCGTTTTCTGTTAGGCTTAGTTGCCTTTGCTTGTGCTCACCAATTATTATTTGTCTTTGGTGTGGTCTATTTAATGGGGTATTTACATATTTCCCTTAGCGAAGCGATACAAGTAGGTTATTTACCTTTTGTTGGTGTTGATGCACTTAAATTTATCATCGCAACTTGTGTCATGTTTTCATTATGGCGTCATCACGCGAAAAAACATCAATAACAATGCAATCTGGCGATATTATTTTTCAATCCCAGCATGAAGAAAGCGAATTTAATAAAGCGATTACGCATTCTGGTTCACAGCTTAGCTCGGATGAGATAATCAATCAAATAAGCCATGTTGGTTTATATATTGGCAATAATATCGTCATTGAAGCCACTCAAAAACATGGGGTAATCCAACAGCCCCTTAACAACTTTTTAGCTAGCGCTCAATATAATTTAGTCGCAACCATTTTTAATGATTCCGTCATTAAAAACGCATTAATGCGAGTACAAACCTGCCTAGGATTGCCTTATAACCATAGTTTTCGCGAAGATGATAAAGGGTTTTACTGTAGTGAACTGATTACTTATGCCTTCAAGTACCCATCTGGTGAAGATTATTTTCAACGTTATCCTATGAACTTTAGCGATTTAGCCACAGGCCAAATTCTGCCTTATTGGATCAAATATTATCAAGCATTAAATCAAACGATCCCTGAAGGAGAACTAGGATCACATCCACAACAACTCCTCAGACAAAAGACATTATTCAAGACAATCCGAATACTTGAAGCATAATAATCGAGACAACCTGATACAAAAAACGCATTTTAAACAATTTAACTATTGACATAGCGTCATTAAATCTATAATATGCGCGCTACATTTCGGTTCCTCCATAGTTCAGTCGGTAGAACGGCGGACTGTTAATCCGTATGTCACAGGTTCAAGTCCTGTTGGAGGAGCCAACTTTCCGAATATTGAAATCTGCTCAAGCAGATTTTTTTATGCCTATTATTCTCTGTTCTATAACTCATTCGTTCATCGCCTACTAATATCTTTGCTATTGTCTTTCTTAATAAAAGATTCATAATAATTATTGCGCTTAATTTTCCATATTCATATCTAATGGCAATTGAGTACTCTGAACGATAATAGTTAGGTTAAAGGAGATTTACCAATGCATTTGCATTTTATTATTCATGAAGATTTCGAAGCTCCTGGAGCTTATGAGCAATGGGCTAAAGAACATCATTATACCATTAGTTATTCTCGTGTTTATCTTGGTGAATCTCTTCCCAACAATGTCGATAATATTGATATGTTGATTATTATGGGTGGCCCACAATCACCAGCAACAACCAAACAAGAGTGCCCGCATTTTGACTCGCTAGCTGAACAAGCTGTAATATTATCGGCTATCAATTCAAAAAAAATCGTACTTGGCGTCTGTCTTGGTTCACAATTAATTGGTGAAGCATTAGGTGCCCCACATGGACATAGCCCGGAAAAGGAAATCGGTAAGTTCCCTATTACCTTAACTGAAATGGGTAAAAATAATCCTTTATTTACTGATTTTGGCAATAGTTTAGCTGTCGGCCATTGGCACAATGACATGCCTGGTTTAACCCAAGCAGCACAAATTATTGCTTATAGTGAAGGCTGCCCACGGCAAATCATTGCTTATGGTCCTTTAGTATATGGTTTTCAATGCCATATGGAGTTAACTCCAGAAGTTGTTGAACAGCTAATTGCTCACTCTGAAAGTGATCTTAAACAAGCAGCAAAATATCGTTTTGTTGATACACCTAATCAACTTCGTTCGCATGATTATTCTGAAATGAATCAAAAACTGTTTGGCTTTTTAGATAAATTAAGCCTTAATTATTTATCAACTATAGCAAAATAAGCAATTCAGTGGTTAGGGCTGTTGTTGTATGCAAAAGACTATTGTAGATAAACCTAAAAAACGCAGTAATTTAAGATTAAAATTAGGTAAAGAATATTTTATTCTCAAACGTAAATTAGATTGGTGGCGCAATCGTCACACCTATAGCGTAATTGATAAGAATAATAATACTTGCTGCTATTCTCATAAAAAACATCAATCGGTTTTGTTAAGACAACTGAAAGATGTTGATATGTATTTGCAATATAACAAAATCACTAACCTGCGCTTAGCAATTGAACAGCTCGACGGTTCGATAATTGAGCCCAATCAACGATTTTCAATTTGGCAAAAAGTTGGTCGGCCATCAAAGAAACGCGGCTTTTTAGAAGGTCTCTCATTACATAATGGCCAAATCGGCAAAGATATTGGTGGTGGTTTATGCCAACTTGGCAATTTGATTTACTGGATGGTATTACATTCAGATTTAACCATTATTGAACGATGGCGTCATAGTTTTGATGTTTTTCCGGATGTTAACCGTACTATTCCATTTGCTTGTGGTGCGACACTTTCTTATAACTATATCGATTTACAATTACTCAATAAAACCAATACAACCTACCGACTTAATCTTTGGTTAGATGATGAATATTTACATGGTGAACTACTTGCCAATACACCGTTATCTTATCGCTATGAAATATTCGAAACCGATCACGTTATTGAACAACAATGGTGGGGCGGATACACTAGACACAATAAGATATGGCAACGAAAAACCCATTTGCTCGATAATCAAATAGAGGAAAAACTCATTAGTGAAAATCATGCAATTATGATGTATACACCTTATTTAACACAACCAAACGAAGTATAAAAATCATACAGCAATGATATTAAATTAGATAGTCATAAGCTATCTAAACAATAGTTTGTGGGATATATAGATAGACCGTATACTCGATGGTATAAATAAGTTAAAAATACTTAATAAATGAAAGGAGCAATTTCATGGCTTATACATTACCCCCTTTACCTTATGCTTATGATGCTTTAGAGCCTTATATCGATACTGAAACAATGCATCTTCATCATGACAAACATCATCAAACTTATGTAAATAATGCTAATGCATTATTAGAATCTCTACCTGCTGAAGTTAAAGACTTTTGCCCTGAAACATTACTAAAAAATCTAGACAAAGTACCTGCAGACAAAGTTACTGGTGTTAAAAATAATGTTGGTGGTCATGTTAACCACACCCTATTCTGGGAATTATTAAGAGTTGGAACTGAACTTAAAGGTGAACTTAAAGCTGCTATTGAAAAAGACTTTGGTTCAGTTGATGCATTTAAAGAAAAATTCTCAGCTGCTGCGGCAACGCGTTTTGGTTCTGGTTGGGCATGGTTAGTATTGAAAAATGATAAGCTAGAAGTGGTTTCAACTGCTAATCAAGATTCCCCAATTATGGGTGAAAAATTCTCAGGCGTTTCTGGCACACCAATTTTAGCGCTTGACGTTTGGGAACACGCTTATTATTTAAAATATCAAAACCGTCGTGCTGATTACATCGGTGCATTTTGGAATGTTATTAACTGGGATAAAGTAGCTGAATTATACGCAGAAGCGAAAAAATAAGCTCATTTAAAAATATCACATTATAAAATGACGCAATACGCGTCATTTTTTATTTATTATTCATTTACATTATTATCAATGATGTAAACAAATTGGTAATTGCTAAGTTATACTTAAATCCGTTACAATGTAGGATTAATTAAAAAACTTAAAAAATTAACAAAACAGCATAATATGTTTGAAATTAATCCTATCAAATCGAAAATAGCCGAATTAACCGAGCGAACAGATGTGATTCGGGGGTATCTTTGACTACGATCTCAAGAAAGAACGTCTTGAGGAAGTCAATGCTGAATTAGAACAATCGGAAGTTTGGGCAGATCCAGAAAAAGCACAAGCATTAGGTAAAGAACGAGTAATGCTTGAAGAGATCATCAATACCATTAATTCATTAGATCAAGGACTTGATGATGTTGAAGGCTTGCTTGAACTTGCTGTTGAAGCTGAAGATCAAGATACTTTCGATGAAGCAAGTCTAGAACTAGAACAATTAGAAAAAAAACTAGCTGGTTTAGAGTTCCGTCGAATGTTCTCAGGTGATTATGATAGTGCTGATTGTTATTTAGATATCCAATCTGGATCTGGTGGCACTGAAGCACAAGATTGGGCGGAAATGCTACTTAGAATGTATCTCCGTTGGGCTGAATCAAAAGGATTTAGTACCGAAGTGATGGAAGTATCAGATGGTGATGTAGCCGGCATAAAATCGGCCACCATTAAGGTATCTGGTGATTATGCTTATGGTTGGTTACGTACCGAAACTGGCGTTCATCGCTTAGTACGCAAAAGTCCATTTGATTCAGGTAACCGACGTCATACATCATTTGCATCAGTATTTGTCTATCCAGAAATTGATGATAATATTGATATTGATATCAACCCTGCCGATCTACGTATTGATGTTTATCGCGCATCTGGTGCAGGTGGTCAGCATGTTAATAAAACTGAATCTGCTGTTCGTATTACCCATGTGCCAACAGGGATTGTGACTCAATGTCAAAACAATCGCTCTCAACATAGTAATAAAGATCAAGCGATGAAGCAGCTCAAAGCGAAACTTTATGAGCTGGAAATTCAGAAAAAGAATGCCGAAAAACAGCAGATGGAAGAAAATAAATCCGATATTGGTTGGGGTAGTCAAATCCGTTCATATGTACTTGACGACTCAAGAATTAAAGATTTACGTACCGGCGTCGAAACCCGTAATACTCAAGCCGTTTTAGATGGTGATTTAGATCAATTTATTGAAGAAAGCTTAAAAGCAGGTTTATAACCCTGTTTGGTGATAAATAAAAGGTAATATTATGTCAACACAGCAAGAGCAACAAAACCATATTGAAGAGTTAAACAACGAGCTTACAATACGTCGTGAAAAGCTAGCTGCAATTCGCGAACAAGGCATTGCTTTCCCAAACGATTTTCGTCGTGACGCAATTTCAAGCGATCTTCATAAATTGTATGATGATAAAACTAACGAAGAGCTAATCGAAAATAAAATTATCGTTACTGTTGCTGGTCGCATGATGATGCGCCGTATTATGGGAAAAGCATCATTTGTATCACTACAAGATGTGACTGGACAAATCCAACTTTATGTCACTCGTGATGATCTACCAGAAAATTATTATAACGAACAGTTTAAAAAATGGGATCTTGGTGATATTGTTGGTGCTAAAGGTTATTTATTCAAAACCAAAACAGGTGAGCTTTCAATTCATTGTCAAGAAATTCGCTTATTAACAAAAGCACTACGTCCATTACCAGATAAGTTCCATGGCTTAGCCGATCAAGAAATGCGTTATCGTCAACGTTACCTTGATTTAATTACTAATCAACAATCACGCGATACCTTTATTGCTCGCTCTAAAGTGGTAACTGAAATTCGCAACTTTATGCTTGAAAACCACTTTATGGAAGTCGAAACACCAATGATGCAAGTTATCCCTGGTGGGGCATCAGCTAAACCATTTATCACTCATCACAATGCGCTTGATCTAGATATGTACTTACGTATTGCGCCAGAACTTTACTTAAAACGTTTAGTTGTTGGTGGATTTGAGCGTGTTTTTGAAATCAACCGGAATTTCCGAAACGAAGGCGTATCACCAAGACATAATCCAGAATTCACAATGATGGAAATGTACATGGCTTATGCCGATTATAAAGATTTGATCGTATTAACCGAAGCATTATTCCGCCGTTTAGCTATCGCAGTAACGGGTGATGCAGTTGTACAGTATGGCGAGCATACATTTGATTTTGGAAAACCATTTATCAAAATGACAATGCGTGAAGCAATTTGTCATTATCGTCCAGAAACGAATAATGCCGATTTAGATGATTTTGATAAAGCATGTGCAATTGCCAAAGATGTGGGTATCAAAGTAGAAAAAGGCTGGGGATTAGGTCGAGTTGTAACTGAAATTTTCGAAGAAGTTGCTGAAGCTAACTTAATACAACCAACTTTTATCACCGAATATCCAGCTGAAGTATCACCACTGGCTCGTCGTAATGATGAAAACCCATTTGTCACTGACCGCTTTGAATTTTTCATCGGTGGACGAGAAATTGGTAATGGTTTCTCAGAACTTAATGATGCAGAAGATCAGGCGCAACGTTTTGCCGATCAAGTATCACAAAAAGATGCTGGTGACGATGAAGCAATGTTCTATGATGAAGATTACATTACTGCATTAGAACATGGTTTACCACCAACTGCAGGCCTAGGGATCGGTATTGACAGAACTGTAATGTTATTTACCAATAGTCATACTATTCGCGATGTCATTTTATTCCCAACAATGCGTCCAATTAAATAACGGTTGTTACTTACTATTAAACCAAACTCACTTATTGAGAAATAAGTGAGTTTTTTATTTTTCAAAAACCCCTTTCCTCAATTTTTTTTAAAATAGCTTTACTATTTGGAAGTTATTACTCACTTACGTTTGTAAACAACATACGGTAAATCAAATCTATTTTATTATGCAAAAATAATAGTTATTAAGTTAATCCTAACGCTTAAAATTAGAATTTGATCAATGTACTCTTAATATTTTTTATAAAAGTTAGTACTTGCTGACTAAAATAATTATTTATTAAGTAAAACGTAGAGATATTATAGAGTAGTAAAAAAAGGAAATATGATTAGCCGTTAATCGATTTCATGATTAACGGCCAGAATGTTTATCTTAGTTATTGGTTTTAGTTTGTTGCGGTAAGATTAAATTTAACACAATGGCTAGAATCCCACATAAACTAATACCCTGTAATGCATAAGAACCAAAATCGAAGATCATGCCACCAATACCAAATACTAGTACTAACGAGACGATACACATATTCCGTGATATAGAAAGATCGACTTTATGTTTAATTAAAATATTAATACCAACCGAAGCAATTGAACCAAATAACAGCACCATGATTCCACCCATTACGACAGTTGGAATTGAGCTTAAAAATGCCCCTATTTTACCAATGAAAGACATTAAGATTGCCCAGATTGCAGCCCATGTCATTACTTGTGTTTTGAAATTGCGGGTTAAGGTTACCGCACCAATTACTTCGGCATAAGTAATACATGGTGGCCCACCAAAAAATCCTGCTGTTGTAGTAGCCAATCCATCACCCAACAATGTCCGTTGTAAACCAGGTTCACGAGTATAATCTTTACCTGTTACAGCACCGATTGCCATAATATCCCCCACATGCTCAATAGTTGGAGCAATGACAATAGGAATCATATATAAAATAGCTTGCCACTGAAACTCGGGAAATGTGAAATCAGGTACTTTAAACCATGGGGCATCAATAACCGGTTGAAAATTGACAATACCAAAAGCACATGAAAGAGCATATCCAACCACAATACCGGCAATAATCGGAACCAATCTAAAAAAGCCTTTTGCCCAGATAGCAACAATTAAAGTGGTTAACAAAGAAGCCATGGAAATAATAATAAGTTGATAGTTTTCGGCTTGAAGTCCACTATCTTTACCCATAGCCATATTAACTGCAACGGGAGCTAATGATAAACCAATCACCATAATAATTGGCCCGGTCACCACCGGTGGTAAAATCCGATCGATAACTTTATTACCATTAATTTTGACCAGAAAAGCAAAAAACATAAATACCAAACCAGCAGCAACCAATCCGCCTAAAGTTGCCGGTATTCCCCATTGAGCTACACCAAAAGAAATTGGTGCAATAAAAGCAAAAGAAGAAGCTAGAAACACCGGTACTTTATTTTTGGTTGCAAGTTGAAATAACAATGTACCAACACCGGCTGTAAATAATGCTACATTTGGATTTAAACCAGTTAACAGTGGTACTAATACTAAAGCACCAAAAGCGACAAACAGCATTTGAGCACCAGTAAAAATATCTTGCCAATCAGGTTTTAATGGTGAAGTATCTTTTTTAATTTCATTATTATTAATTTTAACCACGTTTTCCTCTCTTCTTAAACTTCTTTTTGCTAATAGCAAATTAATTATTAAATAGCAGACATAAAAAAACCGGATAAACCGGTCTAAAAATTGAGATTTTATTTCGTGCCAAATATTTTGTCTCCGGCATCGCCTAGCCCAGGTAAAATATAGCCTTTATCATTTAATCTTTCATCAATTGATGCCGTATAAAGTTCAACATCAGGATGAGCTTGTTCTAATACTTTAATACCTTCTGGCGCAGCAACTAAAACCAACACTTTGATATTTTTACAACCAGCTTTCTTAAGTAGATCAATAGTTGCCACCATTGAACCACCGGTTGCTAGCATTGGATCAACAACTAACGCCATTCGTTCTTCAATATCAGAAGTGAGTTTTTGGAAATAAGGAACCGGTTCAAGTGTTTCTTCGTTACGATAAAAACCAACAACACTGATTCTTGCACTAGGTATGTGTTCTAATACGCCATCCATCATACCTAAACCAGCACGTAGAATAGGAACAACAGTAATTTTTTTACCTTTAATACGTTCTACTTGCACAGGGCCACACCAACCTTCAATGGTTACGGTTTCTGTTGGTAAGTTAGCGGTTGCTTCATAAGTTAATAAACTACCAACTTCACTGGCAAGGTTTCGGAAATCTTTTGTGCTAATATCGTGTTCACGCATTAAGCCAATTTTATGGCGAACTAGAGGGTGTTTTACTTCAACAATTTTCATGGGGGCCTCAGTGTTATTCTTTGATGATCTAATTAGTAGGTATAAATAACCACTGAGAGGCAATTTTAGCATAGATATCAAATCATGAAAACCTGAAATCCATCCAAACCGAATCTATAACTTGATAATGATATAAATTTTAGAAAATATTTTAAAATTAATTACAAACTTTCACCATCAAGATATTCAACAGGTAAATCGATGACCTTTTCAGCAATATTTTCACCATTTATACGTTTCAAGAGTAATTCCGTAGCAATTTTTCCCATTTCAATTCTTGGCGTATGAATGGAAGCTAATTTAGGATTCATATACTGGCCAATTTTATGGCCATGAAAACCAACAATCGCTATTTGTTTAGGTATTTCAATACCAATACGCTGACATTCAAGTAATACACCTAAAGCCAAATCATCATTGGTACTAAAAATACCATCAACACATGGATATTCCTTTAATATCTGATGTAAAAATCTCGCCCCTAAATCATAAGATGAGGCTTCTTTAGTGGCTAATGTTTTAGGCATTAATCCTGCCTCTTGCATGGCTTTTTCATATCCTTGTTGCCGAATGATACTACGTTGATCTTGTCTTGCACTAAAATAGACAATGTGACGTCGTCCTTTATTTATCATGCGATGAATCATATTTTTTGTAGCCGTAAAATTATCAAATCCAACCGCCATATCAATGCAAGGCGACACGCTGTCCATAATTTCCACTACTGGGACACCTGAAATTTCAATCATCTTTAAGGTAGCTGGATTATGTATCCTTTCGGTCAAAATTAATCCATCAATATTATAAGACAGCAAAGAACGGACTCGTAACTCTTCTTTATCAGCGTTATATCCGGTGTGAGTGATCATGGTTTGATAACCTTGCACATCGGAAACCATCTCAATACCTTTTAAAATATCAGCAAAAACTTGGTTAGTTAACGAGGGAAATACAACTCCAATAGCATGACTTTTGGCATTTGATAACATATCAGGAGCTTTGTTAGGAATATACCCGAGCTTATCAATAGCTGATGATATTTGTAATTGAAGTGATTCTGATACAAGCTTAGGATCTCGCAAAAAGCGACTTACTGTCATTTTGCTGATCCCAACTAAATTAGCAATTTCCTGTAAACCTGGACGGCGTTTCTTATTACTACTCATTAACTTTTTTCCGGTAATCGTGGTTGCCAATCGATAGGCGTTTTACCATGCTGTAAAATAAAATTATTGGCTTTTGAAAAGTGTTTACAACCAAAAAATCCACGATGAGCCGATAATGGTGATGGGTGTACCGCCGTTAACACATGGTGTTTTTGACGATCGATAAATTGACCTTTTTTCTGTGCAGGTGACCCCCAAAGTAAAAACACGACACCTTGTAAATGCTTATCGATCGCTTCAATAACATGATCAGTAAAGGTTTCCCAACCTATTTTGGCATGAGAGTGAGCTTGACCTGCTTCAACCGTTAATACGTTATTGAGTAATAAGACACCTTGAGTAGCCCAATAGCCTAAATAGCCATGATTAGGTATCGTGAATCCTTCAATATCAGTTGCTAACTCTTTATAGATATTTAATAACGAGGGAGGCGGTTTGATTCCGGGTAATACAGAAAAGGATAAGCCATGAGCTTGATTTGGGCCATGATAAGGATCCTGCCCTAGGATCACTACTTTAATATCACTAAATGCAGTAAAGCGAAAAGCATTAAATACATCGTGCTGGGGTGGGTAAATAATTTTACCTTGTGCACGCTGCGTTGCCACAAACTGCATTATATGTTGAAAATAGGGCTTCTCTTTTTCAGAGCCAATAACATCATTCCATGTTAATTGATTACTCATATTTGACCTTTACAATTGTTTTATCTAGTTCAACACTGGATTTATTGATGATATTAATTATACCTAAAAATACCAATAAACCTACTGATAATCAATGATGAGAAAAGTACTCTTCATTCAACAGTAAATAAGCGTTCAATGAATAAAAAGACGCATAAAAATAACTTGTTTAATATAAGATCATCAAAATATCACTTAAATTGCAAGTGACAATAAAAGATTACCTTTTAATAAATATAAAGTTATTTGCAAAAATTGAGTAAACCTATACGATCAACGGTAAAACTTATTAGATTAATAGCTTTTTTTGATTTTAATCAAATTTTGAAAGTGCTATATTACTTATAAATAGTTTAGGACAATAAGGTCCAGATCCATTAGGAGGATTTAAAAATGATTACAGGTATCCAAATTACTAAAGCAGACAATCAAGCACTACTTAACTCTTTCTGGTTGTTAGATGATTCAACAAAAGAAGCTCGTTGTGTTGCTGCAAAATCAGTTTACAAAGAAGATCAAATCGTCCCAACTGCGGAACTTGGTCAATTCGAATATCGTGAAGTTCCATTAGATGTAGCACCAACAATTAAAGTTGAAGGTGGTCAACATTTAAATGTAAACGTACTTCGTCGTGAAACATTAGAAGATGCAGTACAACATCCAGAAAAATACCCACAATTAACAATTCGTGTTTCTGGTTATGCAGTTCGTTTTAACTCACTAACTGCTGAACAACAACGTGACGTTATTGCTCGTACATTTACTACTAAAATGTAATTTACAGAGTATAAAATAGTGTAAATTAGATTAACCCAGTTTAATACTGGGTTAATTTTTTTAATAGAGATAATTTTGTTTTATCTTTTCTCTCTCGCTTTCTGTTATTTTTAACGCTTTAGTTAAATATTCCGCAATTGAGCCGAATCTTGTACGCATTTCATCAAATGCAGCTTCAAGGTAACTACTACGCGCTTCCATCATAGAATACAAAAAAGCTAATATTTCAGCATTATCGGTCTCTTTTTTATATTTCTCCATTCTACGCATATTACGCGAATACCTTAATTCACTTGTCATTGCATAATCTAATAATATAGTTTGTTCATCAACACCTAAAATAGCTAATATAATAGCTATACCGAAACCGGTTCTATCTTTACCTCCTCGACAATGTTGTACTATCGCTAAGTTTCGGCTATCTAAAATAATATCAACAAGTTCTCTATATATTTTGGCGGTTTCAGGATTACGGATAAAATCACGATTTTGTTCTTGCATAATTAGCCCAGAACCATCAATAACCATTTTGCCATTTTTGCTTTGACTTAAACTAATGAGTTCCTGTATTTTTTCATGATCATTACTAGCCTTAGCAGCTAATTCTGCTGAAGATGCATCGGGAATTAAACGAAGTGTATTTAGCTGATTATTCCACAAGCGATTGGGTTGTTTGCTGTATTCCTTTTCATTACGATAATCAATAATAGTATGAAAATTTGCGGTATTTAAATATGCGATATCCTTATCTGTCAAATTATGTAAATGATCTGAACGATAAAGATAACCCCATCTAACAGTTTTACCATCACCAGTTCTATAGCCACCAATATCACGAAAATTATTTGCACCTTCCAATGGTAGAACACGTTCAGCTGTCACATAATTTTGACCATTAATATCAAGGATAAAATAGCAACGCCTATCATCAAGAATATCTAAATCAATGCTTGATTGTGTTGTTTGGGTAAGGATAGTTTTTTCTGCATTTTTTATATCAGCACTATCACTCAAATAAATTTTTACCTCATGCGACTTTGGTGGTGATTGCCAACTTAGACGCACACGGTTTGGTAATAATCGTTCAACTGCATTAACTATAATATTATTGTGCATCTATTATTTCTCCGTTGCCGCTTGTTCAATACTAAGTTTTTGTTTATCCATGTAATGAACAAATGGAAAGTAAACTAACATAGCAACAACTAACAATACCACATGCCATATTGCCATTTGCCAACCACCAATCATAAATCCTTTAATAATTTCAGGCGTTCCAGCCGTTGGTAGAGGCATACCATTAACACGAGGAATAATACCAATTAATGTAGCAAAATAAGATAAGCCCACATTAATTGTTCCAGCAAAAATCAACGGTAAAAATAGAATTGGATTTAATACCATAGGTAAACCAAATTTATAAGGCTCACTAATACCAAAGCAACCAGGTATAAAGCCAATCTTACCTAAACTTTTCATTTGTTGGCTCTTACAGCGTACTAATAAAATAGATAATGCCAAATAACGCGGTCCTTTTTGTGCATTAATAAATGTCATTGTGACAATAAATGGTAATGCCTGACCTGCTTGAAATGCTTCTAAATTAGCGATATCAAAAGGATAGAATAAGGCATATAAGATAGCCGAAGTCGCCATTGAACCGTGAATACCAAAGAACCATAAAAATTCCGCTAAAAATACAATTAATAACGCTGCTGCTAAACTTGCACCTAAGCCTTGAAGCGGTACTTGAATTATGGAATAAATTAAATTATGTACATTATCAAATTCGGTAAGACCAACTAACGCATTAATTAGAGCAAAGACTAAGGCAATAATAAATGCGGGAATAAGACTGGAAAAAGATTTTGAGACAAAATCAGGTACTGACTCAGGCATTTTTATCGTTAGTTTACGATTAAGTAAGAAAATATAAAAACGTGTAGCAAATAATCCTACTAACATCGCAACAATCATTCCTCTTGAACCAACATACAAGAGATCAATGGCTGCAATACCGTTGGTTTTCATTGGAGTGATAAAAAGGAAAGCCATTAGCCCCATTAATGCAGCTAAAATACCATCTTTTTTATGTAATTCTGCCATCTTATACGCAATAGCCACTACGACATAGAGTGAAATCACGTTCATGGTGACTACTGAAGCAACTTTAAAAGCGGATTTCAATCCTGTTGCCACTAATACTGCCTGATAAGATTCTATATTTAAACTATTTAAAACCGCAACAATCGAGCCTACCATCATGACCGGTAATAGCATCATCATGCCACTTGAAACAGCTTGCACAGAATAGCTTGATTGAATAGAGCCAATAACTTTTTGCAATTTTGCTCTAAAACTCATTAATGTTTCTTTATTATTTATCATAATAAAATCTCTCTTATTAGCTGATTCCATTCTCTAAAATTTCTAAGGCTGTTTTTAATACCTTTTCACCATTCATCGTTCCATAGTCTAGAGAATCAATAACCACTATCGGGATGTCATACTGTTTTTTTAAGTTTTCATAGATATACTCTATTTGCGGTCCTAACATAATAATGTCCAGATCATCATATTGATCTAATTCAGTTTCGCTTACTGCATTAATATTGACATCAATACCGATCTTTTCCGCAGACTCTTTCATTTTTTTGACTAACATACTGGTAGAGAATCCACCCATACAAGCTAGCATAATGTTATAAGTCATATTAATTACCCCTTTAATTATTTATCTTTTAATATTTCTATAATTTCAATGGCTAAGTCTCGCATTGAAATTGCATTCATTAAGTGATCTTGAGCATGAATAATCAGTAACGAAACTGGAATATGATTACCCTGAATCTCGTTTTGAATTAATTCAGTCTGTGTTTTATGCGCAATAGCTAAAAATTTTTTTACTTCTTCAATTAAACTATCGGCTTGTTCAAAATTACCTTTACGAGCAGCCCTAATTGCTTTTAGGCAGCGACTTCTTGCATCACCGCTATTGGTAATTAGTTGCATTACAATCTCTTCATACTCATTCATTAATTTTTCCTCAGTTTTATATATTTCATGTAATAAATAACAGCAATAACCGTGCCAAAACAAAATAAATTAAAAATAATCAATAATTAATTTTTTAAGTTACTAATGTGTTTTTATGTGTTTTAATACACATTAAGGAATAGATTTGCTAAAACACATTAGGATGTGAAATGTTAAGAATTGAGATTATTTTCCAAAAATTACAGGAATTAACGCTAAAAAACAGTGAAGGAGTTACTACTTCTAAACTTGCCACATTACTGAATTATTCTCGGGCAAATGTTAGCCACGAATTAAATCAGCTTATTAAGCAAGGAAAAGTGGTTAAAGATAAAGGAAAACCAGTCAAATATTCTATTGCTAAATCTTCGATAAAAACCGAAAACAAACCAAATTTCAAATTTGGTGAATTCAAAAATTTTATCGAATCTAGCACCAGTTTGCATACCTTGATTGAACAAGCTAAAGCAGCTATATTTTATCCTCCTCATGGTATGAATATTTTAATTACTGGTGAGACAGGAGTTGGAAAATCACTGTTTGCCGAACTGATTTATAACTATGCTAAAAGTGTCAATAAAATTAGTCCTGATGCGCCATTTATCCACTTTAATTGTGCTGATTACGCTTCAAATCCACAATTACTTTTAACCCAATTATTCGGCTGTAAAAAAGGTGCCTATAGTGGTGCAATCGATGATCGTGAAGGTTTAGTTGAAAAGGCGCACACCGGACTGTTATTTTTAGATGAAGTTCACCGTTTACCACCAGAAGGACAAGAAATATTTTTTACTTTTATTGATAAAGGCCTTTTTAGACGACTAGGTGATACCGTAGAACGAACAGCACAAGTTCGCATTATTGCCGCAACGACAGAAGATCCGAATTCAGCATTATTGCGTACATTTACTCGTCGCTTTCCTATGAATTTAACCATTCCGCCTTTAAGAGCAAGAACTTTTGAGGAAAGATTTAATCTAATTCAAAATTTCTTTAATACCGAATCGGCACAATTAAAAGAAAAAATTGTCGTATCAAGTAATGCCCTTCGCGCTTTGTTAGGCTATAACTGCCCTAATAATATAGGGCAACTTGAAGCTGATATTCGTTTCATTTGTGCAGCCGCCTATGCCAAACATATTTCCTACAGTAATTCAGAGTATATTTATATTAATAGTGCTCTATTACCAAATCATATCAGTGAAGCATTATTGATTGAAACACAACATCGCCAAACGTGGAATAAAATCATTGGTATTAATCGAAAAAATATTATATTTCAGGGAGAAGATAATAAGATCCTATATGAAAATAATAAATCTAATGATATCTACGATATCGTAAATCGAAAAATCGCTGAATTAAAAACACAAGGTAGGGGAAATTTCGAACTCGAAGAAGAAATTGAACAAGAGATTCAGGATTATTTTTATACCTATATTTATAATAATACTAAAAAATATGATAAGAATAAGTTGAAAAATATAATTTCAACTAAAGTATTACGTTTAACTGAAGCCTTAATTGAACAGGCTGAAAACAGTTTACAGTGCAGCTTTAATAATCGTATTTATTATAGTTTAGCTAACCATATCGAACAGACATTAAAGCGAATAAATAGCAATCAAAAGATTAGTCATCCGCAATTAAATAAAATCCGAACGAATTATCCAAATCAATTTAATGCTGCACTTGATTGTCTCACAATGATTGAACACATTATGGATACGACACTGCCCATTGATGAAGCTGCTTATCTGGCCATGTTTTTTATATATGGTACTAATAATCCTATTTTACCTTCAAATAATGTGCAAATTGTCGTTATTGCTCACGGAGATAAAACCGCAACGTCAATCACGAAAACAGCACATGACTTACTTAACATTGAATATGCACTTGCTTTTGATGTGCCACTTGATGAATTGCCACAAAAAATTCTCGAAAAAATTATTAACCATATTCAATTAACTAAAAATAAATCAGACATGCTATTACTGGTTGATATGGGATCTTTGAAAAATTTTGGTGAAGAGATAGAGGCAAAATGTAATATTAAAACCAAAACAATTCAACTGGTTAGTACTTTACATGTGATTGAGGCAATTCAAAATGCAATGAATGGATATTGCTTAGAAGAAGTATATGAGAATGTCTTACAAATTCATATGCTTAATCAAGCACCATTAGTATCAGCACCGCAAGAAGAGAGTTTAGTTAATAAAAAATTAGCCATTTTAATTATTAATGTGCCGAATAAAAGTACCAATATCACCATAGATTTATTAAATAATGTACTTTCATATCGACAAAATATCTTAGACATTATTGCACTTAGTTTATCTCACGAAGATGATAAATTATTTAAAGAAATCGAAGAAATTCAGCAAAGCCATACGATTGTTGCTATAGTGAGCCCATTTAACTTTAATACTTCAATAAGCCAATTCGATTTAACATCATTAATTTATCCGGACAATATTAAGAAATTACAGCAATTAATTGATATTGAAACCATTTACTCTTTAATCGAAAAAACACTTTCGAATATTTTATCCAATATTGAACCACGCGATTTACTAACCGATATTAAGCATTTTAATGAAAATATAACCCGTAAATTTAATATTAGAGTATCAAATAATACTTTGATTGGACTGGTTATGCATATTGCTTGTATGCTTGAACAGATAATTAATGGCGAGCAGAGCAAGGTTAAATTTATTGATAAACAAAATTATATTCGTAAGTATAGGAATGAATATTCAATTATTAAAGATGAATTAGTTGTCTTCGAAGAAAAATATAAAATTACCATTCCTGAAGAGGAGATCTGCTATATATTAAAATTCTTTAACCACCTTTAGAAAAAATGGCAATATGAAGCCATACTCCTGATATGACCTGATCGATAAAGCCCGTAATATCACGGGCTGTTATGAGGTTATTTAAAAATTAGGCCTGTTTTTTGCCAACAAAAAGATGAGCAAATTAATATTAAAGATAAAGTATAGGCCAATATAGGCTTTTTTCTTTATCTTCACAAGCTGTTACCTTATAACTCACTCACATTAGAACAATAGCGTTATGTTATTGCGTATGTTCTCACAACTAAAATGTAACTTTATAGTTTTAATTAAATTTAATATAAAAAGGGATAATATAAATATTATCCCTTTTTATATCAGATTAGTAACATTTCATATTGCTAGATAAATTTAAATTTTTATTACTTTAATACATTTATTAATTCGGATATATCAGCTCGTTCCATATAATTAGCATTAACATAAGCAAAATAAACCTTTTTATCTTGCCCAATTAAATAAGTTGCTGGTATTGGTAATGTATAGCTATCATCGCCATTAAAATCCAATAAATTAGCACCTAAACTATTATATAACTCTCTAACTTTTTCAGGTAATGTGAATACTAAACCAAACTTATTAGCTATGTTATTTTTAATATCTGATAGTATCGTTATCGACATCGATTTTTCTTGTTTTAACTGTGCGCTAATTGCAGCTTTCTGTGGTGAAATAGCAATAAAATGCATATTTTTAACTTGCTGAATTAGCTCTAAATTATTTTGAAAATGTTCTAATTCTTTTACACAGAACGGGCACCAACTACCTCGAAAGAAACTAATAATTACGGGTTTGGTTTCCAGTAATTTGTATAAATTGATTTCTTGATTATCAGTTGATATTAGTGAAAAGTCTGGTGCAATATCTCCACATTGTAAAGAATGACTATCTAGTTTTTCACTTAACATATCTGCTAATGAGTTATCCAGAATATTTTGTACATCTTGGGGTAATTGGGTAATTAAATCTTGTCTTAATGTTTGTAAATCTTCAATTAGTTTCATTTAACGACTTCCTTTCTTGATACATTTTCATGAATTTGGCTTAATACCTTTTTGAATATAGCAACATCATTATCAGATAAATTATTAGTTATTTTTTCTATCCAAAAACTGTGCTCTTTTAACGTTTCCGTCAATAAATCCATTCCTGCTGGGGTTAAACAAATAATGGAAATTCTTTTGTCATTTTCATCATTTCTTTTTGATACTAGCTCATCATTAATTAGAGAACTAACAAGTGTTGTTGTTGAAGCTTTAGTTATCCCTAATAATTTAGCAATTTCTTGCAAAGATAATTCTTGGTATTCTTTTAATAAAACTAAAATAATTAATCGACTTTCTGAGAGATGATATTTTTGAAGACGTTTGGCACACTCTATATCAATTAGATTAGCAACAGATAACAACGTAAAGCATGTTCGGATCTTTTCTAAATCTACCGTGTTTTGTTTCTTCAAAATATTGCAAAAAGATAAATAGCGATTTTCAAGCTGCATACTTTATATCCATAAAATTAGTTAGCCACCTTACTAATTTAATATGCTAATTAAGATATGGTTTAATGTCAATAAGGAATATTGAATAATAAAGAAAAATATACGATATCTGAAAACAGTAATAATGTTATTTAAAAAAGCAGAATAAAAAAATCGAGCCATTATTTGGCTCGATTGTATAATCAATAATGAAGGTTATCCAAAAAACTTCTTCACTTTATCAATAAAGCCTTTTTCTTTTGGACTGTGTTTTGAGTTTTTATCGGATTTAAAACTTTCGCCTAACTCTTTTAATAACTCTTTTTGTTTGCTAGTTAGATTAACTGGTGTTTCAACTGCAACATGGCAATAGAGATCACCTACAGCACTGCCTCGTAATGATTTAATGCCTTTTCCACGTAATCTAAACATTTTACCGGTTTGTGTTTCGGCCGGTATGGTTAGGCTAACTTTACCGTTCAGGGTTGGTACTTCAACCTCACCACCTAGTGATGCTAACACAATATTAATTGGAATTTCACAATGTAAATTAGTGCCATCTCGCTCAAAGATTGCATGCGGTTTTACTTGTACTTGTACATATAAGTCACCAGCAGGTGCACCGTTTAATCCAGCTTCACCTTCACCTGAAAGTCGAATACGGTTTCCTGTATCAACCCCAGCAGGAATAGTAACAGAAAGTGTTTTAGTTTTTTGAACGCGTCCTTCGCCATGACATTTTTTACATGGATTTTTAACCACTTTTCCACGCCCATGACAAGTCGGACACTCTTGCTGCACAGCAAAAAAGCCTTGCCGCATTTGCACAACACCAGCACCGTGACAGGTATTACAAGTTACAACATCTGAAGCTTTTTCAGTTCCTTGACCATGGCAAACATCACAATTTACCCAAGTTGGTACTTTAATCTCTTTGCTTACACCGCTAGCAGCTTCTTCTAATGTTAATGAAATATTATATTGTAAGTCATTACCACGCGATGCTGCTTGACCTCGTCCTCGGCCACCACCGAAGAAATCACTGAAGATATCATCAAATGCAGAACCGCCGCCAAAACCACCAAAACCGCCGAACCCACCTGCGCCACCTTGCCCTTGTTCAAAAGCAGCATGGCCATACTGATCATAAGCAGCTTTCTTTTGTGGATCGGTTAAGATTTCATAAGCTTCTTTAACTTCTTTGAATTTTGCTTCAGCTTCAGCTTTGTTATCCTGATTTTTATCCGGATGATATTTCATGGCTAGGCGTTTGTAGGCTTTTTTTATCTCAGTTTCACTGGCATTTTTACTCACGCCTAATGTTTCATAATAATCTTTCTTCGCCATAATTAACCTTTAAATTTAATCATTATATAAACAACTAAACGGGCTTGAGTTACCTCGCGCCCGTTTAATGTTTTACATGTTTAAAACTCGTTGCAATAACTCATTAAAAAACATATTAGTTAATGCTTATTTTTTTTCATCATCAACTTCTTTGAAGTCTGCATCAACAACATCATCTTGTCCTGCAGCACTTCCGCTATTTGCTTGACCTGCAGATTGATCTGCTTGAGCTTGTTGTTGAGCTAACTCAAGTAATTTTTTTGAAGCCTCCATTAATGCATTAATTTTAGCTTCGATCTCTGCTTTGTCTTCACCGCGAGCGGCATTTTCTAAATCACTCACAGCACTTTCAATAGCTGTTTTATCATCAGCTGATAATTGATCACCAGCTTCAGTCACTTGTTTACGAGTTGAGTGAACAAGATGATCTGCTTGGTTACGAATTTGAGCTAATTCTTCAAATTTACGGTCTGCATCAGCATTTGCTTCAGCATCATTTACCATTTTTTGGATCTCTTCTTCACTTAATCCTGAAGAAGCTTTAATGGTAATGTTTTGCTCACGACCAGTATTTTTATCTTTTGCTGATACATGCAAAATACCATCAGCATCGATATCAAAGGTTACTTCGATTTGTGGCATACCACGTGGTGCAGCTTGAATACCATCAAGGTTAAATTGACCTAATGATTTGTTGTCACTTGCACGTTTACGTTCACCTTGTAATACATGGATAGTTACAGCTGATTGATTATCTTCAGCAGTTGAGAATACTTGACTATGTTTTGTTGGGATAGTCGTGTTTTTCTCAATCAAGGTAGTCATTACACCACCCATTGTTTCAATACCTAATGATAATGGTGTTACGTCAAGTAATAATACATCTTTAACATCACCACCTAATACACCACCTTGTACTGCGGCACCAACAGCTACTGCTTCATCAGGGTTAACGTCTTTACGTGGTTCTTTACCAAAGAAATCTGCAACAGCTTTTTGAACCATTGGCATACGTGTTTGACCACCAACTAAGATGACATCTTTAATATCAGAGACACTAAGACCGGCATCTTTTAATGCTGTTTTAACAGGTTCCATTGAACGTTTAACTAAATCTTCAACTAATGATTCAAGTTTAGCGCGAGTCACTTTGATATTTAAGTGTTTTGGCCCACTTGCATCAGCCGTGATATACGGTAAGTTAATATCAGTTTGTTGCGCTGATGATAATTCAATTTTCGCCTTTTCAGCAGCTTCTTTTAAACGTTGCATTGCTAATGGATCATTTTTAAGATCAAATCCTTGTTCACGTTTGAATTCGTCAACTAAATAGTTGATTAAACGTGAGTCAAAGTCTTCACCACCTAAGTGAGTATCACCATTTGTTGCTAATACTTCAAATGTTTTTTCACCATCAACTTCATCAATTTCGATAATTGAGATATCAAAAGTACCACCACCAAGGTCATATACAGCAATAGTACGGTTACCAACATCTTTATCTAAACCATAAGCTAACGCTGCTGCGGTTGGCTCGTTGATAATACGTTTTACATCTAAACCGGCAATACGACCAGCATCTTTGGTTGCTTGACGTTGTGCATCATTAAAATAAGCAGGAACAGTAATAACTGCTTCTGTCACAGGCTCACCAAGATAATCTTCTGCAGTTTTCTTCATTTTCTTTAATACTTCAGCAGAAATTTGCGGTGGAGCAATTTTTTGACCTTTAACATCAACCCAAGCATCACCATTATCAGCTTTAACAATTTTATATGGCATAATACCAACATCACGTTGTACTTCAGCATCTTCATAACGACGACCGATTAAACGTTTAATTGCAAATAATGTATTTTGTGGATTGGTTACGGCTTGGCGTTTAGCTGGTTGACCAACTAAGATTTCACCATCTTGAGTGTAAGCAATGATGGAAGGGGTTGTGCGATCACCCTCGGCATTTTCTAATACTTTTGCTTGACCATTATCCATTACTGCAACACATGAATTTGTTGTACCTAAATCGATACCAATAATTTTACCCATAATCTTTTCTCCTCAAACCTGTATTTTATTTCTTATATATAAGACTGAAAACATCGTTTTCAAGTCCCATTTTAGATAAAGAAATGTTTTTGTTTTCACATAAATGGGAACAATATTATTAATATCAAGGGGTGATACAAAATTATTTTTTACAAAATCTTGATTATCAGCTTTTCAACACTTATTATTGCCGCTCTTTTTTACTAAGATTAATTTATAGGATCCTTATGGAACAAATAAAACTTGCAAATCCAGGTCCACTTGGACTAATGGGTTTTGGTATGACTACAATTTTATTAAATATTCATAATGCAGGATTTTTTCCAGTTATGACGGCAATCGTTTCTATGGGTATTTTTTATGGTGGATTAGCCCAAGTAATCGCAGGAATTTTAGAATTCCGTAAAGGAAATACCTTCGGAACAACCGCGTTTACTTCATACGGTTTCTTTTGGATTGCTTTAGTTGGTATTTGGTACTTACCTACTTCACCAGCAACTGCACCTACCGATGCAACTTTTTTAGGGATTTTTCTAGCACTGTGGGGGATTTTTACCGCATTTATGTTTATTGGTACATTAAAAGCTAACCGAGCATTACAATTTGTTTTTGCCAGCTTAACCATTTTATTCGCTCTATTAGCAATTGGTAATATTTCTGGTAACCATGACATTATTCATATTGCTGGTTTTGAAGGCATAATTTGTGGTGCGAGTGCAATTTATCTTGCGATGGCTGAAGTTCTAAATGAACAATTTGGTCGTACAATTCTACCTATTGGTGCAGCAAAAGGCGCTACACATTAGTTCATCATAATTCTGATACCTACTCAATTCTATCGGTAGGTATCAAGTTCTTTTCCGCAACAATCCATTATCATTTTTCATTCATCAATGCTCGGCATACATCTCGTAGCGATTGTGTATGTTTTTCTAATCTTTCATCAGATAAATAATTATCTTTAGACGAGTGAGCATTTTTTATAAGAATTTTATTATCTTCATTTATATGACCTGATGTGATCATAATGTAATTAGATAATTGAGTTTCAATACTCCCATCATGAAAATGAACATCCGCTATATTTAGATCAGATCCTTGTGGTTTAAAAAAAACTAAATCATCACCGTTCGCAATACTATCCAAGAAAATAAATTTTTTATCTTTGATTTGTTTAGCATAGCTTTCTAACATTTTTAAACCATATTGGCCACTATTGCCGCCATCATAAAGAACAAAAGCAATTTTTTTCTTTTCTTTTTTATCTAACTTATTAATAAGATTAATAATAGTAATAATACTTGATGAATTACAAACGAAATTTTTAGTGTTTGGAATGCCACTTTTAAATTTGGCAATTAAGAAAAACAATAGCACTGTTGAAACTATAGCTGAAATGCCAGAAACACTAAAAAAGCCATTAATCCGGATATCAGGTAAAAAAACGAGGTAATTTAATATTAATGATGCAATGAATAAAAATATAAACGGAGCGAGCGACACTAATAAAGTAAGTCAGCTTACTAAATTGTGATTGAAAAGCATACGTTTTCTGCAAATTAAAATTATTGATGCCTGTATCGTAATTAGTACAAATAACGACCTCTGCTTTATTAAGATCGCCGATATAAGCATTATAATAATTTTGATAACGTCTAGTTGCTAATTTTAATTTAGATAGTTTCGCATCCACTTGATAACCTAATGGCGCTAATTCCTTAGATATTACCCTTAAAAAAGAGATTTTCTCTTTTGGATTAAACCTTTTACCAAATATGATGCCATATCGTAAAATCAGATCTTTCAATATTTCCATTATTAATAAACTATTTTTATATAAAGTTAGACAATATAGTTAATATGATTTTTAAAATCATATTAACTATAAATAGATTAAGATAAAAATTAACTTAATAACATTAAATTAGTTATTACATTAATAGTCATCATCATTTTCATTGTTGTTTGATTGAGATATGTTGGCAATGGCATCTTGAATATTTTCATGCCCTGCCTCGATACATTCGGCAGTAAGATCATTCAAGGACACAGAATCCCTATTACATACTGCATTAATTACCATAGGCAGACTCATACCAGTAATGACTCGAACATTCATACCAAGCTCATTCCATTGCGGAACGCATTGCATCGAAGCATTATATGGAGATGCACCATAAAGGTCGACAAAGATAAGAACACCATCGCCAGAATCTAAAGATTTTGAACAATTGAATAAATCAGTTTTTAACTGATTTATATCTTGCCCAGGATTAAGTGATAATGATTCAAATTGGCTTTGTTCTCCAACAATCATTTTCACACTGTCTTTTATTCCCGCCGCCATACTTCCATGGCTAACTAATAAAACACCGATCATGTTATTAATCCTATATTATTCAAACATTTTAATTACTTCACTTAAAGGTACTTTCTTTAATGAAGGCGTTGCTTGGCAATAAATATCCATATTCGGAAAACTATTTTGTAAATCAATTAATAAATCGAGTTGCTCTTTATTAATCGATACTTCTTTAATGATTGAGGTTGCCCCTGGAACCAGTGGTAAACCGCCAATATTAAGATTAGTTACAGGTACGCCAGATTTAATAATTTTATACATTACTTCAATATTTTTAGTAATTAAAATAACGTTAAAATCATCATATTGACGATCATTCCAATACCTAACCGCACCATCTTCTTTTAATACTCTAATTTTATGACCAGTGCTGGCACCTGCGCCAAGAATAATATTTTTGGTGAATTCATCATTTGCCGAATAATCATCTGCAACAAATAAAGCATTAGCGCCGGCAGCTTTTGAAACATTTGTTGCGACTTGTCCATGAATCAGACGACTATCTACTCGAGCTAAAACAACTTTTCCCATAATTTAAAACCTCTATTATTATTTATATTTAATTATTTTTATAAAATACCAATTGCTGCTAAAACACCAAGAATAACTGTTAGCCCAATTAATGCTTTTGTTACTTTCAAACCTTTCTTAGAAAAATAAAAGTACAGTCCCATTACAACAACAAGCGGTAATACTCCAGGTAGAATCTTATCCAATGTATCTTGTATAATGAAATCTTTACCAGATAAGGTAAATTTTAAACTTGAAGAAACTTTAATATAGCTTGCAGCTAAAATACCCATCATAAATAGACCTAAAATAGATAAGGCTTCTATGATCATCTGCATCTTATTACCAACAACTTCTGTTGCCGCATTTCTACCTAATTTAAATCCTAATTGGGCAAAATAGTAACCAACAAATAGTTGATATAAAACAAAAGCAACAAATGGGAATAACGCACCTATTGCTAAACCTTCTTGCGCCCAAGGTAATGCGATGGCAATAAAAATATATTGTATAGTACCCGAGTCAATCGCATCCCCAATACCGGCCAAGGCTCCCATTAAACCGGCTTTAGTGTTATAAAGCACATCATTGTCGATACTAATCGGTTTGTTTTGATAAACTTCATCAGCACGCACCGCTTCTAATGAAGCCATAATTCCTGAAATTGTTCCACCACCCCACGTAATTTGAGTATTAAAAAATAACAAATGCCGTTGATAAGCAGCAGCTAATTCACTTTTTGATTTATATAACTTTTTAAGAATTGGCATTAATCCCCACATTAATGATGCCGCAAGATAACGGTCAAATGAGTGTGGAATTTCATTGGCATAATACCAACGTAACCATGCAAATGTGATATCTTTTTTAGTAATCGTTTCTGGCTTTAGATCAATACTTTCTTGTACTATTTCTGTCATTATAAAATTCCTCTTTCTAATTTATTAATCAAATAACTAATGATTAATAATCATCGTCATCAACTTGATTGTTATTATTTGAATTATTTCTAGGTTGATCTACAGCAGAATTTACTGCTTCATTTTTTGCAAGAACAAAAATAAACGCAACTATTGCACCAACTATTGCGTAAGTTACCATGGTAATATTTAGTGGTTTGGCAATAACCGCCATGAAATAGGCAAGTAAGAAGAAAATGATGTAGCTTTTTTTACCAATAACATAAATGGTTAACGCAATACCCACAGCAGCAAGGCCACCACCAATTACATTAAGAATATGGAAAACTAGTCCTCCGGCATTCGATTTAATCACATCAGCAATAATCGGTGCCCCAAAATATAACGCAACAAACATAAACGGTACGAACAATGCAAAGCTACAAATTATTGGTAACACAATGATAGAAAAGGTTAACCCTTTGCTATTGGCTTCTTCGGCATATTTTTCCGTTAATTTCATTATCATAGTATTAAAGAAAAATCTTAATTGATATAAGTAAGATCCTAATAAACCTACCGGTACTGCCACAGCAACAGCGGCTGTAGGTTCCATTTTACCCAACAATGCGACGGGAACAGCAACTGCTGTTGCTATAGCTGGTTCTGATGGCATTTGCCCACCAGGTGAAAAAACACCCATATAAATCAACTGAATAGCTGCTGTTGTTATCATTGCATTAGGAATGTCATTAAACACAATCCCAACGATTAAACCGGTCATCATTGGTGTAAATCGCAACGTTAACGTAGCACCACCTAGACCCCGAGACATTACCATTGCAACCCATATTGATATAATAGCTGCTTGAAGAAACGTTACATGCATTTCTTGCATATATAAACTCCTTACTATTTTTATAATTAATTAGTTAGTTTAAGTTAAATGATTAAGAAACCACCGATTGTAGTTCTAAGTTATTAACAAAATTTTCTACATCTTGTACACATTTTTCCCCCATACCTTGCAGACATTCAATTGCATAAGCAGAAGTATGCGGCGTAACAAGAACTTTAGGATGTTTAACTAAAGGATGATCACTGTATGAAGGTTCAACATACATGACATCTGTTGCGTGACCAGCTACAGTGCCATTATCGAGCGCATTTAAAAGTGCAGTTTCATCAATTAATTCGGCTCGAGCAGTGTTAGTTATATAAACGCCTTTTTTCATCAAAGAAAATTGCGGCGCTTTTAAAATATGATAACTAGTTTCATTTAATGAGGCATTTAACGAGATGATATCTGCATTTTGCAGTAAATAATCTAACTCAACAATTTCAATATTATTTTTGTTAGCCCAATCGACATTAACTTTTGGGTCAACCACCAATAGGCGAGCATTAAATCCATGTTTGAAAATTTCTGCCACGCGACTACCAATGTTGCCACAGCCAATAATACCAATTACTTTACCCGTAACATTGATACCTAAAAAAGAGGCTCTTTTCTTCCATTCATTTGACTTAACCGCTTCTTGTGATTGAACTGTTTGTCTAATTAATGCAAGTAAATTAGTCACTGCATTTTCAGCAACAGCATCACGTTCAACCAAAGGAGGTACGATAGTAACTATTGTGCCATGCTCTTTGGCAGCAACAACATCAACATTATTAAATCCGATGCCATGACGGGAAAGTAATAGTAGCGGTTGTTTTTTGTTATCAAAAAACTCTTTGTTAAAAAAAGGACGGACACTGGCAATAACAATATTAAAATCTTGCAATGCTTCAGCTAATTCCTTCCCTGGAATATTATTTTCAAAAGTAAAATGTTTTACTTCACCTATTTTTTCTAATCTTTCTAGATGATTAGGAAAATATTTTCCAAAACTACTTGAGTTGATTATAGCGATTTTATAATTTTTCACTCAATGCTCCTAATTCATGATTTATATACTTATATAAAGTTATTTATAGGAATATAAATATTATTTTATTTCCATTCAGCCACAATGTGACTGGTAACATTTAGTATAGTTTATAAACTTTTTAAAAAAGTGAATTTAGATCACATATTTAATAAAAAATTATTTTCTATAATTATTAGAGAGCAAGCTGAATAAATAAGAAAGGAAAATTGGAGAATAATTGTTTGAATATATTAATTATTTTCATAATCGCATAATCTAAATATGAAAATTTTTAACAAATTATTTAGATATAAAAAAAGGGCATAATGCCCTTTTTCAGATTGAATTAGTTAATACTACTTTTTATAAGCATCATTATGTACACCAACCGCTGCGCGGCCTGATGGATCATTTAGATTTTTAAATGACTCATCCCATTCGATCGCTTTAGCTGTTGAACAAGCTACTGTTGGACCACCAGGTACGCAATGTGCAGCACTTTCAACTGGGAATAATTCATCAAAAATTTCACGATACATATAAGCTTCTTTTGAAGCTGGAGTATTGTATGGGAAACGGAATTTTGCATTTTCCAACTGTTGATCGGTAATTTTGCTTTCGGCAATCTCTTTTAAGGTATCGATCCAACTATAACCTACACCGTCAGAAAATTGCTCTTTTTGACGCCAAACCACTGATGCTGGTAAATAAGATTCAAATGCTTCACGAACAATGTGTTTTTCCATTTTACCGTTACTACCACACATTTTATCTTGTGGGTTAATGCGCATAGCAACATCTAAGAATTTTTTATCTAAGAATGGTACCCGAGCTTCAACGCCCCAAGCAGCCATTGCTTTATTAGCACGCGCACAGTCATACATATGCAGTGCCGCTAATTTACGCACAGTTTCTTCATGGAACTCTTTAGCATTTGGCGCTTTGTGGAAATAGAGATAACCACCAAATACTTCATCAGCACCTTCACCTGATAGAACCATTTTAATACCCATAGCTTTAATTTTTCTTGCCATTAAGTACATCGGTGTTGAGGCACGAATCGTTGTTACATCATAAGTTTCAATGTAATAAATTACATCACGAATTGCATCAATACCTTCTTGGATGGTGAAGTTAATTTCGTGATGAACAGTACCTAAATGATCGGCAACTGCTTGGGCAGCTTTAAGATCAGGTGCACCTTTTAAACCAACCGCAAACGAGTGTAATTGTGGCCACCATGCTTCTGATTTTTCATGATCCTCAACTCGACGCGCAGAAAACTTTTTAGTAATCGCTGAGATAACTGAAGAATCAAGTCCACCAGATAGTAAAACACCATAAGGAACATCAGACATAAGATGGCTTTTTACTGACTCTTCTAATGCTATACGAAGTTCATTGATATCTGTCTTATTATCTTTGACATTATCATATTCCATCCAATCTCGTTTGTAGTAGGTTTTAATTTCACCTTCAGTGCTAGATAAATAACAACCAGGAGGGAAAGCCTCAATAGTTTTACAAACTGGGACCAATGCTTTCATTTCAGAGGCAACATAAAATGTGCCGTTTTCATCATATCCCATATACATTGGGATAATACCGATATGATCACGACCAATAAAATAGGTACCTTTATTAATATCATAAAGGATAAACGCAAACATACCTTGTAAATCATCAAGACAGTTAATACCTTTTTCTTGATATAAGGCTAGGATAACTTCACAGTCAGATCCTGTCTGAAATTCATAACGATCTTTGTACTGATTTCGGAGTTCTTGATGATTATAAATTTCGCCATTTACCGCTAAAACTAGGGTTTTGTCTTTATTATAAAGCGGTTGAGATCCTGTATTAACATCTACAATTGATAAACGTTCATGAGCTAAAATAGCTTTATCAGAAGCAAAAATACCAGACCAGTCAGGTCCACGATGACGTTGTAGACTTGATAGTTCTAATGCTTTTGTTCGTAGTTGTTCTGGATCTGATTTAATATCAAGAATACCTAAAATCGAACACATTGATTTTCTCCATTTAAAATCGCCAAAGCGATACTATTTACAAATAAAACTTATTTTAAATATTATTACAAGCAAAGCATAAAAATAACAGCATACACATTATTGGTTAACAATTAAAGTACAATATCATTATACTTTTTCTATTACTGTAAAAGTTGACTATTATTTTTTTAACCATTGCCCTTGTTGTTTAATATATTGACCAGCTGGTGTTTTTTCTTGTGCTTTAGTTCCTGCTCTATTTTGAACTTCTACTAATGGCACATTACTTTGAGCTGATACTTTTTGATACTCTTGTTTACGAGCCTGATTAATTAATTGAGCAATTTCGCTAGCATTACCTTCATTTTTGACCACGCCTAGGTAACCATCAGCTTGTTCACCAACCAACCCATTAGCTTTGGCTTGACTTAATTCATTAATTGCCTGATCTAAATTTAAAGCAAAAACTGGTAAAGCTAATATTATTGATAATAATGCTATCGTTGCTTTTTTATAGATATTCATAATAACCCCCTTATTAAATACATCATATTAAATTGTATTAAATATGTGTAAAATTTATTAAAAAATCATCTTATGTTCCGCAAGAGTAATTTTTTAGATTCATGACATTATTTGTAAATAACGACCGATAATAATATTAATTTAGTATAAACCTGATTTATTGATAATGTTATCTAAGGCTTTATCAACTTTAATATTAATTTCATGATCAATCTTAACATTCAAATTGATATTAATTGGTTCATTTGGCGCTTGTACCTTGACCGTTGGTGTACAGCCAATTAATACTGCGCTACACACGATAATAGTAATCATATTTTTTAGCATAATATAGCCTCTTATCTATCAAGATTTCCTTTTCAAATACGCTTCAATACGTTTTCGTATGGGTTCGTTAATCTGATCGGAAAGTTGTAAACTTATCAACAATTTTGCAATATTTTCTTCAAGATTAATATTTAAATTTACTGCTTTACCATTCTCAACATCTCGGTTACTGCCTTGGATATTTAATCCTAACTTAGCAATCTCATTAGCATAATTAACCGTACCTGATAATTTAGTATAATGAAAATTTTTAATAATATCAGTGAGAATTTTCATATTAGGATTGGCTTGTGCATAATTTTGCAATGCTGAATTTTCAAACCGTAAAAAGCCCTCATTAACCGTTACTAATTGACCATTTTTGATAATAACTTCGGTCAAAGCAGTGCCTTTTTTAGTAGAAGGCAATAAAGTAATCGGTAAAACACCATCTATCGCCCCTTCTCCAGCTAAGCCTTCGGCGGGATATTTTGTAAAAATATCTTTTAACTGTATCTTTTTTAACCTTAAAGTAAATTTTTGGGGTAATTTTGCTAAATTCAATTGCCCTTTATCAAGAGAAACAGAGCCAGAAAAAATAGCTGCTTGTGCTAATTGCCATTTTACAACTCCTTTATTTGGTGCAGCTAAAGATGCTGAATAACTTCCAGCTAATTTTATTTTTTCAAAAATAACACCAATATTCACTTGTTGAATGGTTAATACTGAAGTTGTAACAGTAAATTGATTATTGTTAAATAAAAGATTTATATCCCCCAAGGCGGATTTAAATTCGCTAGCTTTATATATGCCGTCAAATTTATTAATTGTTAATGTTGATTTGACGTTAACTTGATTTGTTTTAAATGGGATAGGCAATGCTGCATCAAGAGTTAATTTTCCGATCAATGGTTTAATAATTAAATCATCAGAGAAGTTCGCTTTTTCAATATTAACTTGTGCTTTATCGGTACTCTTTAAAGTAAATAGCTTATCGGTTAAAACACCGCTGAATGGTAAAGTTAAACTACCTTTTTCAATACCAAAATACGATAAGGATGTGGTCAAAACACCATTTTCAATTTCAATTGATGAATTTAATTGATTAAATGAGATATCAGCAGCAAGCGTTGCCATATCCTGAGTGTTACTGGCTAAATTGAGTTGCAAAGTATTTTGATTTTTAACTACTGCAACTTTCAGATTAAATAACTCACTATCTTGCTGGTGTAATGTTAAATGTTCAATGTTAATATTTGTTGGTAACCAGGCAATGATTGTCGAGATCAATGAAGGTTCAAAAGTAGATTGATCAAGTTTTTGTAATTGATCATCAGCAACCTTCGCTACAGCTTGTGTATTGGTTAAATCGGCTTTTTGCCAATAGATATCGATATTTTTAGCGCTTAGCTGTGACCATGATATTTTCACATCGCTCGCCGTTACTGATAATTGTGATGGCTGAACAATATTTAGTTCAGCAAAAGATAAACCATCCCAGCTGATGTTAATACCTTGCCAGTCTATCGAAAGATTATATTCATCCTTAAATGCTAACCAATAACGCCATCCAGATAAACCTACTATGATTATAATCAACAGTATAAACGACGGAATCCAATAACGTTTCTTTAAGCGAGCCATAATAAACTCTCAACAAGATAAAGTGAATCGCCGAGTTATTATCGGCGATTAAATGAGATTATGCTTGAGTTTGTTCTCTGTTAGCAATATAAGCCAATGCTTTATCTATTCGGGCTAAGGTGCGTTTTTTTCCAACCGCATAAACAGTAGCATCAACTGAAGGTGATTGACCAATTCCGGTTACAGCAACCCGAAGAGGCATACCAACTTTACCCATACCAACCTCAAGCTCTGCTGCTGTTGCTTCAATGGCATGATGAATTTTATCTATTTGCCAATCAAAATCAGAAATTGCTTCAATTTTAGCCTTAACCACTTCTAATGGCTCTTTGGCAACAGGGCGCAAATGCTTTTTAGCAGCATCAGCATCAAACTCAGCAAAATCTTGATAACAATAGCAACTTGATTCAGCCATTTCTTTCAATGTTTTACAACGTTCGCCAAATAATTTGACGATGGTAATCAAATCTGGGCCTTGAGTTAAATCATAACCTTGTTGATTCATATGCCAAACTAAATGTTGCGCGACATAATCAGCATCTAAATGATTAATATAATGATGATTTAACCAAAGTAATTTTTCAGTATTAAATGCACTTGCCGACTTACTGACTGCATCTAAAGAAAAGTAACTCACCATTTCTGGCACCGAGAATATCTCTTGATCGCCATGAGACCAACCTAGTCTAACTAGATAATTTAATAATGCTTCTGGCAAATAACCATCATCACGATATTGCATAACACTTACCGCACCATGACGTTTAGATAATTTTTGCCCATCATCACCTAAAATCATCGATACATGACCATATTCAGGCAGTGGAGCCCCTAATGCTTTTAAAATATTAATTTGTCGAGGGGTATTATTAATATGATCTTCACCACGAATAACATGGGTAATTTCCATGTCCCAATCGTCTACCACGACACAAAAATTATAAGTTGGTGACCCATCAGTACGACGAATTATGAGATCATCAAGCTCTTTATTGGCAATTTCGATCGGTCCACGAATTAAATCATTGAATATCACAACGCCATCAACCGGATTAGCAAAACGAACAACATGCGGTTCGCTATGGGAATGTTGTTTTTGCACTTCATCACAGCGGCAATGACCATCATAACGCGCTTTTTCGCCTTTAGCCATTTGCTCTTCACGCAATTTTTCTAGGCGCTCTTTTGAACAATAACAACGATAAGCCGTTCCATTCGCCAACATTTCGTCAATCACTTGATTGTAACGATCAAAGCGTTTAGTTTGAAAATATGGGCCTTCATCCCATGATAATTTCAACCAATTCATTCCTTCCATAATCGCTTCAATCGCTTCTGGCGTTGAACGCTCAAGATCGGTATCTTCAATACGTAATACGAATGCACCTTGTGCATGGCGAGTATATAGCCAAGAATAAAGTGCTGTACGGGCACCACCCACATGTAAGTAACCGGTTGGGCTCGGTGCAAAACGGGTTTTAATTTTCATGAAATAATCCTATTAATAACAAAAAAGAACACTCAAACGTCAATTCGTTGCTCGCGCTCTTCTTTATTTAAACTCTTCTCATAAATGAGAAAAGTACTAACATTTTGTAATAAATTCAATTTAGTTGATTATTCTAACATGCCAAAAGGTTTCGGCAAGCCATCGCTAATAGCATAAAATTAACAGCTATTTTATAAAAGTATTGAATAATTAACTATATATTTTAGTATGAAAATCAAACTATAACGTATAAGTTAATTTTAATAAAAAGATTAATGCGCTTCATCCCAATTATTACCAATACCAACATCAACTTTTAACGGTACTGAAAGTTGGTAACAATTCTCCATAATTGATTTAATCAACGCACTATATTCACTCACCAACTCTTCTTTAACTTCAAACACCAGCTCATCGTGTACTTGCATCACCATTCTGATATTACCTGTCGGTTGTTTTTTTATCCACTCACTCATTTTAATCATAGCGGTTTTGATGATATCTGCAGCAGTACCTTGCATAGGTGCGTTAATTGCCGCACGTTCAGCACCGCGTTTTTCAATACCATTGCCAGAAATGATTTTTGGTAAATATAATCGTCTTCCGGATAGAGTTTCCACATAGCCTTGTTGCATTGCCAATTGGCGTGTTTCTTCCATATAAGTTTGTACGCCAGGATAACGTTCAAAATAGCGATCAATATAGGATTGTGCTTCTTTACGAGGAAGATTAATTTGTTTCGATAATCCAAATGCACTCATACCATAAATCAAACCGAAATTAACTGCTTTTGCACGTCGTCTATCTTCGGCTGTAATATCTGCCTCTGGTTTAGTTAATACTTCACTCGCGGTGACCCTATGAATATCTTTATCATTAGCAAAGGCGCTAAGCAGACTTTGATCTTGTGATAAATGCGCCATAATGCGCAACTCTATTTGCGAATAATCGGCTGAAATAATCTTATAACCATTTGGTGCAATAAATGCTTGCCGAATTCGCCGCCCTTCTTCATTACGTACTGGGATATTTTGCAAATTCGGATCATTTGATGACAACCGCCCTGTTACCGTACCTATTTGGTTGTAATTTGTATGAATTCGATGGTCTATTGGACTTACCATCAGTGGTAATTTATCAGTATAGGTATTTTTCAGTTTTGCCAAGCTACGATAAAACAAAATTTTACGCGGTAAAACATACTGCTCAGCAAGTTCACTCAACACATCTTCACTAGTTGATGGATCACCTTTTGGTGTCTTTTTTAAAACAGGTAACTGGTGTTTATCAAATAAAATAGCTTGAATCTGTTTTGGTGACGAAGGATTAAATTTTTCACCTGCTAGGAAATGTAATTCGGCCTCTAATTCTAGCATTTTTTTATTTAATTCAATGGAATAGTCATTTAACTGTTTAGTGTCAATTAACACTCCTGTCCTTTCCATATCGGCCAACACAATCGCCAATGGCATTTCAATATCGGTAAATAACTTGCTGAGCTTTTGGTCTTTTTCCAGTTCAGGCCATAGTTTCTGATGAAGTTGCAGAGTAACATCTGCATCTTCAGCGGCATATTGCGTAGTTTTTTCAACTTCAATAACATCGATAGTGACTTGTTTTTTGTCAACCTTGGTTAATTCATTATAAGTAATAGTTTTAAGATGCAAATAACGATTTGCCATACTATCCATATCGTGTCGTTCATTACTATTTAAGACATATGACTCCAACATTGTATCATAAGCAATACCTTGCACATGGATATCATAATTAGCTAACACACTATAATCAAATTTGGCATTTTGGGCGATTTTCTTAATTGCGGGGTCTTCTAATATTGGTTTTAATTTAGATAATACCTCATTTAATGGTAATTGATCTGGCACACCAAGATATTGGTGATTAATTGGAATATAAGCAGCTTGATGAGGTGTAACGCTTAGCGATATGCCAACCAATTTAGCATGAAGATGATCAACATTATCAGTTTCTGTATCAAAAGCAAACTGCTTACAGTTAGCTAATTTACTGATCCAATCATCTAATTGCTCATGGGTTAATATACATTGATAATCTGTATCAATCTTATCTTTAACGGTATCGTTTTCCTGTGAAAATAATGACATATTTTCAATATCATTAGCAGTTAGTTTTTGTTTTTTTAAAAAATTACCCGCTATTAATTCTTTTTGCCAACGATGAAAACCATAATAAGCAAATAATTCGACTAATTTATTTACATCAATATCTGAAACAAGTAGTTGTTCATTGGTAAAATCTAATGCTACATCAGTTTTAATGGTAGCTAATAGATAAGAAAGCTCAGCATCCTTTTGATTGTCTATTAATTTTTGCTTTAATGATTTAGCACCTCGAATCGATAAATTTTCAATATCGTCTAAATGGTCATAAATATCTTGTACACTATCAAAAGCCGTTAATAAAGCTTGTGCTGTTTTTTCTCCAATCCCAACTACACCAGGTATATTATCGGAATTGTCGCCTCTTAATGCTAAATAATCTATAATTTTTCCTGGTGGCACACCAAATTTATCCATGACTCCTTGCGGATCAAGCACCGTATTATTCATGGTATTAATCAGTGTAACTTTATCACTCACTAATTGCGCTATATCTTTATCGCCAGTACTAATGAGTACCTGAAGATTTTCTTTTTCTGCTTGTCTGGCTAAAGTCCCGATCACATCATCAGCTTCAACACCTTCAATGCAAAGTAATGGTAAACCCATCGCTTTTAAAATGGTGTGAATTGGTTCAACTTGTGGCTGTAAATCTTCCGGCATCTCGTCACGTGTTGCTTTATATTCACTATAAATTTCATTACGAAACGATCCACCTTTAGCATCAAAAACTACCGCAACATGGGTAGGATTATATTGATTCATCAAGCTACGAATCATATTAACAACACCAAAAATTGCCCCAGTCGGTTCACCATTGGCATTGGTTAAAGGCGGACATGCAAAAAAAGCCCGATAAAGATAAGAAGATCCATCAATTAAAATAATTGGCGCATTATTTGGCATAAATAGTTACCCAAATGTTATTCAATTTAATAACCATAAGTATAACCTAATTAACAACAATATTCTTGTTGACTCCGATAATATAGTGTAAAAATAATTCAGATAATAACAATCTTTTATTCAATCCAATTAATGAAAATTACTGTATATCACAATATGAGTAATATATAATGTGACATCTATTTTCGCCTGAGTACTAAATAAATGACAGAATTAAGTCCCGCTGCACAAAAAGTCAAAGAGGCATTAGCAGCTAAAAATCTTGAAACCCCATCATGTCGTTTAGCTATGGAAAATAGCGAACGGAAAGCTAAAATAGAAGCGCACTTCCGAGAAATCATGAAACTCATGGAACTTGATTTGCATGATGATAGCCTTAGCGAAACGCCACACCGCGTTGCCAAAATGTATGTTGATGAGATCTTTTCCGGACTTAACTACCATAACTTTCCCAAAATCACCCTGATTGAAAATAAAATGCAGGTTGATGAAATGATCACTGTTCGTGATATTACTTTAACCAGTGTTTGTGAACACCATTTTGTCACCATCGATGGTAAAGCGACCGTTTCTTATATCCCGAAAGATAAAGTGATCGGTCTATCAAAAATCAATCGAATTGTTCAGTTTTTTTCACAACGCCCACAAGTACAAGAAAGATTAACCCAACAAATTTTGGTTGCCTTGCAAACACTACTCGGTACGGTCAATGTTGCAGTATCAATTGATGCAACACACTTTTGTGTAAAAGCCCGAGGCATTAAAGATTCAAATAGTTTAACCACCACTACTGCGTTAGGTGGCGGATTTAAAACTAATCCAAGTACTCGACAAGAGTTTCTAAGAGCATTAAAACACTATTAATCAATCACAATATTGCTGATACCGCCATAAAAAGGCTAATTGTTATTACGTGCATCTTCAAGAAAGATTGGTATAATTGGCAGCTATTTTAGTGAAAACATAATAATTAACTAACACGCTTTAATGAAGATAATCCGCGGTATTGAGAATTTAAACAATGAATTTACTCAATGTGTAGTTACATTGGGCAACTTTGATGGTGTGCACTTAGGACACCAACAATTAATAAATCATTTAATAGAACAAGGTAAAAAATTAAACTTACCCACAGCGGTCATGTTATTCGAGCCACAACCATTAGAATTCTTCAGTAAGCAGGCACCAACTCGCTTAACTTCATTTAAAGAAAAAGTGCAGTTAATTGAAAAACTCGGTATCGACTATATTATCGCGGTTCCCTTTACCCAAACCTTTGCCAATATGTCAGCTAATGCATTTATTCAAGATTGGTTGATTAAGAAATTGAGTGCTAAATATATTGTTATTGGTGATGATTTCCAATTTGGCCGTGACCGCAAAGGCGATATCAATCTGTTACAACAATATACTCAAAATAACCATTTTTTGGTTGAAAGTATGCCAACCTTTGTTTGGAATAATTTAAGAATCAGTAGTACAGCTGTTCGTGAAGCACTGTTTAATAGTGATTTTGAATTAGCTCGTTGCCTTTTAGGTCGTGATTACGCCATTCAAGGTAGAGTGGTGCATGGTAATGCATTAGCAAGACAATTAGGATTTCCAACCGCCAATATTCATTTGAATCGAAAAAAACCTGCTTTACAAGGGGTCTATTTTGTCAAAGTCAAAAACTGTTGTAGCAATCAATATTATCATGGCATTGCCAATATCGGTATTAGACCAACCATTGAAGGTAAAAAAGCAATTTTAGAGGTGAATATATTTGACTTTTCAGGTGATATTTATGGACAATATTTAGACGTTACCTTTGTCTGTAAATTACGCGATGAGAAAAAATTTGACTCTTTAGCAGATTTAAAACAACAAATTTCACAAGATGTTTGCACTGCGAAACAGATCAGTGCAAAATTAACCAATTAAAAAGTAGTATCAACAAAAATAACTGGAATAAATCAGCATGACAGACTATAAAAACACATTGAATTTACCGGAAACTGGATTCCCTATGCGAGGCGATCTTGCTAAACGTGAACCAGCTATGTTGCAAAATTGGTATGATAAAGAACTTTATCGCAAAATCCGTCAAGTAAAAAAAGGCAAAAAATCTTTTATTTTGCATGATGGCCCTCCTTATGCAAACGGAAAACTTCATATCGGTCATGCCGTTAATAAAATAATTAAAGATATTATCATCAAATCTAAAGGTTTAAGTGGTTATGACTCCCCGTATATTCCAGGATGGGATTGTCATGGATTACCGATAGAACAAAAAGTTGAAGAACAGGTTGGTAAACCAGGCGTAAAAGTGACACCAGCTGAATTTCGCCAAATTTGTCGTGATTATGCGGCTTCACAAGTTGAACTACAAAAAGCTGATTTTATTCGTATGGGTGTACTTGGCGATTGGCAAAATCCATATCGTACAATGAATTATGATACTGAGGCGAATATTATTCGGGCTTTAGGTAGAGTGATCGAAAATGGTCATTTAGTCAAAGGGGCTAAACCGGTTTATTGGTGTACCGACTGTATGTCAGCCTTAGCGGAAGCCGAAGTTGAATATTATGATAAATCATCACCGGCAATTGATGTCAAATTTAAAGCAACTGACAATCAAGCAGTAGCAAACAAATTCGGGATTAATACTGATTTAACTATTTATGCGGTTATCTGGACCACCACACCATGGACATTACCTGCTAGCCGAGGAATTGCGCTTAATGCAACGGTAGAATATCAATTAGTCCAAATCAACGATAAAGAGTGCTTAATTTTAGCTGCTGATTTAGTTGAATCAGTCATGAAACGTGCTGATATCACTGATTGGAAAATCTTAGGTTCTTGCCAAGGTGATGCGCTTGAATTATTACGTTTCAAACATCCATTCCTCGATTTTGATGAGCCAATTGTACTTGGTGAACACGTTACTGTTGATGCGGGTACTGGTGCTGTTCATACCGCTCCAGGTCATGGTGCTGAAGACTTTATTGTTGGTCAAAAATATGACCTTGAAGTAGCCAATCCGGTTGGAGGTAATGGTTGTTATTTACCGGGTACTGGTGCTGGTTTAGATGGTTTATTCGTTTTTAAAGCCAATAAAGTAGTCATTGAGCTATTAAAAGAACACAATGCGCTATTACACTTTGAAAATATTGAACATAGTTACCCATGCTGTTGGCGACATAAAACACCGGTAATTTATCGTGCAACACCACAATGGTTTATCAGCATGGATAAACAAGGTTTACGTGCTCAATCGCTAAAAGAGATTAAACAAGTTCGTTGGATCCCGGATTGGGGTCAAGCTCGAATTGAAACAATGGTGGCAAATCGTCCTGATTGGTGTATTTCACGTCAACGTACATGGGGTGTACCAATGACGTTATTTGTACACAAAGAGACTGAAGAGTTACATCCAGACACACTACAGTTAGTCGAAAAAGTCGCTAAATTAGTTGAGCAAAATGGTATTCAAGCATGGTGGGATGCCGATATTAAAGATCTATTAGGTCCCGATGCCGATGATTATCGCAAAGTACCAGACACGCTTGATGTATGGTTTGATTCAGGTTCAACATTCTACTCAGTTGTTGGCGTACGTCCTGAGTTTGAAGGACATGAAGCGGATATGTATTTAGAAGGTTCGGATCAACATCGTGGTTGGTTTATGTCTTCGTTAATGTTATCAACGGCAATTGATAACAAAGCACCGTATAAACAAGTATTAACACATGGCTTTGTGGTCGATGGACAAGGTCGTAAAATGTCTAAATCGCTAGGTAATATCGTTACACCACAAGAGGTAATGAATAAATTAGGTGCCGATATTCTACGATTATGGATTGCTTCAACCGATTATTCAGGTGAAATGAGCTATTCAGATGAAATCATCAAACGTGCAGCTGATAGCTATCGTCGTATCCGTAATACTGCGCGTTTCTTATTGGCTAACTTAAATGGTTTTGATCCAGCTAAAGATATGGTTAAACCAGAAGATATGGTAGTACTTGATCGCTGGGCAGTCAGTGTGGCAAAAGAGGCTCAAGAACAGATCATTCAGGCTTATGAAAACTATGATTTCCACAAAGTTGTACAACGTATTATGCAATTTTGTTCAATTGAGATGGGGTCATTCTATTTAGATATTATCAAAGATCGACAATATACGGCGAAAAGCGATAGTATTGCGCGCCATAGCTGTCAAACGGCGTTATATCATATTGCGCAAGCAATGGTTCGTTGGATTGCACCTGTTTTATCATTTACTGCAGATGAAATTTGGCAATATCTACCAGCAACAGAAAAATCAGAATTTGTGTTTGAAGATGAATGGTATAACTCTCTCTTTACCTTAGCGGAAAGCGAAACATTGAACAGTGCTTATTGGGCTCAGATCTTAACTATCCGTAGTGAAGTCAATAAGGTCTTAGAACAAGGCCGTAATGATAAAGTTATTGGTGGATCGCTTGAAGCTGCTGTTACACTTTATGCCAATAGCGAAATTGCTACGGCACTTGCGAAATTAGAAAACGAATTACGTTTTGTATTACTGACGTCACAAGCAAGTGTTAAACCGTTAGACAGTGCATCACAACAAGCAGTACAAAGTGATATTCAAGGTCTTAAAATTGAGCTTGCTAAAGCACAAGGCGATAAATGCCCTCGCTGCTGGCATTATACTGTTGATAACAATCCTACCACTCACTTATGTAAACGCTGTGAAGAAAATATTCATGGCAATGGTGAAGTAAGACATTTTGCTTAACCACTAACAGTTAGTGATAGGAATAGAAAAGAGCTATAAAAATAATCTTATAGCAATTAACTAAGTACATTTACCGCCGACGATTGTCGGCGGTATTATAATAATGAGCATAGACTATATGAAAAAAGATAACGGACTTTACTGGTTATTATTAGCGGTAGTGGTTTTTGTTATAGATATCGCAAGTAAATTTTGGATTGTGAAGAATTTTTTCCTTTTTGAATCAGTAAATCTACTCCCCTTCTTCTCGATAACGTATGTCCGCAATATTGGTGCCGCATTCAGTATATTTGAAGGCCAACGCTGGATACTGGCAGCAATTGCCTTTATTGTCAGTACAGTAATTGTTTATATGCTATATCGCAATAAGCATAAACAAAAACTAGAAAACTTCTCATTAGCATTAATTTTAGGTGGTGCGTTAGGCAACCTATTCGATCGCCTATATCATGGTTTTGTTGTTGATTTCCTAGATGTTAATTTTGGTGATTGGCATTACCCAACTTTTAATATTGCCGACTGTGCTATTTGTTTAGGTATTGGAGTCTTTATCCTAAGCAATTATGTAAAACCGAAAAAGATGGATTAACATGCAGATTATCCTCGCTAATCCACGTGGTTTTTGTGCTGGTGTAGATCGAGCAATCACCATCGTTGAACGAGCAATCGAACTGTTTGGCGCACCGGTTTATGTGCGCCATGAGGTCGTTCATAATCGCTACGTAGTTAATCGTCTTAAAGAGTTAGGCGCCATATTTATTGAAGAAATCAATGAAGTACCTGACGATAGTATCCTTATTTTTTCCGCTCATGGCGTATCTAAAGCGGTTCGAGATGAAGCTAAACGTCGTCAACTACGGATATTTGATGCAACATGTCCTTTAGTTACCAAAGTTCATATGGAAGTTGCTAGAGCAAGCTATCGAGGAGAAGAAGTTATTCTTATTGGTCACGCGGGTCATATTGAGGTCGATGGTACTATGGGGCAGTATAGCAATCCTGAAGGTGGTATTTATTTAGTTGAATCCATTGAAGATGTGCAGAACTTGCAAGTAAAAAACGACCAGCACCTCTGTTTTACAACCCAAACAACGTTATCCGTTGATGATACTGCTGAGATAATCTCAGCTTTAAAAAATCGCTTTCCGAATATTCGCAGCCCTCGTAAAAACGATATCTGCTATGCAACCACCAATCGGCAACAGGCGGTTAAACAGCTATCATCTCAAGCCGATGTGGTTTTAGTGGTTGGTTCGAAAAACTCGTCAAACTCAAACCGATTAGCTGAACTGGCAAGGCGAAACAGTAAACATGCTTATTTGATTGATTTCGCATCCGATATTAATTTTGAGTGGCTAGTTAATGCTCGAACTATCGGTGTAACAGCTGGAGCATCAGCGCCAGATATTTTGGTTAAGCAAGTTATCGATCATCTAAAAAGTCTAGGTTGTACATCATTGGTTGAAACCGAAGGAATTTCAGAAAATATCACCTTTGAAATTCCAAAAGAATTACGCATAGAGGTAAAATCAACTAACTAAGAAGAATGGGTTAGTTGCTTAAATTTTTCTAATAACTGCTCTTGGCTTTCGACACAATCTGGATCAGCAATAATCGCATTTTGAATCGGACAAACTCTCTGACAAGTCGAATGATCATAATAACCAACACATTCAGTACATTTATTTGGATCAATTTCATAAGTATCAAACCCCATTGAGATAGCCTCATTAGGGCACTCGGGTTCACACATATCACAATTAATACACTTTTCGGTTATTTTTAATGCCATTGCTATAATATCTTTAACCAGTAAAAAAATTGGCGCCATTATAACGCAGCCTTTGAAAGATTGTTAAGATTAAAGCTATAAAGGCATTGATAGTACATTTTATAACCATTTGTCGTGAGCGCGTGGTTGAACGGCTTAAAGCCTTGCTTCAAGCTCGCTCTTCCACGCGGAAAAACCTTGCAAATCAAATTTATCTTGTAATACATAACCCCATTGTGTTTTTATTGCTTCCGGAAATTTTCCCAATACTTTTGCATTAGGAAATCCCGTTACAATAAGTTTTTCATTATTTAACTTCTTTATCGTTTCTACTCTTAATTTTAGATCTACACCTAATAGCTCACAAACTATATAAGCAGATTGCTCATATAAGTTACAAAATAACCCATTTCCTATAAAACACGCTCGATTTGGTTGTCGAGTTAATAAAAGTTTCTTTTCTATAAGCATAAAACTCCTAACAATTAAAATTTCTTATGGTGTTATACATCCTGTTCCTACTTGGTGAAATCCTGGATTAAAATAATCATAATTATAATAAGAATTTCCTATAGCAAATCCACCGCTAAATCGAAGTCTCGAAGGATTTGTTTCTACCGCCCAACCAGCGGTACCACCAACAAAATCACCTTCGGAATAATAATTTGACCTTAGATTTCCCCATTCGCTGGTTAATCCACCAGTTATATTATTGTTTTTATCCTTAAAACTTATCTTTCTTTGATAATGACTACCACCAACACCGCCATTAGTATATTCACGAACATAAGGCGTCCTATAGGTTCCAGTTGGTAATGTTCCATTACAAATATTTTTGGCATCGCTATAAATAACAAAAGTGACATCTCCAATATACCAATGACCAATTTTAAAGTTATACAGTAAATTACTTTTACCTTTATCTGCATAAAAATTAAACGTTGAAGGGCTGAAAGCATCACCTCCATTTTGAGCTCGGCTAGGGCCTTTTAACGTCACTCTAACCACATGCGTTTTTATTTGATCATTCTCTGGCGTGAGTTCCAAAATTACACCTGAACCATCCTCTGAATGCATGGTTGATCCATTAATATTTATGAACTCTTCTGCCGTGATACCTATCAGCTTAAATTTCAAATATAAATTGTTTGCACCTACAGTTGGAAAATTACTTTCCGGATTATTTATATCTTGCAATTTAAATCCATTTAAAGGATCCCATTGCTCTGTTGGACCAGCATAAACTCCATCCCCAAATTCTAAATTTGGCTGTGCAAAACAAACTTTCGGTTCGACCACTTTAGGATAAAAATAATAAGTATGACTTTTATCATCGATAGTGAGTTGACGGGGATCACCATATTGAGTTTGAACAACCCCCTTGTGGAGCTCGACAGTTAATGCATAAGGAGCATTACACCCTGATAACACTTGCTTTGGATTAGATTTAACTGAATTAGTAATATCTCGACCAAAAGCATCTTTCCAAATTACAGTAAGATTACCTTTTAAACTAGCCTGCTTTGCTGTCAATGGAATTAACTCATCACCATCAGCATCCTGCCAAAATGCATACGGCGCTATTACTAACTGGTCAAATTCTATTTTCGGATAATTATTATTTTGGGATGGCAATGCAACAAAGGTTTCAATACTTTCAAACGTATCTGTTGCCTCTAACATTATGGGTTCATCAACACTTGAGGTGTCAACTACCGCATCTGGATAAGCTTCATGCTCACTCGGGATATAAGAGGTACCATTAGATACTTTTACTCTTAATAACCCTAATGCGCTTGAACCATATTCTTTGGTTAAACCATTATTAAAAGTTAAATGCGGTAATTCACCTTGTATCTTTTGGGAAGTCATCGCTGTTAGCGCATAACTATAATTAGGAATAAGGAAAAGGACTAAACTGAATAGTACTACCTTTAATTGATAAGTTTTAAATTGGCTGGCTGGCTGGCTGGCTGGCTGGCTGGCTGGCTGGCTGGCTGGCTGGCTGGCTGGCTGGCTGGCTGGCTGGCTGGCTGGCTGGCTGGCCTTTAAACAACTGTATTTTAACATAAAATACTCCTATATATCCATATATTTCGTTGTTTTTTAATCTATATTTAATTTTACTATATGGTTATTTTGAATAAGTATAAATAACAAAACTAAACCCTGCAAGCAAAGAATTTTAAGGATTTGTAAAGGTGATTATATAGTTCGGTATAAAATAATTTTTTAACTCGATATTAATATTTCATTGTAATTTTATTTATAGTTTGCCTTTATGATTATAATTGATTTTCAATTGTCTCTATTAATTGTGTTTATTAACACATCAAAACCAATTAATTTTCATAAAAATTACAATTTATTGTCTTTAGTTATCATCGCAAATTAAATTAATACGTTACAATGCTCAAAAAAATAACAAAAGAAATAAAAGGATGAAAAGATTGGCAAAATTCTTAAGAGTTAAATCCATCGTTATTACGGTTATTGGTTTAGTTCTGCTGTACATAGCAAAATTAATTTTGTTTCCTGCTGAACCAAATATTAATTATATAACTTCAACGGTCACTAAAGCGAATATTGAGAAAACTGTACTTGCTGACGGCACTATAAGTGCTTTCAAACAAGTTAGCGTTGGTGCGCAAGTTTCTGGGCAAATTAAAAAATTGTATGTTGAGCTCGGTGATGAGGTTAAACAAGGTGATATGATTGCTGAGATTGATGATCTTAAGCAAAGCAATGATCTTAAACAATCCGAGGCGTCTCTTAACAGCTTAGAAGCCCAACGAACCTCGAAGCAAGCAAAATTAGTCAATTATCAATTAACCTATGATCGTCAATTAAAGTTGGTTAAAAAAGGGGTTGGCGTCCAATCTGATTTAGATTCTGCCAAAGCAGATCTTGATGCAATTAAAGCCGATATTGCTGCCCTTGATGCAGATATTGTTAGTGCTCAAGTTGCAGTTGATACTGCAAAAGTCAATTTAGGCTACACTAAAATACGCGCACCAATTGATGGTGTTATTGTTGCTATTCCAGTTGATCAAGGACAAACCGTAAACTCGGTACAAAGTGCACCTACTATTGTTAAAGTTGCCCAACTGGACAAAATGACTATTGAAGCACAAATTTCAGAAGCTGATGTTATCGGTGTTAAAAAAGGAATGCCGGTTTATTTCACTATATTGGGACAACCAAACAAACGTTTTGATGGACTAACATTGCGGGCAATTGAACCAGCCCCTGACTCAATTAATACTGAAAGCTCAGCAAATTCAAGTACGTCATCGACCACCAAAAGTGCAATTTATTATAACGGCTTATTAGATGTTGATAATCCTGATCATATTTTACGTATTTCTATGACTGCTCAAGTTTATATTGTGCTAGCAGAAGCAAAAGATGTCCTTGCCATTCCATCGCAAGCTATCCAAAAAAATACTGGTAAAAATAAAGCGATTGTTTATGTTCTGAATAATCAAAATAGTATCGAAGAGCGAGAAGTTAATTTAGGGATTAATAATAATATTAATGTTGAAATCAAATCAGGTCTTAAAGAAGGAGAAGTTGTCGTTGTGAGTAGTGCAAATGGTGCAACATTTAATCCAAATAACAAAGGACCAAGGATAAGATTCTAAGATGACCAACAATAATACTCCATTAATAAAACTTGAGAATATTATTCGTGAATTTCCGGCTGGAGATTCTACGATACAAGTCCTAAAAAGCATCAACTTAACCATTAATGCCGGAGAAATGGTTGCCATTATAGGGGCCTCTGGTTCTGGTAAATCGACGTTAATGAATATTCTTGGTTGTCTTGATAAGCCAACCGCGGGAATTTATTCAATTGGTGGCCGAACAACGAGTCAATTATCGCCGGATGAATTAGCTGAGTTACGCCGTGAACATTTTGGCTTTATCTTTCAACGTTATCATTTATTAAATGCCTTAACCGCACAAGGTAATGTAGAAATACCGGCAATTTATGCTGGTGTGACCAATGAACAACGGCAAAGTCGTGCCACCAACATTTTATCTCGTTTAGGCCTTGCCGATAAAATAAATAATAAACCCAATCAATTATCCGGTGGCCAGCAACAACGAGTAAGTATTGGACGGGCATTAATCAATGGCGGACAAATTATATTAGCCGATGAACCAACAGGTGCTCTTGATCGTAAAAGTGGTTTAGAAGTCATGGCTATTTTACGTGAGTTACATCAACAAGGACACACTGTCATTATCGTTACTCATGACCCCAATATTGCCCAAAGTGCTGAAAGAATTATTGAAATTAGTGATGGCAATATTATTTCCGATTCAATTAATCCTAATTATTGCCCTGAACAAGCTAATAATCGACAAGTTAAGCAAATCGAAATAACCAAAACTCAAGATAATTTTTCAGCTAAATATTACCGTTTTCGCGATGCGTTTAAAATGGCAATATTATCTATGTTGTCGCAACGATTACGAACTTTCTTGACTATGTTGGGTATTATCATTGGTATTGCTTCTGTCGTATCTATGGTTGCTTTAGGAGAAGGAACGAAGCAGAAAATACTTTCCAATATTAATTCATTAGGTACCAGTACTTTAGAAATTTACGCCGGTAGTGGTTTTGGTGATCGTAATGCCGATAAAATTACCACACTACGATCATCGGATGCTGATTTTTTAGCTCAACAAAGTTTTGTTCATAGTACCACTCCAAATCTTTCTACTAGTGTCTATTTCCGTATTGATAATTTAGCGGTTACTGGGACAGTTAATGGTGTCGGCGAGCAATTTTTTGCTGTACGTGGCTATACAATCAGTAAAGGTATTGCCTTCGATGAAACAGCGGTCAGCACTTCTGCACAAGAGGCGGTAATTGATGAAAATACCGTTAAAAGATTATTTAGCGATCAAGAGCCAATAGGTAAAATTCTAATGGTTGGCCAATTACCGGTTAGAATCATTGGGGTTGCGACCAAACAACAACAAGGATTTGGTAATAATGAAAGCCTTAATATATGGTTACCTTACACGACGGTAATTAATCGTATGGTTGGGCAAACATCATTAAAAAGTATTACTGTTCGAATAAATGATAATGTAGATTTAAATATTGCCGAGCAAGCGATTAATAAAATTATGTTGCAGCGTCATGGTAGTAAAGATTTCTTTATCTTTAATTCAGACAGTGTAAGAGAAACCGTTAATTCTTCTGCTTGGGTATTAACTTTGCTGATCTCCACTATCGCATTAATTTCTTTGATTGTTGGTGGTATTGGAGTAATGAATATTATGCTGGTATCTGTAACCGAAAGAACTCGGGAAATTGGTGTCCGTATGGCAGTTGGGGCACGTTCTAGTGATATTTTGCAACAATTCCTAATTGAAGCTGTGTTAGTGTGTTTAATTGGTGGAACATTAGGTATCGTTCTATCATTTATTATCGGTTTTGTTTTTAATTATTTTGTTACCTCATTTGCCATGAGTTTTTCTATCATTTCGATTATCGCAGCGTTTAGTTGCTCAACCATGATAGGTATTATTTTTGGCTATGTTCCGGCAAAACGAGCTGCAAAACTTGATCCAATTTATGCGTTAGAAAGAGAATAGAAACTTTTTGCTAAAATAAAATCCCTTTGTCGTAATACCAACAAAGGGATTTTGATATTTTTAGAAAACCGTAAAAACATTAAGTGATAATTATTTGGCTTGCTCTTGACTTTCAGCCTTATCTTTTTCTACGTCTACATTCGGATCTAAATCAACTAAATAAGCAGTTACTCTTGCATAGTCTTTGATATAATCAGTACTATTACTGGCATTAAGACCACGTGAGTTGACAAAAAACTTGCGATTAACCACTACCATTGGAATTGATTCTGGGCTTAATTGTTTAATTGAATCAGTTTGTTGTGCCATAAAAGCTTTAACTAAAAAACTTTTTTGGGTTTTCTCAAACTTTTCAGCATCAACACCTAAACTGGCAAAAACAGCTTTAATATCATCGACAGTTTTTATACTACGATCGGTTTGCACTGCTTTATATAGCGCATCAGAGGCTTTATCTTCAATACCTAAAACATTAGCAATAGCCCATGCCTCAGCAAGCTCTTTAGCTAAAGGACCAAAGTTTTCCAAATGGTAACGTCTAAATTTTGCATCTTTAGGCAAAGCCTTAGCAATCATTTCTGGCGTATGATATTCACTTTCAAACTTGAAACAGCTAGGGCAATTGAATGAAAAGAATTCAACAACTTCTTTATCCGGAGATGGCTGAAATGGCAAAACACCATATTGTTTGCCACTTTCAATCGGTGCTGGCTGTGTAGCAGCACTTGCCGTAGCTGGCTGAGTATCATTTTTACTAGTTGCTGGTGCTTCATCAGCAAAACTGGTCATAGAGGTTAGTAATACTCCAATTGCAATAAGCGTTTTTTTCATTTAATTGATTCTCCTTATTCTTCAATAATTCCGCGTGCCTTTAATAATGCGGTTTTAAAATCATCTTCATAATCTTTTTTTAATCCAGGTATAGCTTCGTTTTTATCTGAATTACGCATTTTTAAATGATAAATTAAAACTTCATCACTAAGATCTTTAAGATCACCATCAAAACCAGCTTCCTTTCCTAATTTATCTAAAAGTTGCAATAAATTAAGATCTGAATCGTTTTCCCAAGCTGGTTGTAATAATTCTATTAACTCATCAATACGATGACATTTCATAATAAATACCTTATTTAATATTCAACTAAGTTGAAGACGATGATATAAACCTTTATGTTAATCTTCTTCGTTACTATCTATATATTAAAAAGTATCTATTATATACTCGACTTTAAATTTAAATAGTGCATTTACAAAGATTCATAAACTAGTGATATATGTTATTTGCGACTAAAAAATAACTTTGCTATATAGTAATGCTATTTTGTTTTTTAGCAATGTAAAAGAGAAAGAATTTATGGAAAAACCGCCAATTACTGGCATTATTTTAGCTGGTGGCCAAAGTAACCGTATGAATGGTAAGGATAAAGGCTTGATGTTATTAGCTGGTAAACCTCTTTACCAATATGTCATTGATCGAATTAAGCCACAAGTCGATTTGCTAATGATTAATTGTAACCGTCATGTTGAGCAATATCGTTCGCTTGGTTATCCAGTATTTTGTGATGATTTGCAGGGATTTCTAGGACCTCTTGCCGGAATTTATAGTGGCTTATTACGCAGTCCCACTACTTGGAATTTATTTGTTAGTTGTGATACCCCTTTTTTACCCGATGATCTCATCACTCGTTTAGCAAAACTCACTACAACCCATCAAGCTATCTATCCTTTTGATGGCAAAAATGACCACCCAACCATTTTATTAATTAATAAATCCATCGCCCCACAATTAAAAAAATATTTAGAAGAAGGCGATCGCAAACTGATGTTATTTTTACAACAGATTAATGCCATTGCCGTAGATTTTAGCGACAATCCAGTCAGTTTTACCAATATTAATACATTAGATATGCTGGAAAACGCCAATTTTATGATCAAAGCAAATAACTAAATCATTCAAACAACTATATCAAGTAACCAATCGGTAATTTTAAACTATAAAAAACCCCTTTCCTCAAAATTAATATTTTGTTTAGTTCCATATTATTGTTCATTAGTATTTTTAATACAATTAGTTGATTTGCTGATCACAAACTTAGTTCACATCTAAACACATTTTCTATTCTGTTGAATTTTCAATCTATTTATATTAAATCACAGCATAACAAAAAAGGGATTTTTAGCTATTTAACAGCTTCAAATCCCCTTTCCTTAGATGTTTTTATTTCTCAATTTAGATAACAACAAAGCTAAACTTACCGATAAAAAAGCGCCCTATTCGTTTTTAAGCAGCTTAGCTAACTGATTAGCAAAGTTTTCTATTTCAACTTCTTGAGTTGACCATGAGGTACAAAAACGTAAGCAAATATGTTCTGGATCACTTTGGCCTAAATTATCCACTTCATAAACAGAAAGAATTTTTTGCGCTAATTGATTAGGTAACAGAACAAATAGTTGGTTAGTTTGTGGTTTAGCAGCAAAAGTAAATCCAGCTTTTTCAAATAGGGTTGTGAGTTTTTCAGCCATACTATTACTATGTTTACCTAAGGAAAGATAGAGGTTATTTTGCATCAATGCTTTAAATTGTATGGCTATAATCCAACTTTTCGCTAAAATTGCCCCTTTCTGTTTCATATTAAAGCGGAAGTCATGATTAATGTTATGATTATTAAATACTAACGCTTCACCGGCAAAAGCACCAACTTTGGTACCACCAATATAAAATGCATCGGTATATTGGGCTAAGTCAGGAAAAGTAATGTCATTATCTTTAGCAGCCAATGCCATTGCTAAACGCGCACCATCTAAATAAAGGTAAAGATGATTTTTTTGACAAAATTGATACAGATTTTGTAACTCTTGCTTGCTATATATAGTCCCTAATTCGGTGGTATTAGAAATATACACCAGTTTTGGTTGTACCATATGTTCATCACAATGATAATCTAACACTGGTTTGATTAATTCTGGCGTTAATTTTCCATCTTTGGTTTTAACCGTCACCACTTTATGCCCGGTTGCCTCAATTGCGCCAGTTTCATGCACATTGATATGCCCTGTTTCAGCAGCGATCACCGCTTGATAAGGTTTTAAAATATGCGAAATTACCGTCAAATTGGTCATGGTTCCACCGGCCATAAAATGGATATCAGCATTCGGTGATTTTAATATTTCTCTTATGTGATTGATGGCATCATTACAACAATCATCTAAACCATAACCACTCAACTTTTTATTATTAATATCGATAAATTCTTTTAATAAATCAGGGTGCACTGTTTGATTATAATCATTTAAAAAATCATACATACCATTGCCTTTAATCTTGTATAAAATAATGTAATATCTACTTTTAAATATAACATGTTAGTGGCAAGAGTCTATGAATAGTAAAAAAATTATTGGCATATCTGGATATAGTGGGTGTGGTAAAACCACATTGCTAAAAAAGATTATTCAGTTAATGGTTTCACAAAATATTAAGGTAGGTTCATTAAAACATGCCCATCATGATATTGAATTAGATATCCCAGGTAAAGATAGCTATGAGCTACGCAAAGCTGGGGCGCAGCAAACGATTATTGCTTGTGATAAACGTTATGCATTGATTGAGGAAACACCCAATAACCCCGTTGACTTAAAAACACTTATTAACCATTTTAGCGATGTTGATATCATATTAGTTGAAGGATTCAAAGATGAGCAAATTCCCAAAATCATGTGCCATCGTAATACAATCGCGAAACCACTATTTATTGATGATTTTACCATCGCCGTTGCCAGTGATGAGCAATTAAATACATCTGTACCTGTATTAGATATTAATGAGCCAGAACAAATAGTTAACTTTATAAATAATTATTTATTTAACGGTTAATATAACCTATCTTACTTAACGACTTTTGTATTAGAATACTGTTTACTCAACCATTTTTAATTAGTGGTATCTGGACTAATATGAAACTCACATTAAGGAAAACGTTAAGCATAATAACAAAAATCGTGATTGGATTTATGCTAGTTTCGGTTTTTATTATTTTATTAATGCGCTGGGTTAATCCGTTTGGTTCGATGTTAATGGTTGAAAGAAAAATCGCTCATTGGAATATCACTCAGCAACGCACCTGGAAAGATTGGGATCAGATTTCAGATAATATTAAAATTGCAGTTATTGCCGCCGAAGATCAAAATTTTGCCGATCATTGGGGTTTTGATTTTAAAGCCATTAATCGGGCACTAATTTATAATCAAAAAAATAGAAAAATCCGTGGTGCTAGTACCATAACGCAGCAAGTAGCAAAAAATATTTTTCTATGGCCATCGCGAAGTTGGATCCGTAAAGGTATTGAATCATGGTTTACCGTTTGGATTGAGCTTATCTGGTCAAAACAACGTACACTCGAAATTTATTTAAATAGTGTGGAATGGGGTGAAGGTATTTTTGGTATTGAAGCTGCTTCTCGACACTATTTTAACGTCAGTGCTAGTCAATTAACACCGTATCAAGCTAGTTTATTAGCGGCTACACTACCAAATCCAAGAAAATGGAGTCCGGCCAATCCTGATGATAAGATACAAAAAAAGGCCGAATGGATCCGCGGGCAAATGAGTAATTTAGGTGGTAAAAGTTATCTAAAACAGCTTAACTAATATATTTCCTTACATAAAATTTTTAATATATTCAGGTACTACTTGACTGGCCGGACCGTAAATTTTAGTCTTAAATAAGTTTTCACCTAAACTAGGTTCTAAGTTAAGTTCTACCGTTTTAACGCCAAATTGATTAGCCATTTGCACAAAACCAGCGGCTGGATAAACATTTCCTGAAGTACCAATTGAAATAAAATAATCAGCTTTCGACAGCGCATCATAGATTTCATCCATTTGTAGTGGCATTTCACCGAACCAAACAATGTGTGGACGAATTAAGTGGTTATCTTGATAAATTACATCATCATAACAAGCAAAAACTTGCCCTGTTTTTTCATTACGCACTTTTAATAATTCACCATGCATGTGGATGATATTTTTGGAACCGGCTTTTTCATGAAGGTTATCCACATTTTGTGTAACAATTAGTACATTATCCGTGCCTAATTTCTGTTCTAATTGTGCTAAGGCAAAATGAGCCGCATTGGGTTTCACCTCAGGATTTTGTAACTTATTGCGTAGCATATTATAAAAATTATGTACAGCAATCGGATCACGCAAATAACCTTGGTAGGTGGCAACATCATCCACATTATGACCTTCCCACAATCCATTTTGGGCGCGAAAAGTTGATAAGCCAGATTCAGCAGAGATACCGGCACCTGTTAAAATGACTATTTTAGGTGTTTGCAACATATTTGTTTGCCTTTTATTAATAAGTTAAATCATCTACTATAATTAAACATCATTATTGACTATATTCTGTGGTAAATATATGTAAAGCGGGTTTGCTTAACTTTTGATATTGGCTATAAGCCGTTGCTACTTTAAGCCTTGTTTCATCTTTTGCTTCACCATTCAACCAACTACTAATCATAGCATGAATACTATAAGCTTCAGGAGCCATACGGTGCAAAGTTAAAATAAGAGGAGTAATACCTAATCGAGATAATGGCGGAGTAAAATATTTCTGACTTTTACAAGCAAATACGGCTGCATAGCGTGATTTTTGTTTTTCTTGTTCTGCTTTTGACAAGGTATACCAACGCCAACTATCGGGTAAATAATTACGCCATGACCACTCCATTAATGCATCATGACCAACATAAACCACTAAATTGGCTTTAGCTCCAGCCTCAATTTTGGTTTTATTGATTAAAAATGACGCTGACTGTTTTCCTGCTGAGTAACTAATAAAATCATCTACTGTATCATTGATATATTTACCATCATATGCCTGAGCAATAAGGTAGACATCCTTGCTTTGATGTTTATAAATTATCTCCTCTAATATCTTGCCATTATTAGGTTTATTAACTTGAATAACTTGCCACTCTTTTTGTTTAGCAAAATACGTTTTAAAACCAAAAGCAGCGCCCCAATAAAGATTATTTTTCGGATCTTGGCCATTACCAATTGCTGCGGGTACTGGAGCGATAGCCTGATATTTATTATCACATAATGCCACCAGCACATGGATCACTTTGGGTTCAGCCAAACATGAAAATGATAACATTAGCAATCCAAATGAGAGAAATGCAAAATACTTTTTATATTTTTTCATTGATAGTGATTATCCATTTATCAACCAACGGCTACAATGCGTTTTTTATAACTTATTCGCAACAATATTTTGATAGTTAATGATATTTTATTCTAATTCACTATCTTTACATACTAATAATTATAATTAATAATCAATTATTACTAGTAACGAGACAATATTATGGAGTATTAGAAATGAAAACAATTGGATTAATTGGTGGCATGAGTTGGGAAAGTACCGTTACTTATTATCAAGTAATTAATCAATTTATTGGCAAATCCCTTGGTGGATTACATTCAGCTAAAACTCTGTTATATAGTGTCGATTTTCAAGAAATAGAAAGCTGCCAAGCAAATAATGAATGGGATAAAAGCGCAATTATTTTAACTGATGCAGCTAAAAGATTAGAATTAGCCGGTGCTGACTTTGTTATTATTTGTACTAATACGATGCATAAGGTTGCAGACCAAATTCAAAAAGCAATTACAATTCCTATCATTCATATTGCTGACGTGACCGCCAAACATTTGATTAAAGATAAAATAAAATCAGTTGCATTACTTGGTACCAAATACACCATGGAGCAAGACTTTTACAAATCAAAACTAATTGAAAAAGGTTTAAATGTTTTAATTCCTGATGAACAAGATAGAATCATCATCAACGATATTATTTATGATGAACTTTGTCTTGGGCAAATTAAACCAGAATCTAAACAAGCTTATCTCAATATTATAGATAAACTCGTTAAGCAAGGCGCTGAAGGGGTAATTTTAGGCTGTACTGAAATTGGTTTATTAATATCCCAACAAGATTACGCCATTCCTTTCTTTGATACAGCCCTATTACATGCTCAAGAAGCTGCATGGTTAGCGATTCATTGATCGCAAAGCAGTATAGGCAGAATTACACTCTCTCTTAGTTGATTCGGGATTTTTTTCTATCAATTGTTTGAAATGATTTATAGTATTTTCCAATGATTCTTCAGGATCAGCTGGGAGTTTAGATGATAATTGTAATTCGTGAACTAATTTTAGATAGCGATCACATTCAATAACACCAGTATTAATGGATACATCAGAAGGTGTATTTTTAGCATTATCATTACAAGCAACTAAACTAACAGCAATTAGACTAAGTAAAATAACTCTCAGCAAATTATTTAACATTTTTATCCCTCTTATAAAAGCTAACTTCTTGGTGATTATCTATTTAATCTTAAATTATAGTGTATAAAAAGAGTTTAAATATAACTATTTTATTCAACTAGTTATTTTAATTCTTAACTTATTTATAAACTAATTTAAATTCAGCATATAAAAAAGCCCCACTTTAACTAAAGTAGGGCTTATATGTTATTAATAAAAGCAATTATGCTTCAATCGCTACACGTAATTTTTTCATGGCATTTTTTTCAAGTTGACGAATACGTTCAGCAGAAACGCTATATTTATCGGCCAACACTTGCAATGTTGATTTACTGTCATCGGCATCTAACCACCGTGCTTTGATAATATCTTGGCTACGTTCGTCTAATTGAGACAAGGCATCATGTAACTTGTCAGTTGCCTCATTTTCCCAATTATCGTTTTCGATTGATTTTGAAAAATCAGAATTACCATCTTCTAAATAAAGCGCTGGTGCGACAATTGAATTATCATCGTCATCATTATCAATATCAAATGACATATCTTGCGCTGACATACGTGATTCCATCTCTAAGACGTCTTTACGACTTACACCTAGTTCATCAGCAACCATATCGACTTCAGCGCTATTAAACCAACCTAAACGTTGTTTATTCTTTCTTAAATTAAAGAATAATTTTCTTTGTGCTTTGGTTGTAGCAACTTTAACAATACGCCAATTTTTTAGTACATATTCATGAATTTCAGCTTTTATCCAATGTACTGCAAATGATACTAAACGTACACCCATTTCAGGATTGAAACGACGTACGGCTTTCATTAAACCAATATTACCTTCTTGAATCAAATCGGCTTGTGGTAGACCATAACCAGAATAACCACGCGCAATATGCGCAACAAAACGCAAATGAGACAAAATCAATTGTCTTGCGGCATCCACATCATCATGATAATAAAGGCGTTCACCTAAAGACTTCTCTTCCTCTGCAGTTAGCATCGGATAAGTATTTATCATACGAAGATATGATTCAATATTTCCTTGTGGGATTAAAGCACCTGCTTGCATTTTTAAATCAGTACTCATTTAATTCCCCCTTAAATTAAACTAATTTTGCTACATTTTACATTAGTAACAATTTAAAATCTTTCTATAAACTTAGACCACCAAAATGTGATTTAGTTCACATTTTTATCATTATATTTGCAGTGAAGCTGCTTATAAAAATCGTAAATAATTAATCTACAATTATGAAGCTATTACCGTTTTATTCAAATACTTTTTAGTGGCAATAAATGCTGAAAACCAGCCAATAATGATCGAAAATAAAACAATTAACAAACTTTCTTCCCATGAAAGTCCATTTATATTAATCATTGTTCCAAAAACATCTGATACATGCAACATGGTTGAATCTATTTGAAGAATAAATACTTTCGATAGAATCAATGCCAAAAGCGCACTAATCAATCCAGTAAAAATACCATTATATAAAAATGGTCGTAAAATAAAGCCTTCAGTCGCACCAATCAATTGCATAACAATAATTGTTTGCCTACGGGCAAATATATTTAACCGAATACTATTACCAATAACCAATGATACGGCAATAACCATAAAAATTGATATTGTCCACACTATCGATTTTACCATATTGGTCAATGCGGTTAATCGAGTAAACCAGCTATCATCAAGTTGCACATCATCAACACCCGCTATTGTTTTTAACTGTGTTTGCAGATCATGTAATTTATCGGTAGATTTGGCTTCTTCTATTGGAAAAACAATAGCAACTGCTGGTAATGGATTTTCATCGAGTAGGTCTAGAGCATCATCAAATCCAGACCAAGTTTTAAACTCTTCTCGTGTATTTTCGCGAGAAAGATAAGTTACATTTTCAACTTCAGCAATAGCCTTAAATTTATCAATTAAATCATTAGTTTGTTCCGAATTTAAAGTTTTATTAATATAAACTGTTAAATTGGGCGTCGGATACCACTGTTCCGCCGCTTGATTGGCGTTCTTCAATAATAAATAGCCTATAGTCGGCAAAGTAATTGATATAGCAATAACCAAAATTGTCAGCAAAGAAGCAAATATATTTTGATAAAAATAGTTAAACACATTATGCCATGCGTAGCTGATCTGCCTTTGCCAGCGGCCCAAAAAGCTATTGTTGTTGGTTTTGTTTTTTTGTTTAGATGGTTTAACCTTCGCATTTATCATCAACTTTTAACCTCTAAACGTCCTTGATTCAAATTTAGTATTCGATGATGTTTTCGACGTATCAACCCCATGTTATGGGTTGCCATTAACACAGTTACACCGGCTTGATTAAACTCTTCAAATAATTTCAAAATATCTTTTGAGAGTTTGTCATCTAAATTACCAGTTGGTTCATCAGCAAGTAAAACCGTAGGTCGATTGACGATTGCTCGAGCTATCCCCACTCGTTGCTGTTCACCGCCAGATAGCTGTATTGGGTAAAATTTCATTTTATCAATCAAACCAACTTTATCTAATGCCGCAGAAACTCGTCTTTTAATTTCTTCAACAGGTTTACCTAAGATAATTAATGGAAAAGCAACATTATCATAAACAGTATGATCGAGTAATAGTTGATGATCTTGGAAAATCATACCAATGGTACGACGCAGAAAAGGCATTTGATTTTTTTTCAAACTGGAAACATCAACACCATTCAGTAATACCTTGCCGTCATTAGCTTTTTCTAATCCACAAATCAAACGCATTAATGTACTTTTACCCGCGCCGGAGTGACCGGTTAAAAAGGCCATTTCTCCTTGCGCTAAAGTAAATGTTATATTTTGTAAAGCTGGTTTACCACCCGAATAAACTTTACTAACACGTTGAAATTGGATCATGAGTTATCTCTATTCTTCCGTTTCGTCAAATAGGGCATTAATAAAATCATCAGCAACAAAAGGTCTTAAATCTTCAATTTTTTCACCTACGCCGATATAGCGGATCGGAATATTAAATTGATCAGCTATGCTAAATATAATGCCACCTTTTGCGGTACCATCTAACTTGGTTAATGTCATCCCTGTTACGCCAACCGCTTCATTAAACAGCTTTGTTTGACTAATTGCATTTTGTCCTGTCCCAGCATCTATAGTTAACATAATTTCATGCGGTGCTGTTTCATCTTGCTTTTTAATTACTCTGACTATTTTTTTCAATTCGTCCATTAAATGAGATTTATTTTGCAAACGACCAGCAGTATCGGCAATTAAAACATCGATATTTTTTGCTTTTGCAGCCTGAATAGCATCGAAGATTACCGATGCTGAGTCAGCATTAATATGCTGAGCAATGACAGGGATGTTATTACGTTCACCCCAGACTTGCAATTGTTCAACCGCGGCAGCACGAAAGGTATCGCCAGCGGCAAGCATCACTGATTTGCCTTGTTGTTGAAATTGACGGGCTAATTTACCAATGGTTGTCGTTTTCCCAACACCATTGACACCAACCATTAAGATAACAAAAGGTTTATGACTTTCTATATTAAGTGGTTGCTGAGCACCATCTAAAATAGATTTCATTTCATTTTTTAATAGATCATGTAATGCATCCGCATCTTTTAATTCTTTTCTTGACGCTTGTTGTGTTAACGAGCTAATCAATCTTTGTGTGGTATCGAAACCGACATCAGCAATGATCAACTGTTCTTCTAATTCTTCAAACAACTCATCATCGATCTTTTTGCCTTTAAATAAGCTTAGAAAACCAGATCCAATATTTTGTTTAGTTTTAAAAAGACCTTTCTTTAAACGAGAAAAAAAACCTTCTTTCTTTTGTTCAACCATAAATAATCTATCCTACGATCAATATTAATGATCATTTTATCTTATTTTACAATAAAGCCCAAAGGATTCGATCAAAGAGAATCATATAATTGATCCTTTTGATCTTTCAAAAAATATAATTCTTTTAGAATTGTCTGTTAAATGTAGTTAGCGGAGATAAAGATCACCAGTAGCAACCGATCGCCATTCGCCTAAAGGTAACTGATGAGTGAATAAATTATATTTGCCAATCTGAACACGAATTAAGCGTAAACAAGGGAATCCAACCGCAGCACACATTCTTCTAACCTGTCGATTTTTTCCTTCTGTTATGGTAATACTTATCCATGAAGTAGGAATAGTTTTGCGTTCTCTAATAGGGGGTATTCGTTGCCATAAATTAGTCGGCTCTGCAAGTGATGTCACGATTGCTGGAGCAGTATAAAACTCTTTCAATTGCACACCACTAGTTAATTTATCTATGGCTTGTCGATTTATTAATCCTTCTACCTGCACCCAATAAGTTTTAGGTAATTTAAATTTTGGTGAGCTAATTTTTGCTTGTAGTTTACCGTCATTAGTAAGCAGCAATAAACCTTCACTATCGGTGTCTAAACGACCAGCAGGGTAAAAACCAGGTAAAGCTATATAATCTTTTAATGTTTGATATTTTTCATGTGTAGAAAATTGTGTCACAACATTAAACGGTTTATTAAAAGCGATTAATGAACTCATCTCACCCTCAGAAGAATTTTTAACTATTCTTAGAATGCAAAAAAGCCCAGCATCGCTGCTGGGCTCGTATATTTAAAAGTCTGGCGGCACCCTACTCTCACATGGGTAATACCCACACTACCATCGGCACTACGGCGTTTCACTTCTGAGTTCGGCATGGGGTCAGGTGGGACCACCGCGCTATTACCGCCAGACAT